>JBEKRR010000034.1:0-26913 GCA_049518555.1 Acidobacteriaceae bacterium
CTTTACGCTGAAATGCACACAGACAGGATTGCCCACGCCATTGCGGCCCGAGCTAAATGCAACATGGGGTTATTGCAGTGTTTGCTTCAGATAACGCCGGTCCCGTAGGCCGTCGTCTACTGTAGCTAGTAGACATGTTTATCATGTCGATTCCATGAAAGTTTCGTGCGCATTCTACAACTTTCGTGGGATGGCATAATTTCGCGAATTTTGTCTATGAGCTTTAAAACTGCATTCATTGCCACACCATGAGCGTTCCCCTGCGGCGGCTCTTGACCTCTGCTTTCTTCAACTCTTAAGGGTTCGATCAGGGTGCTGAAGGGTGTTTTTGGGTGGTTTTGAGCTCTTTCTGAGCCATCAGTGCGCTGTAGAATCAATGAGTTGTGATTCAGCTTCTAACTGTCACGGCAGAGGTCGCGGGTTCGAGCCCCGTCGTCCCCGCTACCCACTGAGCAGCATCCAGACATTGCAGCCGTAAGTTGTGCGACCGCCGACCCCACAATAGCCCCACAGTAAGACTTCCTCGTTCTTCCTCACCATTACTTATCAACACTTTAGACTACCGGTCACGGCGCGTAAGTTGTTGATACTAAGTTAGATATTAGACTTCGAACCAAAGGGTCGGGAGTTCGAATCTCTCCGGGCGCACCATGAAATCAATTCCTTACGCACTATCTATGCGGCTCTCCTCTTGAGCTTCGTAGTTGGCAGTGATGGGCATCACTGATCGGGGTGGTGTGCGAGGCGAACAATCGAACCTGGTTCGATTCGAGGCTGTCGGGGCTGATGGAATTGCCGAAGCTGCTGCGTCTGTTGGCGGCTGATGCGTCTGTTGTCGCGGCGGCTGCGTCTTTGGTAATGGACGCGGCGATTGCGTGCAGCCGCGCGGCATGGTTCGAATGGGCCAGTGCGTTGGCGCGGAGAGGGGGCTGTCGGTCCGAGCTATGTTCGCCAGATTCCAGATGGGACGATGGTTCGCGGGAGAGCGGGGCCGAGGGCCTCGGGTGGTGGCGCTGCGTCGCGCGTCGCAGGTCTTCTTCCTGCTGCTGTTTCTGTTCCTGCTGCTGCGGACGGAGTTTCGCGGGACGGTGGGCGCGGGCGGCGACGTGCGGTTGCACTGGCCGGTGCGGCTGTTCTTCGAGATCGATCCGCTGGCGGCACTCAGCAATGCGCTGGCGACCCATGCGCTCTATCGCGGACTGCTGTGGAGCTTGATTATTCTGCTGCCGGTGATTTTTCTGGGGCGGTTCTTCTGCGGATGGATCTGCCCGCTGGGGACCCTCCACCACTTCTTCGGCAACTTCAAGTCGGAGAGCAAGCGCGGCAAGCAAGGCATCGAGGCGAACCGTTACAAGCCGTGGCAGAGGACGAAGTACGTCATTCTGATTGCGGTGCTGGTGGCGGCGGCGTGCGGAACGGGGCTGGTGGGGTGGTTCGACCCGTTCAGCCTGCTGGTGCGGTCGATGGGACTGTCGATTCTGCCCGGCGCGAACTACGCGGCGAATGCTGGGCTGAACGCGATGGGGCACAGCGGCGTGGGATTCGTGCAGTTGGCGGGCATGGGGCTCCATGCGGCGCTGGCGGCGACGGTGTTGAACTTCAAGCAGCCGCACTTTCGCCAGGGCGTCTATCTGGGGCTGATCTTTTTAATCCTGCTGGCGGCGAACCTGCGGGTGACTCGCTTCTGGTGCCGCGCGCTTTGCCCGCTGGGAGCGCTGCTGGGCGCGGCGTCGCAGTGGTCGGTCTTCGGGCTGCACAAGGACCCGGCAAGTTGCGACAAATGCAACCGCTGCCTGCTGCACTGCCAGGGCGGGGACGACCCGGTGGGCGCGGTTCCGTGGCACAAGGCGGAGTGCCTGATGTGCATGAACTGCCTGGACGCCTGCCCGCACCAGAGCCTGGAGTTCCGTTTCTTCCGCAAGGAAGCGGAGGTAGCGGGGCCGGACCTGCCGCGGCGCAAGGTGCTGGCGGGATTGGTGACTGGGATTGCGGCAGTGCCGCTGCTGCGGGCTAATACGGCGATGGGAAAGGGCCGGGACGAGCGGCTGATCCGTCCGCCGGGGGCGCTGGATGAGACGGACTTTCTATCGCGGTGCATTCGCTGCGGCGAGTGCATGAAGGTGTGTCCCAACAATGCGCTGCAGCCGGCGCTAACCGAGGGAGGGTTGGAGGGGCTGTGGACGCCGGTACTGACATCGAGGATCGGATACTGCGAGCCGAGCTGCGTGCTCTGCTCGGAGGTCTGTCCCACGGGGGCGATCTGGAAGCTGACGCCGCAGGAGAAGGGCTGGGTGGTGGGCGTGGGGCAGGGCAATGCTCCGCCGGTGCGGCTGGGGACGGCGTTCTACGACCGCGGGCGATGCCTGCCGTGGGCCATGGCGACCGACTGCATCGTGTGCCAGGAGTGGTGTCCCGTGTCGCCCAAGGCGATCTACCTGCAGGAGGCGGAGGAACTGGACGCGGACGGCAACAAGAAGCTGCTAAAGCAGCCGCACGTCGATCCCAGCCGCTGCGTGGGATGTGGAGCGTGCGAGTACGCGTGCCCGCTGCAGGAGCGTCCGGCGGTGTATGTGACCAGCATAGGAGAGAGCCGGTCGCCGGAGAGCCAGATTCTGTTGACTGGAAGAAAGGGAAAGGCACAGTCGTGATGAGGAAAATGATGAGGTCCAACGTTACTTCAATCGCTGCATTGCTGACGGTGGTGGTGCTGGCAGGCGTGGGATGCAAGAAGAAGATTGTGGACCCCTTCCCTGCCTCGGGGGCGGTCGCGGGTTGGGAGAAGAGCGGCAAGACGCAGAGCTACGATGCGGCGAATCTGTGGCAGTACATCGACGGCGGGGCGGAGCAATATATCAGCGCCGGCGTGGTGGGCGTCTCGACCTCGGACTACAAGTTCCAGGGAAACCTGGAGGCGACCGTGGACGTCTACACCATGAAGTCGGCGGACGGGGCGAAGACGATCTTCGACGCCGATCCTCCCACCGCCGACAGCAAGAGCGTGCCGCTGGGCGATGCCGCGCGGCTGTACGGGCAGAGCGTGGTCTTCCGCAAAGGGCCGTATCTGGTGCGGATCACGGCCTTCGAGGCGGCGCCGGGAGAGAGCGACGCGTTGATGGCGCTGGCGCACGGGATTGAGGGCAAGCTGTAGGACGGCTCGCAGAGAGCGGCAGGACAGATTGCAGAGTACAGAACGAATTGCAGAGAACGGATTGACGCACCGAAGGGCCAGAGGCACGGAGGGGCAGGATGCAAAACCGGCGTGAGTTTGTGAAGGAGATGGTGGCGGGGGCCGCTGTTCTGGGAGCGGGGGCGGACCTGGCATGGGGCGAGACGAGCGCGGCGAAGAAGTCGAGGGTGGTGATTGTGCGCGACGCAAAGCTGCGCACGCCGGGCCCCGCGCCCGACGAGAAGCGCGTGGCTGCCATGCTGGACCACGCCATGCAGACATATTTTGGGGCGCAGAATCCTGTCCAGCCGTGGAAGCAGATCGTGCGGCCGGGCCAGGTGGTGGGCCTGAAGTTGAACTCGCTGGGCCGCATGCTGTCACCCAGCGTGGCATTGGTGGCGACGATCTGCGAGCGGTTGCAGCAGGCCGGCATCAAGGCGGGCGACATCATTGTGTGGGACCGCGGCAGCCGCGAACTGGAAGCGGCCGGGTTCAAACTGTCCAACGCGCCGGGCGCATTGCGCTTCATCGGCTCGGACACGGCGGGGTATGAGGACGCGGCGGTACGCTACGGATCGGTGACGACGCGACTTTCGAAGATCTTCACCCGGTGCGACGTGGTGATCAATATGCCGGTGCTGAAGAGCCACAATATCGTCGGCGTGACCATGGCGATGAAGAATATGTACGGCGTCATCAACAATCCGAGCACCATGCACGGCTCGGCGTGCAACCCCTATATCGCCGACCTCAACATGGTTCCGCAGGTCCGCCAGAGGGTGCGCTTCGTGGTGGGCGATATGATGACCGCGGTGTACGAGGGCGGGCCGAGCTACCGGCCGGAGTACGCGTGGAACGAGAACGGCCTGATCGTGGGCGAGGACCAGGTGGCGATCGACACCACCTGCGCCGGGATCGTCGAGCGCAAGCGCGCCGAGAAGGGGCTGCAGACGCTGGAGCAGAAGGGCACGCCGATCACCTACCTGGCGACCGCAGCGGACGCGCAGCACAGGCTGGGGACGAACGATCCGGCGCGGATCGCGCTGATCGAGCAACGCATTGCGTAAGGAGACGGGGATGGCTTCCGGGAACCCGGCTGCGGACAATTCGAGCTTCGAGACTCCGGCCTCCGGCAATTCAGCCGCAAAGGACCGGATGACGCGGCGAGAGGCGATGCTGCAACTGCTGCGCCTGACGGGCGCGAGTGCGGGCACGGCGGCGGCGGCGGTGTGGCTGGCGAAGCACAGCGCGCTGCCAAGCTCGACCGCAGCGGCGAACGCGCGGCGCGATCACACGGTGGAGGCTGACGCCGCGCTGCCGGAGATGGTGGTGGTGCAGGGCGGCGGGCCGAACGCCACAGATCCGCGCGCGCTGGTGCGGCGGGCCTTCGAGGACCTGGGCGGAGTGGGGCGGTTCATCGCGCATGGCGACGTGGTGGTGCTGAAGCCGAACATCGCGTGGGACCGCACGCCGGAGCAGGCGGCGAACACCAATCCCGACGTGGTCGCCGAGACGGTGAAACAGTGCATGCAGGCCGGGGCGAAGCGGGTGATTGTGACCGACGTAAGCTGCAACGACGCCGAGCGTTGCTTCCACCGCTCGGGCATTGCAGCCGCCGCGCGCGCCGAGGGCGCCGATGTGGTTCTGCCCGATCCGTCGCGCTTCCGCGAGGTGAACCTGGGCGGAGAGGTGCTGCAGAGCTGGCAGGTCTTTGGGCTGTTCCTGGAGGCCGACAAGGTGATCAACCTGCCCATCGCCAAGCAGCACGACCTAACCGGCGCGACGCTGGGATTCAAGAACTGGTACGGAATCCTGGGCGGCGAGCGCAACCGGCTGCATCAGCAGATCCATCAGAGCCTGGTGGACCTGGCGGCGTTCATGCTGCCCACGCTGAGCCTGATCGACTGCTACCGCGTCCTGCTGCGGAACGGGCCGACGGGCGGCAATCTGGAGGACGTGGCATTGCACAAGACGCTGGTGGCGGGAACCGACCCGGTGGCGCTGGACGCATACGTCGCCAAGGCGTACTGGGACCTGGATGCGGACGCGCTGCCGTATCTGAAGCTGGCTGAGCGGCGCGGGCTGGGGCGGGCGGACTTTGCGCAGGTGCGCACGAAGTTCAGCCAGCTCGCGTGAGCGCGGGGCCATCTCCCGCGCGCCTCGTCACGCAACCGAATGCCCTATGGGTTGAGGCTGACTCAACTCCGATTATTCCCCGGTGGGCGGGCGGACATCAACTCGGTGCCACGATTGCAGTTTGATCTTTCTGAAGCAACCGCTGGTCAACGAGAGCCTTGTGCACCCGCATCCCGTGCTTTCTCGAAAGCTCCTGTGCATCACGCTGAATTCGTTCCGGGAGAGCTTCTGGACTTATGGCGACGTCTCGCTTTTTTCTACGCGCTGACTCGAAAAAGCAACGCTCTGCGATGAGGTCAGCTATCAAGACTTGAGCGGCCAAAGTCTTCCTGTGGCGTAGATTCTCACCCAAATAATGTCGAATTGATGGGAAGTTCGTATAGATAATGATCTTGCCTGTTTCCGGACTGTATTTTGTTCTCTCTAGTGGCTCTGGATCGACTTGGTTGTAATCGGGTTCACTGAACATGCCATGCCCTTTGGGGCGATCTTGTTCTTCCTCCATGCGCGTCTTGACTTCAAGGAGTGCACACCAAGCCTCGGTTTCCGCAGAGACTGTGGCTGTGACATCCAGCTCGTCTCCCCAAACGTCGACTTTGTACTCAGCAACATGGCGGCTAGCGTCTGTCTCCTTGACAACGATTTCCTCCGGCTCGACGTGAACGCTCTCATGGTCACTCGTGACTCTTATCGTGCTGCCTGCCTCCACAACCTTGACATAGACGCGCAGTATGGCGTGACGTGTCCTGTTCGCCCTGACGGTCAATGTCCTGGGGCGAAAGACCAGGCCATCCTTGAACAGAGACTGATTCTCCTCTGGCTCCGGATCGACGTAAATCGTCGCCTCCGCGACATTCTTTCCAATTGTGGCCCTCAGCGTAGCGCGAACACCGGCCTCTGACCCTTGAACAGTGACAAACCGCCGCATTATCTGACCACTCTGTGCCTTGCCGATTTTGAATTCCGTGTTTCCGACAATGCCAAGTTTTGCCGTGCTTGATGTCAACTGCACAAGGCTACCGGGGCCGAACTTGTTAGTGTCAATCCGCACTTCAAGACTGTACCGTTTGCCAACCGTCACATGGGCTGAATTGGGGTACAAGCAGAACCCATTCGGCGGCGGCTGAACTTGTGCGTTGGGTTCCTGGCCGAGATTCTGTACTTCCTCCGCCTCAGCCTCCGCGATTTCGTTAAGAATCTTGAATGCGTCGCGGTATCTGGTCCGTTCATCATCATCAATCTGGCTCCGCTGCTCCTTCTGGCGCCGCAATTCTTCTTGGATCAACTGCTCAATGCGCGTCTCGATTGCACTGATCACGGCCTTGCAGACAGGATGGCTCCGGTTCAGCCCCTCCCTCTTCTCATCGAGAACAGCTTCTTCCTTTGTTTGAAGCTCCTGGAATCGGCCGAATGTGACTTCGCCGAAAAGACGGGCCGCCAGCGGTTCGCGATCATACTTGAATAGGGACATATCCAAGGCAACTTCGTTGTCGTCAATGACGAGAAGACCGCCTCTCCGGTCGTCTCCCTCCTGCGGTAGTTCGGATTCAGCGCACCAGATTGAAAGTTGGATGGGAAACTCACCGTAGTTCTCACATGAAACAGTGAACTGCTCATCGACTCGTTTCTGGCCTTTCGGCTCGGCATACCGTAGCCGCCGTTTCTTCTTCTTCTCGTCTAAATCGATCAGCCACACGAACCTCGATGGGTTGGTCATTATCTTTCTGAGACGCCAATTATCCGATAAAGCACTGTGGACCGTGTCAAAGCGTGAGGCTGTCTGGCCCTTGTCTGGATCAGCGCAAAAGTAAGCCCACGTGCCGTTTTTGGAAATGCCATATTGAGCTCGAATCTTCTCAGTAGCCGGTTTGGGGCCGTCGAGTTCCCCTTTCAGCGAGTTCCCTTGCAGAAAGATACGGAGATCACTGAAGCTGTCGTCTGCGAATGTGCAGATGCGTCCGTCCGTCATGCTAGCAAGAGCGTTTTTCGCCCCTGTGCCAAAGAACCCCGTGACCGACTTGCCTTCCTTCAGTCCGCTCGTGGCCGCACCATATTTGCGAAATGCGGCGGTGAAATCCTCATAGGACATACCCTCCGCAAAGTCGCGTACTGTGAATGACCTGCATAAACCTTCCCTCCGATAGAGTATTTCTATCTTGCCCTCGTGTTCAGTCTTCTTCTCTTCGAGACGCCTGTAACTATCGTCGCTGTTGGTGAGCAGTTCCAGAAGTGCGCGGATTGCGTTTCCCTGCGTGCCGGCTCGAACGAGTCGAGCAATCAGTCTTTGATCAGCCTGTATGTCAAACTTTTCCATAGCCTTACTCCATTCCCAAAAAGCCCGAGAAGCGTTTGCCCAGCCAATCCAAAAATGCGAATGCTTCTTTCTCTTGAAGGTCCGTTGCCATGTCTTTCAGTTTGCACAGGTTATCTCGAAGGACTCGGCGATCCGAATCAAGCGTTCCCTGCAAGACATAACAACACTCCGACTCCGATATCCTGTCACGTTCACCCTTAAAGAACTTCGCGTAGGCTGGTGCCGCCTTTACTTCTCCGAGGAGTTTCTCGGGACGCCGTGTCTGTGAGAATGTCTTCTTGGCCGACGGGTGGTTCTTCTGCAATGCCTGCTTTACCGACTCAAGCTGCTGTCGGCCGCGCTCCGTGAAGGCAAAGCCTTGACTCGTCTTCCCCATAAGCCATTGACAATTCTTGTCTGTGCAACGTCGTAGCGCCTTGTCCACCCGTATTGCATCAGGATGCTCCGGGTAGGCCAGAAGGGAGAACTTCCTCGGGAAAAGCTTGAACGCAGCCATCACTATGTGTTCCAGCGACAGATCAACTCCATTCTCTTCGACTACAGCGGTCGACAGGAGGACAAGCCAATTTAGATTGGTGCCGTCATACAAATGAGCTGGATATGCTTTCAGCCCGTCCAGCGATCTGCTTTGCTTTGTCATGTTACTCCCAATTCGTATCCGGTTTGGCCGCGCAATACGTCGCATCCGCGAGGAACAGGTGATCAATCAGGAGGAAGCGGCGGCGCGTTGCGGCCTTCACAGGACATACTACAGCGACATTGAGCGCGGAGTGCGAAACGTCTCGATTGTGAACATCGAGAAGGTTGCGCGGGGACTGAAAACCAGTCGGGCAACGAATTTTTTTTGCAAAAGGACTTGCACTTCGCCGTTTATTCGCTACAATCGGCGCATGGCTATTACACGGCGGCAAAAGGAAGTCATCGACTTTCTCACCAACTTCACGCAGAAGAACGGCTACTCGCCCTCGTACGAGGAGATTGCGCACGGACTGGGCCTCACCTCGCTGGCGACGGTGCACAAGCATGTGACCAACCTGCAGAACAAGGGGCTGCTGCAGCGGGCGCACAACCGCAGCCGGTCGATCGAGGTGCTGCCTCCACGCTCCAGCAAGAAGGGCTTCGACCGCCTGCCGCTGGTGGGGCGGATTGCGGCGGGCAAGCCGATCGAGGCCGTCGAGATGGCGGAGACGATCTCGCTGGGCGACATCATCGGCAACCGCGAGGTCTTCGCGCTGGAGGTGCGCGGCGACTCCATGCGCGACGAACACATTGTGAGCGGCGACTACGTGCTGGTGGAGCGCACAGCAACGGCGCGCGAGGGCGAGATCATCGTCGCCCTGGTGGACGGCTACGACGCAACGTTGAAACGCTTCTACCGCGAGGGAGGGATGGTGCGGCTACAGCCCTCGAACAAGGAGATGGCGCCAATCTTCGCGCCCGCGGCCAACGTCGCCATCCAAGGCAAGGTGCTGGGAATCCTGCGCAAGTACGCCTGACATTTTCATGGAACCGCTGCGCGCGCTTCTGCGTAGCACTCTTTCGAGACGGTTGGGCCGAAGGAGTTTCGCGTCTTTTGTCTTCCGTCCGCATCCTGTATCGCGCACCGCAGCACTGTGCGCACACCGCGCGCCAAGAGGAGTCGTTATGAATCGCATTGCCGTACTGATCGCCGCCCTTACCCTGACCGCAACCTCAGCCTTTGCCGCCGAAGGCAGCTTCGAGAAAACCCTTGCCGTCGGCGGCGCGCCGAACGTCTCGGTCGCGACCGGATCAGGCTATGTGCATGTCTACTCCGGCACGGATGGCCAGGTACATGTCATCGGGCGGGTCCACGTCCGGGCCGGTCTGTTCGGCGGCGATGCGGAGGCCAAGGTCAAGCAGATTGTCGCTGATCCGCCCATCAAGCAGTTTGGCAATACGATCACGATTGGAGCCGAACACGGCGAATCCAGCCTTTTTCACAACGTCTCGATCGACTACGAGATCACCGCGCCGAGCGGCACTACGCTGAAGGCCGCGAGCGGAAGCGGCGACCTGGAGATCGGCGGCATTGAAGGCGCGGTAACCGCGGAGACCGGCTCGGGAGGGATGAGGGTTGAGAATATCGGAGCGAATGCGCGGCTGGAAACCGGCTCCGGCTCCATCCATGCCACGAACGTGCATGGCGCGGCGACGCTGCAGACCGGCTCCGGCAACCTCGAACTCGAACTGAGCGGGGCAGGCGACGTGAAGGCGCAGACCGGCTCGGGCTCCATCCGCATCGGCGGCGTCAACGGCGGACTGCGCGCCGAGGCCGGATCGGGCAGCATCGAGGTCGCGGGCAACCCGGCCGCCGAGTGGCGCCTGGAGAGCGGCTCGGGCAGTGTTGCCGCCAATGTGGGCAGCGCAGCCAAATTCACCCTGAACGCCGAGACCGGCAGCGGCTCCATCCACGTCGAACAGCCGTTGCTGTCGCAGGACACGCGCAACAGACAGCACGTGGTCGGGACGGTAAACGGCGGCGGACCGACGCTGCGCGCCACCACCGGCTCCGGCAACATCGCAATCCGTTGATGGTGCCACGCGCGCGCGCTGATATGGCTTCGCGCTCGCCGGTTTAGAATGGTCTTGGGCTCCCATGCGCTCGCGCCTCGCTCGTCGAGCAGGCCGCAAGCGCCAGGGGCCCACAGGCGATTCCCGCCGGAAAGCGTTCCCCTCAACTCATGCATCGCTGGTCGCAACTCTTCATTCCCACCCTCCGCGAGGCCCCCACCGACGCCGAGGTCGCAAGCCATAAGCTGCTGCTGCGCGCGGGCTACATCCGCCAGCTCGGCGCGGGCATCTACAGCTATCTCTTCCTGGGCAACCGCGCGATCAACAAGATTGTGGCCATCGTGCGCGAAGAGATGGACAGCATCGGCCAGGAGATGCACCTGCCCGCGCTGAACCCGATGGAAGTATGGGCCGAGAGCGGGCGCTGGGCCAGTATGGGCGACACCATGTTCCGCCTGAAGGACCGCAAGGGCGCGGAGCTGTGCCTGGCCATGACCCACGAAGAGGTGATGACCGCGATTGCGCGCTCCGAGCTGCGCAGCTATAAGCAACTGCCGCAGATCTGGTACCAGATCCAGACCAAGTTCCGCGACGAGCCGAGGCCGAAGTCCGGGCTGCTGCGGGTGCGCCAGTTCCTGATGAAGGACTCGTACTCGTTCGACATCGACGAGGCGGGGCTGGACGAGTCGTACCGCAAGCATGAGGAGGTCTACCGGCGCATCTTCACGCGCTGCGGGCTGGAGTTCCTGGTGGTCGAGGCCGACTCCGGCACCATGGGCGGAACGGGCTCGCAGGAGTTCATGGTCTCCACCGAGGCGGGAGAGGATTTGATTGCGAGCTCCAGTTCGGGCTACGCCGCGAATGTGGAGAAGGCGACATCGAAGCTCGCGCCGGTTACTGATCTCGCGTCGACGGGCGACGGATTGCCGGAGCTGGTGCATACGCCGGGGCAGAAGACGATCGACGAGGTTGGCGCGTTCCTCGGCGTCGAGCCGATTCACCAGATGAAGACGATGGCGTATATCGTTGAGCATCCCAACAGCGACGAGAAGCAGATCAAGACCGTAGGCAAGACGCGCGCCGTGGTTGTGTTCCTGCGCGGCGACCACCAACTCAACGAGACCAAGCTGGCGGCGATCGCAGGCGGCGAACTTCGCCCCATGCAAGCGGAGGAGATGGTTGCCACCTTCAATGCTCCCGCCGGATTCCTCGGGCCAATCGGGCTGACTGCCGCGCCGCACCCGAAGAAGCCGGGAACGCTGGTGATTCTGGATGCAGCGCTGGAAGGCCGCACCAACCTTATCGCCGGGGCGAACAAGGAGGAGTACCACCTGCGCAATGTGACGCCGATGCGCGATTTCAAGCCGACGCTGGTGGCCGATGTGCGCAGCGTCAACGAGGGCGAGCTCGATCCCATCGGAGGCCAGCCGCTGCACATCGCCAAGGCGGTCGAGGTTGGGCACATCTTCAAGCTGGGCTACAGGTATTCCAAATCGATGGGCGCGACGGTGCTGAACCGCGACGGCAAGGAGACGACGCCGATCATGGGCAGCTACGGGATCGGCATCGAGCGCATTCTGACGGCTGCGATCGAGTCTTCCGCCGCGCGTTTCGCCGCGCAAAATCAACCCGACAGCTACGCGCTGCCACCGTCGATTGCGCCGTTCCAGGTGGTGGTGACGATCACCAACGTGCGCGAGGCCGAGTTGCTGGCGGCCGGCGAGAAGATTGCCGCCGACCTCAGCGCCGCGGGAATCGACGTTCTGCTGGACGACCGCGACGAGCGCGCCGGAGTGAAGTTCAAGGACGCCGAGCTGATCGGCGTGCCATTCCGCATCGCCGTGGGCAAGAAGCTGGCCGAGGGCAAGGTGGAGCTGCTCGACCGCCTCGCCAACCGGACCGACGACATTCCCACGGGCGAGGCCGTCCAACATCTGACCGCAGCGTTGCACGCCGTCTGATCGCTGATCGCTGTTCCCTGTTCGCTGCTCCCTGTTCCCTGTTTTATGGCCATCAAACTCAAACTCGGCGGCAACGGCAACTCCCGCGGACGCCTTCCTGGCCTCAAGCACCGCTTTCTGCGCGGCCTGCTCCTTGCCGCGCTCTTCTGCATGGTCCTGGGTGTGTGCGTCCTCAGCATCTGCTACTTCAAGTACCAGTCCATCGTGGACGAGCGGCTCGCCTCCGGGCCGATCTTTGCCAACACCTCGCAGATCTACGCCGCGCCGCGCGAGGTGCGCGTGGGCCAGCGGCTGACCGTCCTGTTTATCGCGCAGGAACTGCGCAAGGCGGGCTACAACACCAACCCGCAGCTTGGCGCCTTTACCCTGAGCGGCAACAGCATCCGGATCAAGCCCGGCCCCGAGAGCTACCACTCCCCCGACGGCGCCACCATCACCACCGGACAGAGCAGCGATGCGGACACGGGCACAAGCAGCGGCCCGGTGGTGCAATCCATCACGGCGGAGAATGGCGCGCCGCTGGCCGCGTACCAGCTTGAACCGCAACTGATCACCGCGCTCTCCGGGGAGAACCGCACCAAGCGTCGCCTGGTGACGTACGACGAAATCCCGCCCAACATGGTGCAGGCGGTGCTGGCCATCGAGGACCGCCGCTTCTTCGAGCACGGTGGCATCAACTACATGCGCATCGCCAAGTGCGCCGTCGAGGACACCCTCACCGGCCACAAGGAGTGCGGCGGATCGACGCTCACCATGCAACTGGCGCGCGGGTTCTTCCTCTCGCCGGAGAAGAAGTTCACCCGCAAGCTGATCGAGATCATGATCACCTTCCAGCTTGAGGCGCGCTTCAACAAGCAGCAGATATTCGAGATGTACGCCAACCAGGTGAACATTGGGCGGCGCGGGTCGTTTGAGATCAACGGCTTCGGCGAGGCGGCCGAGTCGTTCTTCGGGAAGGACCTGCGGCAGCTCGATCTGGCGGAGTGCGCTCTGATCGCGGGCCTGATCCAGAACCCAAGTTGGCGCAATCCCTATCGCCATCCCGACCGCGCCATGGAACGGCGCAACCTGGTGCTCGATTCGATGGTGGAGACCGGGGCCATCACCCAGTCGGAGGCCGACCGCGCCAAGGCCGAGCCGCTGCGGCTGGCGGCGCCCAACATCGACGCGGCCGAGGCCCCCTACTTCGTCGATCTCGTCCATGACCAGCTCTCCCAGCGCGTGGGCGACCAGGAGCTGGGCCACGACGCGCTGCGCATCTATACTTCGCTCGACCCGGAGCTGCAGCGCGCTGCCTCCGAGGCTGTGGACGCCGGGATGAAGAACGTGGACGACCTGGTGCGCAAACGGCATAAGAAGAACGACAGCCACATCCTGTATCCGCAGGTCGCGCTGGTGGCGCTCAATCCGCACACCGGGCAGATCCTGGCGCTGATCGGAGGGCGCAACTACGGCATCTCGCAACTGAACCACGCCACCGCCGAGCGGCCCACCGGCTCCATCTTCAAGCCCTTCGTCTATGCCGCGGCCTACAACACCAGCCTCAACGGCATGGACCTGGGCGGCAACGGCATCTTTACCGCGCTGACGCGGCTGAATGACGATCCACACACCTTCATGTTCGATGGCAAGCCGTACGATCCCGGCAACTTCGAAAAAGGCGAATACCCGGGGATGGTGACGGCCGCCCAGGCGATCGCCCACTCACTGAACATTGCCACGATCGACCTGGCCGAGCAGATCGGCTATGAGAATGTGGCGGCGCTCGCGCGCACGGCAGGCATCGTCAACGCAAGAGGCACGCCCTCGGTCGCCATCGGCACCTACAACGCCACGCCCATCGACATGGCGGGCGCCTATACTGTCTTCGCCAACAATGGGGTGCACCTGAAGCCGTGGATGCTGGCCAGCGTGCGCAACGCCAATGGCGACATCGTCGCTGACTTCGCGCCGGAGGCCCACCAGGTGTTGGACCCGCGCGCCGCCTACCTCACCCAGTCGCTGCTGGAATTCGCGGCGAACTACGGCACTGCGTCTGCGGTGCGCGCGCACGGATTTACGGCTCCCGCCGCCGGCAAGACCGGCACCGAGCACGACGCGTGGTTTGCCGGCTACTCGTCCAACCTGCTCTGCATCATCTGGGTCGGCAACGACGACTACACCGATATCTCGCATGGACTGTCGCATGCGCTGCAGGGAGCGGACACTGCCGCGCCGATCTGGGCGGAGTTCATGAACCGCGCCATCAAGCTGCCGCAGTACTCCGACATGAGGCCGTTCAGCCCGACCGACGGCGTGCAACTGGTGCGCATCGACAAGAACACCTGGCTGCCGGCCGACGATAGCTGCCCCGAGGACTACAACCTCGCGTTCCTGGACGGCACCGTCCCTGCAAGCACATGCAGCCACATGGGCGGCGAGGCCCCGCAGAGCCTGATCCAGAAGATATTCGGCAGCGGCGACAAACAGCCTCAGCCCACAGCGCCGCCGCAATAGAGCGTTTTACCGAAGCTGCTCTAGATGTAATCCACGCCGTACTTCACGGGGATCTGGGTGAAGGAGATGCGGGTTGGGGCGGACTGCCTGGCGGGCAGCATTGCGGCGAAGTGCAAGGTGGTGTTGCCGTACTTCATGTTGAGGCGGTCCATGGCGGCGGCCAGGTCCGCGCGATGGTTCGGATCGGCGAAGAGCGAGGCCTGTAGATCGCTCTCCGCGATGAGATTGTGCATGGTGACGCCGACGAAGAAGGGACGCGCAAACTGCGCGCCCTCGGGCCGCCTGTCCCACATGCCGCGCAACGCCTGCAGCAGGGTGAGTGTGTCCTGGCAGGGCGGAAAGCGCGCCTCCATCCGCCAGCCGGAGTGGCACAGCCCGCTGAAGTGCTTCTTCGCGCGCTTACCCGCGTTCTCCGCCTGCGCGACCTGCTCGCGAGTGAGCGCGTAGCGAATGGTCACATGCATCGAGCTGGCGGTGAGGCGCTCCATGCGCAGGCGCATCGCGGCCTTGTGCAGCAGCTTGTGCGCCACGGCCCACGCACCCTCCGGCGTGCGGTATTGGGGGCCGAGAATGTGCGAGTGGCCGAGGGACTTCTGCGCGCCGGAATCCACGGGAGCGCCGTCGTCGCCGGTTTCGGCGCCACGCAGCCAGTGATAGAGCCGGTCGCCCCAGACGGAGTTCCACAGCGCGTGCATCCCCTTGCGGTCGAGCGCGAGGAGCTGCGGCATGGTGTGGATTCCCCTGGCGTTCAGCCGCGCCTCGGTGCGCGCGCCCACGCCGGGAATGTCGCGCAGCTCCAGGTGCGCGATGGACCGTGGAAGCTGCGAGGGAAGCAGGCCGATCAGGCCGTCGGGCTTCTGCATGTCGCTGGCGATCTTGGCCAGGAAGCGGTTGGGTGCCATGCCGATGGAGCAGCGCAGCGACTCGCCCACGTCGTCCCGGATCGCCTGCTTGATGGCCAGCGCGATCTGGCGGGCGCGCGGTGGCTCCTGCTCACGCCCCATCAGCTCGCAGACCATCTCGTCGATGGACGGCGTGTGGGCCACGGGACAGCACCGCTCGACAGCCTGCGCGATGCGCCGCGAGGTGTCGGCGTAGACGCCGTGCTCGCCCATGACGAGAATGATCTCCGGGCAGATGCGCTTGGCCTCGCCCACCAGCGTTCCGGTCTTGATGCCGAGCGCTTTCGCCTCGTAGCTGGCCGCGATGCAGCAGGTGGTGTCGGCCTGGGTTGGCACGACGGCGAGCGGGCGGCCGCGATACTCCGGGTGCAACTGCTGCTCGACCGACGCAAAGAAGCTGTTGAGGTCGACGTAGAGGAAGCGGAAGCGGTCGGGTTGGGGAGCATCGGCCATGCGGCCTCCGTCGCCGTCCATTATATTCGCTTTTTCTTTGCTCGCGCCACATGAAAAAATAGCCCGGCGAGCGGGCCTTGGCTGAAAGCTGCGCACCGCCGCAAATTCCGTATTTTTTGCAGAGCGATTGAGACTAGTCTGGCGCCGGGCGCGTATTGTCGAATGCACGCCGCAGAACAACCAGGAGGCTTCCCGTGTCCAACCAATCTGCCGATTCGTCGTCCAAGCTAGCTGTCAACTCGTCGTCCAAGAATCCCGCCGATCTGTCCACCACGCGCCGCGACTTTCTTCTGCTGGCCGGAATGACCGGCGTAGGGGCCAGCCTCATCCGCCCGCTCAACCTCTTCGCCGACGCGCCCGCGTCCAGCCCCAAGTCGATTCTTGTTCCGGCCAATGGCCACGCGGCAATGCAGAGTACCGCGAAGATTCTGGCGAAGAAGCTGAAGCTGGATGAGTCGGCGATCCAGACCTACGAGGGCGCGCCCAAGCCCACGGCCGGGGCCATCGTTCTGGCGCTGGCGAAGGATGGGAAGCTGCCGGCGACCGAAGCCCCCAAGCAGGACGGCTACACGGTGACCTACACGGGCGGGACGGTGGTGTATGGGGCGCGTCCGCGGTCGCTGCTGTTTGCGGCGGGCGAGCCGGAGCATTGGGCCGCGCCCAAGGCTGCACCCTACCGGCGCAATCCGGACTTTGCAATTCGCACCGCGCAATGGCATCCGGATTACCCGGTCGCCGAACAGACCGCCATCTTCGGCGCGAACTTCTATACCGCGAACCTGCCTGCTTCGCCGGCGCTCGAGGCGCTGCCCGATGTCTTTGGGCAATTGACGGCGGCGCAGCAGAAGGGTCTGGTGGCGAGCGCTGAGACGCACAAGACGCAGAACGCTGCGCGGGTGAAGGAGTTCCACGACGCCGATGTGGATGTCTTCGCGCTGCTGCCGTATGGCAACAACTTTGCGACGTGGTCGCCGGCGCTGTATGCGGCGGTGCTGAAGGCGTATCCCTCGGCCAAGGGCACGCCGGAGGCGAACTCGCATGAGTCGGCGGCGCTGTGCCCGTCAGACCCGCTGACGTGGAAGGTGATCGAAGCCTTCGTCCGTGAGTGGGCCGAGCAGACCGGGGGCGATGGCATCTCGGCCACCTTCTGGGACAACTACAGCGCGTACTGCCAGGACGCGCGCTGCAAGGCAGATGGGCTGAACAAGTTTCCCAACGAGCTGTACGAGTTCATCTCGCGTTACCACGCGCTGCTGAAGCCGATGGGGCAGCGGCTGCATCTGCGCACATGGTCCAGCGGCTGCCCGCACTGGCTGGGGACAAACTACGTTCACGCGCCGGGCTACGGGCAGTTCGGGCTCTCGCATCCCGAGCTGTGGGCCCGCGTGATCAAGGAGACGCCCGCCGACGTGATCATGCAGACCAAGGTCTACCACTCGGACTGCGAGCCGAATGCGCGCTTCACTACGCTGCTGGGTAAATGCGCTCCGCATACCGAGATCGCGGAGTACCAGATGGTGGGGCAGTTTATCGGGCGGCATTACTTCCCCGCTTCCACGGTGAACTACACGGCGGCGACGATGCAGCGCGCGCTGAAGCTGATCGGCCCCAACGGCGGCACGGAGATCTATGCCGGCGGAACGAACCAGCCGGCCACGTTCGACATCTTCGCCGACATTATCAACAACCACTGCGTCTTCTTCTGGCGCGAACTGGCATGGAACGCCAACGCCGATGTCGCGGGCCTGTGGCACATGTGGGCCGCCGGCATCTACGGCGAGGCGGCCGCGCCGGCGATGGTGAAGTTCATGCGCGCGTCGGAGGATGCGTGTACGTGGTGCTGGTCGCCGCTGGGGCATGGGTCGTCCACCAACGCGGACTTTGCCGGCAGCATTGCGCGGCGCGAGGTGCTGCTGCGCTATACCAACCGCAACTATCTGCCGGAGTACGCGGCGTATCTTGAGCCGACGCTGGAAAATATCGCCCGGATGGAGAAGCAGAAGGCCGATTGCATGAAGCAACTGGACGAGATGGCGGCGGCGCTGGAGGCGGCAAAACCGCATCTGACCCAGGCGCAGGCGGCGGAGGTTGCGACGCGCTTCGACTGGTTCCGGCACTTTGCCATATGCAATACCACGCTCGACGTGGGCCTGTGGCGCTTCCGCTATCTGCGCGCGCTGGCTGCGAAGCTAACCACCGATCCGAAGCAGATGAAGGAGCTGGCGGCGGCGTATGACCTGGTCGAAGCCGAGGCGCCGAAGCTGTTCCAGTACGATCCGGCGCAGAAACTGAGTTGCTATCGGGTGACGCTGGGCGAGCTGGGGCGCGGGCCGAACCTGGGCAACCCGCGCTCGGGTGGGCCGAACCTGGGCAATCCACGCTCAGGCGGACCGAACCTGGGCAACCCGCGCTCGCTGATGCACGAGATTTACAACCAGTCGCTGGCGTTTGTGATGGAGTCGGTGGGGCCGGACTATATTCCCGCCGAATGGGTGCGTTCGCACCCGGCGATGAATGTGCCGACGGAGCAGCTGCGGAGGCCGGCGGCGGGGGCTGCTGCGCCGGAGTCGTGAGGCGGTGCGGGAGGGACCCACTGATCGCGACAGGTTTGCGATGCATGGGGCACCCGGCTCAAGAATGACGTATTGATCGCTGGGGACGAGGAGAACGGCCCGCGACACAAAAAACCGGGAGTCTGCGTGGTGCAGGCTCCCGGCTTGATTTGTGGCGCGGTCACAGACCTGGGAGGGTCGTTCGCCACCCACAACGGGGTTAGATTCCCGGCGGGCCGTCGGGCGAGCATCCGGCGACCATGCTGAAGCTTCCTGAGCCGGTGTTGAAGATGAGGCCGTTGAAGCGGACCTGGCTGCCCACCTTGATCGGCGTGTTGTTGGTGGCAGTGGGTGCAACTGGGCCTGCGGTTGCGGCCGAGGTGTAGACGGTGACCGTGGAGGCCCCGCTCAACGAGGTGAAGGCCGAGCCGCTGGCCAGCGTCAGGGTGTAGACGGTGTAGCTGCCGCTGGTCGAGATCGCGGAGACGGTGCCGCCGATGGTCTGCGGGATGAGGTAGACGTTGGAGGCCACGGCGGTGGTTCCCGAGACGGAGGAGGCGAGGACGCCGACCGTCTGGCCGGGGCTGAGGTTCGCCGCCGTAAAGGTTGGCGTGAACGGAAGCCCCGCAAGCGAGACGAACTGCGGCGTGATGGCGTAGGTCGTCGAGCTGTTGGTGGTGACGGTGAAGACGGAGACCGCAGAGGCAGCGACGGGGCTGACCGCCGGGCCAAGGCCCTGCATCAGGACCATCTTGAAGCTGCCAGAGGAGACCGAGGTAACGGGACCGCTGAGCAGGTTGATGGGCGGCAGGCCGGTGGGCGGCGGCGGCGCAAGTTGGATGCGCGTGGCCAGGTAGACCCCGCCGGACTGAAGGACAAAGTCAACCTGGACCAGTTCGCCGGCGGTGAGCGCGGAGAGCGAGGTGAAGCCCTGCAGCACGGTGGAACTGTTGGTGGTCAGGGTGAAGTTGGGGCCGCTGCCGGGTTCTATGACCAGCGTGGTTCCGCTGACCGAGACGACGGTGCCCATCTGCTGCATTCCGGTGCCGTTCTGGCCGGGAGGCGGAATGGTGGAGGGCGGCGGGACGGCCTTGACGTTGAAGACCGGCGTGACCGTGACGGTGCTGCCGTTGATGGCAACCGACTGGCCGGCGAGCAGATCGACCAGCAGCGAGGTGGAGGTGTTGCTGACGACGACCGGTGGCGAGAAGGTGAAGGTGTAGGAGGTGGTGGCCAGCGTCGGCGTCACGGTTACCGGCAGGCCTGCGCCGGTGATGTAGGTGATCTGCGGGCTGGAGAAGGCGATGGTGGCCGAGATGTAGGTGTCCTCGGGGATGTTGGCGGTGACCAGCGGCGCCTGAATGCCATTCAGATGGCAGATCTCGATGGTGGTGGGAGAGCTGAGGACGCTGGCGGTCTTGCCGGCCGTGTCGGTGAGGGTGATGCTGTTCAGGGTCAGGGTGAAGGCAACGAGCTGGTCGCTGGGTGCGTCGGTGATGAGCACCGGAACGGCGACCGCCGGGGAGTTGATGTTGCCCGTGCTGACGCTCGGCGAGACGGCGGTGGAACATCCCGTTACAAGGGCCGCGGCAAGGCAGAGGCTGGCGGCAACGCCAAGAAACCGTGTCGCTTTCGTGGTGCGAACCATGCTATGAAGATTCATGTGAGTCTCCCTGGAAAGAGATCTGAAGGGTCCTACCTGCTTAGCAACTATAGACGCAAATCGCGCGGAGTGGATTACATGGCTGGGTAAAAAATTCGCGCGCGGGGGGCAGGGTCAGCGGCGGGCTGGTTCCGGGGTAGCGATGGGGAGGGTGAAGGTGAAGACAGAGCCGTGGCCGAGCTGGCTGGTGATGCCGATGGTGCCGCCGTGGGCGTTGACGATGGCGCGGCAGATGGCCAGACCCATGCCGGTGCCGCTGACCTGGTTGCGCTGGCTTGGGCCACGGTAGAACTTGTCGAAGATCATGCCCTGCTCCAGCGGGTCGATGCCGGTTCCGCGGTCGGCGACGCTGATGGCAAGCATGTCTTTCTGGGGGTCGGCGGAGACGAAGATGGACTGGTCCGGCGGGGAGTACTTGATGGCGTTGCTCAGCAGGTTGGCCAGCACCTTCTCGATCCAGGCCTTGTCGGCAAGCACGTTGGGCAGAAAGCTGGAGAGGGAGACGCGAATATCGCGGGAGGGTTGGCTGGAACGGCTCTGCTCGACTGCGACGTAGATCAGGCCGGCGATGGACTGCGGCTTCAGGTCGAGTTGGACTTTGTTTGCGTCCAGTTGCGCCATCTCGACGGCCTGCTCGATGAGGTGGTTGAGGCGGTCGGACTCCTCGTCGATGACGGCGAGCAGGTCCTTGCGCGCCGGAGCATCGAGGGCCTGCTGGGAGAGCAGAGAGCTGATGGAGGCCTTGATGGAGGTGAGCGGAGTGCGCAGCTCGTGGGTGACGGAGTCGAGCAGGGCGGTGCGCAGGCGCTCGGTCTCCTTGGCGGCCTTGGAGCGGGCGCTGTCTTCCAGCGCCTCGGCGCGTTCGATGGACATGGAGACCAGGCCGCTGAGGCCCTCCATGGTCTCGCGCGAGAGCGTGGTGGCCTCCAGCAGCACCGCCCCGCTGGGACGCACGCCGACGCGCAGCGGAATCACGGCGGGAAAGCCGTCGGCGGTGGAGGTGGTGACGGGATGCAGCATGGCCTCGCGCAGATCGTTGACGATCTCCACGCGGGTGCGCTCGATGGCGGGGACCGGCGTATCTCCCGGGTTCCAGGCGATCTTCGGACTGGAGATGCGCTTGGGGTCGGAGAGATAGATGCGGTCTCCGTCGGCCAGATAGAGCGTGACGGCCGGGCTGTTGAAGGCATTGGCCACGCTGGATGGGATGAAGTTGAGCAGTTGGGCGACGTTCTCCGGTTGCAGCAGTTGACGCCCCAGGCGGTAGAGCATCTCCGATTCAAGACGGCGGGTGTCGGCCTCGTGCGACTCCTCGCGGATGCGGCTGGCCAGGTGGCTGGCGTAGATGGCGGTGCCAAGGAAGATGAAGAGCGCGACCCAGTTCTGGGTGTCGCTGATGGTGAGGGTGCCGGCCGGGGGAAGGAAGTAGTAGTCGAAGAGGAGGGCTGCGCCCAGCGATGCGCCAATGGCATAGCGCAGGCCCCAACTGCCGGCAAAGAGCAGAACAAGGAAAAGAAGAGTCAGCGAAACGGTGGTGTTGTTTGCCCGGGGAAAGTGATGATAGAGAGCTACAATACCGGCAAGCCCACTCGCGATGAGAATCCAGCGGGCCGCCTCGACAATATGCTTGATGGACACAATCAGAATTGTATAGAAAGATGGGCCAGATGAATCCAGAGCAACCTCATATTAAGACTCCCGAAGAGTGGCTTGCCGCGGCGGAGGGCCAGAAGCGCGGCCGGTTCAAGGTGTTCTTGGGGTACGCGCCGGGGGTGGGCAAGACCTTCAGCATGTTGAGCGAGGCAATCCGCCGCAAAAGCCGCGGCGAAGACGTCGTGATCGGCATCGTGGAGACGCACGGAAGAAGCAGAACGACCGAGCTTGCTGCGCAACTGGAGCAGGTCCCGCGAAAGCAGATGGAGTACAAGGGAGCGATCTTCGAAGAGATGGACGTGGATGCGGTGCTGGCCCGGCGGCCCGAAGTGGTGCTGATCGACGAGCTGGCGCACACCAACGTGGAAGGCTGCGCGCACCCCAAACGCTTCCAGGACGTGCTGCAGATTCTGGAGGCGAAGATCGACGTGCTGACGACGCTGAACGTCCAGCACGTGGAGAGCGTTACGCCGCGGGTGCAGAGCCTGACCGGGGTGACGGTGAGGGAGACGGTGCCGGACTGGGTGCTGGACCGGGCCGACGAGATCGTGATGAGCGACCTGACGCCCGAGGCGCTGGTGCACCGCATGGACCGCGGCGACATCTATCCCCAGGAGCGCGTGGAGCGGGCGCTGCAGAACTTCTTCCGGCGCGGCAACCTGATCGCGCTGCGCGAGATGGCGCTGCAGCGGGTGACGCGCGCGGTGGACCGTACGCTGGACGACTATGTGACGCGCAAGCAGTTGAGCGGGCACTGGCAGATCGCCGAGCGGGTGGCCGTGTGCATCAGCTCCAACCCGGAGTCGCGCGACCTGATCGCGCGCGGGGCACGCCTGGCGGACGCGATCAATGGCGAGTTCTTCGTGCTCCATGTCGAGAGTGCGATGGAGGTGCCGGAGAACCTCCGGCGGTCGCTGGAGGCCAACATCCAGTTTGCCGAGAACGTGGGCGCCAGAGTGGTCCGGCTGAAGGGCAGCAGCGTCCCCACGGCGACCGCCGAGTATGTCTCAAGGAACAGAATCACACAGGTCATCTTCGGGCGGTCGGCGGTGAAGGGATGGAAGAAGTATCTGTACTATATCGCGCTGCAGCAGTTCATGAACGAGGCTCCGCACGTGGATGTGCATCTCGTGACGCAGCAGCCGGCGTAGTTGCGAGGTTCGAGGTTCGAGCTGGTGGAGTTGAAGGGTTGGGGCCATGCGGATTCTGATTGTGGATGATGAGCCGCAGATCACGCGGGTGCTGCGCACTTCGCTGCAGAGCAATGGGCATGAGGTAACGGTTGCGCAGGACGGCGCGGAGGCCCTGGCGAAGTTCATGAAGGCGCAGCCGGAGCTGGTGATTACCGACCTGGCGATGCCGGGGATGGACGGGATCGAGTTGACGCGCGAGATCCGCGCGCGCTCGCAGGCGCCCATCATCGTGCTCTCGGTGCGCAGCCAGGATGCGGCCAAGGTGGCGGCGCTGGACGAGGGCGCGGACGACTACATCACCAAACCGTTCAGCATCCAGGAGCTGCTGGCGCGGGTGCGTGTGCAGTCGCGGCGCGCGGTTGCGGCGACCGAGCCACAGGCGAGTCTGATCGAACTGGGCGACTTCCGCATCGACGTGGAGCGGCACCAGGTGCTGGTGCGCGACGTGGAGGTGCACCTGACGCCGAAGGAGTTCGACCTGATGCTGTACTTCGTGCGCAATGCGGACCGCGTGCTGACCCACAAGGTGCTGCTGCGGGCGGTGTGGGGCGCGGCGGGCGCCGACCAGCCGGAGTACCTGCGCGTGCTGGTGGCGCAACTGCGCAAGAAGATCGAGCCGGATGCGGGTAGGGGCGGCGAGCCGCAGTATATCCTCAGCGAACCGTGGGTGGGCTATCGGCTGAGCCCGCGGCCCGCCTCTCCTGACGAGGCCCGCCAGAACGAAGACAATTAGGACCGCGCGATCTTTACATAATCTTAACGCGATTCCTACGGCATTCCTACGCGGCCCGCTGGTGTACTCTAAGTTGCGGTCCTGACGCGCTGTACCCAATGAGCGCGGTGGGCCGCAGGAGTTGAGTTATGAGCGATCTCGTCTTCCTCGCCGCTTCGTTAGCATTCTTCTTCGTCGCCGTGCTGTATGTCTACGGCTGCCAGTCGCTGAAGGGCGGGCGCGACGATGCTTGAGAACATTCTCCTCCTCCTGTTGACCGCCGGGTTGCTGGTGTATCTGGTCGTTGCGCTGCTGCGTCCGGAGAAATTCTGAGATGACCCCCAATGGATGGTTGCAGATTGCGGTCTTCTTCGCTCTGCTGTTGCTTGCGGCAAAGCCGATGGGGCTGTACATGGCCCGGGTCTACGAGCGAAAGAAGACCTGGCTCGACCCCGTACTTGGCCCGGTGGAGCGGCTGCTCTATTGCATCACCGGCGTCAACCCCGACGCCGAAATGCGCTGGACGGAGTACGGCGCGGCGATGCTGGTCTTCAGTTGCGCGACCCTGCTGCTGACCTATGCGCTCGAGCGGCTGCAGCACGCAATCCCGCTGTGGAATCCACAGCATCTCGCCGCGGTGGAACCGTATCTGGCGTGGAACACGGCGGCGTCGTTCACCACCAACACCAACTGGCAGTCGTATGTGCCCGAGACCACGATGAGCTATCTGACCCAGATGGCGGGGCTGGCGACGCACAACTTCTGGTCGGCGGCGACGGGCATGGCGCTGGCCATCGCGTTCATTCGCGGGATCGCGCGGCGCGAGTCGAAGACGCTGGGCAACTTCTGGGTGGACCTGACGCGCGGAACGCTGTGGGTGCTGCTGCCGATCTGCGTGGTGTACGCGCTGGCGCTGGTGTCGCAGGGCGTGGTGCAGAACCTGAAGCCGTACGACACTGCGACGCTGGTGGAACCGCAGACTGTAACCGCGCCCGGCGCCGACGGGAAGCCGGTGACGACGAGGGTGACGACGCAGACCATCGCGCAAGGGCCAACCGCCTCGCAGGAGGCGATCAAGATGCTGGGCACCAACGGCGGCGGCTTCTTCAACGCCAACAGCGCCCATCCGTTCGAGAATCCGACCCCGCTGAGCAATATGCTGCAGATGCTTTCGATCTTTCTGATTCCCGCCGGGCTCTGCGTCACGCTGGGCAAGATGGTGGGCTCGCCGGGCCATGGATGGGCGGTCTTTGCGGCGATGTCTGTGCTGTGGTTCGCCGGCGTGGCGACCTGCTACTGGGCGGAGTCGCAGCCCAATCCGCTGCTGCATGGCGTGGACCAGCGCACGTCCTTGGGAGGAGTGTCGCCGGGCGGCAACATGGAGGGCAAGGAGGTGCGCTTCGGCATTGCCAACTCCGCTCTGTTTGCCACGGTCACGACGGACGCAAGCTGCGGCGCGGTCAACTCCATGCACGACTCGTTCATGCCGCTGGGCGGAATGGTCCCGCTGGCCAATATCATGATGGGCGAGATCGTCTTCGGCGGCGTGGGCGCGGGCATGTACGGGATGCTCATCTTCGTCGTGTTGTCGGTGTTCATCGCGGGCCTGATGGTGGGCCGAACGCCGGAGTACCTGGGCAAGAAGGTGCAGGCGTATGAAGTGCAGTTGTCCATGCTCTATGTGCTGATCTTTCCTCTGATCATTCTGGGGTTTGCCGCGGTGTCGGTGTTGCTGCCCGCGGGGCTGGCGGGCATCTCGAACCACGGGCCGCACGGACTCTCGCAGGTCCTGTATGCGTACACCTCGGCGGCGGGCAACAACGGCTCGGCCTTCGCGGGGATCAACGCCAACACGCACTGGTACAACTCGACGATGGGGATCGCCATGCTGTCCGGTCGCTTCCTGATGATCGTGCCGATGCTGGCGGTGGCGGGAAGTCTGGCGACCAAGAAGATCGTGCCGCCGTCGCTGGGCACGTTTCCGGTGAATTCGCCGCTGTTTACGGTGCTGCTGGTCAGCGTGATTTTGATCGTCGGGGCGCTGACGTTCTTCCCGGCGCTCAGTCTGGGACCGATCCTGGAACACTTATTGCTGCGCTCGGGAATCAGCTTCAGTTAGTGAGTTAGCGAATTAGAAGAGGCAAAGAGATGTCGGAAAGATCTATTTTGAGAAGTCCGAAAAGGGATGGTTGGGTAGATTTGAATTGTGAGCGGTCATGCTTGATTGTGAGCAGATTTGTTGAAAGAGGTTTTTCTCGCTTGAAGCTCCCCGCAGAAGCGCTAGGGGCAGTTGGTAAATAATCTGCCTCGCACATAAGGAGAACTACCATGACTGATAGGCAGCCGTCTCAGCCAGTTATCATCGTCGCATCCACCAAGAGTACTGGGCTCGCCATCATTCTGGCGTTGCTCTTTGGCCCGCTTGGACTGCTGTATTCCTCGATAACGGCTGCTGTTGTGATGTTCATTATCGACATTCCTGTAATCATATTCACGGCTGGAATCGGCGTGATTCTTACGCAACCCATCTGCGCGGTGTGGGCCGCTGTTGCGGTTATATCTCACAACAAGAAGCTTCTCGGCAGTAGCTATAGTCAGCCGACTGGGAGAGAGACACACACAGGAACTTCGAAGAAGCGGGCGCTGTTTGAATCGTCCATCGTTCGCCGCGCCGCGGTGGACGCGCTGAAGAAGCTGAATCCCAAAGTGCAGGCGAAGAACCCGGTGATGTTTGTCGTCGAGGTGGGCAGCGTCGTCACCACGTTGCTTCTGATTCTGCCGCATGGCGCGACCCTCTTCGCGTTCAACCTGCAGATCACGCTGTGGCTGTGGTTCACCGTGCTGTTCGCGAACTTCGCCGAGGCGATGGCCGAAGGGCGGGGCAAGGCGCAGGCCGACGCGTTGCGCAAGGCGAAGAGTGAGACGACGGCCTACCTGCTGCGCGCGGATGGCAAAGTGGAAGAGGTCCCAAGCTCTCATCTGCGCGTGAACGACAAGGTCCGCGTGGTTGCCGGACAGATGATTCCCGGCGACGGCGAGGTGATCGAAGGCGTGGCATCGGTGGACGAGTCGGCCATCACGGGCGAGAGCGCGCCGGTGATTCGCGAGGCGGGCGGCGACCGGTCGGCTGTCACCGGAGGCACGCGCGTGCTGAGCGACGTGATTGTGGTGCGCATTACA
>JBEKRR010000035.1:0-30413 GCA_049518555.1 Acidobacteriaceae bacterium
CAGTCGATCTTCATCCCCACCGCCATCGGCTGGCACCCCAGCGAGAAGTCTGAGTTCGGCGCAGCGCAGTACTCGGCGTGGAAGGCCATCCAGCGCGCCCACGCCATCGCCAACGGAGTCTTCGTCTGCGCGGTCAACCGCGTGGGCCACGAGCACGGCGACGTGCTCCTCTCCAACCCGGACGGTACCGCCACTGAGGTCCCCGGCCCCGGCGAACACACACCAGGCGGCGGCTGCAAATCGGGAATTGACTTCTGGGGCGGCAGCTTTATCGCCGATCCCTTCGGCCGCATTCTCGCCCAGGCCAGCCACAACCAGGAAGAGATCGTGACCGCCACGCTCGACCCCGCCCTGGTCGAAACCACGCGCCAGCACTGGCCCTTCCTGCGCGACCGCCGCATCGACGCCTACGCCAACATCACCAGCAGGATGCTGGATTGATTGCGAACTTAGAATCGCGAGTTGAGGACGAGATGAAGAGTCACACCGAGTACCTGGTCTTTGAGACAAAGAAGCGGCGAGAGATGGTCCATATCACGGATGAGGTGGAGCGCATTGTAGAACGCAGCGGCGTGCGGGACGGCCTGTGCTTCGTATCGCCGATGCACATCACGGCGGCGGTGTATGTGAACGACCTGGAGAGCGGGTTGATCGAGGACATCGGAAAGTGGTTGGAGGAGCTGGCACCGGCGCGGCCTGATTACAAACACCACAGGACCGGCGAGGACAACGGAGATGCTCACCTGAAGTCGCTCTTGCTGCATCACGAAACGACCCTGCCGGTGACCGATGGCCGGCTGGATCTGGGGCCGTGGCAGCGCGTCTTCTATGCCGAGTTCGATGGACAGCGCCGCAAGCGGGTGATTGTGAAGGTGCTGGGCGTGGAGTTGGGCGGATAGAATTATGGCGAGCCGGGTGCCCCACATCTCGATTTTGAGATGTGGGTTTACTCCCGCCGAAGCTCGCCGCACTCCACCACCTGAAACGACCCTGGAACAGCCCCATCCACAGCCGAGGCAATCTCAGCCAGTTTCTCCTTCAGGGTCGGCCAGTCCTGTGCCGACAGGAGCACAATCCCAATCTGTCGCTGCTTCAGATTCTGCTGGTGCCGGAGTTTCTTGTCTCCCGTAACAAAGACCTCGAAGCCTGCCGTCTCCGCCGCACTCAGCAGTTCCCCATTCTTTAACCCATTCCACCCGACATAGGCAACCGTGCTTGCATCATGATTTGTCAAGCCCAGCCGCAGCTTATGCGGCAGGTCCTCATCCAGAAGAACCTTCATGCGATGCGCCGCACTTGCCGCGCTTGGGCGAAGTTGAGAAGGCTACAGATCGTCGCCGATGAGAGCGAGGGATAATTCTCCTCAATCTCCTCCACCGGAGAACCTGCCTCAAAATTCTCTACAATCACATCCGCGGGAATGCGCGTCCCCTTCACCAAGGGTCGGCCCGATACCTTGCCCGGAATGACTTCCACCAGCTCGCACCCTGTCCAGTCCATAGAGCACCTCGCAAGCCAATTCTACCGCCCAACCGCGCTTTCCGAACACCTAGCGCGACGAGGTCGCCTCGTCCTGGTAGAACTCGGCGATCTCCGCGGCGTACTTCTGCTCTACGACGCGGCGTTTGAGCTTCATGCTGGGCGTCAGCTCGTCGCCCTCCACCGTCCACTCGTCCGGCACCACGGCGATGCGCTTGATGGTCTGGTAGGGCGCAAGCGTGGCATTCACCTCGTTGACGATGCGCTGATAGCGCGCCACCACCTGCGGCACTGCGACCAGCGCCTTGCGGTCGCCCGCCGGATAGACCACGCCCTTCACCCGCGCCCAGCTCTCCAGAATCGCGAAGTTGGGCGAGATCAGCGCGCAGGCAAACTTGTGCTTGTCGCCCACCAGCGCGGCGTTCGCCACCAGCATGCGCGCCTTCAGCTTGTTCTCGATGGGCTGCGGAGCGATCATCTTGCCGCCGCTGGTCTTCAGCATCTCCTTCTTGCGGTCGGTGATGGATAGGAAGCCATCCGCGTCGATCATTCCGATGTCTCCGGTGCGCAGCCAGCCATCGGGGGTGAAGGCCGCCGCGGTCTCCTCGGGCTTGTTCCAGTAGCCATGGAAGACCGAGGGCCCGCGCACCTCCAGCTCGCCGTCCGCCGCGAAGCGCGCCTCGACGTTCGGCAGCACCGGCCCCACCGACCCGATGCGATAGCTCTGGGGATCATTCACCGCAATCAGCGGCGAGGTCTCGGTGAGCCCATAGCCTTCGAGAATGCGGATTCCAACATCGGCGAACCAGCCCGCCGTGTCCATCCCCAGGGGCGCGCCGCCGGAGACGAAGAACCTCACGCGCCCGCCAAATGCTGCGCGAATCTTGGAGAAGACAAGCTTGTCCGCCAGCTTCCACCCCAACCCGCCGGGCTGCTTTCCCGCCAGCGTCTGGGCGCGATGCTTCCTGCCCACGCTCAGCGCCCAGTTCAGCACCATCTTCCTGGCGCCGTGCGACTTGCCTTCGACTGCCTGGCGGATCTTCTCGTAGACGCGCGGCACGGCCACCAGGAGGGTGGGCCGCACCTGCTTCATCGCCGTCGCAATCCGGTCGAACTTCGGGCAATAGGCCAGCGTCACGCGCTGGTCCATCATCGCGTAGTCCAGGTGGCGCGCCGTGACATGCGAGAGCGGAAGAAACGAGACGCAACTGTCCTGCTCGGTAAACCCGAAGGGCCGCGTCGACATGGTGAAGTTGCTCGCCAGGTTTCCATGGGTCAGCATCACGCCCTTGGGCTCGCCGGTGGTGCCAGAGGTGTAGATGATGGTCGCCAGATCGTCCGGCTGCACCAGGCGAGCGAGCGCGTCGAACTCGGCGTCGCGCTCTTGCATTGCAACCGAATCTTTCATCAACTCGGCAAAGCTCTGCACAGCGAATACGCCGGGTGCCCCATTCATCACGGCTTCATCGCGATGAGTGGGAGACGAAACAGTTGCCTGCTCCGGTTCCATCTCATCCATCACCAGCACATGCTCCAGCCCGGGCAGCACGCCCGCCGCACGCACCTTCTCCACCTGCTCCCACGACGAGACCACCGCAACCTTGGCGCCGGAGTCGCGCAGCATATACCCCACCTGCTCGGCGGTCAGCGTCATATACAGCGGCACATCGACCGCGCCCAGCGCCAGCACCGCAAAGTCCGTCACCGGCCACTCCCAGCGGTTCTCGCTGATGAGCGCCACGCGATCGCCCTTGACGACGCCCCACTGGGCAAGCCGCGCCGCCAGCGCGCGCACCCGTCCATACGCCTCCGCCGACGCGATCGGCTTCCATGTCCCATCCACCCCCGCGCTCGCATCCAGCCAGCGCCAGACCACCTCGTCGCCGCGCCCGCTCATCTTCAGGAACGCGTCGTTGATCGTCCTCACATCCTGCATGCAAATCCCTCCGGCCTGCGCAGCCCGGATAATAACCTCATCCAGCCTACGCCGCCCGGCTGCACGTGATCTAGCAGCGAACGATCTTTTCGGACGCAATCCCCCTGGTGGCATTGCGCGTGTCCACCACCAGCCGCGACTGGCGCACAATCGCAGCGTAGTCGTAGCCGGAGTGGTCGGTCATAATCAGCACGCAGTCGTACTGCGCAAGATCGGTCAGCGGGGTGGACCTCATATTCAGGTTGTAGTGGCGGCCGCGGCCCACGGTTGGGAAGTAGGGATCGTTGTAGAGTACCTCCGCGCCCTGCTCGCGCAGCAGCTCGATCACGGTCAGCGAGGGCGACTCGCGCAGGTCGTCGATGTCCTTCTTGTAGGCCATGCCCAGCATCAGGATGCCGGGCATCGCCTCGTTGACCTCGCCGGCCAGCTCGATGAAGCGCGTGTTGAAGTCGAACTCGCGCGCCTTCCAGCTCAGATAGAACGGGTCGATGGGGATGCAGTGCCCGCCCAGTCCCGGCCCCGGATAAAAGGGCTGGAAGCCGAAGGGCTTGGTGGAGGCCGCGTCGATCACCTCCCAGATGTCAACGCCCATGCGCAGCGAGAGCAGCTTCAGCTCGTTGACCAGCGCGATGTTGACGCAGCGGTAGATGTTCTCCAGCAGCTTGGTCATCTCCGCCACGCGGGTGGAGGAGACGCGCACCGCGCGGGCAAAGATCGCCTCGTAGAGGGTGGCCGCAAGCTCGGTGGCGATCGCTTCGTGCCCGCCCACGACCTTGGGAATGTCGCGCCGCGCCACCGTGACGTTGCCCGGGTCCTCGCGCTCCGGCGAGAAGGCCGCATAGAAGACGCCGCTTTCGGCCGCCGCGCCCTTGGCCTGCGCCTTCAGCCCATGAGGACTGCCCGCCTCCAGCAGCGGAATCAGCAACTCTTCGGTAGTGCCGGGATAGGTCGTGCTCTCCAGCACGACGAGTTGGCCCTCGCGGATCCAAGGTGCCGCAGCCTTCGCCGTATTCTCCACAAAGCTCAGGTCCGGCTCGCGGTGTTCGGTGAGCGGCGTAGGAACGCACAGAATAATCGCGTCCTGGTCCGACAGACGCGCAAAATCCGTCGTCGCGCTAAATCCCTTCTGTCGCGCAGCCTCGATCTCCGCGGCCGCAATGCGAAAGATGTACGAGCGGCCGGCTTCGAGGTCGTCCACTTTCTTTGCGTCGATGTCGAAGCCGGTCACTTTGAACCCCGCCTCCGCCAGAAGCAGCGAGAGCGGCAATCCAACGTAGCCCAGCCCGATGACTCCGATCCGGGCGGTGCGCGCCTGAATGCGATCGAGACGCTCCCGCGCAATCCGCGGCAGAACGACTTGGCTGGGATTCAAAACCTGGCTGGTCTTTGGTTGGCTGGGATTCAACATGCTCCCGATTATCGCATCCAACCTTACGCCCGATATAGTTGGAATTGCTGCGCCCCAGTATTAATTCTGCGTAGACCTGCAACCGCGGCGATTTTTGGGTTTGCGATAAGATGGCTCGACAGCTCAGAAAAATATTTTGGGTGGAGAACCAATGTCCCGTTACTTGATTACCGGAATCGCAGGCTTTATCGGCTCAACCCTGGCCCACGCGCTCCTTGAGCGGGGAGACGAGGTGCGCGGCTTCGACAACCTCTCGACCGGAAGCCTGGAGAATCTCGCCGGCATTCGCAACCGGATCGACTTCCAGCAGATGGACCTGCAGGACGCCGCCGGGATGCGCTCCGCCTGCGAGGGCGTGGAGTACATCCTGCACCAGGCGGCGCTGGCCTCGGTTCCCCGCTCGGTCAAAGACCCGCTCACCTCGCATGAGTCGAACATCAACGGCACGCTCAATTTGTTGCTCGCAGCGCGCGACGCTGGTGTGCGGCGCATCGTCTACGCGGCGTCGTCTTCGGCCTACGGAGACCAGCCCACCCAGCCCAAGCAGGAAGAGATGCCGCCGCTTCCGCTCTCGCCCTACGCCGTGCAGAAGCTGGCATGCGAGTACTACATCCAGGCCTTCTACCGGACGTATGGGCTGGAAGGCGTCTGCCTGCGCTACTTCAACATCTTTGGCCCGCGCCAGGCCGCGGATTCGCCCTACTCCGGCGTCATCGCCAAGTTCACAACCACGATGATGGCAGGCGAGACTCCCACCATCTTCGGCGACGGCCTAACCAGCCGCGACTTCAACTACGTGGACAACGCGGTCAGCGCCAACCTGCTGGCCTGCCGGGCGCCCAGCACGGTGGCCACGGGCCGCGTCTTCAACATCGGGACCGGAGAGAGCCACACGCTGAACGATGTCTACGCGGCCATCGCAGGCCAGCTCGGATTCACCGGCAAGCCGCTCTACGGCCCGCCGCGCGCGGGCGACATTCGCCACTCGCTGGCCGACATCAGCCGCGCCGGCAAGGAGCTTGGCTACCAGCCGAAGGCCCGCTTCCACGAGGGCCTGCGGAAGACCGTGGCCTGGTACCTCGCCGAAAAAGAGAAGAGGGCCGCCTCGGCGCTCTGACTCAAGAACACCGCGCCGCCCCTACCCCAGCTTCGCCAGCTCGTCGCTTGCGTCCCTCGACGTCTTGCTGTTGGGCGCGAGCGCCGCGGCCTTCTTCAGATGCAGTACGGCGTCGGACTTGTCGTTCAGCTTGCCGTAGGTCATGCCCAGGTGGAGATGCATGGAAGCGTTGTCCGGGGCCGACCGGAGCGCTTCCTCCAGCAGGTCCCGCGCCGCATAGTAGTTCCCCTTATAGAAGTAGACCCAGGCCAGTGTGTCGGCGGTATGCGGCGAGTCCGGCATGGCGCGCCGCGTGGCCTGCGCCAGGGTCAGCGCCACATCCACATTCTGGCCGTTCTCCACCATCAGATACGCCAGGTTGTTGGAGGCAATCGCATTGTTCGGGTCGATCTGCAGCGCCTTCTTGTACGCCTCCATCGCCGTCGAGTTGTCGCCCTTCGCCTCCTGCAACGATCCCACCATCTGCCACGCATGGGCGTCGTTGGGGTGGGAACCGATCCAACCCTGCCAGGTTGCGATTGCAGGATCGATGTCGTTCAGGGCGATCTCGGCCTGGGTATAGATGTCGACCGCGTCGAGGCTTGACGGGTTCAACTGCATCGCCTTCTGCGAACTCTGCTGCGCGTCCTTGAAGTCCCTGGTTTGCAGTTGAACGGCGGCAAGCTCGGAGTAGAAGTTGCCATTCTGCGGCTCCTTGGCGATCTGCGCCTGCACCCGCGCAAGGGCCTTGGCCGGCTGCTTCTGCTTGAGGTCGTAGGAGGCCAGCATCCCCAGCGCGCGGTCCGAGTTCGGGTCCTTGTCCAGCGCCTGCTGCAGCATCGCCATGCCCTCGGGAAGATGCCCCTGGGCAATACGGACCTGGCCCAGTTCCAGGTACACCGATGGGTTGTCCGGACTCGCCTTCAAGACCGCCTGGAAGTCCGCCTCCGCCTTGTCGTACTCCTTGCGGCTGGCCTCCGCCGTGCCACGCCACAGATAGGCCATCACATAGTCGGGGTGCTGCTGGATCGTCTTGTCCGCCACCTCGGAGAGCATACTGGCGTCGTTGCGCACGGCCGCGATCTGCGCCAGACCGCTGGCCGCATCCAGGTTCCCGGGATTGAGCTTCGCAACCTCGCGCAGGCTCGCCTCGGCGGTCGGCAGGTCTCCCTTGCCGGACGCCACCTGCGCCAGCAGCAGCCGTGTCTGCACGTCGTTCGGGTTGTCCTTCACCGCCTTCTTCAGCAGCGCGATTGCGTCGTCAATCTTGCCCGTGTTCACCAACAGCAGCGCATTCAGGACCTGCACCTGGGGATTGCCTGCATAGGTTTTGGTCAGCACAGCTGCCACCGACGACGCCTGGGCATAGTTCTTCCTGTCGAAGAGAACGCGCGCGTAGGTGATCTTGATGGCGAAGCTCTTGGGAAACTTCGCGGCAAGCTCCGCAAAGGCGGCCTCGGCGCGGTCCAACTGCTGCGTCTTGGCGTAGTAGTCGCGCAGCAGCGTCGTGGCCTCTTCGTTCTCGGGCAGATCGGCCACCGCCTGATGCAGCGTCTGCTCGGCCTTGTCCTTGTTGCCCACGCGGAAGTAGAGCCCGGCCAGCGCGGCGCGCGGCCGAAGGTTGTCCGGCGCAATCGCGACGGCCGCCGTGTACTGCTGCTCCGCGCCCTGCAGATCGCCCTTCTTCTCCATCAGCTCCGCCAGCACAAGATGCGGCGTTGCGTCCTTGGGGTCCAGCGATGCCGCCTTGCCCAGCTCGTCTTCGGCCGAGGCCTCGTTCGCCGGGTCCGCCGTCAGCAACAGCGCCGCCGCGGTATGGAAGCTGGCCCGGTTGGGACCGAGCTGCAACGCCCGCTGGATCAGCTTGAGTGCATCCGCGTTGTTGCCCCTGCGCTGCGCCACGCCGGCCAGCAATGCGTATGCGTCCGCGTTGTTCGGGTCGATCGCCAGCACCGCGTTGGCCTGCGCCTCCGCGCGGTCGGTGGCGCGTCCATCCAGCAGCAGGTTCCCCAGATCGATGTGCGCCTGCACGTTCCCCGGACTCACCTGCACCGTCTTCATCAGCTCCGTGTAGGCCAGCATCGGAGTGTTCATCTTCAGATACGTCTTGGCCATCTCGTAGTGCGCGTCGCCGAAGTTCTTGTCCACCTTCAGCGCATTGAGGAACTGCACGGTGGCCTCTTTGTACTTGCCGGCGGCCTCATACCTCTTGCCGCTCTCCAGGTACTTCTGCTTGCGCACGTTCGGGTCGCGGCTGCATCCGGCGGTGAAGACCAGCGCCAGCGATACCGCCACCACCGCCGAGACCCGGGCAACCTGCACTTTGCGTAGTTTGAACATTGGCGAATTCCTCATCTTCCCTTGCCGTTCCCTTCAATTCTTCTCTTTCATGCCGTCTCTTGCAAACCTGCGCTTCGCGCCGAGGGCCGGGCGAGCACCGGCAGCGGAGCAGCGGCTTCCTCAATCGGGAATATAGGCTGGAAGCAGCGGCGCGATCTGCTCGGCAAACTTCATCGTGCGTGCGCGCGCCTGCAGCCTGTCCTCGCCCGGCTCGACGGGCGTGATGACGCGCACCAGGGCAGCGTCGGTGCGTCCGTAGCGGATCGAGTCGGCCAATGTATACAGCTTCGCCGCATAGTCGCCCGCGATGACGCGCCCATGCATCTGGTACCAGTACAGGACCTCCTGCGTCGAGGTCCCATTCGAAATCAGAAACTCCTTCACCTGGTATTTTTTGCCTGCCGCGTTGGTCAGTGTCGTGATCCACGACGACTCAAAGTTCCATCCCGCGCCGGGCAGGCAGTTCTGCGGCGAGTGGATCGACTGCCCCGTGCGCTGGGTGGGAAAGTAGCCGATAAAGAGCCCGATCGACGCGCGGTCGCCGATGCTTGCGTTCTCCGGCAATGGACTGCCCTCGATCGGAGGCTGCGCAATATACACCCGGTTCAGGAACTCCCCCTTGCCCAGGTTCTGCAATACATCCTCATCCATCACGATCTCGGTCGCGGTTCGCGTCCCAACCGTCATCGGAAACTCGCTGAGCGGCCTGCTGGGCGGCACGCGGTCCACATCTCCGCGCAGGTGCAGCAGCAGCGCCGCGGACAGCATCAGCAGGGCCGCAAACCAGAGTTGTGGAGACCAGGGCCGCGCGCTCCTCATGCCGTGTGCCTGCCTTTCCCCGCCGCCAGCTCCATCGCGCGATGCACCAGATAGAGACACCCCAGCGAGATCAGGAACATCAGCCAGCCGGAGAACTCATGGAAGAAGCCCATCGCCTTGTCCGGGTCCCAGTACTGCACGCACAGTCCGGTGCCGAAGATCCGCGCCCCATTGGCCGCCACCGCAATGGGAACGCTGGCCAGCGCCAGCGCCACCCGCCGCCACGTCTTGCGCTCCAGAAGGTAGCCGTAGATCACCGCAACCGTGAACAGGCTCATCAGCGACCGGATGCCGCTGCACGCCTCGGCCACCTCCAACTGCATGGCCGGCAACTGGATCACATTGCCCTCGCGCAGCACCGGGACCCCGGCCAGAGGAAGCAGCGCGCTGGCCAGCCGCGATGCCAGAATCTGCAAGGGAAACGTAATCTGGTTGAACAGAATCGTCGGCAGCGGAATCGCCAGCAGAAGCACGAAGAGCACAAACTTTACCTGTCCCAGCATCTGGCGGCCCAGCAGCGTCCACACCAGCCCCGCCGCCAGCAGGACAAACGAAGTGCGCTGCAGGAACAGGTCCGCGCCGAAGACGCCCAGCAACAGTACAAAGAGCCCGAAGGCCACCAGCCACGCCCCCGCCCAGCTCGGCGCAATCGCCGTGCCCTGAAGTTCGCGCCGTTTGTCCCATAACAGGAATGCCGCAAAAAACGGGATCAGAAACCCGTGCGAGAAGTCCGGAAGCTGGGTCCAGTCCGTCACCAGCTTCACCGCGACACCGTGGTACAGCAGCACAAGCAGCGCGACGACCAGCAGCAGCGGCCCGCTCGCAGCAAGGGCAGGAGGCATCGCAGCATCGGAGGCCGTGTGCATCGGATTCGACTTCACGCGCAGCACCTGAACCAATCCCAGAAGCAAGCCCGGAACTAATCCCAGAGTAATCCTATGGCAATTCAAAGGCCCAGCGGATTATCGCACGCAAAAGGTACCTTTGCGGTCTACGTCTTTCGAGGTACCCGGGTGCGCAAGGCCGCCAAATGGCACACCTTAGGAGTGTAAAATTGCCACGGGCGCGTTGCGCGGCTCAAGAAGAGTCTGCGGGCTCGATGCGGCCCAAACAGGTGGTTTGCCATGGATCTCTGTTCCCAAAAGATGGGCCGGCAGGGTGCGGCCTTCGACCCCCGATGCGAGTCTCGATGCGAGCGTCGAAGCCGGTTTCAGGCGGCTGCATTCCGCGACGCGCATGAATCGGCAGGAACGATGACCCCTCTGCGCTGTGCGCTGCTTTCGATCTGCCTTGTTCCGGCGCTCGCCGCAGGCGTTGCTCAGCAGACAGTCAGCAATCCTGCGCCCGGCGCCAAACCTGCCGCCGCGCCCGCCATCAACCACCCCGCAACCTCATACTCAACCGCGCGCCCAGCCCCCGCTGCCCGCCCGTCCAACGTCGCCTCCAACTACATCATCGGCGCGGAAGACACCCTGCAGATCACGGTCTGGCAGGAGCCCAACCTCTCCACTCCCGCCCTCCCCGTGCGGCCTGATGGAAAGATCTCGCTCCCGCTGGTGGGAGACATCACCGCCGCCGGGTTCACCCCCATGCAGCTCGCCGCCGACATCGGCAACCGCCTCAAGCAGTACGTCACCGATCCGGTGGTCGACGTAACGGTTCTCGCCGTCAACAGCAAGCGCGTCTACCTGATCGGCGAAGTCATGCACGTTGGCCCGCTTGCCATCTCTCCAGGAATGACTGTGCTGCAGGCCATCGCCACCGCCGGCGGACTCACCCCCTACGCCAACAAGAAGCACATCTACATCCTGCGCGGGGACAGGCAGCAGAAGATCCCCTTCGACTACGCCCTGGCCATCAAGAAGGGAGACATGCAGGGCGTCTCGCTCGTCCCCGGCGACACCATTGTGGTCCCATGATCAAGTCCCCCCAGACCGCTTTTCAGACCGCCTCAACCCTCCTTCTGCTTCTGCCGTTGCTGGCGCATCGCGCCCTGACCCAGGCGCTGCCCGCAACCTCGCCCATCTCCACAGGCTTCTCGCTGCCTAGCACGTCGGGCACGCTGCAGTACGCCCTCAGCGCCTCCCAGAGCGTCACCTCCAACTACCTCGGCAACTCAGGCGTCGCCTCCTTCACCAACCTGACGGGAGACCTCGCCTTCATCACCAGCAGTTCGCGCGACCCCTTCGGCGCGGTCTTCACCGGCGGGCGTTCCTGGAGTACGTCGAACCAGCCCTCCTACAACTACCTCAACCTCTCGCTCTCTCAAGCGGTCAACACGCACCGCTGGACCTTCACGCTTTCCGACGCCGTCAACTATATGCCGCAGACCGCCTCCACCGGGCTCTCCGGCATTCCCGGCGCAGGCGATCTCGGCGTCACCCCTGTGCCGACGGGAGCCAACCCCGGGCCGACAGGCGTCAACCCCGTGCAGACAGGCCCCACTCCCGGTCAACCGGGTCCCACTCCAGCGCCAACCAGCGCCAACCCCGGCCAGGGAGTGCTCTCCGGCTACTCCACCCGCGTCACCAACACCAGCTCGCTCAGCCTGCAGCGCCAGATCACCGGCAAGACCTCGCTCAACGCCTCCGGCTCCTACTCGCTCATCCGCTTCCTCAACAACTCCGGCAGCTCCACCGTCCCCAGCTCCCCCGGCCTGGACAGCGACGGCGACTCCGCCGGCGCCGGCCTCAGCCATCGCATTAACGCGCGCAACTCCCTCGCCGGAAACTTCACCTACGCGCGCAACACCTACTCCGGCTCGGGCCCCGGCATCCGTCAGCCCGCCTTCTCCAGCCAGACCGCCAGCCTGCAGGTCAGCCATCAGTTCACGCGCAAGCTGGGCGCCGTTGCCGCCGCCGGCCCGCAGTGGACCAGCATCGACAGCCCGGGCCTTACGCCCGCGCTCAGCCTCTTCGCCAACCTCTCGGCCAACTACACGGGAGAGTTCTCCCACGCCTCGCTCGCCTACTCGCGCAGCACCAACAGCGGCTTCGGCGTGGTCGGCGGCGCCATCTCCAACTCCGTCATCTTCTCCGCCGGACGCATCGTCGACCGCGTCTGGCTGGTCGCGCTCACCACGGCCTACACCCAGACATCGGACCTGCCCTCGGCCGTTACTCTTCCCTTCACATTCCACACCACCGTGGCCGGCGTGCAGGTCTCGCGCGCCCTGACCCGCACACTCTCCGCCTACGCCAGCTACACTTTGCAAAAGCAGTCCACCCAGGGAACGGCCTCCGCAGTCGATCTCTTCAGCGGCCTCTCCAATGTGGCCGGCTTCGGGCTCACCTTCTCGCCCTCCGCGGTCCGTCTTGGCGGACACTCGTAAGGAGAAAGAAATGCTTGGCCATCGCGCACTGAACGTCGAAGATTATATGGCAATCCTCAAGCGCCACTGGTGGGTCATCGCCATTCCCACGTTCATTATGCCGGTCCTCGCGGTTGTTGCCACCTTTTACATCCCTCCGCAGTACGTCTCGCAGACCCTGGTCCTCATCGACCAGCAAAAAGTGCCGGAGAACTTTGTCCCCTCGGTCGTCACCGAAGACATCAACAGCCGCCTGGCCTCCATGAAGGAGCAGATCCTCAGCCGCTCCAGCGTTCAGCCCATCATCGAGAAGTTCGACCTCTACGCCGATCAGCATCTCTCCATGGACGACCGCATCACGCTGGCGCGCAAGAACATCGACATTCAGCCCATCACAAGCGAGATCGCCCGCTCCAACGGCCTTCCCGGCTTCAAGATCTTCTTCACCGCCAACGACGCGCACACCGCGCAGGAGGTATGCGCGGAGATCACCACGCTGTTCACCGGGGCCAATCTCCGCTCGCGCTCGGAGGCCGCCGAGGGCACAACCGACTTCCTCAAGGAGCAGCTCGACAACGCCAAGCGCACCCTCGACGACCAGGACGCAAAGCTGGCCGCCTTCCAGCGCGAGCACTTCGGAATGCTGCCCGAGGATGAGGCCAACAACATCAACATCCTCAGCACCCTCAACACCCAGCTCGACGCATCCACCCAGGCCCTCAGCCGCATGGAGCAGGACAAGTCCTACATGGAGACGATGCTCGCCCAGCAGGCCGAATCCTCTCCCGGCGCAGCCTCTCCGCAGAGCGACGAGAAGGAGATGCAGGACCTGCTGGCGCAGCAGGCCAACCTTGCCTCCCGCTACTCCGCGGACTACCCCGACGTCATCGCCATCAACCGCAAGATCGCCGACCTGCGGCGCAAGATGGCGCAGTCGCCCGCCGCCCCATCCTCCGCGGCTTCCAGCACCGCCCCAGGCCGCAACGACTCCGCGGCCGTCCAGGACCTGCGCGCGCGCATCCGCGCCGCAGACATCGGAATCCAGGCCAAGCGCGCCGAACAGGCCCAGCTCAACAAGCAGATCCACTCCTATCAGGCGCGCATCCAGTCCAGCCCGCAGGTGGAGGCGGAGTTCAAGGAGCTGACCCGCGACACACAGACCTCGCAGGCCTTGTACGACAGCGATCTGACCAAGCTCAACCAGTCCCGGATGGCCACCGATCTCGAGCGCCGGCAGGAAGGAGAGACATTCAGCCTGCGCGACGAAGCCAACCTCCCCGACAGCCCCACCTTTCCCAAGCGCAGGGTCTTCGCCTCCGGAGGTTTGGCCGGCGGCCTGATTCTCGGCCTGCTGCTCACCGCCCTGATCGAGTACCGCGACACCGCGCTGCGCAGCGAGCGCGACGTCTGGGCCTTCACCAAACTGCCCACTCTGGCCGTCATCGCCTGGTCGGGCGACGTGGCAGAGCGCAAGCCCGGCAAGCTGGCCCGCCTGAAGCGGCCCTTCCGGCGCAAGCCCAAGGAACCCATCGCGGAAGCCCAGGGATAACCATGTATAAGAGCTTCTTCCATCTCGACAGCACGCCGTTTGCCGACAGCCCCGATCCGCGCTTCCTGGTGCGGATGGCGCACACCCGCGAGGCCCTCGCCACGCTGGAGTACGGCATCGGCGCGCACAAGGGCTTTATTGTGCTCACCGGCGAGGTGGGAACCGGAAAGACCACCCTGCTGCGCTCTGCTCTCGCCTCCTTCGAACCCGGCCGCGTCTTCAGCTCCTTCGTCTTCAACCCGCGCCTGGAGGTCCTCGACTTCTTCGAGTTCATCCTGGCCGACTTCGGCATCGTCCCCCAGACCCGCACCAAGTCCGGAATGCTCATCCAGCTCAACCGTTGGCTCATCGAGCGCTTCCGCCACGACGAGACATGCGTCCTCGTCATCGACGAGGCGCAGAACCTCACCTGGGAGCAGCTCGAAGAGGTCCGCCTGCTCACCAACCTGGAGACACCAACGCGCAAGCTGGTGCAGATCGTCCTCTCCGGCCAGCCCGAACTGGAAGAGAAGCTCACCGCGCCCGACCTGCGCCAACTGCGCCAGCGCATCGCCCTCTGGGCGCGCACCCACGCCATCTCCGCCGACGAGACCTCCGAGTACATCACCCAGCGCCTGCTCGTCGCCGGCTCCTCCGACCCCATCTTCCTTCCGGACGCCGTCGCCGCCATCCATCGCGCAAGCTGCGGAATCCCGCGCATCATCAACCTCATCTGCGAGCAGGCCCTCATCCTGGCCTACGTCGAACAGCTCCACCAGGTCCCCGCTCCCCTCATCCACGCCGTGGTGCGCGACCTCGACCTCGACCCCCAATCCTACATGGTCTACTCCTCGCGCTTCGCAACTCCCACAGACCGCGCGCCTGCTTCGCTGAAGCACACGCGGTGGGAGGAAGGAGGCGACGAGAGATGAGCAATATCTACGAAGCCATGCGCCGTGCAGCGTTGGAGTCTGCCAACCGCCCCGCCGCCGAACCCGCCCCCGTTATTGAACCCGCACCGGCTACGGAACCCGCCGCGCCAATTCCCGTTGCCGCGGAGTCCGCGCCCGCCACAGGGCCTGTTCCAATCGCGCAAATCCCCGCCGCGCCAATTCCCGTTGCTGCGGAGCCCCTTCCTGCAGCTCAACCCGCCGGGCCAGCCCCTGCCGCGCCAATCTCAATCGCCGGCCCCGCTGCTGCGCTCATTCATGACAACGCGCCAATCTCAGTCGCGCCCGTTCCAGTCGCGCCAATCATCACTGCGCCCTTTCCCACAGCCATCCCAATCGCCGCGGCCAGAACCGCCGCCGCGCTCGATGCCGACTCCCCGCTCGATCTGCCGAACATTTCCCAGGTGCGATGGCTCCCTTCACTGCATCAGCTCCCGGCGCTGGATCAGCGCGGCGCCGCGGTGGAGCAGTTCCGCAGCCTGCGCTCGCGGATGCAGGAGTTCCGCGACCTGAACACGCTGAAGTCCATCCTCGTCTCCAGCGGCCTGCCGCAGGAGGGCAAGAGCTTCGTCGCCGCCAACCTGGCCATCTCGTTTGCCCGCCACAAGGCCGCCCGCGTTCTGCTCATTGACGGCGACATGCGCCGTGCCTCGCTGCACAAGCTGCTGGGCGCACCATTGGGCCCAGGCCTCACCGAGTATCTGGCCGGCAAGGCAGGCCTCACAGAGATCATGCAACGCCCCATTCCCGGCGATACCGGCCATCCCCTGCCCGCCGGCCTGGCCTCGCTGATCTTCATCCCCGGAGGCACCGCCAGCGACAAGGCCGCCGACCTCTCCGGAAACCGCCGCTTCGGCCGCCTCATCGCCGAGGCCTCGCCCCACTTCGACTGGATCGTGGTCGATTCCTCGCCCGTCAACCTCGTCTCCGACGGGGTCAACCTCGCCCGCTCCTGCGATGGCGTTCTGCTGATTGCGCGCGGCGGCGCCACCAAGTACCAGGCCGCCCAGCGCGCCCTCGCCGAACTCAAGGCTTCCAAGGTCCTTGGCTTTGTCCTCAACGCCGTCGAAGACCCTCCCCTGACCGGGGGATACTATGGCTACGACGGATACGACAAGATTGAAGAATAACCGGGGACGCCCCAGTCAATGATCCGCTTCTTGAACGTCTACTATCCCACGCGCACCATCATTCTGCTGCTTGCGGAGGCGTGCGTGGTCTGCGGCTGCTTCCTGGCCGCCACCTGGATCATGCTCGGCCCGGACGCCTTCATCGCGCTGGAGTACCAGGAGGGCCTGCTCAAGATCGCCCTCATCACCCTGGTCACCCTGGTCCTCTCCTACTACTTCGACCTCTACGAGCCGCGCATCCTCTCCGCCCGCCAGCAGATCTACTTCCGCATCCTTCTGGTGATCGGCTTCGACTGTTTCCTGCTCTCCGCCTTCCTCTTCTTCGATCCCCAGGTCGCCATCGGCCCCTTCGTCTATACCCTCGGCTTCGCCCTGCTTACGCCCTCGCTGATCCTGCTGCGCAGGGGCTACGAGTGGGTCGGCGCGCAGAAGCTCTTCCGCGAGCGCGTCTACGTCCTGGGCGCCGGAGAGTACGCGCGCTCCATCGTCGAGGCCATCCGCTCCCAACCCGGCATCGGCATGGAGGTCGTCTTCTGGGAGGACGTGGATCTCGAACCCTCCCAGCGCAAACAGCTCTGGATCTCCGTCCTCGACCGCATCGCCAAGGCCGATCCCCCGGTGCACCGCATCATCGTCGCCATGGAGGTCCAGCGCGGAGAACTGCCCGTCCAGGAGCTCCTCCTGCTGCGCTTCCGCGGCATCGAAGTGGAGGAGGACAGGACCCTGCGCGAGCGTCTCTACGGCAAGATCCAGCTCGAAGGGCTGCGCCCCTCCAGCTTCCTCTACAGCGAAGGCTTCCGCCTGTCGCCCTCGCTGCAATTCACCCGCCAGTTGGTCAGCCTCACCGCCGCTGCGCTCGGACTTCTCCTCTTTCTGCCGGTCTTCCCCTTCGTCGCCCTCGCCGTCAAGCTCTCCTCCCGCGGCCCGCTCTTCTTCCGCCAGCCCCGGGTCGGCATGGGCGGGCGCATCTTCAACGTCATCAAGTTCCGCACCATGTTCACCGACGCCGAATCCGGCGGCGCAAAGTGGGCCACCAAGGACGACCCACGCGTCACCAAGGTCGGCTCCTTCCTGCGCAAGACGCGCATCGACGAGGTCCCCCAGCTCTGGAACATCCTGCGCGGAGAGATGGGCTTCGTCGGCCCGCGCCCGGAGCGCCCCCAGTTCGTCGCATGGCTCACCGACGAGCTCCCCTTCTACTACCTGCGCACCCTGATCCGCCCCGGCCTGACCGGATGGGCCCAGGTGCGCTACGGATACGGCGCCACGCTGGCCGAGACCAAGGAAAAGCTGGAGTACGACCTCTACTACATCAAGCACATGTCGCTGGGCCTCGACCTGCTGATCATGTTCGAGACCATCAAGACCATACTGCTGCGCCGCGGCGCCCAATAACCCGCACTCGCCCAAGCTCTGAACAAGTCGGGGCTCTCGAAAGTGCAATTACATACTTGTCGCACAGGGCGAAAAGGGAAGACAATTATTCATCATGGCTAAAGGGACATTTGCGGTATTCATCGCTGCGGTTGCTTCTGCGATGGCGAGTGCAGTCTTTCAAATCAGCACAATCGTTGGTTCTGTCTGGATTCGCCAGAACTTGCATCGGTATGTTTGGGTGGGATGGGTGGTATCTGGCGCACTGTGGCTGTGGTGGTTATTGGCAAAAGCCAAAGAGGTTGGAGCAAAGCAACCTGGTTCGGTCCAACCGTCAGCCCAGATACCGATCAATATCAATCTGTCTCACACACTCTCGCCGATCGTTTCCCAAACGGTTTCTCCCAGTCATTCGAACAGGCAGACGGTGTCACCGCCTGCGTATCCGCCGTCCACTGAGCCGCCAAAGTTGAGACTGTCCATTTGCGGGTCTGAGATGCCAATCTTGATGTTTAGGATGGGTCATTGGAGCATCTACGCCAGCGGGACGCCCAGTGTGATTGTCTGGGTGGAGAACAAGGCTGCTAATGAGGGCGAGAGCTGTGAGGCTATTTCAGGCGTCGTTGCCGCCATCAGTTACCGGGATAGCGATGGGAGAACACTAGCTCAAATTGCTCGCGCCTATTGGCTGAATGATCCAGCAAGCCAGATCGACATTGGTGCAGGAGAAAGAAAGGCCATTGTATTGGGGACGCTTTACGGACGGGACTGGAAGGTGTATGAGAACTCTTATATTCCGCCGATCAGACTCGCCAGTGCTCCAGAACTTCCTCATTTTCCAGCCCCGAGAGAGTTCACGGTAGTGTTCAACAATACGCTAGTGATCGTGGTTTCAATCATTAATGTGGAGATGAGGAAGACCATCAAAAAGTTTACTGTAGAATTCCTCGACAAAGGTGGCGGCGATAGAACGATCACAGTGAATGAGCACATATGAAATCGGAACACACCGAGGATCCGAAAGACGGGTGCCCCATCCATTGCACGTTCTCTGCGCAATGGGTGGGAATCGATGCAGCCCTGACACAGCAAAAAAACGATGGACGCGGCTGAAGCCACGCCCATCGTTCGTACTGCATAACTGAAGCTTACTTTTTGCCCTTCTCGCGCGTGGCCTTGGCGGCGGCCAGCGCGGCCTTCGCCGTGCCCACCAGGGTGGCAAAGCCGGCCGCGTCGTGCGCGGCAATCTCCGCCAGGATCTTGCGGTCCAGCGCGTTGCCCGCCAGCTTCAGCCCGTTGATGAAGGTCGAGTAGCTGATCTCGTTGGCGTGGCAGGCCGCGTTGATGCGCACGATCCACAGCGCGCGAAACTGCCGCTTCTTCTGCTTGCGCCCGCTGTAGGCAAACTTCAGGCCGCGCTCCACGGCCTCCTGCGCCGACTGGTACAGCTTGGATTTTGTCAGGTAGTAGCCGCTCGCGCGATGCAGGATCTTCTTGCGGCGGTCGCTGCGTTTTGTACTCCGTTTTACACGGGGCATCGCTGTTCTCCTTTTGCGTACTTCGGTTAAAGCGGCTGGAGGAAAGGGTTCCTCTTCACGCGCTATGCAACTTCAAGTCTCGGTGGGTTCGCTCGCGCTGAAACCCAGGGGCCGTAACGCATCCATCTTGCCCTTTGCTTTGGACTCCGTCTCCGCGGCCTCTAACCTCCGGCCCCGAATCCGAACTCCGCGGCGGCTCGACTTGAAAGACTCAGTAAAACTCCGCCCAAACCTCAGGCGTAGGGAAGCATCCGTGCCACCTTCGGCGTGTCCGCCTTGGAGATCAGGACCGACTGGCCCAGGTGGCGTTTGGTCTTGGTGGCCTTCGAGGTGAGGATGTGGCGCGTCTTCGACTGCCCGCGCTTGAACAGGCCGGACGCGGTCTTGGTGAAGCGCTTGGATGCGCCCGTATGGGTCTTCAACTTTGGCATTGTGTTTCCTTGGCGTTTCTGGACAACCCTACAAGTGTAGCCGATTCCGCGCCGCAATGATAGCTCTTCGCCCGCCTGCGCACGCCGGGACACGCCCTGCGCGCCCGCCTGCGCCCGTCTCTTCGATGGCTAGAGCGGTTTCACCGCAACTGTTATCGCGCGAGAATTATTAAAGTGGTTTTTCTTGAGGAAAAACCACGCAAACGTTCTTCGCATCTGTAAGGACCTATGGTGAAACCGCTCTATCGCAAGCCATGTACTTTCAAGAGCATCCAAGTTGAAAATCAATTGCGAACCATTCCCTCGCAGCGTAAGGTAATGGAAGAATCCGTCCGTCCGCCGCGACAGGCTCTTCGCAGATGCAATGAAACAAGCTCCAAGGAGAACACCGTGCCCCTGAATCGCTTTCTTCCCGTCTGTGCATCCACCATGCTTCTGCTGGCGATCGGATGCGGCCAAATCCAGCAGACAGGGCCCTCCTTCACGCTCTATGTGGTGCAGAACAGCACAGGCGTGGCGGGCAGCAGCGTGCTGGAGCTGCCACTGCTCAACGGGCAGACCTGGCAGGCGCTCGTCAATCCATCCAACACCATCACCATCCCCTCGCAGACCGCGTTCCAGGCTCTGGCCGTCGACACCGCGGGCAATCTCTACGTCTCCGGCAGCGTAACCACCTTCCCCACGCTCTACGAGATTCTGGTCTATGCGCCCGCCGCCACCGGCCAGGCCACGCCAACGCGCTCGATCGCGCTCACCAACCCCTCGACGCAGACGATGGTAACCTCCATTGCCGTGGATGCATCCGGCGCGGTCTATGCGCTCAACGGAAACAACATCAGCGTCTTCGCCCCCGGCGCCACGGGCAACGCGGCGCCGGTGCGGCTCATCACCGGCAGCCTGACCCAGCTCAACTCCCCCAGATCGATCGCCGTGGACGCAGCGCAGAACATCTATGTGGCCAACACCGCCGGCGACAACGTCCTGGTCTTCTCCTCCACGGCCACCGGAAACGTCGCGCCCGCCAGCATCCTCTCCGGCACAATGACCCAGATCAGCGCGCCGCTGGGCGTGGCGCTCGACTCCACCGGGGACATCTACGTTGCGTCGTATAACCAGCCGAGCAACTCATCTCTGGTCTTGGAGTTCGCTCCCGGCGCCACCGGCAATGCCGCCCCCACGCGCACGCTCACCGCAGTCGCCTCCTATTCCCTCTCCGGCCTGGCGGTCGATGCCCTCGACAACCTTTACGTGGTCACCCTGGCTCCCACGACGAACCTGCTGGCCATCGACGTCTTCACCCCGGACGAGTCCGGCAGCAGCCCCCCCGTCGAGACCATCACCACAACCTCATGGACGGCCTCCAACTACGGCCAGATCGCCGTCCGGTAGACGAATCCCGGTGTTTGCGTCACAGCACAAGGCGTTCATGTCAGACCTGGTCCTCTCGATGCGTCTCTGGAGCGGCCGTCGGCGCAGCCGTGCCTTCTGGTTCGCATTCGCCGGCGCCACGCTGCTCTCCGTCGCCCTGACCTGGAAGCTGGGATCTGTCTTCCTGGAGCCGGATGCGAATCAGTATCTGGCCATGGCGAACCATCGGAAAAACTTGGTTATGCTGCCGTTCGCCTCCCGGCAACTCGGCGTCCTCATCGTTCAGGCTTTTGCACATCTGCTGCATCTGTCGATGGCGCATAGCTTCTTCCTGGAAGGGGCCTTGAGCTTCGCCGTGTTTCTGGGCACAGTCCTTTATCTTCTGGTCCGCTCCGGCGCACCGCGATGGATGGTCCCGGCCATCGCCGGTCTGCTGTTCTGGGGCCGGCAGCTCGAAGACCTGGCGCTGCCCGATCTTGTCTACGCGGCGTTGCTCTGCTGTTTTCTGCTTCTGCTGTGGCGCGGCCACATAATGCTCGCCGCGCTGATGATGTTTCCGCTGATGCTCACGCGCGAGTCGACGCTGTTGACGGTCGCATGCTTCCTCATCGCCGGCGGGCGCCGCCTCCGCCTGCGCGAGGCCGCCGCGTCAATTCTGGCAATCGCTGCCGGAATGTTGATTGTCCATCGCCTCACACTGGACGCGCTGCCCAACCAGGAGCACATCTCGCCCATGTTTTACATGGTGGCGAAGATGCCCTGGAACTTCCTCAAAAACGTGCTTGGCCTGAATCCCTGGGCCAACGTCTACCGCGCATGTGAGGTGCCCCGATGGCAGGTCCCCCTGCACCTGGGGCCGCTGAACGCAATCGGATTTTGCAACCCCGACTTTCACTATCCTCTCCGTGCCATCGCCGCCGCTCTGGCCAGCTTCGGGCTCTTCCCGTTGCTGCTCTTCCAATTGCGCCGGATGCGCATCGAGCCAGCCAATCGGCCCGGACGCGATGCGATCTTGCTGCGTTTTTGTGTCCTCTACGGCGTCGTCTCGTTCGTTCTCACCCCGTTGCTCGGGGAATCGTTCCTGCGCCTCTACTTCTATAGCTGGCCGCTCTTCCTGGTTGCAATGCCCATTCTGATGGGTACTGCAAGGGCATCTCTCGCCTCCACGCCGGCCGCGCTGCTCTTCCTCGCAATGCATCTCTGTCTCTCATGGAGCCTGATGTTCTTCGACCCGTGGCCGGTGATCTGGATCGCCCTGGCCGTTTATCCGGCGGGTTGGCTGCTGCTCCGGCGCGCCTGGCGGACTGGCCCGGAGTCATCCTCCTGACTGGACCGAAGCGAAGTCGTGTGCCCGGAATCTCCGTATTTTGTTCGTAACACAACACGCCGCTGAAACCAGCTCTCCATCCCCCGCCGCAACCCCTTCCGCAGCCTGTTATGCCCTCTTTTTGCACCGAAATTCACCCCAAAATCACCCCCGGAAACGTGCTATAATTAGCTAGGGATCAGAAGGCTAAGAAACCGCTGAAAACACTGATTTGGCGCGCCTTTTGTGAAGTCTTCGGGCCAGCTTCCGGCCCTCGTTTCCGGACCCTGATTTTTGCGGCCGCAACACCGCCGCATGGAGTGTGAATGGCATCGACCGTAATCAGCCCTGAGCCTGAACTGCTCGCGCTCAATCAGGACGCAAAACTCACCCCCGCGACCCCGCCTTCTGCTCCCGAACACAAGGACGGCGGCGGGTACTCCGCCGAAAATATCACCGTGCTCGAAGGCCTCGCAGCCGTCCGCCTGCGTCCCGCCATGTACATCGGATCGACCGGCGAAATTGGCCTTCACCACCTGGTCTACGAGGTGGTGGACAACTCCGTCGACGAGGCGCTGGCCGGATACGCCACGCGCATCGATGTCACCATCCACGTCGACAACTCCATCACCGTCGTCGACAACGGCCGCGGCATCCCGGTGGACGACATGGTCACCGACGGCGTCAAGATGCCCGCCGTCCAGGTCGTTCTCACCAAGCTCCACGCCGGAGGCAAGTTCGACGCCTCCAACTACAAGGTCTCCGGCGGCCTGCACGGCGTCGGCGTAAGCTGCGTCAACGCGCTCAGTGAGGAGCTGGACGTCGAAATCTGGCGCGACGGCTTCGCATGGGAGCAGGACTACGCCAAGGGAAAGCCCATCTGCAAGCTGCGCAAGATGAGTCCCTCCAAACAGCTCGGCACCAAGGTCCACTTCCTGCCCGACCGCTCCATCTTCACCGTCACCGAGTACAACTACGACACGCTGGCCCAGCGCCTGCGCGAACTCGCCTTCCTCAACAAGGGCCTCGAAATCACCCTCACCGACGAGCGCACCACCGACCCCAAGACCGGCGAATCCAAGCAGCAGCTCTTCAAGTACGCCGGCGGCATCGCCGAGTTCATCAAGCACCTCAACCGCGGCAAGCAGGTCCTGCACGACAAGCCCATCTACATGGAGGCGGAGCGCGACGGCGTCGCCATGGAGATTGGCCTGCAGTACAACGACGCCTACTCCGAGACCATCTTCACCTTCGCCAACAACATCAACACGGTGGACGGCGGCTCGCACCTCTCCGGCTTCAAGACCGCGCTGACGCGCACCATCAACGCCGTCGGCCAGTCGCTCGGCCTCTTCAAGGACGTCAAGGAGAACCTCTCCGGCGACGACGTGCGCGAAGGCCTGGTCGTCGTCATCTCGGTCAAGCTCTCGCAGCCGCAGTTCGAGGGCCAGACCAAGGGCAAGCTCAACTCCGACATCGCCGGCACCGTGCAGGCCTTCGTCAACGAGCGCCTCGGCGCCTTCCTCGAGCAGAACCCCACCGTCGCCCGCAAGATCATCAACAAGGCCATCGACGCGGCGCGCGCGCGCGAGGCCGCACGCAAGGCACGCGACCTCACCCGGCGCAAGGGCGCGCTGGACGGCGGCGGCCTGCCCGGCAAGCTCTCCGACTGCTCCGAGCGCCAGCCCGACCGCTGCGAACTTTACCTGGTCGAGGGCGAATCCGCCGGCGGCACCGCCAAGCAGGGACGCGACCGCCGCTTCCAGGCCATCCTTCCGCTGAAGGGCAAGATCCTCAACGTCGAGAAGGCGCGCTACGACAAGATGCTCGGCCACGAAGAGATTCGCGCCATGATCACCGCGCTCGGCTGCGGCATCGGCAAGGACGACTTCGACGTCACCAAGCTGCGCTATGGCAAGCTGATCCTGATGACCGACGCCGACGTGGACGGCTCGCACATCCGCACCCTGCTGCTCACCTTCTTCTTCCGCCACATGACGGAGCTCATCAAGCGCGGCCACGTCTACATCGCGCAGCCGCCGCTCTTCAAGATCAAGAAGGGCCGCTTCGAGCAGTACATCAAGGACGAGCGCGAGTACGTTCAGGTCATGGTCAAGCGCGCCTCCGAAGGAATGGTCTTGCGCCACGGCGACGGCGGGGCGCGCATCGAGGGCGAGGCCCTCACCCAGTTCATCTCCCGGCTCAACGAGTACCTCGGCTTCTTCGATAAAGTCGAAAAACGCCTGCGCAACCGGCCCGTCACCGAGGCCTTCGCCGAGATCTTCGCGCAGGAGGGCAAGGACTCCGCGCGCCGCGTGGACTTCGAGTCGCCCGCCAAACTGAAGGAGATGCAGCGCCGCCTCAAGGAACTCATCAAGCCCTTCCATTTCCGCGAGGTCAGCGACATCCTCCTCGACGAGGAGAAGAAGCTCTACTCCGTCAGCTTCACCGACTCGCAGGGCGCCGTCCGCAAGATCGACTGGGCGCTCGCCTCCACGGTGGAGAGCCGCCAGATGCTGGCCAAACACGCCCAGCTCAAGGACCGCATGCAGCCGCCGTTCCTGATCGAGTACGCGGCAAAGGCCGCCAAGGCCGAGGCGGAAGAAGAGCCGGAAGAGCTTGCCGCCGAAGACGGGAGCGAAGAATCCGAAGCAGCCGCTCCCGCCACCATCGTCGAGGCCAAGCCCGCCAAGCGCGGTGGCCGCGTCTCGCACGATCCGGTGGAGAAGCAGACCGCGCGCGAGGTCTTCGAGTACGTCATCGAGCAGGGCAAAAAGGAATATCAAGTCCAGCGCTACAAGGGCCTCGGCGAGATGACCGCGCCGCAGCTCTGGGAGACCACCATGGACCCCGACCGCCGGTCTTTACTCCAAGTTAGGCTGGAAGACATGCCTGCTTGCGACGAGATATTCACGATACTGATGGGCGAAGACGTCGAAGCCCGCCGCAAATTCATCGAAGAAAACGCCCTCGACGTCAAAAACCTCGACATCTAGTGTCCTGTCCCGAAAGTTCGCAGCATAACAACTCTGTCATCCTGAGCGGAGTTTGGCGCGTTGTTTGCGCCAAACGCAGTCGAAGGACCTGCGGTTGCCTGTTCTTGCTTGTCATTCTGAGCCCAGCGAAGAATCCCCGCATTTCCGCTCTGCTATACTAAGCGATGAAAAGACGAACTTGGCTAGGAAGGGTGCAGAACGATAGAGGGACAGCAATAAAAAGGGGGAAGGATGCGCCTTTACATTAGGAAGAGAACGAACGGACCTCACTGCCCTGAATATGAATTTGCAAAGAGTATCGAGGCTGCGTTGTATTGGCAATCGAGCGATTGGGTGGGTCGTGTTTGCGATCTGATAGATCACGAAGGGATCACCATAGACCCGCCTTTCCGAGGCGGTGTGAGGCCGCATTGCAGTGGATTTCTTGTCGAGCCACGCCCACAGGGCGGCTTTGTCATATCCTGCGAGGTTCCTGTCTAACCCCTCTGTGTCTTAAAAAGGGTAGTTTGTGAGATGCGCCCCAGCCCCTTTTTCACCCGCCGTTGAAATGGCCTGCCGCCACATGGACAATTAACAAGGAGACTCGGATGGAACCGGTATTCACGTTGCAGTGGCCTGAATTCGTGGTCGCCCAGAGGCTGCAATCATTGCTTCCGCGAAAAGACGGGTATTCCATCCTTGTTCCGTTATCCAGACAAGAGAAAGGAATTGACCTCGCCGTCTTGCATCGACGCGGCAACAACCTATCGAAAACAACAACCATTCAAGTGAAGGCTTCCCGCACCTATCTTTCTCATCCAACTAAACGACCGACCGACAAATTGCGCTTCGAAACATGGTTCAACCGTTTCGATGTTCCAGACAGAGCAGACTTTGTGATTCTTTTCGGTATGTATGCACCCGAGATTGAGAGGACAGAGCGGGTATCAGCAAAATGGTACAAAGACTGTTCCCTGCTCTTCACGAATGAAGAAATGCGGACATTCATGGCAAACTGCAAGACAGTTGGAGGGAAACCCGATCGAATGTTCGGATTTGGATTCAATGACCTGTCCAAAGTCGTTCTGACTCGCGGCGATATGAAGCGGTCACACCCAGATTTTACAAAGCACCTTTTGGAGCGCAAAATCACAGAACTGAAAAAAAGATGAACCACCGGGTGCCCCACATCTCGATTTTGAGATGTGGGTTCCAGCCCCAACCCGCCACTCCATCTTTCTTTTGCCAAAATCCTCAGCAAAATCGCGTGTCAATCCCCTCAACTCCTAAAAATCCCCCTAAATCGCACCAACTAAACCACATAAATCCGAAAAATACTTGGCATAACAGTTTCCCTCCAACGCGTATAATTAAAGCAGTAGAGAAGACAAGGAAAAACCCGGCGCGCGCCGGGTTTTTTCATGCCCGAAGCCGAAACACGGAGGAAACCATTCATTTTCTTATTGATAGATATAAGTAGCCTGGAATCTAATCTTTGCATGACCAAACTCACATCTCGTTGTTTCCAGATACTTTAGGAAGCACGAAAAATGGGGGGGGGAGGGGGGCTAGCTAACTGATTAACACTTCATGCGATGTACTGCTTACTTCGCCGCCCCGCCCATGTGGCGCACGGTCATCTGCAGGATGCGCGCGTTGGGCGGCTGCGAGCAGGCGAAGACGATCGCGTCGGCGATCTCGTGCGGCTCCATCATGGTCGAGTTCTGCACGCCCTCCTCGGTGCGCCCGTGGCCCACGGCGAACTCCGTCTTCACGCCGCCCGGACAGATCACGCCCACCTTGATGCCGTACTTGCGCAGCTCGCCGTCCAGCGCCTGGGCAAAGCCCACCTGCGCGAACTTGCTGGCGCAATAAACCGCCTCGCCCGCGTAGCCCTGCAACCCCGCCACCGACGAGATGAACAGAATCTCACCGCTCTTCTGCGCGATCATCCCCGGCGCGGCGTAGTGTGCAAACAGGAAGCTGCTCTTCATGTTCGAGTCCATCAGCGCGTCGTACTCCTCGACGCTGGTGTCCACCAGGTTCTTGTAGTTCCCCGCCCCCGCGTTGTTGATCAGGATGTCCAGCCGCCCGAACTCGCTCTCCGCCAGCGCCACGCACTCCTCGGCCGTCGCCTCGTCGCTTGCGTCGCCCGCGATAAACACGGCCTCGCCGCCGGACTTTTTGATTGCGTCGCACAGCTCGCGCAGCCGTTCTTCGCGCCGCGCCGTCAACACCAGGTTCGCGCCCTTGGCCGCGAACGCAAGCGCCGCCGCCCACCCGATCCCCGAGCTGGCGCCGGTGATTAGGACCGTCTTTCCCGCAAGGCTGATTGCATCCGGCATGGCAGAAAACTCCTGGATGATAAGTTTGGACCAATCGTCCGAACCAATAAGTAGAACGGTTCGTTTGCGTGAGTTCACAAACGCACAATTCAGACCCGTATGAATGCTACCATTTCGCCTATGCCCCAACTCTCCGGCGGCCCCGCAGCTCAGGCCGGCGCAGCTCCGCTCCCGCTCGTCGAAGCCCGCGGCCTCATCAAGGAGTACGCGCGCCGCAACGGCGTCGCCCGCGTCGTGGACGATGTCTCCTTCGCCATCCAACCCGGCGAGGCCCTCGGCCTGGTGGGCGAATCCGGCTGCGGCAAGACCACCATCGCGCGCATCCTGCTGCGCCTGATCGAACCCACCGCGGGCGTTGTCCTCTTCGAAGGCCAGCCGCTCCCGCCCGCCTCATCCGCCGCCATGCGCGCGCTGCGCCGCCGCATGCAGATCGTCTTTCAGGACCCCTACGCCGCGCTCAATCCGCGCAGCACCATCGAGCAGATTCTGGCCGAACCCTTCAGAATCCACCGCGAGCCGCCTGCGGAAGGCCTGCCCGCGCGCCTCCGCGAACTGCTCCACTCGGTCGGCCTCGACCCATCCGCCCTCTCGCGCTATCCGCATGAGTTCAGCGGCGGCCAGCGCCAGCGCATCAACATCGCCCGCGCACTGGCATTGCGCCCACGCTTTCTCGTCCTCGACGAGCCGGTCAGCTCGCTCGACGTCTCGGTGGGCGCGCAGATCGTCAACCTGCTGCGCGATCTGCAACACAAACTCGGCCTCACTTATCTCTTCATCTCCCACTCCATGCCTCTGGTGCGCTATCTATGCGACCGCGTCGCCGTGATGCAGCGCGGCCGCCTGGTGGAGATCGGCGACTGCATCCAGGTCTGCGACTCCCCGCGCAACCTGTACACCCGCCAGCTCATCGCCGCCACCCCCGAGCTACCATCCGCCGCTGACTCGCGGACTCGCTGACCGCTCTCTCGCCGACTCGCTACAATGAAGAGAAGATGGTTCCCAGCCTCAGCGCGCATCTTCCCTACCTCTGGCTGGTCGCGGCCTCGTTGATCGCCGGTGCGATGAACGCGATGGCCGCCGGTGGCTCTTTCATCTCGTTTCCCGCGATGATCGCCATCGGCGTCCCGCCCATCCAGGCCAATGCCACCAACACCGTCGCTCTCTGGCCGGGCCAGCTCACCTCCATCTGGGCCTTGCGCACCGATCTCCGCCGCGACCTGCTCGCTGTCGTCGTCTCCGCCTCCATCCTCGGCGGCGTCGGCGGCGCCGTCGTCCTGCTGAACACGCGCCCGCGCACCTTCATGCACATAGTCCCGTGGATGCTGCTCGCCGCGTCGTTGCTCTTCTGGATCAGCGGCCCGGTCTCACGCTGGCTGCGCCGCCGTTCCGACACTCCGCACGCCGCCCGTACTCCGGCCATGGTCCCGCTGTTCCTTGCGCTCCTCCTGGTCAACTTCTACATCGGATACTTCGGCGCCGGCGCGGGCTTCCTCGCCATGAGCGTGCTTGCCCTCTTCGGCGTGGAGGAGATGAATGCCGTCAATTCGCTGAAGGTCCTGGGCGCATGCCTGGCCAACTTCTGCGCCGTCGTCACCTTCATCTGCGGAGGCGCCATCGTGTGGCACTACTGCCTGGTCTCCATGGTCGCCGCCGGCATCGGAGGATACACCGGAGCGCAGTACGCACGCCGCATGAACCCAGACGTGCTGCGCGCCATCGTCGTCCTCATCGGCTGTACCATGGCCGCATACTTCTTCTGGAGACAGCCTTGAGCCTTTGGAGTCAGCCATGAGCCTTGTTCTACAAACCGCCGCAATGCACCTCACCAGCGCGCGCATCGACGACCTGGGCTACGCCGCCGCCCTGCTCACCACCGCCGCCTACGTCCCGCAACTGGTGCGCGTCCTGCGCCTGCGTTCGGCCCGCGACATCTCGCTGCCCACCTTCCTGATGTTCGCCCTCGGCGTCTTCTTCTGGCTTCTCTACGGCCTCTACACTGGCTCCAGGCCCATCATCGCGTGCAACGCCGCCAACCTGTTTCTCTCCATGAGCGTCGTCTTTCTCAAGCTGCGGTTCGACCGTCACCCGACCGGGGAACTCCACCCATGAGCCACGAAGGAATCCGATTCATCAGCGCCGAAGAAGTCTTGCGCGACTCCGCGCAGGCCGCCGCCCACCAGGGCGAGGGCCTCCCCGCCGACGCAGTCACGCCGCTCAAGGTCCGCGTCAAAAAGTCCGAAGGCAGCGGCGTCGAGATCGACTGGCGCGACGGCCACCAGAGCGCGTGGAGCTTCCGCTGGCTGCGCGACGCCTGCCCCTGCGCCACATGCAACGCCGAGCGCGAGACCACAGGCCGCGCACCGGGCGAGCCCAAACCAAAGTCGCAGGACCCGCTCGCCCTCTACCAGGCCCCGCCGCGCCCCGACGAGGTCACCCCCGTCGGCCGCTACGCACTCAGCTTCAAGTGGAACGACGGCCACCAGTCCGGCATCTACTCATGGACCTACCTGCGCAGCGTCTGCCAGTGCCCCCTCTGCAACCCGCCGCGCAATTCCTGAGACTTCGTCGCGCCTGAAACGTCTTTGCGCCTGAGAGCTCTTTCTCCCGAAACGCCTTTGCTCCTGAGATAGGCCAGGGCTTTAGCCCTGGCATTCCGGGGCTGCAAAGATACGGGCTTCAGCCCCCGGGACATGCCCTCGACCCGCGCGCCCTAAATCCCAAGCATCCCCAGCGCCTCATCCACCGTACGCGCCACCAGCACAATCTCGCGCTTCTCCTGGGTCAGCATTCCCTGCTCCACGCACTCGTCCAGAAACGCCAGCAGCGTGTCGTAAAAGCCATTCGTGTTGAGCACGAGTACGGGCTTGGCGTGCAGCTTCAGCGTCTGCCACGCCAGCGCCTCGAACATCTCCTCGAAGGTCCCATATCCGCCGGGCAGCGCGATGAACGCGTCCGACCGCGCGCCGATCATGGCCTTGCGCGTGTGCATGGTGTCGGTGACATGCAGCTCGGTCAGCCCCTCGTGCGCCACCTCCTGCTCCACCAGCACGGTGGGAATCACGCCCACCACGCGCCCGCCC
>JBEKRR010000036.1:0-26470 GCA_049518555.1 Acidobacteriaceae bacterium
CCGCCGCGGAATTTGTAACCCAATCTGTTCCGCAGCCGCGTCGCGCCGTGCTGGCCATGCCGGAGTATCACCCGCCGCTGGCCGGCCGCGATGCCCTGCGTCTCGACTTCAACGAGAACACACTCTCTCCCTCGCCCAGGGTGCTCGAGCGTATGCGCCAGATTACCGCCGAGGGACTGACGAAGTATCCCGAGCGCGAGGCCGTCGAGCGCATCGCCGCCGCGCACTTCGGCATGCAAGCAGACCAGCTTCTGTTGACCAATGGAGTCGACGAGGCGATCCACCTGGTCTGCGCCGCATTTCTCGAAGAGTCCGACGAGGCGCTCATCTCCACGCCCACCTTCTTCATGTTCGAAGTCAGCGCGCGCATGATGACCGCTCGCCTCACGCGCGTGCAGGCGGACGCCTCGCTCGAGTTTCCCTTCCAGCGATTTCTCGCCGCCATCACGCCGCGCACCAAGCTCATCATCGTCGCCTCGCCCAACAATCCCACCGGCGCGGTCGTCAGCCGCGATCGCCTGCTGGCCATCTGCGCCGCCGCCCCGCACGCCGTCGTGCTGGTCGATGAGGCCTACTTCCACTTCCACGGCGATTCGCTTCTCGCCGATGTCGCCACGGTCCCGAACCTGCTCGTCGCGCGTACCTTCTCCAAGGCCTATGGGCTGGCCAATCTGCGCATCGGCCTGCTCGCCGGCCCGGCCGCGCTGATGAAGTTCGTGCGCAAGGTCAGCTCGCCCTACAACGTCAACGGCGTCGCGCTCGCCTGCCTGCCCGTCGCGCTGGCCGACGACGCATACGTCTCCTGGTACGCCGCGCAGGTCAACGCGGGCCGCGCCCGCATGATGGACGGCCTGCGCGCCCTCGGCGTCGATTTCTTCCCCAGCCACGCAAACTTCGTGCTGATGAAGATCGGCCCCAAGCACGCCGAGCTGGTGGCCGCCATGCGCGCGCGCGGCGTGCTGCTGCGCGACCGCTCCACCGACCCCGGATGCGATGGCTTCGTCCGCATCACCATCGGCGTGGAAGATCATGTCACCCGCGGCCTCGCCGCACTGAAGGAATCGTTGCAGCAGATTGGATGGAAGAAACAGCAAGCCAGCAAGCCGGCGGGTCGGCAAGTCAGCGTCGGCGAGAGGGAGTTCGAGTGATGAAAGCCAGTGCACAAGCAGTGCGAACAGGGACCGTCAAGCGCAAAACCACCGAGACCAGGATCGCCTTGACGCTGACCATTGATGGCCAGGGCGCGTACTCCGTCTCCACCGGCATCCGCTTCTTCGACCACATGCTGGAGCTCTTCACGCGCCACGGCGGCTTCAACCTGTCGCTCGCCTGCCAGGGCGACCTCGACGTCGATCAGCACCACACCGTCGAGGACGTGGGCATCGCTCTGGGCGAGGCCTTCGCCATCGCGCTGGGCGATAAAAAAGGCATCCTGCGCGCCGGATACTTCGTCATGACGATGGACGAGACGCTCGCCGTCGCCGCCGTCGACCTCAGCGGCCGCGTCGCCTGCGTGGTCGACGATCAGGTGACGGTGCCGCTGGTCGGCGATTTCCAGACCGAGCTGCTGCCCGACTTCTTCGACGGCTTCGCGCGCGGAGCCAAGGCCAACGTCCACGTCAAAACAATGTACGGCCGCAGCAATCATCACAAGATCGAGGCCATTTTCAAGGCCTTCGCGCGCGCCCTGCGCGGCGCATGCAGCCGCGACGAACGAATGCGCGAATTGCTGCCAAGTACCAAGGGGCTGCTATGAAAGAAATTCCGGCGTGGCGCAGAAAAGCCTTCCACACAAGCCTCGTTCTTGTGTTGATCAACCCGGTCTTCTTCGCGGTTGCGCTTCCCCTCGCTGACCACCTCCGTCTTTCAAACAAAGTCTGGGGCCGCTTCGTCGCCGTCGGCGTCTTCGCGGGGCTCCTTTCGCTTGCATGTGGACTGCTTGGCAAGGGCCACCGGCGTTGGATATTGATTCTGGCTTCATGCGTTGAAATCGCTGTCTGGTGCTTCATGGCGGCAGGCTTATGATCGCGGTCATCGATTACAAGGCGGGCAATCTCACCAGCGTGGTCAAGGCGCTGCATTACCTCGACGTGCGCGATGTCGTCGTCACGCAGTCGCCCGATCTCGTGCGCGGCGCGGACAAAGTTGTGCTTCCCGGCGTCGGCCACTTTCAAGCGACGCAGTTGCTGGCCGAGCTCGGCCTCACCGAAGCCGTCCGCGAGAGTATCGCCAAAGGCGCGTGGTTCCTGGGAATATGCGTCGGCCTACAGTGGCTCTTCGAGGGTTCCACCGAGGCCCCGGCAACGCCGGGCCTGGGCGCGTTCGCCGGAATGTGTGAGCGCTTCCCCGCGAAAGAGATCAAGCAAATTGATGGAAAGGAAATCGCCGTGGAGTTGAAATCACCGCACGTGGGTTGGAACTCGCTGGAGCAGATTCGTCCGGACTCCCGCCTCCTGCACGGCGTCGCAAACGGCAGCTTTGTCTACTTCACCCACTCCTGGCGCGCTCCCGTTGTGAGTGCAACCGCTGCGGTTACAAATTACGGCGGCGCATTTACCTCAGCCGTCGAACGCGAAAATGTCATGGGCGTGCAGTTCCATCCGGAGAAGTCCGCCGACGTTGGCCTGCGCGTGTTTCGGAACTTTGTGGAGTTGTAGATGCTGACCAAGCGAATTATCGCCTGCCTCGATGTGCGCGGCGGCCGCGTCGTCAAGGGCGTGCAGTTTGTCGACATCGTCGACGCGGGCGACCCCGCCGAGCTGGCGCATCGCCACGCGGCGGAAGGCGCTGACGAGGTTGTGCTGCTCGACATCACCGCAACCCACGAGGGTCGCGGCACGCTGCTGGACACGGTGCGGCGCGCGGCTGCGAAACTCTTCGTTCCATTCACCGTCGGCGGTGGCGTGCGCACAGCCGACGACGCGGCAGCCGTCTTCAACGCGGGCGCGGACAAGGTCAGCATCAACTCGGCGGCCATCGCCCGTCCGCGGTTGATCGGTGAGATCGGCTCCAGCTTCGGCGCGCAGGCCGTGATCGTCGCCATCGACGCACGGCGCGGCGCGAAGGCCCCCGAAGACGCCGAGGTCTACGTCAGCGGGGGACGCAAGCCCACCGGCCTGCGCGTCGTCCAGTGGGCGCGCGAGGCCGAATCGCGCGGCGCGGGAGAGATTCTCCTCACTTCGATGGACACCGACGGCATGCGCGACGGCTTCGACTGCGAGTTGACCGCTGCGGTCAGCCAGGCCGTACAGATCCCCGTCATCGCCAGCGGCGGCGCGGGCTCCGCGGCCCACTTCGCCGAGGTCTTTGGCCGAGGCAAAGCCGACGCCGCGCTCGCCGCCAGCATCTTCCACTTCGGCGTCACAAGCTCGCGCGATCTGAAGGCGCAGCTCGCATCCGCAGGCGTCAGCGTGAGGCTGCCATGCTGATTCCCTCGATCGATCTGATGGGCGGCCGCATCGTGCAGCTCGTGCGCGGCGAGAAGCTGAAGCTCGCCTTCGACGACTTCGACTACTGGATCGAGCGCTTCTCCGCCTATCCTCTCGTCCAGTTGATCGATCTCGACGCAGCGATGCGCCAGGGCGACAACCGCGCGCTCATCGAAAGCATCTGCCGCCGTCTGCCCTGCCAGGTCGGCGGCGGATTGAAGTCCGCCGACGATGGCCGCGCCCTGCTCGACGCCGGCGCCAGGCGCGTCATCTACGGGTCCTCGCTCTTCGCCATCGCGCAACTCGAACCCCCTCTCTCAGAATCGAGCCCTGGGGCGCCCGCGCGCCGCCACAAAATCATCCGCCTCGAATTCGCCGAGGAACTGAAGCGCGCGCTGGGCGAGGCCGCGCTCTGCTTCTCCGTCGACACCAAAAACGGCCGCGTCGCCGTCAAGGGATGGAAGGACTCCATCGACCTCACGCCGCAGCAGGCCATCCCCTGGCTCCAGGACTTCTGCGCCGCCTTCCTCTACACCCACGTGGACACCGAGGGCACCATGCAGGGCTTCCCGCTCAATGTCGCGGCCACGCTGCGCGCGTGTACGTCGAAACAACTCATCGTCGCCGGAGGCATCCACTCGCGTGTCGAAGTGGACGCGCTGGACGCGATGGGCGTCGATGCCGTCGCCGGAATGGCCGTCTACTCCGGCGCAATGGAGGCGTAATCGGCAGTTGGCATCGCGCGCGTGATCGCGGGCATCAGAGCTTGTAACATCGGGAACAGAGCTTCGCAATCGGAGGAACTATGGACTACATCAATCTTGGCAGCACCGGCCTCAAGGTCTCGCGCATCTGTCTCGGATGCATGTCGTACGGTGTTCCTCCTGCCGGCCCGTTGCGCCCAGGCAGCAATCTGTGGAGCCTCAACGAGGAGCAGAGCCAGCCCTTCTTTCGCCAGGCGCTCGACCTCGGCATCAACTTCTTCGACACCGCCAATGTTTACTCCTGCGGCGACAGCGAGCACATTCTCGGCCGCTTCCTCAAGGCCAACGCCCGCCGCGAAGACACCGTGATCGCCACCAAGCTCAACGGCGTCATGCGCGACGGCCCCAACGGCGGCGGCCTCTCGCGCAAGGAGATCTTCTTCGAGATCGATGAGTCCCTGCGCCGCCTCGGCACCGACTACGTCGATCTCTACCAGATCCATCGCTGGGACCGCACCACGCCCATCGAGGAGACGCTCGACGCGCTCAACGACCTGGTGCGCGCGGGCAAGGTGCGTTACCTCGGCGCATCGTCCATGTGGGCCTGGCAGTTCTCCAAGGCGCTCTATCTCGCCGACCGCCACGGCTGGTCGCGCTTCGTCACCATGCAGCCCCACTACAACCTGCTCTACCGCGAGGAGGAGCGCGAGATGCTTCCGCTCTGTCTCGATCAGGGAATCGGAGTGCTGCCCTGGAGTCCGCTGGCGCGCGGCAAGCTGGCCCGTCCGTGGGATGCGGAGGCGACCAAGCGCTCCGAGACCGACGGCTACGCCAAGTCGCTCTACTCGAAAACGCTGGAGGCCGACCATCGCGTGGTGAACCGCCTCGGCGAGCTGGCCGCCGCGCGCGGAGTTCCCCGTGCGCAGCTTGCCCTGGCCTGGCTGCTCTCCAGGCCCGCAATCACCGCGCCCATCGTCGGCGCAACCAAGCCGCATCATCTGGAGGACGCGGTCGCCGCCGTCGCGTTGAAGCTCTCGCCGGACGAAATCGCCTCACTCGAAGGGCCCTACACGCCCCACCCCGTGCTTGGGCTCAGCTAGAGCAAAACCAGGGATGCTAGTTCCATCGCCCTAACTGATAGCTTTATGGCTGATAGCTTACAGCTCAAGAACCCTGCCTTTCGTCGTTGCCTTGCCGTTGGCCTTCCGTCTTCAAAGGACCACACCAACACTGGTTTTGCTCTAATTCCCCGCGTCCGCCGCTGAGATGGCGTAGTAGCCGGTGCGCGTCTGCACCTTCAGGTTCTTCCCGCAGTTGAGGCTGATCTTGCGGAATGTCCCATCGGCCTTGGCGTTGGTCGGCGTGTAGCTCAACAGGTACTGCGTGCGCAGCTCGTCCTGGATCTGGTTGAATGCGTCTTCGAGCTTCTTTCCGTCGTGGCCCACGTTGATGACGCGCCCTCCGGTATCGCTGGCGAGCTTTTCCATATCGCGCGCGCCGAAGTCGCCGAGGTTGAAGTTGCCGCCCCCATAGAAGGCGCGGTCGGCGATCAATATCACATACACGATCGCGTTGGCCTTCTGCGCGGCCTCGGTTGCGGTCTTCAGCGTCTCCTGCGAGCCCTGGTCGCCGCCGTCGGTCAGCAGCACCAGGATCTTGCGCCCGGCCTCCATGCGCAGCTTGTCGTTGGCCGCCAGGTACACCGCGTCGAACAGCAGCGTTCCGCGCGGCGGGCCGTTGCCGGTGATCGAGCCGTAGGTCGCGCCGGTGTTGATCTGCGCCTTGTTCATAGCGCGGCTGATCTCGCTGGCGCGGTTGGTGTAGTCGGAGAGCAGGTCCACGTTGATGTCGAACGAAATCAGGAATGCCTCGTCCTTGGGTGTCAGCACATCGCGCAGAAACGTCGCGCCCGACTCCTTCTCCAGCGGCAGTACATGCTCCTGGCTTCCAGACGTGTCCAGCAGAATGCCGATGGTCAGCGGCAGATTTTTCTCCTGCGTGAAGTTCTTAATCGTCTGCGGCGTCTTGTCCTCGGCCACCACGCAGTCGCTCTTGGCCAGGTTGGTGATGAAACCGTCCTTGTCGCGCGCCGAAAAGTACAGGTTCACCAGGTTCACGTTCACGTTGAGCGTCTGCGCGCTGCTGTCCTCGATCGGCGGAGGGGGAGCGTCCGAGGCCGGCGGCGGGGCGTCGGGCGACGGCGCCTCCTGCGCGAAGACGGGCGCGCGCAGAGTCGCCGGAATCAGTACAAGGGAGAGCAGCGTGGCGGCGAGAACGAAGCAGCGCATACCCCATTAGACGACGAAGAAGCCGATTGGGAAACCTCAGAATCAATCCGGCTTTGAAGGGGCGGGACTTCAGTCCCGCCGGTTGGGCCGCAAATCGATGGGGCTTTAGCCCCCGAGGGAATGTCGAATACTTGTTCAGACGTTCCCAGTCAGCCGCACTGCGCCGGGCCGCAAGATGACGCGATGCGCGCGCCGCTGGTACTCTGATACATGAATGGCATGGGGGTCTTCACGTTGAGCAATCGCGTATTGGCAGGATCGCTGGCGTTGCTGATGTTTGGCGCGCTGGCCGGGCAGTCTGGGAAGACACAGTCGCAGGCTGGGCAGTCCAACGCCGCGCAGGCCGCGCATCGGGAGCTGGCGCAGCAGGCCATCCCGGACGCTCCAAAACCGCAGACAAAGCTGCCCAACCTGGGTTCGATCGCTCCCGGCCAGGGAACCGCCCCCACCTCCGCCGACGCCGCGCCCACCGGCACAACCCCGGTCACGCCTCCGGCTGGCCCCACTCCCGCTCCGGCCACTGCCTCCGCTCCAGCCACTGCCTCCGCACCATCCGCAAGCGGCCCGCAGCCCGCCGAGGACCAGGCCCCCGTCTACCAGCCTCCGCCGGGCGAAGGCGTCAAGGCCATGACCCTCATGGTGCAGGTGAACTACGTCGATCTGCCCTTCACCGTGAAGGACTCCAAGGGCCAGTTGGTTCCCGGACTGCAGCTACGCGACGTGCAGGTCTTCGAGAACGGGCTGCGCCAGCACATCTCCTTCTTCACCACGGATTCGTTTCCTCTCTCCGTGGCGCTGGTCGTCGACCAGAGCATGACCTTCGACAACATGCTCCGCGTGAACGAGTCTCTGGGCGCGCTGCAGAGCGCGTTTACCAGGTTCGACGAGGTTGAGCTCTTCACCTACAACAACGGGCCCAAGCTGGTCACCGACTTCACCGGAGCGCAGAGCGCCCGCCTCACCCAGGCCATCGAAATCTCCAAGGGCTCGGGGCGCGACCCGCTGTTGGCCGGCGCGTTGAGCGGGCCGCTCTCCCAGACCACCGTCATCAACAACCAGAACTTCGACCCCAACACCGCCTCCCAGCGCGGCCACTCGGGAATCCAGCTCAACCCTCCCAAGGAACTGCATACGCTCAACGACGCCATCCTGGCCGCGGCCGTCACCCTCAGCAAGAAGCCCATCGAGCGCCGCCGAGTCATCTACGTCATCTCCGACGGCAAGGAGTACGGCAGCACGGCAAAGTACAAGGACGTCCTCACCTATCTCGAGACCAACCGCATCGAGGTCGATGGCACCCTGGTGGGAGACTCCTCCCTGCCGCTCGTCGGCTTTCTCGACCGCTTCCATCTGCCGCTCACCATGCGCGACAACATCCTGCCCGCCTACGCCAATGCCACCGGCGGCAACTTCGACGCCGAGTTCCGCACCGGCGGCATCGAGAAGAGCTTCGCCAAGATCGCCGAAGAGGTGCGCAGCCGCTACACCCTCGGCTACTACTCGCATGAGCCGTTCATCGACGGCAAGTACCGCACCCTCGAGGTGCGGGTGATCGGTCATGGAAACAACCTGACCATCCTGACCAAGAAGGGCTACTACCCCTCCGCAATGGAACTCCGTCCGCGTCCCGCCGCCGCACACTAGACGAATGCACTTGATCGAGGCGCGGCTGAAAAACTCTGTTTTGCTTAAGGGCACGGCTTCAGCCGTGCCATAAGTGCCGCGGGCTCAATGGGGCTTTAGCCCCTGAGGTACGGTTTTCGTCCACACATCGACTTTTTCAGCATCCTCTTCAGCCCCAGAGGGAATGTTGAGACCTTGTTCAGAGCTTCCTAGGGCACGCGCCAATGCCCGCCCAGTCCAATCGTCTTGCAGCTTAAAGGCGCGGGTTCACCCGTGCCCTTGATTCCTCATTTGTATTGGGGCTTTACAGGCTGCGGAAAAACTCACGTTTTTGTCTTTCGGAGGGAGCAGGGGGCTTCAGCCCCCTGAATAAGGCCAATCGAATCAAGGGGGCTTTAGCCCCGGGCCTCTTGCTAGAAGCGGCAATCAACCCTTTTTCCGCAGCCTCTTTAGTCCCCGAGGTCGGCTTTCAGTCCAGCCACGACGTATTGCGCGGCATGTGGTCCCGCGGCCCTGTCCTACTTGGTCAATGCCTCGCGCGCCTCGCGCTCGGCCTTCTGTTCCGCCGCGACCTTCGCCTCCGCCGCCACCTTCGCCTCGGCGGCCAGCTTGGCCTCCTGATACGCCTTGGCCTCCAGCTCTTCCCTCTTCTTCTTCTCGTCGTCCGCCACGTCGTTGACGCTGTCGGTAAGGCCCTTCATGCCCTCTTTGAAGCCGCGCAGGCCTTCGCCCAGGCCTTTGCCCAGCTCCGGCAGCTTTTTGCCGCCGAACAGCAGGATCGCGAGACCGACGATAACTACGATGTGCCAGGGTTGAAACAGGTCGCCCATGGGAACTCTCCTTGCAGGATTGGGCGTACGCTCGACGCCAAACTGCACCTATCATTGTCGCACATCTCGCGCCGGTTCGAGAACGTTCCTGTGGAGGGTCGCGATCGGAAGCGCACGGCGGGTGCCCCATCCTCGCCGCGCAGTTTCATCGCGTGGCAGGGTGGGGTATCGTTCGCGGAAGCGAACGACCGTCTTCCTCGACTCGCCTGCAACGCCGTCATTCTGGCGTAGCCAGAATCGCCGTATTTGTTTTGCTTAAAGGCACACCCGTTAGAAGACTGCGCTCCCTGGCTCTACACTAATCTCTGTGCCCAACCCCGCCACGCCCAAGCTGCGATTTGCCCAGCGCCTCGCCATCGCCATCGTCCCGCCTCTCGCCGCGCTGCTCATCCGTCTGCTCGGCCTCACCCTGCGCTACCAGGACCGCGCCGACCCCGGCGTCACGCCCGGCCACCTTATCCCCGGCGCCTCCGTCTTCGCCTTCTGGCATCGCAGCATGATCGCCTGCGCACACCGCTTCCGTAATCTTGGGATCGCGATTCTCATCAGCCCCAGCTTCGACGGCGAACTGATCGCGCGCACATTGAAGCTGCTTGGCTTTCTCCCCGTTCGCGGCTCCAGCTCGCGCGGTGGAGCGGCCGGTCTGCTCGGCCTGCAGCAGGCCTACGCCCAGGGCCACTGTTGCGCCATCACCGCCGACGGCCCGCGCGGCCCCATCTTCGTCGCCAAACCCGGCACCGCCCTGCTCGCCAACTCCGTCTCCAGCCCACTCACCGGCAATCCCTCCTCCGCCAGCCAGCCCGCCGCCAGCCAGCCCGCCGGCACCTGGGTCGGCTGTTTCTACGCCCTGCCCGACCGCGCCTGGCAGCTTCGCTCCTGGGACCGCTTCCTCATCCCCAAGCCCTTCTCGCGCGTCGTCATCACCTGGCCCGCTCACGTTCCCTCCGGCCAGGTCACCACCGCCTCCGTCCAGGCCGCCCTCGACCGCGCCGTCCACATGGCCGAGAAAGAGGTTTGCACAAGTCCACGTTTTGAAGGGGCGGGACTTTAGTCCCGCCGCAAGATTCAAATAATCGACAGGACTTAAGTACTACAGTTGCAGATGGTAAATTCCGGAGGGAGCAGGGGGCTTCAGCCCCCTGAAGAAGGCCAATCGAATCAAGGGGCTTTAGACCCGGGCCTTTTGCCAGTAGCTGCAATCAAGCCTTTTTCCGCAGGCTGTTTAGCCCCCGAGGGAATGTTGAGAACTTGTTCAGAGCTTCCCTGGACCCCAACCCAATGCTCGTCTCCGACTTCCATTACGACCTGCCCCCCGAACTCATCGCCCAGCACCCGCCCGCCCAGCGCGGCTCCAGCCGTATGCTCGTCCTCAACCGCGCCACCGGAGCACTCCGCGACGACCTCTTCGCCAATCTCCCGCAACTCCTCCAACCCGGCGATCTCCTCGTTCTCAACGACTCCCGCGTCCTGCCAGCGCGCCTCTTCGCCACCCGCGTCGGCGCGCGCACCCAGCACCGCTCGCCCCAGCCCTCCGGCCTCATTGAAGTCCTGCTCACCGAACAGATTGAAGCCCAAATCGAAACCCAGCCCGAAACCCAGCCCTCCGGCCCCGCCGCCCACCCCGCCGAAAACCTCTGGCGCGCCCTCGTCCGCCCCGCCCGCAAGGTCCGCCCCGGCGAAACCCTCCTGTTCTTTGACCGCAGCCCAGAAACCAGCTCCGCCCAGCCCCTCCTCACCGCCGAAGTCCTCGCCGCCGGCCCATTCGGCGAGCGCACCCTCCGCTTCGTCCCGGTCCCCGACTTCCACGCCGCGCTCTCCCGCATCGGCCACATGCCCCTTCCCCCCTACATCCACCGCCGTCAGTCCTCCCAGCCCGACTCCGCGGAGGACCGCGAGCGATACCAGACCGTCTACTCGCATCCGCTCGGCTCTGCCGCCGCCCCCACCGCCGGCCTCCACTTCACGCCCGAGGTCCTCGCCGCCCTCCGCGCCCGCGGCGTGGAAATCGCAACCCTCACCCTCCACGTCGGTCTCGGAACCTTCCAGCCCGTCCGCGTCTATCGCCTCGCCGACATCCGCCTCCACGCCGAGTGCTACACCCTCCCCGCCGCCACCGCCGACGCCCTCAACCGCGCCCTCGCCGAAGGCCGCCGAATCGTCGCCGCCGGAACCACCACCACCCGCACCCTTGAACATATTGCCCAGCAAGCCCACATCGCGGGTGCCCCACATCTCGATTCTGAGATGTGGGTTCCAAACCTACAACCCCACTCCGGCTCGACCTCCATCTTCCTCGCTCCCGGCCACCGCTTCCGTATCGTCAACGGCCTGCTCACCAACTTCCACCTCCCCGAATCCACCCTGCTCATGCTGGTCGCCGCCTTCGCGGGAGACGTTGCGTGCGCCCCGCGTCTCGCAGGCGCCCCACTCACAGCCACCGCCCAGCCCGCCCCCGGCCTCCACACCATCCTCGCCGCCTACAACCACGCCATCCGCCTCCGTTACCGCTTCTTCTCCTACGGCGACTGCATGTTGCTCCTCTGACCCGCTTGGGGCGCATTTTCACCCCGGAATGGCAGCAATTTCCCTCATTTCCAGCGGTTTTTCCACTTTCCAGAGGCTTTTCCACTTTCCGGGCGCTTTTCCACATTTGCACCCCGCGTCCACACTTTCTGCACCACTCCTGCGCCTTGCCCCACCCTCCATCGCGCCCTACTCTCAACCCATGCCCTGGCCGCAAAGATTCCGCCCACCCATCCCGTCTCCCTAGCAGCACGTCTCGCGCCCGGCCCCGGAGTGTTGATGCCGGGCCCTCCCACCCCACTCGCGGCAACGCCGTCAAACCCGCTAATAACGCGTAGTTTCAGAGAATTCCACAGCAATTTCCCTTGTTTTTCCCGTTAACCTGCCGTCAACAATCCCCAAAATGGGAGTATTCGCAGAGCCAACACAATATCTTGTGCTTTATACTTGACACACCCCACTGGGGGCGGTACTTTCACGACTGCAACTCAGGTACCGTCGTTTCGTAAGGTAACCAGGCAACTCCGGTCCCCTATCCCCTCAATCGTTCCCGCAGTCGGGCCGCAGGGCTCCCCGCTGGCACAGAGGCCGAGGCAGACCCCTTTCGCCCGCACCGGGAACCGAAGGAACCGCAAGGGCCACGGCAGCACCGGCCAGTACGCGCCGTCCCCGCATTCAGAACCACGGATTCAGCATCATTAGAGTAGAAGCACCACGGCAGAGGAGTTATCCAGCAACATTGCAGCGCACGAAACAGCACTACGGCAGAGGAGTCATCCAGCAACATTGCAACACTCGCATTCGCACCACTGCCGAGAAGCAATCAGGCCCCATTGCAGCACTCGTTTCGGCGCCGCCGGAAGCGCCCATTAGATGATGAAGGAGATGTACCGCCGATGAACCCGACCCAGAGCCATACCGAAGCGATCAAACACACCGCGGCCCCGTCCGCCGCCGCTGCCCGCCCCGCCGCCCGCGCCTCCGGCCTCTCCTTCTCGCGCCACTTCACCCGCCCCGGCATCTCGCCATTCGACGAGATCACATGGGAGCTGCGCGACGCCATCATCCAGGACTACAAGGGCCGCACCATCTTCGAGCAGAAGAACGTCGAAGTCCCCTCCGACTGGTCCATGACCGCCACCAACATCGTCGCCTCCAAGTACCTGCACGGCCAGGTCGGCACCCCCGAGCGCGAGAGTGGCGTCCGCGCCCTCATCACCCGCGTCGCCGAATCCATCCGCGACTGGGGCCTCCGCGACGGATACTTCGCCTCCCCGGCCGACGCCGCCTCCTTCCACGCCGAGCTCTGCCACCTCCTGCTCAACCAGAAGGTCGCCTTCAACTCCCCGGTCTGGTTCAACGTCGGCTGCGACCGCCTGGAGCCCAACTCCGACGCCCAGAACTGGCACTGGAACCCAGCCACCGGCCGTGTCGAGTTCTCCGTCACCGGATACACCAAGCCGCAGTGCTCCGCCTGCTTCATCAACTCCGTCAACGACTCGCTCGACTCCATCCTCACCCTCGCCAAGACCGAGGGAATGCTCTTCAAGTGGGGCTCCGGCGCAGGTTCCAACCTCTCCAACATCCGCGGCTCCATGGAGACCCTCTCCGGCGGCGGCACGGCCTCCGGCCCGCTCTCCTTCATGCGCGGGTTCGACGCCTTCGCCGGCGTCATCAAGTCCGGCGGCAAAACCCGCCGCGCCGCCAAGATGGTCATCCTCAACATCGACCACCCCGACATCGAGGAGTTCATCGAGTGCAAGGTCAAGGAGGAGGCCAAGGCATGGCATCTCGTCCAGGCCGGCTACGACGGCTCCGGCCCCGACTCCGAGGCATACAGCTCCATCTTCTTCCAGAACGCCAACAACAGCGTCCGCGTCACCGACGAGTTCATGCAGGCGGTCGAGTCCGACGCCGCCTTCACCACCCGCACCGTCAAGGACCGCGAGCCCGTCCGCGAGTTCCGCGCCCGCGACCTCATGCACAAGATCGCCGACGCCACGTGGAAGTGCGGCGATCCCGGAATGCAGTACGACACCACCATCAACAAGTGGCACACCAGCAAGAACACCGCCCGCATCAACGCCTCCAACCCGTGCAGCGAGTACATGTTCCTCGACGACTCCGCCTGCAACCTCGCCAGCTTCAATCTGCTCAAGTTCCTCACTCCCGGCGGACAGTTCGACATCGCCTCCTACCGCTATGCCATCGCCATCGTCACCACCGCCATGGAGATCATCGTCGACGCCGCCGGCTATCCCACCGAAATGATCGCCCGCAACTCGCACGACTATCGCCCGCTCGGCCTCGGCTACGCCAACCTCGGCGCGCTGCTCATGGCCTTCGGCCTGCCCTACGACTCCGACGCCGGACGCGACTTCGCCGCAACCCTCACCGCCATCCTCTGCGGCGACGCCTACTGGCAGTCTGCGCGCATCGCCGAAACCTGCTCCCCGCTCGGCGCGGCCACGCCCATCACCCAGCAGTCCGAAATTTCAGGCGGCGCGTGCCCCGGCTTCTACGTCAACCGCGAGCCATTCCTCGACGTCATCCGCATGCACCGCGCCGAGGTCAACAACATCGGCCAGCCAAAAAAGAAACCTGTCATCCTGAGCGAAGCCCAGAGCGAGCGCAGCGAGTCGAAGGGCGAAGTCGAAGGACCTGCGTTTGTCGTCCCCCAGCTCGACCAGCTCATCGCCGCCAGCCGCCACGCCTGGGACGGAGCCCTCGCCCACGGCGAAAGGCACGGCTTCCGCAACTCCCAGGTCACCGTCCTCGCCCCCACCGGGACCATCGGCTTCATGATGGACTGCGACACCACCGGTATCGAGCCCGAGCTCGCCCTCGTCAAGTACAAGAAGCTGGTCGGCGGCGGAATGATTAAAATCGTCAACTCCACTGTCCCCTCCGCCCTCATCAAGCTCGGATACAACGAGGCCCAGGTCAACGCCATCGTCAGCTACATCGACGCCACCGGAACCATCGAGGGCGCGCCCGGAATCAAGCCGGAGCACCTCGCCGTCTTCGATTGTTCCTTCAAGCCCGCCAAGGGAACCCGCTCCATCCACTACATGGGCCACATCAAGATGATGGCCGCCACCCAGCCCTTCCTCTCCGGCGCCATCTCCAAGACCGTCAACCTGCCGCAGGACTGCTCCGTCGACGACATCGCCGAGGCCTACATGCAGGCATGGCGGCTGGGAATCAAGGCCATCGCCATCTACCGCGACAACTCCAAGGGCGCGCAGCCCCTCAACGTCCAGGCCCAGACCGACGCCGATCGCAAGGGTACACGCGCCGTCGCCGCCAGCGAGCTCGCCATATCGGAACAGAACCTTTTGACCGCCGCCGACCGCATCGCCGCGCTGGAGGCAGCCAACGCCGCCCTCAACCGCGAGATAAAGCAAATCCTCGCCGCCAGCACCCAGAACGTCGACGCCGCCGACGCCCAGGCCCCCCCGCGCGCCAGCCGCCATCGCCTCCCCGGCGAGCGCGCCTCCGTCACCCACAAGTTCGCCATCGCGGGCCACGAGGGATACATCACCGTCGGCCTCTATCCCAACGGATACCCCGGCGAGATCTTCATCCGCATGGCCAAGGAGGGTTCCACCGTCTCCGGCCTCATGGACAGCTTCGCCACCGCCATCTCCATCTCACTGCAGCACGGCGTCCCCCTGCGCGTCCTCTGCGAAAAGTTCGCCCACACCCGCTTCGAACCCTCCGGCTGGACCGGCAACCCCGAGATCGGCTTCGCCAAGTCCATCATGGATTACATCTTCCGCTGGATCCAGATTCGCTTCCTCTCCGGCCACCAGCTCGACCTCTTCGCCAACATGGGCCCCGCCGCCGGCGAAGCTCCCCCCTCCGAAGCCGTCCTCCCCAACGGCGCGTTCGACAACCTCGCCCCCGCAGCCGATGCCAGCCCCCAGACCATCCTCCAGCGCGAGGCACGCACCCCTCGCGCCCTCTCCGACGAAGAGATCTTCGACAACGGAGCAGACAGCCAATACGGTGCCCACAGCCAGTTTGAAGAACGCACCCCGCCCCGCTACGGCATCGCCCCCGAACCCTCCGCCCGTACGGACAACGGACAACGGACAACGGACAACTTCGAAGACCGCGGCCTCTACGGCGTCCCCGGCGCCTCTGCCGCTGGCGCGCTCTACCACCCCTCCGACGCCATGAAGGGCCTCTACGACATGGGCGACGCACCATCCTGCGCCACCTGCGGCGCCATCATGACCCGCTCCGGCTCCTGCTACCGCTGCATGTCCTGCGGCAGCACCTCCGGCTGCAGCTAGAGCAAAACCAGGGATGCTCGTTCCATCGCCTTCGCTGATAGCTGGATGGCTGATCGCTTACAGTTCATGAATTATGCCTTTCGTTTTTGCCTTGCCGTTGGCCTTCCGGCTTCAAAGGAACACACCAACACCGGTTTTGATCTAGAGGAAGTTCTGAATCAGCTTCTGTTTTGTTGTTCTTGTTTCTGAGATAGGTTCGGGCTTTAGCCCGGATGGAGAGATGGGCCGTTGCCCTTGTTGTTGTTCTTGCTTCTGAGATAGGTCCGGGCTTTAGCCCGGACATTGACCAATGGACGAATCCGTGGGCTTTAGCCCCTGGGATATGCCTTCAAACCGGGTGCCCCATTCATGCGGCTTCATCGCATGGGTGGGAAGACAACCGATTCACTGAAAGGAACACGATGAACGCACTCATGGAAGCACCTGCGCAGGCCGCGCGCCCCACCTCCGAAGAGCCCGAGATCTACCAGGAGGGCGACTGTTGGCGCTTCCGCTGGGCCGGCCAGGATCACGGCTCCTTCGACTCCGAGCAGGGCGCACGCTCCGCCGCCCTCCGATGCAAGCGCCTCTCCATCCTCCACCTCGCCGCCGCCGCCCTCGACCGCCACTGACTCCTTCGCCGACGGCCAATCGCGCTATACTCAACCCATGAGCCTCGCCCTCGATCCCGCCACCGAGCAGCGCATCAAGCGTGAGATTGCCCGCGGCACGTACCGCGAGCCCGCCGAACTCATCAACCGCGCCCTCGACCTCCTCGAATCGCAGGAGAACTGGCTCGCGCGCAACAAGGACGCCATCCACCAGCGCCTCGCCGAAAGCATGGTCCAGTCCGAACGCGGCCAGCTCCATACCCCCGAAGAGGTCCGCGCCCTGCTCGCCCAGGACCGGCAAAGCCGAGCCAGCCGCCCTCAATGAGCTGTTACAAACTCACCGAATCAGCCTCGGACGATCTGCGCGAGATCGTCGCCTATCTCGTCGAGCAAGCCGGAGAAGACACCGCGCTGCGCATTGAAGACGAGCTCTTCGCAAAGTTCGCATCGCTTGCCGACTATCCAGGTCAGGGACATCGCCGCTCCGACCTCACATCGCTCCCGCTTGTCTTCTTCACCGTTGACCCGTTCCTGATCGTCTACCAGCGCGACATCTCGCCCATCGTCATCCATGCCATCTTCCACGGCGCGCGCGATGTAAAGCGACACCTCAGAAGCCGCGCCATTTAGTCCGTCAGTCACTTGAAAATAGTAGAAGCCCGACGATTCTTTAAACCGCCACCGTAAACGTGTCTTCGCTGCGCGTCACCGCGCGATACATCGTGTCGCGCTCGAACGGCACCCGCCCGGCCTCGGTAATCAGCCGCACCAAATCCGCGCGGCGCATTCCCTGCGGAGTCGTCGCGCCCGCGTCGTGGTAGATCTTCTCCTCGATCACCGTCCCATCGATGTCATCCGCCCCAAACCGCAGCGAGATCTGCGCCATCTCCGGCGACACCATCTGCCAGTAGCTTTTGATGTGGGCAAAATTGTCCAGCAGCAGCCGCCCCACCGCAATCTGCCGCAGGTCCATCATCCCCGTCGTCTTCGCAATGTGCGCCAGCGCGGTGTTGTCGGGATGGAAGGCCAGCGGAATAAACGTCTGGAAGCCGCCCGTCTCGTCCTGCAGCTCGCGCAGCCGCAGCATGTGGTCCACGCGGTCCTCGTCGTTCTCCACGTGCCCGTACAGCATCGTCGCATTCGACCGCAGCCCAATCCGGTGCGCCACGCGCGCCGTCTCCAGCCACTCCCCCCCGTCAATCTTGTGGTCGCAGATGATATGCCGCACGCGGTCCGCAAAGATCTCCGCCCCGCCCCCGGGCAGCGAGTCCACCCCAGCCGCCTTCAGCCGCCGCAGCGTCTCCTCCACCGTCATCTTGTACAGCTTGGCGAAGAACGCAATCTCCACCATGGTGAACGCCTTCACATGCACCTTGGGAAACCGCTCCTTCAGCCCGCGCACCAGCTCCTCGAAGTACTCGAACGGCAGATCGGCATGGAGCCCGCCCACAATGTGGAACTCCGTCACCGCCTCGCTCAGCCCCGACCCCGCCGTCGCCCACGCCTCTTCCAGCGCCATGGTGTAGGTCCCTGCCGCGCCCTTCTTCCGCCCGAAGGCGCACAGCCGGCAGCTCGCCACGCACACATTCGTCGGATTGATGTGCCGGTTCACGTTGAAGTAGGCAGTGTCGCCGTGCATCCGCTCGCGCACCGCGTTGGCCATCCACCCCACGGCCAGAACGTCCGGGCTGCGATACAGCGCCACGCCATCGTCGAAGCCCAGCCGCTCGCCCGCCTCCACCTTTGCCGCAATCGCGCTCAGCCGCGCATCGCTGGTCTCGAAGCCGTGCCTCGGCCTCTGCTCCGCGCCCGCTGTCCGCGTCTCCGCTGCTGATGAATGTGAACTCATCCTGCCCTCATTCTAACCGCACACCACCGCCACTCCCGCATCTGCCGCGGAAGAGTTGCAACCCAGCGTTCGGGCAAGTATCGTTGGTTCATCCACATGTGCAAACCGCTGACAATTCTTCTGGGACTCCTGTCTCTTACCGTCCCATCCATCTCCGCGCAGATCGCGCAGGCCGACCGGGTCACCGTCCAGCCTGAGTTGACCATCTCGGTGCGCCTTGCCGGCCATCTCCCGCGCTGGGCCAATCCCGCGGCCGACGCTGGCCCGGTTGCCGCAGACACCAATCTCCATCTCACCTTTGTCCTCTCGCGCGCGCCCCAGCTTCAGGCCGCCTTCACCCAACTGCTGGCCGACCAGCAGGACCCCGCCTCGCCCCGCTACCACCAGTGGCTCACCCCGCAGCAGGTGGGCAAGCTCTACGGCCCAACCCAGCACGACATCGACTCCCTCGCCGCTTGGCTCACCAGTCGCGGCCTCGCCCCATCCGAACTCTCTCCCAGCCGCATCTTCCTCACCGTCTCCGGCCCCGTGTCGGCCGTCTCCGCCGCTCTCTCCACCAGCTTCCATTCCTTCACCCTCAACGGCGAACCCCGCCTCTCCACCACCCAGGAGCCCGCGCTCCCCGCCGCTCTCGCCTCCATCGTGCAGTCCATCGCCGGCCTCTCCGACACGCCCATCCAGCCCATGGGCCACGGCCAGGCAGTCTCCGCATCGTCCTCCGTCGCCAGGCCCAGGTTCACAAACAACTCCAGCCACTACGTCACTCCCGGAGACTTTGCCAACATCTTCGACCTCAACACCCCATACCTCACCGGTCTCACCGGCCTCGGCCAGCGGATCGCCATCATTGGCCGCTCGCGCGTCGTCTCCACGGACATCACCGAGTTCGAGGCCAACACCGGCCTCGCCGCCAATCTCCCCAACCCCATCGTCCCCGGCGCAGGCCCCGATCCCGGCCTATCCGGCAACGGAGACGAATCCGAAGCGACAATGGACGTCCAGCGCGTCCTCGGCACCGCGCCCTCCGCGCAGGCCGACCTGGTCATTCTTCCCAACAGCGGCGGAGGCATCTTCACCGCCGCGCAGTACGAGGTCAACACCCTCAACGATCCCGTCATGAACATCAGCTTCGGAGAATGCGAGGCCAGCGCCGGCTCCGCCAGCGTCAAGAGCTGGGACTCCCTCTTCTCCCAGGCCGCCTCCCAGGGCATCTCCGTCCTGGTCTGCTCCATGGACTCCGGCGCGGCCACCTGCGACTCCGGCTTCGCCACCCCGCCCGCCACTCAGCAGCTCAGCATCAACTCCCTCTGTTCCAGCTCCTACGCCACATGCGTCGGCGGAACGGAGTTCGCCGACACCGCCAATCCGTCGCTCTACTGGTCCTCCTCGAATAAAACCGGCCTGACCTCCGCGCTCAGCTACATCCCCGAAGGCGCATGGAACGAGCCCGGTTCGCCGGGAAGCTATGTCGTTGCCGCCGGTGGCGGCGGAGCCAGCCTCTACATCGCCAAACCCTCCTGGCAGACCGGTACCGGAGTCCCCTCCGACGGCGCGCGCGACGTCCCCGACATCAGCTATCCCTCCGCCGAGCATGACGGCTACTACGGCTGCTACGCGCTCGGCGGCGGCGACTGCGCCAACAGCCGGTTCGAATACTTCTATGGCACCTCCAACGCAGCCCCCGCCATGGCCGCCGTCACCGCCCTCCTCAATCAGCGGACAGGCTCGCGCCAGGGCAACCTCAACCCAACCCTCTATCGCCTCGCGGCCACCCCAGCCAACGGAGTCTTCCACGACACCACCGTCGCCACCAGCGGAGTCTCCGGCTGCTCCGCCTCCGTCCCCAGCATGTGCAACAACAGCACGCCCTCGCCCACCGCGCTCACCGGAGGCCTCGCCGGTTATCTCCTTACCGCCGGCTACGACCTGGTCACCGGATGGGGCTCCATCGACGGCAACAACCTGCTGAACGCCGCCGGCAGCCCCGGCTTCGCCATCGCCGCCTCGCCCTCCACCCTCACCCTCAGCGCCGGGGCCACCACCGGAAACTCCGCCACGCTCACCTACATCTCGCTGAGTAGTTTCGCCGGAACCATCACCCAGAGCTGCACCGTCATCTATACCGGCAGCGGCACGCCCATCCATCTCCCCACCTGCTCCTTCTCCCCCTCCACCGTCACTCTCCCCGCGAACGGCACCGTCACCGGAACCATCACCATCAACTCCACCGCTCCCGGAGGCGCCGGTGGCAGCGGCCTCGCGTCGTTTGGCGGTCCATCCAGCACCGAAAACTCCGCCGCGCGCACCGCGCTCCCCGCCATCGCCCTCGGCGCGCTCTTCCTCGGCCTGTTGCCCGGTCGCCGCCGTCTCAGCCTCATCCGCTCGCTGGCAATGGCCTCCACTATCGCCGTTGTATTCGCCTCTCTCTCCGGCTGCGGAAGCGGTTCCAGCCCCTCAACCTCCACCGGCTCCCCCTCCCCCGGTTCCACCTCCGGCTCCTACACCATCTTGCTCACCAGCGCCAGCGGGACCTCCACGGCCACGCCCGCCGCCTCCATCGCCCTCACCATCCAGTAGCGCAGTGTCTACTGCGGGTGTGCGTCTACGCCGTGAACGGGTTAAGCAGCTTCAGCTCGATGTCCCGCACGTCGCTCGTATTCCGCGTAACAAAGGTCAGCCCATGCACCACGGCGGTCGCAGCCAGAAGCGTATCGACGACCGGACGCGGGCGTTGCGCACTCCACTCTCCCCAAAGCCGCGCCGTGGCGGCATCGATCCCCAAAATGCGCTCGGCAAACCCCAGCTCCAGCCCATCCACCCACTGCGCAATCCTCTCCGCCGCCTCCGCGTCGGTGCGCCGCTTCTGCTCCACGCCCTTCCTCATCTCGCCCAGTGTCAGAACGCTGATGTAAAGCGTGGAGGGGTCCGTCGCCTGCAAAAACGCGATCACCTTCTCGTCCGCATCTCTCTTCCGCGTCTCCGAGAGAACGTTGGTGTCCAGCAGATACTGCGCCGGCGAGCTCACAAGCCCACCTCCCGCCCCATGTCGCGGTCTCTCGTCACCTCGAATCGGTCTACCTTCGGCCCGCCCAGCAGGTACGCCCTCAGGTCGGGCCGGTGCGCGGTCAGCGCCCGGTACTCCGCAATCGACAGAACGACGGCCCGCTCCGAGCCGTGACGCGTGATGATCTGCGGGCCCTTCGTGTTGGCCTCTTCGATCACCTCACTCAGCCGAGTCTTTGCCTTCTGAACCTGCCAGACAGCCATATCAACCTCCGACCATTTCAACCATAATTATAGTCGTTCTAGTCGCATCTGTCTAGTGCGTATCCAACTCCGCCGAATCCACCATCCGCGGCTGCACCACAATCCCGTCGAACAGCGTCGCCCCCACCAGATAGTCTCCCACCGGACGCACAAATCGCAGGTTCCAGCCCGTGTCCCACCAGCTCACCCGCATCGACGGAAGCTCAACCGCGAACGCATCTGTCGCCGGCCCGTTGGAGGTCACCAGCATCCGGTTGGCCGTCTCATCGTAGAAGATGCTGTTGCCGTCGCGCAGGAACATTCCCTTCACCGTCTGCCAGCTCGCGCCCCGGTTCGCCGAATAGTACACCCCGTTCCGGTCCGCGACCCACAACTCCCCTTCGCCGTCCACCGCCAGCGCCGAAAGCTGCCTCCCCCGGCTGGGCACAGCCGCCGCGCGCCACGTCCTGCCGCCGTCCGCCGACATCTCTATCGCGTTCAGGCTGGCCACCGCCACCACCCCCTTCGCCGCCGCCGCAAAGCGCCATTCGTCCATGGGGACCGACGCCACCTGCACCCATGCCGTCCCGCTCGACACGCTGCGCAACACCCCCTGCGAGGTCGCCGCATACAGCGTCTCGCCCGTCATCGCAAAGCCATAGACGCTCGCCTCGAATCGCTTCCCCGCGCCCCGCGCCGGCGCCTGCCGCTTCGCCGCCTGCCGTTTCCCCGCCGAAGTCTTTCCCGCCACCATCGCCGTCTTTCCCGCCGCCGCCGCAGGCGCTGTCTTGACCACCGCTGCAATCGTCGTGTCGTCGCCCACGCGCTGCCACACCGCGTCCTTCAGAAGGTAGATCCCATGCTCCGTGCCAGCCAGGATTGACCCGTCCGGCGCCTGCCCCAGGCTGAACACATCGTGCCCATCCAGCCCGCCGCTCAACTGCGACCAGCTCAGCCCCCCCGTATGGCTCACAAACACGCCGCCCGACTCCTTATCGTTCACCACCCCCACATACAGCGTCGCCGCGTGCTGCGTGTCCGCGCTGTACGCCGTCACCTGCCGCGCCGAGAACCCTTGGTTTGAAGGAAGAAAGCTGTCGCCCCCGTCGTCGCTGGCCAGCACGCCCTGGCGGTCGGTCGCCAACAGCACATGCTGCGAGTTTGCCGGGTCCACGTACACGTCGTTCACAACCACATCTGCCCCGGTCGTCTGCATCCAGTACTTGCCTGCATCATAGGTGCGATACAGGCCTTCCGTCGTCCCCGCGAACACCGTGTCCAGGTGGTTGGGATCCTGCATCAGCACCCGGGTCCGCCGCGCCTCCGTCGGAATGCCCTGGGCTTTATTCACGCCAACCCCGCCCGTGAACTTCGCCCCCCCGTCCACGCTCTTGTAGATCCCCGAGCACGCGCTCAGATACACCACCAGCGGCTGCTGCGGGTCCACCAGGATTGAGAAGACGTCCGAGTCCTCGATGATCCCATCCTTGATGCTCGTCCAACTCTTCCCGCCGTCCGTCGTCTTCCACGCCAGGTGCCATGTGCCCGCGTAGATGGTATTGGGGTCCGCCGGGTCCACCGCCAGCGACTCGATCTCGTGGATCTCCTTGCTGCCTGCCGGGCTGATCCTCGTCCAGTGCGCCCCGCTGTCCATCGAGCGGAAGACCCCCTCCAGCGTCCCCGCCACCAGGACCTTCGCGTCCGATGGCGCCGCCGTCAGCGCGCGGATCGACTGTCCGCGCATCTCCGGCTGGCTCGCCCAGGTTGCTCCGCCGTCGTTGCTGATAAACAACCCGCCGTCGGGATGCTCGCCCAGCGCATAGGCCGCCGTCAGCAGATGCTTCGGGTCCGCTGCGTCCACCAATATTTTCTTAATGACAAGATCGTCGCGGTTGTCCATCCGCGCCAGCCGCTTCCAGCTCTTGCCGCCGTCCGCCGACTCATACACCCACCCGTTGGCCGCCCCCAGATACAGATGCGCATGGTCCAGCGGGTCCGCCGCAAAGGCGCGCGCGCTCCCGCCGTCCGGCCCGAACGGAAACCATGAGACAGCGCGCGCCGGAGGGCAAACCATACCCACGGCCAGGGCAATCCAAAATGTGTATCTCCGTCGGAGTCTGCAATTCAACGTTGCTGTCCCATCCCGTCGCTAAGAAACTCTGAATGAGTCCTTGTTTTGAAAGGGACGGGCTTCAGCCCGTCCGTAAATGCCATGAGATTACGGGGCTCTAGAACAAAACCAGGGATGCTAGTTCCATCGCCTTAACTGATAGCTTGATGGCTGATCGCTTACAGCTCAAGAATCATGCCTTTCGTCTTTGCCTTGCCGTTGGCCTTCCGTCTTCAAAGGACCACACCAACACTGGTCTTGCTCTAGCCCCTGAGGGAATGTCCAACGCAGGTTCAAACCTTCCCTGGCTCATTCCAGAATACAGAGTCCCGAAGCCAACTTCGCACCCCATCCCAGCACAAAGGCTGACTGGGAACCAACCCAGTCAGCCTTCTGTGCTTCTGTTCCTTCAGTTGCCGAAGACTACTTCTTCGCCGCGGCCTTCTTTGCCGGCTTCACCGGTGGCGTCCGGGGCACAGCCTTCACTGCGCTCTCGTCCACCGCCGTGTCGCTGGCCACTGGGTTGACTGCGCCCGCCGGAATCAGCGTCGTTGTCACCGTCTTGCCGTCGTCGGTCCCGGTGTACACCAGGATGCGCGACGGATCGATGCCCTTCTCCGTCACCAGGTAGTCCTTGGTGTTCACCGCGCGTTCCGCTGCGTCGCTCGGCTTGGCGACATGGTGCTTCAACTTCGCTGTCCTCTTTGCTTCCTTGGCCTCAGCCGCCTGCTCCTTGGCGTCCTCGTTGCCCACCAGCGCCAGTTTGGCGTCCGTGGAGCGCTGCATGCTGAGGGCGACATCGTCCAGGCAGGCCTTGGCTTCGTTGTCCACCCGCGTCGGGCGCTTCGCATCCCGCTCAAAGCTCGTCGGGCACAGGCTCGAGGCCAGAGGCGCCGGTGGTGGTGGTGGTGGCGGCGGCGCAATCACATTCACGCTAGTCGTCGCCGACTCATTGTGTCCCTTGTCGTCGGCCACGCCGCAGGTCACCGTAATCGGTCCCGGGGCCGCGCCCACTGTCGACAGCGTCGCCGAAGCAGTCGTGCTGCTGATCGAGCCCGCCGTTGCGTTGTAGCTGTATGTCAGCGGGCGGTTCTGCGGGCTCATCGCGCTCGCCGTAATCGTCGAGCTCTCGCCCGGGTTCACCGACGATGGGTTTGCCGAGCAGCTGATCGTCGGCGGATCGAACGCCTTCACCGTGAACGTCGCCGAGCAGTCCGCCATCTGGCCCGGCTTCACGCCCTCCGCCACATGGCCCTTCACCGTGTAGGTCCCCGGCGCCGCGGCCTTGGTGTCCACGTTCGCCGTCGCCGACGTTCCCGTGATCACTCCGCCATCGGTCGTCCAGGTATAGGTCGCCGTCTTCTTCGGGTTCAGGTTCAACGCCACGCCCGTCACCGTGATCGGGTCGCCCGGGAACACAGTCGCCGGCGCAACCGAGCAGCTGTACGTCACCGGTGGCGGCGGGATGATGTGGCCGAAGTGCGTCACAATCCCGGTGCTCAGTTCCACCGCATTCAGATTGGCGCGCCCGCCCAGGGATCCGCCCGAACCAATACCCGTATAAGGCCCGAAATCAGCGTGAATAAAGCGATAGTCGGCCTCGAAGACACGCCAGCTGAAGCGGTTGTCCCAGAACGGTAGGTCCATGTCCATGCCGCCGCCGGCCGTCAGCCCAATTCCCCACTTGTATGCTTCGTCCTCCCGGACGCCGCCAATGGTCGTGTTCGGGCCACCCAGCCTCGCGGCGCCGATCAACCCATGTCCGAACAGGGTGAAGTTCTCCAGGGGAAGGCGCACGATCGGGCCCACTGAAATCCCCGACACGCCATCGTTCACGCCGCTCGGGTGGTCGGTAAAGATGGCCTCTCCGCCAAGGTACCGGTTGTGGTAGTACGCGCCGCTGGCGATCATGCCTGCGGTGATGGAGGAGTATTGGATCCCCGCGGGATTGAGCTTGCTCTGCGTACCAAAGTACGAGTAGCCCAGGAAGATATCCACGCGTGACGGGTTTGTCTCCGATGTGGCTGCGGGTGCGGCAGGTGTCTGCGCACTCAGGCTTGCTGCAACAATGCCGGCTGCACATACAGCCAGCACATACCGGCCAAAACTGCGAAACGTGTGATCTACCATTCGACTTCCTCCACTGAAAGCTCTTGTTGGTGAGCGAACTGTGCTTCTTCGCTTTGATACTGCTGCTACCGGGTCAACCAAAGTTTACCGCAGTTGCCCGCCGTGTCCAGTGCAAAATGCGCTCTGGTTCAAACTTTACAACGATTTATCGCCAAACAACCCATCCGTCCTCAACCCTGCAAACTGTGCCTCCCGCAATCCAACCGCCAAAACCGCGTCCCTCTCCGTCCCCTCCCTGTGCCGCATCCCTCATGCCAGGTTCAACACCTTGCGCACGGAGCCCCGTTCCGCCTGGATCTTCTCCTGCAGCAGCGTTATCGCGTACAGCAGTTGCTCCGGCCGCGGTGGGCACCCGGGAACATAGATGTCCACCGGAACGATTTGGTTGACTCCCTGCACCACCGCATAGTTATTAAAGACCCCGCCCGAGGTCGCGCACGCCCCCATCGAGATCACCCACTTCGGCTCCGGCATCTGCTCGTACAGCCGGCGAACCACCGGCGCCATCTTCTGCGACACCCGTCCCGCCACAATCATCAGGTCGCTCTGCCGCGGCGATGGCCGGAAGACCTCCGCCCCAAACCGCGCAATGTCGTAGCGCGCCCCGCCCATCGACATCATCTCGATCGCGCAGCACGCCAGCCCGAACGTCAACGGCCAGATCGAGTTCTTCCGCACCCAGTTGATCGCCGCATCCATCGACGCCAGCACAATCCCCTCCGGCTGCTCGTCCCCCCAGTTCACCTCGCGCAGCTTCTCCCGGTTCCCCGCAGAGCTGTCCAGCGCCCCGAAAAAATATCGGTCGTCCGCCCGAGGCCCTATCGCCGGGCCGCCTTCGCCGAGATTCC
>JBEKRR010000037.1:0-24484 GCA_049518555.1 Acidobacteriaceae bacterium
TCGGCCCCCTTCGCCCCCCCTTCGGCTCCTTCGGCCGCCCCCTTCGGCCGCCCCCGCAGTCCCTTCGGCCTAACAAGTTGTCGAAGATGAGTCTGAGAGGCCAGACTATTGAGGACCGCCGACTTGGACTGCTCGAGATCGGGCAGCCGCAGAACTGTCTTGGGAGCGCGTTTGCGTTTGTTCTTAGGCATGCAGCCCTTTTTACCTGGGAGCGCACCTTGACGCCAGTACCGGCTTCCGCGCCGCCTTGCGCGTTTATGGGACTATCGCCAACCGTGGCTGGACTGTTCCGAGGGAAAGGCCGGCGTCTGGGGGCGATCACCTCACAGAAAGGCCGCGCCCTTGAGTCTCTGGATTTGCGTTGAGACTCGCATCTCCTTGCCTACCGGTTCCAAACCCGGCGACCGGAATCGCCCGGCCGGATTACGCCCGAGCAGGATCCGAGAGAGAATAAGGCAGCTATGGACACGAGACAGTTGGATGCGCTTCTGAGTGAGGATGAAGGCACTGCGCTCGACTTCAAGCGCGACCAATATCCCTTCGAGGATGCGACAGACGAGCAAAAGAGCGAGTTCTTGAAGGACATTCTGGCGTTTGCCAACGCATGGCGGAGGAGCAATGCGTATATCCTGGTTGGAGTCGAGGAGGTCAAGGGCGGGCGGAGCATACCCGTTGGTGTCCGATCCCATTTGGATGACGCGAGTTTACAGCAGTTTGTGAACTCTAAGACGAACCGCAAGGTCGATTTCCGGTACGAATGTGCAATGATCGATGGAGTCGGTATCGGAGTCGTTTGCATACCTCTCCAGGAGCGCCCTTCGTACCTAACGAAGAGGTATGCGAAGCTAGCAGAGAACATCGTCTACATTCGCCGCGGAAGCAGCACTGATACTGCAAAGCCGGATGAAATCGCGAATATGGGTGACGCCCGCGAAGCACGTAAGACAGACCTTGCCCCACGGATCGTAATGGAGAAGCAGTTTCTCGACCTCCACTTCATTTGGCCGCATCCGGCTGGGCTGAATGGCGGGCCGGTTTTCCTTGCCAGGAAGCACTGGCAAGACAAGGCTCCATTAATACCCCTGTTCTCAATTCAGAACTTCGGCACAAGCCCAGCACTCGACGTAACGGTTGTCTTTGAACTGGACGACAACAACGCCGATTTGTCCGTTCCGAGTGAGTGGCAAGAATACGGTCTGTCTGTTTCGCAGAGCCTACCCGTCGGTGATGCTGGGGTTCTTTCACTGATGTACTGCAACTCTGGGGGGACCGGTTTAGGCATTCCCTTGTATCGGCGTTGGACCTGCGAACTCCCTAACCTTTCGCCGGGATCGCCGCGGTCGGTCGAACTACCCAATTTCATTGCCAATCGGCTCTTGCTTCGTGGTCTACAACTTGGGCATCGGTGCGAACCAGGCCAAAATCGCGAACTGACCCTGTGGGCGAGGATAAGTTGCCATTCGATGGATGGTGAGAAGCACGAGGCAGCCTTTCGCTGGGGTGTGAGCCCGTTTTCGTACGGGCCAGCCAAGCCGGTCGAAGTATTTGGCAATTGCAGAGAGCTTCCGCTCCTCGGCGGGCCGCCGGAACCCCCAGTCGTGTAGATGGCATCAAGCGAGTTGCAGCAGTCAGGTAAATACGCCTGCTCCAAGAAGTGCCGCGTTTCGAGATTAGGACCGATAAGTCGGCTTGCGTCCGGGCATCGATGGATCGAGCGCGAGCGGCGATTCGTCCCGTGAAACGCCGTTCCTTGAATGGAATATGTCGTGGGATATGCCGTATGCGGCCGGCGAAGTAAGGACTATCTTAAGCCCGCCATTTCTCTCTCATCGGCAACCGTATCGGCTTCGAACCCTCCATCGCGCAGGATCGCGGCGCATTCACTCGGCAGGTTCTCATCGATTTTCAGCTTCAAACCGTATGTTCCAAAGGCAGGTCCGCTGTGCCCTCGCGCGCAAGCTCGGCAGCATACGCCAGGGCGGCCTGAATGTCGGGTTCTTGAATAGAAGGGTAGCTGCCGGCGATTTCCTCGCGGGGCACGCCCGCGGCAAGGTTGTCGAGAATCACGGAAACCATCACGCGCGTGCCACGGATGCACGCCTTTCCGTGACAGACTGCCGGGTTAATGCTGATGCGCTCCTGCCAGTCGGCCATGCCTCATTCTACCTCGCAGTGCGCCGCCACCCCCATGGGAGCAAGCCGATCCTTTTCCGGCTGCCCGGCAATAAGACAAGCCGCCCAAGATCGGCGGCGCCGTGTGGCCGGTGGCATACCGCTACAATCGAGCTATGATCCACGAGATTCTGCCGGTCGGTCCGCTGCAATGCAACTGCTCCATTTTTGGAGACGAGCAAACGGGCGAGGCGATGGTGGTGGATCCCGGCGACGAGATCGCGAGCATCCTCGAAATACTGGCGCGGCACGGGCTCAAGGTGAAGGCCATAGTCATCACCCACGCGCACATCGATCATATCGGCGGCGCGCACAAGCTGCAGCAGGCCACCGGCGCCCCGGTATTCATGAATGCCAACGATACCGCGCTGGCGGACATGCTGGAGGCGCAAGCTTCCTGGCTGGGCGTACCGACGCCGGAGCGGGTCGCGATCGATACGGACGCGCGCGAGGGCGATTCGCTCACCGTCGGCGCGGCCGAATTTCACGTGCTCCACACGCCGGGCCATACACCCGGCAGCATCAGCCTGTGGATTCCGTCGGAAGAGAAGCTGGTGGCGGGCGACACTTTGTTTCGCGACAGCATCGGCCGCACGGATTTGCCCGGCGGCGACGGCCGGCAGATCTTGCGGTCGATCCGCGACAAGCTGCTTCCATTGCCCGACGAGACCGTGGTGATCCCCGGTCACGGGGCGAATACCACTATCGGCCGGGAGAAACGATCCAACTGGTTTCTGCAGGGGCTGAAATAATCGCGAGTAAGTAGGGCAGACCACAAGCGGCGATGGTCTGCCCCACAGAGCAGCGGAGCGCGACGGGCTGTGCGAGACAAGCGCCGGGACGAGTCCCGGCGTGGCAGACTGAGAGTCCGCTCCACGAAGAGCTGGAGGGTTCCCTTACTTAACGCTGGGCCCAGTAACGGCGGCGGGCCTCGACGGTCAGGCCCTTCGGTTTGACCGCGACGCGCAGAGTACGGAACTCGGAAATACGCACCGGTTGATCGGAAACGTAGCCCAGGTTGTACTGGCTGCGCAGCTCGGCTTCCAGATCGTCGAAGATCTGGTCGATGGTGTGTTTTTTCGAAACCTCGAAGAAGCCGCCGCCGGTTTCGCTCGAGATCCGCTCGAGCACACCCCTGCCGTCGGGACCGCCGAAGGGGCCATAGGCGCCGGGGTCGGAGTAAAGAATGGAGAAGACCAGCGTGTCGGCGCGCTGCGCCGCGGCGATGGCCTGGTCCGGGGTGCCGTAGCTGCCGAAATCGACTCCGTCGGTGAGCAGGATCAGGGCTTTGCGGCCCTGGCGAGCACGCATGATCTCGTTCGATGCTTTGGCTACGGCATCGTAGAGCAGCGTGCCACCGCCGTTCTGGAGCCGCAACTGGCTTTCGGTTTCGGTATCGACGTACGACAGGGAATCGTTCAACTGGCGGCGGTTGGAAGTGAGCGGCTGGCGGAGCTCGACGGCGCTATCGAACTGCATGATGAAGACCTGGTCTTTGTTTTCGCGCAGCACCTGGTCGAGAAAACGGAAGCTGGCGCCGCGCTCGGCGTCGAGCACGCGCCGCTGGCTGGCGCTGGTATCCACCATGAGGCCGATGGTCAGAGGCAGGTCGGTCTCGCGCGCGAAATAACGGATGGTTTGCGGATGGCCGTCCTCGGCGATGGAAAAATCGTCCTGACCGAGAGTGGTGACGATGGCGCCCTTTTTGTCGCGCACGGTGGCAAGCACGTTGACCACTTTGACTTCAGCCGAGAAAACCGGCGCCTGTTCCTGTTGGGCGGGCACTCGGCGGGCGCAGAGTGCCGCGGCGCCGGAAAAGAGAAACGCGCGTCGGGTGAAAGAAGACCGCATCCTAGGTTTTGGGTACTTCTTCAATTATCGGCGATCCGAGGAGACTCCGAACGCGTCCGCGACCGGGCCCCTGGCCGGGTCTTCGCCGGTATCAGATGGGTGGGGAGAAGAGCGGGACGAGGGCGTCCCGCGCGGACCGAGGGGGCCGCCCTACCAAAAATATGCGGCATTAGGCCAACTTTCGCACTCGCGCGCGCCGTTATTGCGTCTATCCTCCTGTACGTGCTCAAGTAGAGAAGGTTGGAGGTTATGCTTGCTTCGTCGAATCGTATGCATACTTACGCTGGCGTTACTAGCCACTGTAGCCACGCCCCAGGAGCAGAGCCGCGACTCGGTGGTTCGAGCAACGCTGGACAACGGGCTGCGCGTGGTGATTGTGCGCGATCCGCTGGCGCCGGTGGTTACGGTGGAGGAGAACTACCTGGCGGGCGGCAACGAAACGCCCGCGGGTTTTCCGGGAATGGCGCACGCGCAGGAGCACATGGCGTTTCGGGGATGCGCGGGCCTGAGCGGCGACCAGATCGCCGCGATTTATGCTCACCTGGGCGGCAGCAATAACGCGGATACGCAGCAAAACATCACGCAATACTTCGTGAGCCTGCCGGCCTCGGACCTGGAAGTGGCGCTGCGGCTGGACGCGGCCTGCATGCAGGATGCCCAGGATTCCGAGGAGGAATGGGCGCAAGAGCGCGGAGCAATCGAGCAGGAGGTTTCGCGCGACCTGTCGAACCCAACCTATAAATTTCTTACGCGGCTCAACGAGGATCTCTTTTCCGGAACGCCGTACGCGCACGACGCCTTGGGCACGAAGGCTTCGTTCGATGCGACCACGGGCGCGATGCTGAAGAAGTTTTATAGCGAATGGTACGCGCCGAATAACGCCATCCTGGTGATCGCGGGCGACTTGGACCCGGCGGCGGCGCTGGCCAAGGTCAAGCAGTTGTACGGACCCATTCCGCGCAAGCAGATTCCGGCGCACCCGGAGATCCAATTGCAGCCGGTCAAGGCGGAAAGCTTCACGCTGGACAGCAATCTGCCCTACGAACTGGTGTTCGTAGCGTTCCGCGTGCCTGGCTCGTCGAGCCCGGACTTTGCGGCGACGCGGATTTTGAGCGACGTGATCGATAGCCAGCGCGCCGACCTCTACGGATTGGTGCCCTTGGGAAAAGCCCTGGGAACGGACTTTGGCTTGACGGAAACATATCCGCGGGCGAGCGTGGGCTACGCGCTGGCGGCGGTGCCCGCCGGAGCCGATCCGGCGCCGATTACGGCGGAAGTGAAGAAGATCCTGGCGGGCTATGCGGAGAAAGGTGTGCCGGCGGAGTTGGTGGACGCGGCTAAGAAGGGGGAGATCGCGGGTGCGGAATTTGAGCGGAACTCCATCCCGGATCTGGCGGCAACCTGGTCGGAAGCGTTGGCCGTGGAAGGCCGCCAATCGCCGGAGGACCTGGTCGAAGCGATGAAGAAGGTCACGGTGGCGGACGTAAACCGGGTGGCGAAGAGTTACCTGACCGTCACCAGCGCGATTGTGGCCACGCTGAAACCATCGGCCTCCGGTGAAGCGGTTTCCGGCAAGGGTTTTGGCGGCGCGGAGGTGACCACGGCGGCGCCCACCAAGCCGGTGGCATTGCCGGAGTGGGCGGAAGCCTCGGTGAAGAGCTTGAAAGTGCCGGAGGCGCCCGCCCGTCCCACCGATATGACGCTCGCCAACGGGCTGCGCCTGATCGTCCGAACCGAACGGACCAGCCCGACTGTCACCGTGGCCGGCGCCGTCAAACATGAGGCGGATTTGGAGACTGCGCCGGGCAAGGACGGCGCCGACGATGTGCTGGCCGAGCTGTTTTCTTACGGCACCGAGAGCCGCGACCGGCTGGCGTTCCAGAAGGCTTTGGACGATATAGCCGCTTCCGAGACCGGCGGAGTGAACTTCAATCTGAAAGTGCTGAAACAATATTTCGCGCAGGGCGTGGAGCTGCTAGCGGATAACCAATTGCACCCGGCCATGCCGCCGGATGCCTTCCAGGTGGTACGCGGCCAAGTGGCGCAACTGACCGAGGGCACGCTTGCCAGTCCGGAGTATCGTTTCCATCGCGCCCTGGAACTGGCGCTTCTGCCGAAAAACGATCCAGCAACCCGCGAGACCACACCGCAATCGGTTTCCGCTTTAACGTTGGCCGACGTGAAAGCCTATTACTCGAAGGTGTTTCGCCCCGACATGACCACCATCGCAGTGATTGGCGACATTACGCCCGAGGAAGCCCGGCCGGTGATCGAGAAGTGGTTCGGCGCCTGGAAAAGTGAGGGGGCGAAGCCCGCCGTGACTCTTCCGGCTGTGCCTGCCAACCGGGCCGCCACCATCAACGTGCCGGATCCGACCCAGGTGCAGGACACGGTGGAGCTCGCCGAGGAGGTCGCAGTGAATCGCTTCCATCCCGATTACTACGCTCTGCAGCTCGGCGATCACGTGCTGGGGGGCGGTTTTTACGCGACGCGCCTGTACCGCGATTTGCGGCAGAAAGCCGGGTACGTTTACAACGTGGACAACGTCTTGCGCGCGACCGAAACACGGGCCACCTATTCGGTAACCTATGGCTGCGATGCGCAGAACGTCTCCAAGGCGCGGCTGCTGGTGGAACAGGAACTAGCCGCCATGCGCACCACCGAGGTGAGCGCCGCGGAGCTGGAACAAGCCAAAGCCTTGGTGCTGCGGCAAATCGCCATGAGCGAATCGAGCGAAGACGCGGTGGCCGGCGGTTTCGTGGCGCGGGCGCTGATGGGGCTGCCGCTCGATGAGCCCATCCGCGCGGCGGAACGCTATTACGCACTCACGGCGGAGCAGGTGCGGGCGGCTTTCGAAAAGTGGATTCACCCCGCAGCGCTGGTTCAGGTGGTTCGCGGGCCGGCTCCGAAGTAATGGCGCCGCGCAACTCGACGTTGGGCTACTGAATACAGAAGTGGAGCCTTCGCTTGTCCGCCGTCAATCTAACCAACAGGTATGCGCTTTATAACTTCCTTTCGACCTTCAGCGGGACGCATTACGTCGCGCCACGGGCGCTGACGGTTACCCTGGGCTATCATTTTTTGGACCGGAAATGGCGGCCAGGAGGCCTGTCCCACTACGCCTTGGTCAGGCAGATGCGAAGCACGATTTCCCAATCGTCTCCGCGGCAGGCAATGATGGATCGGAGCTGACTTTTCATCAAATGTGCCCGGATGTTTTTGCCATAGACCACGGTTGGCACGCTCAACTGCATGGCTCCCAGACGCTCTTCGAGCCCGTTTTTCACGCTGCCGACGATCATATTCGTGATCTCTCCGATGGCATCGAGGACTTCGTCGTCGACGGAAGACATTTCGGTCATGAGGAACCTCGACGCCAGCAGAGCGGCGGTCGGACCGCTGCAGATCAGGAAGCCGCTCCCCACCCACTTGCCGGTCATGCCGACCACCGAAAGGACGCCGTCGTAAGGCAGGCCGTCCCGTTCCACGGGGGCGTCCGCCAGGGCGATCTGAGACGCCAGCATGGACGAAAACACTTCGTCGGCGGCGGCAAAAACAATGTCCTCGATCGGGCAATTGGCAAGCTCATTCGTCACTGGTAAACTCCTTTCGGCTGGTCACGCATTTCAACTTTTCAGAAGCGATGTGAGCTTGTCGCGAAGCTGATCGGTAGTGAAAGGCTTCCTGACATAGGAGGTCGCGCCAAGGTCGGCAACTTCCTTGACCCGCGCCTGGCTGCCTTCGGTGGTAATCATGATGAAGGGCGTGCTGCGGTACTCGGGGATTTCCCGCACCGACTTGAGAAACTCGACGCCATCCATGTTGGGCATGTTGATGTCGGAAAGGATGGCATCGACGCGATGTTGCTTGAGCAGGTCCAGTCCCTGGCTGCCATCGGCCGCTTCGAAAACCGTTCCCAGCGGCAGCTCGGTTTGGAGCAGAACGCGCTGCAGGATCTTGCGAATCGCGGCGGAGTCGTCCACTATCAAGAGATCGATTGATTCCATATGGTCGGGCCTATCGTTCGGTAAGTTGGGCTTTCCGGGTATCTATACGACATACTGGTCGTTCGAATCGGGCTGAAGGCTGATGACGCCTTCCGCTTGTAATTGCGCCGCCAGGGTCATCACCTGTTGCTGGGCAGCCTGAACATCTTTAATGCGGACGGGGCCCAAGGCTGCGAGGTCTTCCTCGAGCATCTCCGCGGCGCGGGTCGACATCAAGCTCATGATGTGTTTTTTCATTTGCGGCTCGGCGCCTTTGAGCGCCAGGGTGAGGACCTTGCGGTCGGCCCGGGCAAGCAGCATCTTGAGGGACTCCGCGCTGATGTTCACAAGATCGGCGAACACGAACATGAGTTGGCGGATGTTCTGTCCCAACCCGGGATCGTCCGACAAAATCTGCCCCAGCACCTCTTCACTGGAGCTCGCATCCACATGGTTCAACACTTCCGCAACCGCGCGCACCCCGCCGCAGGATTCCAGATTGGATTCGCCGGCGATCCGCAGTTTGGCGCAGATGGACTTGGCCAGCCTGTCGATCACTTCCGGCGAGATCTGCTCGAGCGTCGCCATGCGGCGGATTACCGGCGCGCGGAGCTCGGCGGGAAGCGCGGCCAGAAGGCGCGCAGCCTGAGGAGTGCTGAGGTGACAGAGGACCAGCGCGATGGTCTGCGGATGTTCCCGATGGATGATCTTCGCCATGTGCTCGGGATCGGCCTTTTGGAGAGCTTCAATGCCCGCCATGCTGGTTCCGATCGATTTCACCAGCCGCTCCACCATTCGTTTGCCGGTCTCCGGGCCGAAAGCTCCGAAGATGACCGCTTTGGCGTACTCGATGCCGCCGGTGCGGTAGAGGTCAATGTTCTGGCTGATGCGGAGAAAGTCGTCGATGACGTGGTTACGCTCCGCGTCGCTGATATTGTCCAGCAGGCTCACCTCGCGGGCCACGTCGTGAGCGTCCTCTTCGGACAAGTGGCGAAGAATCTCGGCTCCCGCCTCGTTTCCGACCATAGCCAGTAAAATGGCGGCCTTTCTGATGCCCCGGAGCGGCGGACCGGCGGCGTTCGCCTCCGGAGGCGGGGCGAGCGTGGGAAACACAACGGGACTGGCAGCGGTGGCGCTAGCAGTTGCCATCGGCCCGAACGAGAGCAAGATTCATGCCAAGCGGGTGGAGGCGCCGATTCGCCGGCCAGATTTCCGCTGGGTGCAGCCGGAGATATCGAAAATCAACGGCTGGCGCGATGGGGCCGGGCACTCCGGGCTGTCATGCAATTTCCACCGAACTCGGCCGGTTCGTCAACCGAGGGGTGTCAAAGATTTGACGCGTCAAGTTGCCGGCCAGCGCTGCAAGCGGGCGCTTGGCCGCCTGCGCGGCATTGCGTTGTTCCGAAATTGGAATTTGAACTGCTTGGTGGTGCACGGGAATGCCGGAATTGTCTGCAATCGATCGCTTCGGCCGTCTACCGGTGACGGCGGAAGTGCGAGTTGGCTGGCGCGATCTGACGCTGGACGAGCTGCTGCACCTGGAGGTAGGCAGTGTCATCAATTTGAATCGGCCCGCGGGCGAGACGCTGGAAGTGCGGGTGGGCAACGTTTCGTTGGCTTCGGCGGAAGTTGTGGCCATCGAGGAGCGCCTGGCTGTGCGTATCACGGATTTCGAGCCCGGGGTCGCCGTTGCACGGCCGGAAAGCGAGACGGCGGAATGAGCGCGCCCGATACCGATAATGGCCGTACGTCGATCGCGCAGCAATTCACTCGCGCATGGGAATCGGTGCTGGCGACCATGGCGCCGGCGCCTACGGAGGCGGAGCTCGAGAGTGTTCCAGAAGGAAGCGCCGGGGAGGTGCGAAACGGCTGGTCGTGGTGGGCGCTCGCGTTCGACATAGCTCCCGCGGCGCCGGTCCTGATCGGTGCGCCCGCGTCTTCGTGGCAGGCGCTGGGCAAACTGATCCTTGGGGACGACGGTTCCGCGGATGCCGAAGCCGAAGCGGTATCGAAGGACCTGATCAACCAGTGCGGCAGCGTCATGGCGCAGTGGTTTTCCGGCGAGACCGGCCACCCGGTGGTGTGCCAGGACGCGGTTACGGCAGATCCGGGCGCAAGTGAGCCGCGCTTCGCCATCCATCTGAAATGCCCCGAGACGGGAAGCGCGATCAGGCTGGTAATTAGCGTTCCGCAGGCGCTGGCAGGGAAAGCGGACCCTTTGCCGGCCGCGGCGGCCGCGCCGGGTTCGCCGCTGGCCGCGATCGTTCTGACGGTGGAGGTGGTCCTGGGGAGGGTCACGCTGCAACTGGCCGACGTGCTGAAGTTGACGGTCGGGTCCATGCTCGATCTGGAACATCACGTCGCCGAACCGGTCGAGCTGGTGGTGAACGGGCAGGTGGTCGCCTGGGGCCACATTGTGGTGTGCGCGGGGAACTACGGCGTGAAGATTACCGCCAAGGCGAAAGCGCGGGAGGCCGCATGAAACGGCAGTTGAGCCAAGAGGAAATCGACGACTATTTTCAAAGTTCGGGAGGCGCGGAACGCGGCGCCGAAGCGGCGTGCGTGCCATTCGATTTCCGGCGCCTCGATCGAATCCCAAAGTCGCAGTTGAGCATTATCCACTTCCTGCACGAAACCTTCGTGCGCACCCTTAGCGCCAGTCTTTCGCTTTACCTTCGCACCTATGTTGCCGGAAATCTCATCAGCGTGGAGCAGCTCCCGTACGGGGACTTCGCCGAAAACCTGTCGTCGCCGACCTGCATCGCGTGCTTGAGCATGGAGCCCTACGACGGCTGGTTGTTGGTGGAGGTGAATCAAGCCCTGCTGGCGATCATATTGGATCACGTGCTGGGCGGCAACGGCAAGATGGGAGCGGCGCTGGACCGCGAGGTCACCGACATCGAGCAGGACATGCTCGAGGGATTCTACCGCATCATCGCCCACGATCTGTCGGAGGCCTGGAAGCCAATCGCCCCGCTGCGCTTCGCGGTAGACTCGCTCGAGACCACGCCGCAGCTCTCCAACCGCATCGCGCGGAACGAAGCCGTGGTCGCGGTGGCCATGGAGCTGCGCATCAGCGACAACGCCGGCGTGGTGAATCTTGCCATCCCGTCCATCACGTTGAAAGCCATGCGGCAGCGGTTCGACCAGCAGTTGACGGCGCAAAAAGTCGGCAACCAGGCGACCGCGACGGCCATCAAGAAGAAGTTGGCGCGCGAGCTGATGCTCGACGTCGAATGCGCGCTTTCCGGCGCCAGCATCCGCGTGCGCGACCTGCTGAGCCTGGAGCCCGGCGACGTACTCGACCTGGGAGTGCCACTCGATTCGACCGTTACGGCGCTGGTGAACGGCCACCCGCACTTCGAGGGCGACCTGGTGGCCAACGGGCCCAGAACCGCCATGGTGGTGCGTTCGGTCAACCAGCCGTAGCGCGCGATGCCTGTGATATAGTTCTTAGTAGCACTCCTGTGGGCCTGTGGCGCAGTTGGGAGCGCGCTTCCATGGCATGGAAGAGGTCGTGAGTTCGAATCTCACCAGGTCCACCAAAACATCCCCCAACACTTCAAACACTTACGCGGATTGCTTGCGCTCTTCCTCGTTGTGGAAGAGGTCGCAAGGTCCAAAGCAAGGTCCAAACACGGTCCAAAAGTCTGTTTTCCACAGATGCTCGCGTGGTATGGATCGGACCGCGTTTCCTCCCCGCCTAATCGCACTGATTCGACGACCAGTTGGTATGCGTGGTAGCGATGGTAAGCGTTTCGACGCTCGTGTGCCGTTGGGCAGACATTTTTCCCTTTTCTCGCGCTATATAGGGTTTTTTCATCCCATCCACACCACGCGGTAGGCATGGTGTGGATGGTGTGGGTCTTTCGGCTTCCTGTGGTCTCCACGGCGACCGTTGCGCTCCGCGGCGCGCGCTGGAATCGCCATCGACATCGACGACGGTTTCCTTCTGGCCCACGCCGCGCGCCCGTTGCCCCACGAACGCGCCTCGGCGGTCCGGTGGTAGTACGAGGCCACCCGCGCCGACAACGCGCCCCAGCGTCCCGTGTGCGATACAGCCGGCAAAGCCACCCAACGGGCGGCTTTCCGCTTCTGCGGTGTGCTTGGTACGGATGGTAAGCGCCCATTTGATTTCTGTTGTCTCGACGGCGATTCATGCGCGTGGCAACGCATGCGAAATCGCAAGAAAAACATTGACGGGCGTTTGCGTTTCTGTGAGACTTGCAGTAGTAGCGTGTCGCGAGGTGCCGGGATACCTCGATTCAAAACTCTTTCCCGCATCCGCATGGGCATCGTGTTTCTACAAGCCTAAGCCCCCAAAAATCTACAGCGGAAAAACGAGCGAGCAGATGGTGACCCTATGCCCATTCCGCTCTACTCGCATGATTTCGCCGTTCTCGATTTCATCAACGAGAAACGTGCGCTCCGGCTGGAGAACGCCGGCCTCGCCAAGCTGGTGCGCCACAAAGGGCATCTCAATCGCGTAGTCCTGTATCGCCGTCCAGGCGATGCACATCCGACCACCGTCCGGCAGTACATGGGCACCGGCTACTCGTTCGAGCAACCGCTCAGCGACGGCCACCACTGCTGGAAACTCCGTCCGCTTCAAGGCGGGCGCGCGGAATCGTTGCTCGCGCCTCCCGAGGTGCGGCCGATCTTCCTGCGCGTCCTGCTCGACTGCATGGCCCCGGCGGCGTGAAGCCGCAGCCCACCGACGATCTCATACTTGCGGACTTCGAGTTTTAGCCAAGGACATGAGTGAACCACTGTTTCGAGCGCAAACAAATCGTCGTGTCGGGCCTTGGACAGCAAGCGCCGCGCCAGCGAGCCGCCACGCAAACCTCATAGGTACTTCCGGGCGCGCGGCGGCGGCGCGTTGAAGAGTAGCGCAGTTTCGCTAGCGCCAGGCGCGAAAAGAGGCGGTCGGGCGGTCAGGCGCGCCCGAGGCGGCGGGTGGGCCACGAGGCCAACCCGGAACCAGACGGCGCTACACGGGCCACCGGGGCGCGAAAGGGCGGCCACCTCCGCGCGACCAACGACATGTCAACGCTTCCGGCGACCATAACGCCCGCCATGGCGCGGCGCATCGAAATCTGGCCGACCGCCCGGCTGGTGCCGTACGCAAGGAACGCGCGGACCCACTCACCGGAGCAGGTCGCGCAGATCGCGGCGTCCATCGTGGAGTTTGGATTCACCAATCCGATCCTGGTCGATTCCCTGGACGGGATCATCGCCGGCCACGGCCGCCTGCTGGCCGCCCGCAAGTTGGGTCTTGCGGAGGTTCCGGTGGTGGTGCTGGACCACCTCAGCGAGACTCAACGGCGGGCATACATAATCGCGGACAACCGGCTCGCCATGAACGCCGGATGGGACGAGAAGGTGCTGGCTCACGAGCTCGCCGAACTGGAGCACTCGGGCATGGACCTCGCGCTGGTGGGCTTCAGCGACGCCGAACTGGAAGCGCTGCTCGCCGATAACGAAGCGACGCCGCCGGATGTGCAGGATGACGTCCCGGAGCCACCGGCCCAGCCGGTTACCCGGCCCGGAGACGTGTGGTTGATCGGAAGTCACCACCTGATCTGTGGCGATTGCCGGGACTTCCCGGTCGTCGAGAGACTGATGAATGGCGTGCGAGCGAACGTGTGTATCACGTCGCCGCCGTATGCCACGCAGCGCGAGTACGATTCGTCGAGCGGGTTCAAACCGATCCCGCCGGAGGAGTACGCCGACTGGTATCGGGATGTGGCCGCGAACATCGTGGCGGTCCTTGCGGGCGATGGCTCTTACTTCCTGAACATCAAGGAGCACGCCGACGACGGCGAGCGGAGTCTGTACGTGAAGGATCTCGTCATCGCCCACCGGCGGCAGTGGGGATGGCGGTTCGTGGATGAATTCTGCTGGCGTAAGACCGACAACGGCGTGCCTGGCGGTTGGGGAAACCGCTTCAAGAACGCCTGGGAACCAGTGTTCCATTTCTGCCGCCAGCAGCAGATCAAATTCCGGCCGAAGGCGGTCGGGCACGCTTCGGAGGACTGCTTCGATTACAGCCCCAACAACCCGAAGGCGACCTCCGGCAGCGGCTTGCTGGGCACGGGGCCGCGCGGCGCGGCTGCGGATGGCGGCAAGAACCAGAGCGCGTGGCAACGGAGCCGGAACAGCCTGTCCGATGATTCGGAAGGGCGCCACGCGGGCGTCGCGCGGCCTTCCAACGTAATCGAAGTCCGCACGGAGTCCGGTCAAGGATCGCACTCCGCTCCCTTCCCGCGACCGCTCGTCGAGTTCTTCCTGCTGGCGTTCAGCGATGCAGGCGACGTGGTGTTCGACCCTTTCATGGGTTCCGGAACCACGATGGCCGCGGCGGCAGTGTTGGAGCGCGCTGGCTACGGCTGTGAAATCAGCCCTTCTTATTGCGATGTGATTCTGCGCCGGATCATGAACTTGACCGGCGAGACGGCGATGCTTGCGGAGACCGGAGAAACATTCACTGCGGCCGCGGAGTCGCGCGGGGTGCCCGTCGACCAGGATTTGAACCCGAAGCGGCAGGACTCGCGAGCCATCAAACATCGCGGCCCGAATCCGTTCTACGGCAGCAAAAAGGCTTCCTGATCTTTTCTCTTTGAGCGGCCCGGCGATCCGGGCTGCATGACCCAAACCGCAACTCCAACCGAAAGGAATTTCCCGTATGGCCGAAACCAATCCCAATCTTTCCCCGTGCGTCACCCACCAGCCGAGTCTGTTGGGCGGTGCCGAAAACATCAAACTGCTCTTCGACGAAGAGCTCGACAACCGGCGCGAATCCCTGGCGCGACAGCGCGCCTGGGAAGCGGTCTCGCTGGACCTGGCGCAGACCGCCAGCCGCCGTGCGCAGAATGCCGCCACTATCGATCACGCCATCAACGCCGGCATCGTGTTGTCCGGCCAGGTCGGCACGACCGAGGGCCAGCAGACGGTGTCGCCCGCCGGCACGGCGGCCAGCGAAACCACCAAGGGCGCCGTCGCCGCCGCCGGAGCTGGCGAAGCGGTGAGCGCCGAGGCCGTCACCGCCAACGTCGCGAACCTGTTCACGTCGCTGACGCCGGTCATCGCGAGCGCTCTGGCCGCTGCCATCTCGCAGACGATCGCGGCCCTCGTGCCGGTGGTCGTGACCGCTTCCGGAGGGGCGTCGACCCCTTCCCAGACGCAGCCGAAGGCGGCGTAGATCTCCCCATACGGGAGATCCCCGCGCGAGGTGGCTGCGGAAGCTTCGGCTCCAAGGCCGCCTCGACGGGCTTTCTCGTGCGGACCAGAAAGGACAAGACGATGAACTTCTTGCAGATCATTCAGACGATTCTCAGCGTGGCTCCCTCCGGCATTCAGTTGACCCAGGAGGTGGTGGCGCTCGTCCAGGCCATCGAAGCCGCTTTCACCGCCGGCCAGACTCCGGCTTCTCACCAGCAGGCTGTGGCATCGGCACTCGGCGCCCACCTTGCCAAGACCACATAGCACCCAATCCACATGAAGATCGCGCAAGCAATCGCCACGCGGCGGGAGAGTTCCATGATCCCGGAGCGTGTCTTGCGCGATCTCGTCGTGGAACGCTGGCAGATCGACCGCCTCATTCCTTACGTTCGCAACGCGCGGACGCATACGGAGGAGCAGGTGGCGCAGGTCGCCGCCAGCATCATCGAGTTCGGGTGGACGAATCCACTTCTTGTCGGCGCGGACTGCGTAGTGATCGCCGGGCACGCGCGCCTGCTTGCCGCCCGGAAACTCGGGATGGCCGAAGTTCCGGTCATCGTTCTCGACCACCTCTCCGAAACGCAGCGCCGCGCGCTGGTGCTTGCCGACAACCGGCTGGCGCTGAGCGCCGGATGGGACGAGGAGATGTTGCGCGTCGAACTGGATTCACTCAAAGCGGACTCCTTCGACCTCGACCTGGTTGGCTTCACCGACGCCGAGTTGGAGGACTTGCTCCGCGACCCGGAGACGGCCAACGATGGACTCACCGATCCGGACGCGATCCCAAGCGATCAGGAACAGGTCGTCACCGTCCTGGGGGACGTTTGGCTGCTGGGCCCGCACCGGTTGCTCTGCGGCGACGCGACGCAGATGGCTGACATCGAGAAGGTCCTGGCCGGCGGGTTGGCCGACATGGTTTTCACCGATCCGCCGTACAACGTCGCCTACGAAGGAAAGACCGCGAAGAAGCTCACTATCGGCAACGATGCGCTTGGCGAGAAGTTCTATGACTTCCTTCGAGAGTCGTCGGCCAACATGCTGGCCGTCACGAAGGGCGCCATCTACATGTGCATGTCCTCGTCGGAGTTGCACACGCTGTTTCGCGCGTTCTCAGACGCCGGTGGTCACTGGTCGACCTTCGTGATCTGGGCCAAGCACCATTTCACGCTGGGCCGGTCGGACTACCAGCGCATGTACGAGCCGATCCTCTACGGCTGGCGCGACGGGACGCAGCACTTCTGGTGCGGCGACCGGAACCAGGGCGACGTGTGGTTCATCAAGCGGCCCATGGCGAACCTGGAACACCCGACCATGAAGCCAGTGGAACTCGTCGAGCGCGCGCTGCGGAACAGCAGCAAGACCCGCGACACGATCCTCGACCCGTTCGGCGGGAGCGGAACGACGTTGATTGCGTGCGAGCGCGCCAACCGGCAGGCGCGCGTGATTGAGCTGGACCCGAAGTACTGCGACGTAGCGGTTCGTCGCTGGCAGGACTACACGGGCGATTTCGCGCGACAAGCCGACTCCGGCCGCGCGTTCAACGATCTGGTTGGAGGGACCGAGGTGGTAGCTCATCCGGTGGCGACAGAAACTCTGGAGGCTTCGAATGGAATCGCAGTGGTCTGATCGTTGTGACGATCCGCGCGTGGCGCCGCACCTGCAGACGTTGGCGGATCGGTCCTTCGCTTCGTTGATCGAGATCGCCCGTTCGGTTGGCGTCGATGTAGCCGCCGCGCCGTTCGATGTGATGGATGAACACGTCGGGAACACCTGGAAGGCCTGCATCGCGGAGTTCCTGGTGGCGTTGCTGCCGCCGGTTGCGGACGACGCGCCCAAATAGAGAAAGCCGCCAGCAGGACGCTGGCGGCGGTGAGTGACGTTGGTGTTCGCCTTCTTCTACAGGCCGGACGCCAGCAATTCGGCGGCGACGCGGTAGCCGCCTTCGAGTCCTTGCGCCCAGACTTTGTAGCAGTAGGGGCAAAGGCCGGGATCGCCGCCGCGCTCCAGTTTCTTCATCCTGTTCCGGAGGTCGCATTGTGCGATCTCGCGCGCCTCGTTGATGCTTACGACTACGCCGATGGGCTCATACTGGCCTTCTTCGGATTCCGCGATCAGCGTCGCGAGGCCCAGTTCCGTGTCGTCCGTCATTAGGATTGCGAATCCTGGGGTGGTGGCTCTTTGCTTCTTGGTGGTGGTGGCTTTCATCTGCGTTCTCCGTACATGACGATTCATCACTCCGGTGCGCCAACAAGGCAAGGGAATAATCGCGCCGCCCGCAAGAAAGCCGCCCGTTTCCAGGCGGCTGGTTTGGAGCGGAGCGTGCAAGGGCCTATTTCGCGATCCGGTACGTCCTCTCGCCTGCCTCGTTCTTGCCGGACTCGACCGTGAGGCCCATCTTTTTGCTGAGGTTTCCGCTGATGAAGCCCCGAATCGAGTGGTTCTGCCAGTCGGTGGCCTTGGCGATCTCGGCCATGGTCGCGCCCTTGGGGCGGCGCAGGAGGTCCAGGACGATGCTCTTTTTCGAGAATTCGCGCGGCACCGCGGCCTCCTTCGCTTTCGGTGCCTTCTTGCTGGTGGTCTTCTCCTTGGCCTGCTTCTTCGGCGCGGCCTTGGCTTGCTTGGCGGCTTTCTTCGCGCCCTTGCTGGCCTTGGGCGCGCCCTTCTTCTGGCTGGCAGCCTTCTTCGAGGTGGCCTTCTCCGGCGCGACTTGCGCGCCGTGTTCCGCAACGGCGGCGGTTTCGGTGGTCTTGGTAGCTTCTGCGTTCGTCATCGGGGTGCTTTTCCTTTCGGCGGGTGATCCGCGCATGACGATTCATCACTCCGGTCGCCCCGGAAGGCAAGCGGAAAGTTTGGGAATTCTTTCATGGCGATCATGAGCCAGCGGGCCTATGCCCGGCAGCGTGGCGTTTCTGTAAGCACCGTCCAGAAGGCCATCGAGACAGGCCGTATCTCGACCTTGCCTACCGGGCAAATCGACTCCGATGTGGCAGACGAAGAGTGGGCCCGCAACACGCAGACTCATGCGCCAGCGGTCGACCGGCGCGGCCAGGCAGACGAGGACGGGGAAGTCTTCGGCGCGTCGCAGTACACCAAGGCGCGGGCCGTGCGGGAACACTACCAGGCGCGACTCGCCAAGATCGAATACGAGGAACGAATAGCGCACCTCGTTTCCGGGGATGAGGTCCAGGTAGCCGCTTACAACAAGTTCCGGCAGTTCCGCGACGCGATGCTCAATCTTCCCGACCGCCTCGCCGCGATGCTTGCCGCCGAGAGTGAAGCCGCCAAGGTGCATGAAACTCTCACGGTTGAGATTCGGAAGGCCCTGAATGATTTCGCCGACGCTAACGGCTGAGCAAATCTATTCCGCCGCCGCCGCGGCCGGCGCGCGCCCGGACCCGCTGCTCACCATCTCGCAGTGGGCCGACCGCTATCGCTGGCTCTCGCAACGGGCGTCGGCCGAGCACGGTCGCTGGCGCACGGAGCGGACGCCTTATCTGCGCGAGATCATGGACTGCCTCTCGCCGATGTCGCCCATCGAGCGCACGGTGTTCATGAAGGGCGCGCAGATAGGCGGCACAGAGTGCGGCAACAACTGGATGGGCTACATCATCCACCAGGCACCGGGCCCGATGATGGCGGTTCAGCCCACCGTCGAGATGGCGAAGCGCAACTCGAAACAGCGCATCGACCCGTTGATCGAGGAGTCGGAGGTTCTGCGGAAGCTCGTGCGCGATCCACGGTCGCGCGACTCCGGCAACACGGTCCTGTCGAAGGATTTTCCGGGTGGCGTACTGGTGATGACCGGCGCGAACAGTGCGGTCGGCCTGCGGTCGATGGCCGCGCGGTATCTGTTCCTGGACGAAGTAGACGCTTATCCCGGCGATGTGGAAGGCGAGGGCGACCCGATCACGCTGGCGATGGCCCGCACGCGCACGTTCGCCAGGCGGAAGGTGTTCCTCTGCTCGACGCCCAAGATCACCGGCATGAGCCGGATCGAGGCGGCGTATGAAGAGAGCGATCGGCGCAGGTACTTCGTGCCGTGCCCGACTTGCCGCGATTTCCAGGTTCTGAAATTCGCGCAACTCCGGTGGCCAAAGGGCAATCCGCAGGCGGCGGTTTACGTTTGCGAGCATTGCGGCCAGGAGATCCAGAACCACCAGAAGCACTGGATGCTGGCTCAGGGCGAGTGGCGCGCGGGCACGAAGGGCGATGGCAAGACGGCGGGTTTTCACATCTCCAGCCTCTACAGCCCGGTTGGCTGGTTCTCCTGGGGCGACGCCGCCAAGCAGTTCGAGCAGGCCCAGAAGAACTCCTCGCTGCTGCAGGTATTCGTCAACACCGTGCTGGGCGAGACCTGGACCCAGCTCGGCGAAGCTCCGGATTGGCAGAAGCTCTACGACCGCCGCGAGGACTACAAGATCGGGCTGGTCCCGCGCGGCGGTCTGTTCCTTACGGCGGGCGCGGACGTCCAGAAGGACCGCATCGAGGTCGAGATCGCCGCCTGGGGCCGTGGGAAGGAATCGTGGTCGGTCGATTACCGCGTGTTCGAAGGCGACACCTCGCGCCCGGCGGTGTGGGAGAAACTCACCGGCCTGCTGAACGAAACCTTCACGACCGCGTCGGGGCTGGAGTTGCCCATCATGCAACTCGCGATCGACTCCGGATTTGCGACCACCGAGGTCTACCATTGGGCGCGGCGGCAGGGCGGGCGCGTGCTAGTGATCAAAGGCGATTCACGCGCACCGGCGCTGCTCGGGGCGGCTTCGCCCGTGGACGTGGGCCCGTTGGGCGCCAAAATCAAACGCGGTATTCGCGTGTGGCCGGTCAACTCCGGCATGGCGAAGGAAGAGTTGTACCGCTGGCTGCGCCTCGAGCGGCCCACCGACGAGGACCTTGCCGGCGGTGTGCCGTTCCCCGCAGGCTACTGCCACTTTCCGAAGTACGGCGAGGAGTACTTCAAACAGATCACTGCCGAGCAGTTGGTGACGAAGCTCGTCAAAGGCTACCGGCGGCATGAATGGCAGAAGATGCGCGAGCGCAATGAAGCGCTCGATTGCCGCGTGTATGCGCGCGCAGCGGCAGGCCGGATCGGCATTGATCGTTTCCAGGAGAAGCACTGGGCCGACTTCGAGCGCCGGGTCGGCGCCCCTCCGGTGAAAGAAGTGAAACCAGCGCAGCAACGGCGCACGGATGGGACGCCGCCTGCGCGTAACCGGGTGCGCTTCAGGATGGATCTCTAATGGCATTCACCCAGTCCGACCTCGATGCTCTCGACGCCGCGCGCAAGCAGGGTGCGAGGCGTGTCCGCTTTCAGGATCGTGAGTTCGAATTCGATTCCGTGGATGACTATTTGAAGCTTCGAAATCTGATCCTGAATGACATCGCCCAGCAGTCCGGGCCGCAGCAAGTGCGCCAGGTGCGCATCTACACGACGAACGGTTGGGGCCACTAAATCGCCGTGCCAATTGAAACGTTGATGACGCTCGCCCGCCAGGCCGGGCACGAGCCGATGCCGATCCCCGTTCAGCGCGTGCCGCGCACCCGCGCGATGGGGACGTTCCCGTTCGACGCCGCGGGGCGCGGGCGTCGCGGCATCGGATGGAATCCTCCATTTCTCGGCCTCAACACGCTCCTGTTTTCGCATGGCCTGGAGTTGCAGGCGCGGAACCGGGACGCGGTTCGCAACAGTGCGTGGGCGGCTGCGGCGGTGGATTCGTATGTGGCGAATGCGATCGGGCGTGGGATTCGCCTGGTGCCTCACCATCCGGACGATAAGATCCGCGACCTGATCACCAGGAAGTGGAACCGATGGACTCGCGAATGCGATGTCGAGTACGACCCGCGGAATCCCGCCTCGGGCCAGACGGATTTCTACGGCCAGCAGATGGTGATTGCCCGCGAGGTCATGGAGGCCGGCGAGTGCTTCGTCCGGTTCCGGCCGCGCTCGCCGAAGGAAGGCCTCACGGTTCCGCTGCAACTGCAACTCATTGAAGCCGAGCAGTTGCCGCTGTGGCGCACTGCCATTGAGCAGATGCCGCCGAAGAACTCGGTCCGGTGCGGCATCGAATTTCAGACCGACGGACGGCGCGCGGCGTACCACTTCTGGAAAGCGCATCCGGGCGAAACGATGTTCTTCCCGATGGAAGCGTTGTCGGTGGAGCGCGTGCCAGCTACCGAGGTGCTGCACGTCTACAAGCCGATTCGTGCCGGCCAGTTCCGGGGGCAGCCGTGGCTGACATCGGTGATCGCGAAGCTCTACGAGTTGGAGCAGTACACCGACGCCGAGATCGTCCGCAAGAAACTCGCGGCGATGATCACCGGGTTCATCACGCAGGCCAGCCCGGACAATCCGATCATCCCCCCGGACCAATATCAGAACGGGCCGGGCCAGACGGAGCCGGGGACGCAGATCAGCAAGCTCGAACCCGGCACGTTCCAGGTGCTGAACTTCGGCGAAGAGGTGTCGTTCGCCGAGGCCAAGGACAGCGGCGATTTCAAATCGTTCATTCGGACGTGCCTGCAGGCGTTTTCGAGCGGCGCCGGGCTTGCCGAGTATCAGATCAGCGGCGACCTGTCGGGGATCAACTACTCTTCGATCCGCGCCGGCCTGCTGGAGTTCCGCCGCAAGTGCGAGCAGTATCAGCATTCGGTTTTCATCTTCCAGGTCTGCCACCCGGTTTATAAGCGCTGGCTGCGCGAGGCGATGCTGGCACTGGTGTTCGGCATTGACCTGCTGAACGCGTACAGCAAAGATCCCGAGCCATTCGAGGAAGTGCAGTGGGTAACGCCCGGCTGGCCGTGGGTCGATCCCGAAAAGGACATCAAGGCTTCCAACGACGCCATCCGCAGCGGCTTGTCCACGCGTTCTGCCGAGGTGGCGGCGCAAGGGCGCGACGCCGGTGCAGTGGACGCGGAGCAGACTGCCGACAACGAGCGGGCCGACAAGCTTGGTCTGTCCTACGACAGCGATGGCCGGAAGGTTCTGACCGGGCGCAACGCCGGATTGACGGAAGCCGAGATCCAGCAGGATGCCAGCAAGGGCGAGGTGGACGTGAAGCCATGAGGAATCTGACTCGTGTGGCATCGCGGTTTGTGAACACGCCACTCATGATTCATCCGCCCAAGCTGGACGTCATGGTGCAGGCGCTGGGCCCGCGGCTGGGGATCATTCCCGTCGGCATCGGTGCGGGAGCCGAACCGTTCGCCGCCTCGTATATCGAGCAGTCGGATGACAGCGGCTACCAGGTGATCGACGGCATCGCGATCATTCCGATCCAGGGCGTGCTGACGAAAGCGGAATCCTGGGTTTCGGCGCTGAGTGGTTGCAGTTCCTATGCGCAGATTGGGGGCTACCTTCAGGACGCGGTGAACGACGCCGGAGTGCGGGCGATTCTCCTGCAGGTCGATTCGCCGGGCGGCGAGACCACCGGATGCCTGGAACTGTCCGATTACATCTACTCCCTTCGCGGCTTGAAGCCCATCTTTGCGGTCGCCGACGATTTCGCATTCTCGGCGGCCTACGCGCTGACCAGCGCGGCCGACAGGATCTTCGTCACGCGCATGGGAGCGGTCGGTTCCGTTGGCGTCGTCGTGCTCCACACGGAAGATTCGAAGTTCAACGGCGAGCAGGGGTTCAAGTACACCTACATCTTCAAAGGCGACAAGAAGGTCGACGGGAATCCGCACGAACCGCTGTCGGAGCGGGCCGAGAAAGACATCCAGTCCGAAATTGACCGGCAGTACGACCAGTTCGTAGCAACGGTCGCGCGGAACCGGAAGGCCAGCGCGGAAAAGATCATCGCGACGCAGGCCGGCGTGTGCTGGGCGGAGAATGCCGTTCCGCTGCTGGCAGACGCGGTCGGAACGCTTGGCGATGCCATGAACGCGCTTCGTCAACTGCTGGGTGAGCCGGTGCAGAAGTCAACGGCGGCGATTGCCGCAATATCCACAACCAAGGAGGTAACAGCAAGTATGCCCGATGAAACGACGATCGCCACCGAGGGTAAGAAGCCCAGTAACGGCGACGAGAAGACCAACAACGAGCCGAAGTACTGCCACGCATGCGGAACCAAGCTTCACGCGGATGCGACATTCTGCCACGCCTGCGGCGAGAACGTAAAGGGCGACGCCAAGAAGCCGGAAGGCATGGCCCCGCTCACCGGCCTGGCTGCCGTGGCTGGCGAAGCGTTGAAGATGCGTCCCGAAGGTGACATCGAAGCCATCGGCGCACTGTGCAAGATGGCCGGATGTCCCGACAAGGCTGCGGAACTCCTCACCAAGAAGAAGTCCACCGGCCAGTACTTCAGCGTGGCGGAAATCAGCGATGAACTGACCGCCGCCCGCGTGATCGAAAGCGAGAGGAGCATGATTACTTCCCACGTCAACCCGAACCAGGGCGCGGTTGGCTCGCTTCAGGAAATCGAAGCGCAGGCCACCACCTACGCCCGGCAGAATCGCGGCAAAGAGACTTCCAATCTTTATGCCGAAAGCGGTACCACCAAGCTGACCAAGGAGCGCGCCTACGCCCAGATGCTCGAAGAGCATCCCGAAGTTTACGGCGCGTTTGTGGCGCAGCACAACGCGAAGGGCCTGATCGCCACGCTCGAGCGGGCCGGCGTTCGCCTCGCCCGGTAGGGCGAAAGGAGACCAACAGACATGGCATTCGAACAGACATTACGCACAGTAGGGCTTCCGGCGGCGTCGGACCTCACGAGCGGTGGAACTGTGAATCCGCAGTTCTACTTCGTGACCACCAACGCGTCCGGACAGATTACTTTCACGGGCGCTGGGGCCGTCGCCGATGGCGTGGTCCAGGATAAGCCCAACGCGCAGGGAGTCGAGGCCGAGGTCGCCATCCTGGGCATCACGAAGCTGGTGACCGGCGCTGCGGTTACTGCGGGCGACCCGCTGATGGCCAACGCCAGCGGGCAGGCCATCACCGCGACCGCCGGTAATTTCGTGCGGGCGCGCGCTCTGGCTTCCTCGGCGGGGGCTGGTGTGATCATCCCCGCGCTGCTTCTCGGCCCGTACAAGATGTAGCCGTCAGCGAGCCGCAACAACTCAAAGGAGAAATAAGAAATGCCTCAACCGACATTGCAGGACGTTCACGTTAACCGACCGCTGACGAACATCTCCGTGGCCTACCTTCAGGAGGCCGCCGGAGTCGAATTCGTCGCGGACAAAGCCTTTCCGGCGGTCCCGGTCGAAAACAAAAGCGACCTCTACTACACCTACGCGCGGGCCGACTTCAACCG
>JBEKRR010000038.1:0-24079 GCA_049518555.1 Acidobacteriaceae bacterium
CCGCAACCTCTTCGGCCAGTTCGCGGAGAATCTCGGACATGGCCTTTCCGAGGGCATCTGGGTCGGCCCGGATTCCCCGATTCCGAACACGCGTGGGATCCGCAATGACGTTGTTGCTGCCCTTCGAGCGTTGCAGGTGCCCAATGTCCGCTGGCCGGGCGGCTGCTTTGCCGACGAGTACCATTGGCGTAAAGGAGTCGGCCCAGCCGGGCAGCGGCCGGCAACGCTCAACTCCACATGGGGAGGCGTGATCGACACCAATAGCTTCGGCACCGAAGAATTCATGGATTTTCTCCAGCAGATTGGCAGCCAGGCCTACGTCTCGGTCAACGTCGGATCAGGGACTCCGCAGGAAGCGGCCGAATGGCTGGAGTACATGACCGCCGCGCAGCCCACGGCGCTGGCTAAAGAGCGTGCCGCCAACGGTCACCCCGAACCTTACAAGGTCGGCTTCATGGGTATAGGCAACGAAAGTTGGAGCTGCGGCGGCGACATGACGGCGGAGCACTATCTGGGGGAACTCACGATCTACAGCCACTTCGTCAGGAATGACAATCCTTCCCAGCAGGGCACCAACCAGATGCTGAAGATTGCCGTGGGCCCGGGCTTTCCCGAGACTGAGTGGACCGAGGTTATCATGAAGGCCTGGCAGCATCATGACTGGAGCTGGAATATCGACGGCCTATCGCTGCACTGGTATACGGTGCCGAACGGATGGCCGCCCTCGACGCCTTCGACAGGTTTCGGCGTTGACGATTACGGCAAGACGCTGAAGTCCACGTTGTTCATGGATGAGTTCCTGCGTAAGCAGGAGACCGTCATGGACAAGTACGACCCACAGAAGAAGGTCGCGCTGGTGGTGGACGAATGGGGCGTATGGCATGCGCCGCTGCCCGGCACAAGTCCGAGCTTCTTGGTTCAGCAGAACAGCCTGCGAGATGCGATTGTGGCATCGCTCAACCTGAACATCTTCGCGCGGCATGCCGACCGCGTGCGCATGGCGAACATCGCACAGATGATCAACGTGCTGCAATCGATGATCCTGACGGACAAGGAGAAGATGGTTCTCACTCCGACATACTACATCTACAAGATGTATCTGCCATTCCAGGACGCGACGTTTGTTCCGGTCGCCTTTGACGCCGGCACGTATATCGAGGGCAGCATCAGCCTGCCGCGAGTGGACGCTCTGGCTGCCAGGGACGCGTCGGGCAGGCTTTGGCTCGAAATCACGAACATCGATCCCGAAAAGCCGGTCGAAATCGATGCGGAGATCGCCGGCATGACGGTCAAGTCGGCGAAGGGAGACACGCTGACTGCGTCTGCCGTTGACAGCGTGAACACATTTCAAGCGCCCAAGACGGTTGTGCCGAGGCCCGTCTCCGCAAGCGTGAAGTCCGGCAGGCTGGCGCTGACGGTTGAGCCAAAGTCGGTGACGGTCATCTCGCTGGAGCCGTGACAAGAGCTGCGCGTAGATGCCCTCGACTCCTGGAACCAGGTGGGAACAACCGCAATACGCGCGAAACCCCAGCCCTGCGCCGCAGGTCATTCAGGTGACGAGGTTCTGCCATGGAGATGTTCATCATGCAATCGGCAAGAAGAAGATCCACGTTGAAGGTGCCGGCAGTGTCGCTGGCAGTCCTCTTTCTTTCGGTCGTGTCCGCAGCGCAGACGCCTCCGGTGAATGTCGCGATCTATGCGTCGAAGACCGGCGCCCCGATCTCCAAGTATCTCTACGGGCAGTTTCTGGAGCACGGCGGAAACATCGTCAACGAGAACATCTGGGCCGAGATGCTGGAGGACCGGAAGTTCTCCTATCCGGTGACCTCGAAACCGCCCGAGCAGCCCGCCGGTCCGGCGTGGAGACGTCGCGCGCCGCTCCGCCATTGGACGCCGGTTGGCGGCGACGAAGTAGTGACGATGGATTCGAAAGACCCGTACACCGGCGATCACACGCCACTGATCAAGCTCAGCGGCGGCGAGGCGCACGGAGTCCGGCAAACCCGTCTTGCCGTGCGCAAGGGAAAGGCGTACACGGGTCGCATCGTGCTGGCCGGCAGCCCCGGTGCCGTCGTGAAGGTGACTCTGGCGTGGGGCAGCCAAGCAAGTGAGCATCAGATGCTGACCATTCGCACCCTCGGCTCCGCGTACCGGACGTTCCCGCTGAACTTCCGGGCTCAAGGCGACAGCGACGATGGGCAGCTCGAAATCACTGGAACCGGTACGGGCTCGTTTCACATCGGAGCGGTCTCGCTGATGCCGGCCGACAACATCGAGGGCTTTCGCGCGGAAGTGATTGCCGCGCTGAAGCAGTTGCGCTCCGGCGTCTATCGCTTCCCCGGCGGCAACTTCGTCTCCGCATACGAGTGGCGTAATGCGATCGGCGATCCGGAAAAGCGCCCGTCCATCTACGATCCGGTTTGGCACGCCGTTCAGCCGAACGATGTGGGCACCGATGAGTTCCTCACGCTCTGCCGCCTGCTCGGCGTGGATCCCTACATCACGGTCAACGCCGGGTTTGGCGACGCTTGGAGCGCAAGAGAACTGGTGGAATACACCAACGGCGCCATCACCACGCCGATGGGAAAATGGCGCGCTGCGAACGGTCACCCGCAGCCCTATCACGTGAAGTTATGGGGCATCGGCAACGAGCCCTGGGGCGACTACCAGATGGGAGCCATGTCGATCGAGCAATACGAGCTGAAGCACGACATGTTCGCCAAGGCCATGCGGAAGGTGGACCCATCGATCACACTGATTGCCGGCGGCGCCATGCCCGATGTCATGACAGGAGCCAATCAGTCCAAACGCATCGGCGGCAAGTTTGTCCCGGATTATCTCTCTACGGCGGAATGGAGCGGTCACATGCTCGCCCACTGCCTGGAAAACATCGACATGCTCAGCGAGCACTTCTATTCCTCCAGCGACAAGCACACCGATCTGAAGCTGGAAAAGAAGGTCAATATCGGGCCCCAGTCGCTGATCGAGTGGGAGCGCGCGCCCGCGACGCAAGTCCGCGTGAAGTATGAGCACTACCAGGAGTACCTGAAGCGCATTCCCAAACTCCGGGCGAAGCCGGTCCCGATTGCCATTGACGAATGGGCTTACATGGGTGGGGGACGGGACTCTTACAAGGTGGTCCCCGCCTATGCCTGGGCCCTTCACGAAATGTTCCGCCATTCGGATCTCTTTCAACTCGGCGCTTTCACCTTCGCCACAGCCATGATGAGTCAGACCAGGACGGAGGCTGTCTTGAATCCGACGGGCCTCCTGTTCAAGATGTACCGCGATCACTTCGGCACCATCCCGGTCGAGGTTTCTGGCGACTCGCCGCAGCCCAAGCCCATCTATCCGGCCGGCGGCGACCAGCCCGCGGTCAATCCGGGCAGCGACACCTATCCGTTGGATGTGAGCGCAGCGCTCAGCGAAGACCGGAGAACCCTTACATTCGCCGTGCTGAATCCCTCGGATTCCAGGCAGCGCATAAAGCTGGCAGTCAACGGCGTGAAGCTCGCAAGCGCGGGCCATATGTGGCAGATGGCGCCCTCGTCGGTGGATGCGGTCGTCGCGGTCGGCAAGATGCCGGAGGTCTCAGTGGAGGAGCGTGCGCTCGGTGCGATTCCGGATAAGATCGAGGTGCCTCCGTTCAGCGTCAACATCTATTCGTATCCGCTGCAGTAGCTTCTATCGCAACAGAATCAATGCACGCGCATGCCAGACTTGGATGAAGACAACAAGTTCCGAATGAGGACGACGATGAAAACTACGAGGTTGTATTGGACAGTGGTACTGGGGGCGGCCGTTGCACTCGCGCCCATGCTCTCGGCTCAGGTTCAGACGATCGTGCCGCCGGTGGTTCCGGGGGCGAAGCCGGTTTCGGTGGAGCACATCAAAATCCACGGCACTGCGCTGGAAGGCAATCTGGAAGGGAATGCTGTTGATCGTGACGTGATCGTCTTCCTGCCGCCCAGCTACGAGAAGGAGAAGGATCGCCGATACCCCGTCGTTTATGCGCTGCACGGCTACTCGATTGGCGCCGAACAGTGGACGCATGAGACACATGTCCCGCAGACCGTCGAAGGCGCCTACGCCCAAGGCGCCAAAGAGATGATCGTTGTGCTGCCGGATTCGAAGACAGTCCATAACGGGTCGATGTATTCGAGTTCGGTGACCACCGGGGACTTTGAGAAGTTCATTTCCCACGATGTGGTGGCATATATCGATGCCCACTATCGGACGATTCCGAATCGGATGAGCCGCGGCCTCGTCGGCCATTCGATGGGCGGCTACGGCGCCTCCCGCATCGGCATGAAGCACCCGGACGTATTTGGAAGCCTGTACATCATGAGTCCGTGCTGCATGTCCGCCCGGCCGGGCGGCCCGCCAAACTCGGAACTCGAGAAGACACTGGAAGCAGTGAAGACGCCAGCGGATTCGAAAAAACTGCCATTCTTCGCACGTGCTCAACTCGCCTCAGCCGCGGCATGGTCTCCCGATCCCCAAAATCCGCCGCTGTATCTCGACCTGCCGATGAAGGATGGCGTTCCGCAGCCGGACGTTCTTGCGAAATGGGCGGCGAACGCGCCGCTCGCGTTTGTGGATCAGTACATCGGAAACCTCAAGCAGTATCGCGCCATCGCCATGGACGTCGGCGATCAGGACGGCCTACGCGTCGACGCCGGCAAACTGCACGACATTCTGGACAAGTATGGAATCGCGAACAGCTTTGAGATCTATTCCGGCACGCACACCAGCGCCGTGGCTGACCGCTTTCAGAATCATGTGATGAAGTTCTTCAGCCAGAACCTCTGCTCTCAAGCCGGCTGCCGTTAGCCCGCGGACTTCTGCAATGGGGAGAATATGCTCAGAGATCGAATCGCTAGGCTGTGCAGGCGTTTGGCCCTGATCGCTTTCGGTGGGCTCACTGCATGTCCGCATATTTGGAAGCCCAGTCTGGCTGCGAGCCGATTGCAAATACACGACACAACTGGCGCCGGGGGGCAATTGAACACTCCGGAATCCGGTCTATTGCTATCAAAAGAGTCTATGAGCGGAACCATCCGTCCAGCGAGTTATCGAAAGAGGGCTGGCATGTCACTCAGGAAGTTCGCACTACTTTTCGTCCTCGTGGGCACATTGAGTACTGCGTCTGTGGCTCAGAGCGCTCCTGCGCACCCAAACTGGCCGGGTCATGGGCAGCTCTATGTGGGGACTTGTTATCAGCCAATCGATCGCACACCTGAGCAGATTGATCGCGATGTTGCGATTATGAAGCACGCAGGATTCAACGTCGTGCGCATGGGGGACCTGTCGTGGGACTCGTTTGAACCCTCGCGCGGCAAATTTGAATTCGAGTGGTTCGACAAGGTGATGGACAGGATGGAGGCCAACGGGATTAGGGTGATTCTGGATATTCCGGGGTCACCGGCGCCCATCTGGCTGCATCGGGCGTACCCCGGCGTCGATATCGTCAGCCAGAACGGCACGCGCCTTCCACCCGCGGAGCGCTATATGGACAACATTAGCGATCCGGACTACGCGCGCGAAGTGGGAATCTTCGCGGACGCGCTGACGAAACGCTATGCCCATTGTCCAGCGGTGATCGCTGTCGGCTACAACAACGAAATCGGAAACGGTTTCATGTCGTATTCGGAAACCGACCGGCAGCGGTTCATCGGATGGCTCAAAAGGAAGTACGGAACCATCGAGGAACTCAACAAGGCCTGGGCGACGCAGCGATGGTCACGCAGGTTGAACAGCTTCGAGGACGTGGACTTGCCGCTCGGAGACGGGCCTGGACCCTCCGAGCGCTATCTGGATCTGCACCGCTATTGGTCCGATGTCTCAGTGGCCCGGCTCGAGGAACTCGATGCGATCCGCCACCGCAATATGCCGGATGTTCCATCGATCTCGAATCTGTGGGATACCGCATCGAGGCGAGGCTTCGATTATCTCGCCACGTATAAGTCTTATGTGTCCTACGGTGCTGAGGGCTTCTACCCGGGTGACCCGGTCAGTGGCGCGTTTGGGGCACTAATGACGAAAGGCGATCTGGACACACCCATCTGGTTCAATGAATTTACCGCAGGCGGTGGAGGCTACTACGGAACGCCGGGCCGAAGCCGGATGTACGCGTATCTCGGGCTTCTGATGGGCGCGCAAGGGATGCTCGCATGGACCTTCAACAGTCATCTTGGAGGAGAGGAGCAGGCGCTCTTTGGGCTGGTCGACCACGACGACACTCCCTCCTGGAAAGTGGACGAGTTCGCGCGTGTCGCTTCTGAATTCAAGCGGATTTCGAAATTCGGGTTCCCACGCTACACGCATCCGGAAGTGGCCATCGCATATTCCTTCGATTCCTTCGTCGATTCAAAACCAAACGGTCCCTCCAGTACGACGCTTCAGTACTTCAAGCCTTCTTACACGGAACAGGTGCAAGGAGCCTTTGAGCCTCTGTTCCGTGCAAACATTGACACGGCTATCGTCAACATCGGGCACGATAGCCTTTCGCCCTACAAGCTGGTCGTCGTGCCGGCCGATTACCTGATGGACGCCGCAAGTGCGAAGGCCCTTCGGGCCTACGTGAGCGGAGGCGGCACCGTTCTGATGACCGCGTTTTCGGCCAAAGTTGACGAGCACGGGCAATGGTTCAATTCGCCGCTGCCCGGCCGCTTGAGCGATGTATTTGGACTGAAGACAAACGCGTTCTATGACTTTCCGGCGGCACTGAGATTCCAGTTAGGTGGTGACTCGATCGAGACCGGAGTGCATCGCTATGAAGTTCTCGAACCGTCTACGGCTACGGTCGTTGCGCGATTCACGAATACCGCGGACCATACTCCTGCTGTCACGATCAACAAGTTCGGCAAAGGAAATGCGATCTATCTGGCGACGGAATCGAATCCTTCCGTGATCGGACCGCTGATGAACTATCTCTACGCAGTCGCAGGTATTCAACCGGGCCCCAGGACGCCCGAGGGAGTTTACGCAAGGGTTGTCGATGGCCGGATTCTCTTTGTAAACACGACCGGGGAAGAGAAGAGAATCCCCATCACCGGCGTCAAGAAAGGAATCATCAGCAATCGCGTGTTTGAGGACACGGTGGTCCTTGGTCCAATGGAGGTGGACCTCATCCAGTCCCTGGGCCAACCTTGACATTATGCGGTCGTTCCCGCGTCGACTTCGAGACCGGCGCGCCGTTGGCCGGTAGCCCTGGGCCCGAACCAAACGGACCGGATGGTATTCGATTCGACTGGAGGGAGACCGGCAAGGCCGGTCGCGCCGCGCATAATGCGGTCCCTGCCCGGCTACCCCGGCTGTGTCGCGAGATCGGCTGCCCTTATTGACACCTGAAGCTGTGAGCGTCGTTCGGGTCTCCCTGTCCCGTGTACTGGGCGTGCTTGGGATCTGCGCACAGCGGCCGGCTTCGTCCCGGAAATGCCTCCCCGGTGGCGATAACCGATTCCGGCGGAATACCTTTCTCGACCCAGTTCGCCACTGCGTCGAGCATGTCGAACTGGTCGAGCGCCGGGCCGCCGCCGCAATGCCGCATCCCCGGCACCAGAAACATCCGGCTCCATTCGGCCACCTTGTCCGCACCACCGTTGGTGGCGGCAAGCGATCTGTAGTACTCGAGCGTATCCAGCGGTGAAAACCACGGATCGCTGTCTCCATGGAAGAACAGGATCTTGCCGCCACTCGCGGAAAACGTCGACAAGTTGGTTGATGCCGGCTCGACCAGCGGATCGGAGGCGTGCAGGGCCTCTTTGTCGACATCAATCTCCATCGCGGTCGGATATGGACCGAAGATGCCGTTGGTGCCGAGGGCGAGCAGGCCCCCGACCGGACCGGTCTCCGCGATACCTGCGTCATACAGAAATCCCGGGTACACCTGGGTGCCGTACGAGTTCTTTGGTCCGGCGAAGGCCTTCTTGATGGCCGCAATCTTCTCTGGCGCAATGCAATCATCGCTCCGGCCGTTCTTGCAGGCCAGCACCGCGGGATCGAAATCGCAGCCCAGCGGATCGAAGATCATCCCGTCGGCCACGCCATCCCTTGCGTCGCATCGGTTCATCAGCGCGTCCATGAAGAGTTTGCGGTCGGCATCGGTGAGCAGCTTGCCAATCAGCGGCTTTCCCGCCGCATCTTTGGGCGCTGCCTGATTATACGCCACCGGAATCCACTTGCCGATGGCGAGATTTGAGAGGCCCGTCCGCATGGCCGGATCGCCGGATACGATTCCGTTGAATACTGTTGGATACCGCTGCGACAGGATCATGCCTTCGCGCCCGCCGGTCGAGCAGCCGACAAAATAGGAATACTCCACAGGCTTGGCGTAGTACCGCGCAATGATTTTCTTCGCCACCCCGGCCACCTCGGCATTGGCGAGATATGCGAAATCCAGATACGCTTGCTGATCGCGCATAAATGAGAAGTCAAACGGTCCCGTCTTCGCCTTGTGTCCCGTATCCGTGCTAGCCACCGCGAACCCGCGCAGCAAAGCGGATTTGTCACCGGCGTACGATGCGCCCATCGGGTAGGCCACCACGCCGTTGCCGCCCCCGCCGCCCTGCATCATGAAGTCCCCATTCCAGGCTTCCTTCTCAGGCAGAGCCAGCGCGAAACCGATTCCGAACTCCTCGCCACTGGCCCTTTTGCGCCGGTTGATGACGCCGTCCACGCGGCAGTGCGCAGGCAATGGGCCGGAGCTCCGGGCGCCGGGATACATCGGCGGAACGGTTGTGCCTGCGGGAACTGGCGCTGCCTTGGTAATCTCGACGCTTTCGATTTTGAGATTGGCGAGATCTGCGCAGGAGACCGTCGATTCAGACTGAGCCATTGCGGTTGCACAGGAAGCCGCCATCAGAAAGATCAGAACCCTGGATTGCATCATGCGTGTGTCTCCTATTCACTCGAAAATCGTGCAACAGAACGGCTCGCTCAAAATCTGTTACGGCTTTGCCCTGCCGCAGGATTAGCCCGCTCTCGATCTGATGCACGAGAACGTCACGGCTCCAGCCGTGTTGCAGTGTCGCCCGAACGTACCACTGTCGCTCTGCCGGATCTTTGAGATGGTCCAGTATCCGGACATTATGACCTCAGGGAATTTGTGCAACAAGCTGTTGCACAATTGCCTCCTCGGGCCAAGCCTCGGCAAAGGCCCGCATATACTTCAAATTCCGCGCGAAAACCCCTTCATTTCCGGGAACGCTGTCTTCAGATCGGCAGCCAGGCGGTCGATTATCTTTGCTTCCCAGCTCTCCCGCTCCTGGCGCGCCAAGATATCACGCCCGATTTGCCAATAGAGAATCACCAGTTCGCGGTTGACCGCCAGTGAAGCGCGCAGTTGGGCGTCCTGGATTCGCTGCTTCAGGTCGCTTAGCAACTTCGAATAACCTGCCGGCACCAGCGCCCGCCGTTCAGCCATCAAGAAGCGCTCCTCGACTGCAGACCAGTTGTCCCGTGTTTGTCCACCCCAACCATAACGCGTTTTGAGGTGGCGCTGCCAGCCTCTATCCATGGTTGCTGCACTCTCCTTGGCCTTACGGATCTCCTTTCGCTCTCTGGAAATGGCAGCTTAGAAGCAGCCGGGATGCATCGTGACGTTCTGAATGCCGGCCGGCTTTCATTGAGCTCACGACTGAAACATGTTCTTGCCGCGAGACCAGATGTGCCGTTTGTTTCGCCCCGCACTGGCGGAGGTGTTTCCATGGCACGAAAAGTCGGCCAGATCATCCGACGCGAAACCGGTACTTGGCTGGTGCGCGTATACAGCGGCCGCGACCCCGAAACCAAGAGGCGAAAGTATCTGAACCAGACCATCCACGGCGGACTGCGGGATGCGCAAGCTCATCTCAACAAGATGCTCAGCGAGCGAGACCGCGGGCTAAATCTCGATTCGTCGAAGCAGACGCTCAACCTGGTGGGTGTGGTGTTCGTCAAGTTCGACCCGCGGCACAGTGGCACCGTTTATGTGGGAGCCTACACTGGCGGCATCTATCGCTCCCCGACGGCGGCGCCACCTGGTATCAGGTGCCCGGCCAACCCACCAGCCTTCCTGACGGTGAGACGCTGCGGCCCATGCGCTACGGTCTGCTCTACGTGACCTACGCCAACTCGGCGGGGCTCTCCAGCATCAGCAACGGGGCGGTCTACAAGCTCAACACCAACGACGGAACCTGGACCAATATCACCCCGCCGGACACGCAGATTAACTTGTGGTACGGCTACTGCGCCGTCGGTGTGGACGCCCAGCGCAACGGAACAGTCATGGTGGGCACCTGGAATCGCTGGTGGCCCGAGGACGATTTCTTCCGCAGCACGGACGGCGGCACAACCTGGACGAGCCTGCAGGAATATTCCGTGCGCGACACCTCCCTGTCGCCGTTTTTGAACTACCAGGTAACCTTCGGGGTGTGGAACGCTTCGTTCGAAATCGATCCGTTCGATTCCAACCACGCCCTTTATGATGCCGGCAACTCGGTATGGGCCACCAACGATCTGACCCAGGTGGATTCCTTACAGACCACTCACTGGTATGTGGGCGCGAACGGAATCGAGGAAACGGTGATTCACCAGGTCGTCAGCCCGCCGTCCGGCGCTCACCCGCTGAGTGCGATGGCCGACCAGGGCGGTTTTCGCCACGACGATTTCAATGTTTCTCCGGTGCCGTTTCAGAATCCGTACATGATCGAAGTCGCGTCGCTGGACTTTGCCGAGTCGAACTCCGCCTTGATGGCTCGCGTCGGCCTGCTGGACTACGTCGGGCACATCGCCGGCGCGTGGTCGACCGACGGCGGTGCAACCTGGACGCAGTTTGCGGCCACGCCGCCCGGCGCCGGTCTCGGTCCCACCGCGGACGGCTACGTCGCCTCCGTCGCCGTATCCGCCGATGGCGCCACCGTTATCTGGGCGGCGGGAGATACCCTACCGGCTTACTCGCGCGACCAGGGCGCTACCTTCCACTCCTCGGCCGGCGCGCCCGTTGGTCTGCGAGTCGTCTCGGATCGCGTGAACCCGAACAAATTCTATGGATACGACCCGTCTTCCGGCTCCGTGTTCGTCAGCGTAGACGGCGGCGCCTCGTTTGCGGCGAAGGCCACCGGATTGCCGCAAGACATCGGGTCTCCTGGATGGACCGCGGAGGCCTATCCGAAAGCCGTCGCGGGCCACGAAGGCGATCTCTGGCTGCCAACCTCGAGTGGTCTCTACCACTCGACCGACTCCGGCGCCAGCTTCACCCGGCCCGCTACCATTGACAGCGCTCCGCTGGTCGGTTTCGGCATGGCGGCTCCCGGCGCCACTTATCCGGCCGTGTACGTGGTTGGCACTGTGAACGGGATGTACGGGATTCTCCGCTCCGGCGACACGGGGGTTTCGTGGGTCCGCATCAATGACAATGCGCACCAGTTCGGCGCGCTCGGCACGATCACCGGCGACCCGCGCATCTACGGCCGCGTCTACGTCGGCACTCAGGGCCGAGGGATCGTGTACGGCAGTCCAGCCCCGGGGCACTGCACTGTCCCACTCCTGTAGATTGACGCCCTGTTCCCAGGATTTCGATTTCGCCATCCTGGCCCGGTGTTGATGATACGTCCAACCGCTTCTTCTGGACCTGCTTCTTTCATTTCCCCAATCTCGAACGACACCCGCGGCCGACATGAATAATACCCGCAGATATCGGAATCAAGAGGCGGGGGACGGGGACAAATAAGACAAACAGTTCTTGATTGAATCGGTTGGGTGTACAATACTTCTGCGTCAGGAAGCCCAAACGGAAATCGGTATTCGCCCCAACAACACAGGAGTACGAAAGATGAAAATGACTTCCGCTATTCTGGCCGCTCTTGCGGCCACGCTCGTCATCGGTACGCTCCACGCCCAGGTCGCGGAGCGTCCGATTCCCCGTCTGGTGCAGAAGGACGGACGCTTCGCTTTGTTTGTGGACGATGCTCCATTTTTGATCCTGGGCGTAGAGGATCAGGACCTGGGCCTGGAGAGTACCTGGCCTTCGCATCCAAAAGATTGGGCTGCCATGGAGTACCTGCATGCCAACACGATCGAAATACCGATCTACTGGGATCAGATTGAAGGGCAGCCCGGGCAGTTCGACTTTTCGTCGATCGACAGGCTCCTGGCCGAAGCTCGCCAGCATAATGTTCGTCTCATACTGCTGTGGTTCGCCACCTGGAAGAACGGCAGCCAGCACTATATGCCCGAATGGATGTTGTTGGACCCTGTCCACTATTTCCATGCGGTCGACCGGAACGGGCAGGCAGTGGACTCGCCTTCACCGTTCGCCACCGCGTCACTCGAAGCGGACAAGAAGGCATTCGCCGCTGTCATGGGACACCTTAAGGAAGCCGACCCGCAGCGCACCGTAATCATGGTTCAGGTGGAGAATGAACCCGGCAACTGGAAGAGCGTCCGCGATTTCTCTCCGGCTGCGCAGAAGTTCTTCGAGGCTCCGGTGCCGCCCGAGATTCTCAAGGCCATGCATATAAAGAGCGCTTCTTCATTTCCGAACTGGCAGGAAGCGTTTGGTCCCAATGCCGACGAGTACTTCAACGCCTGGTCGGTAGCGAGATATGTGGGACAGGTCGCGGCCGCGGGAAAGGCTGTTTATCCCCTGCCCATGGACGTCAACGACGCTTTGCGCAACCCGTTCCATCCAGGCCCTCCCGGTGAGCCGGGAGCTCCCGGCGCCTACGAGAGCGGCGGCCCCACCGACAATGTGATCCCCATCTGGAAAGCCGTGGCGCCGGCCATCGATATTCTGGCACCCGACGATTATCAGGGCGACCCTGCCGCCTATGTGAAGGATCTGGAACTCTATCGCCGCGACGACAATCCCCTATTCCTGCCGGAGAGCGGTTGTTTCCAGTGCGACCCGGCGAGTGGCGACTTTACCCGCTATTTCTTCACGATGCTCGGTCTTCAGGCTATAGGAGATTCGGAATCCGGGAATGAACCTGTGCCTTATTTGGCGAGGAATTTCGTGTTGGTCGGCCCGATGCAGCGGGAGATCGCCCGCCTCAACTTCGAAGGGAAGCTCAAGGCCGTGGCTGAGCCGCTGCACTTCAAGGGCGGAGACCAGGGCGACCCCAGGCAGACGCTGCCGTTCGGATCCTGGAATGCAGTGGTGACGTACGGAACGGCCCTCTACGGTCCCTCCACGGCCGGGTCGAATCCGACGCCGAAGGGGCGCGCTCTGGTGGCCCAACTTAGTGACAACCAGTTTCTGGTGGCCGGATATTTTTGCACCGTCGACCTCTTTCCGGCCGGAACCGCGCAGCAACGCGGGTCGCAGCATATCGTAGAGGGAACCGGACAGATTCCCTCCGCCCTGATTGACGGTAAATGGCAGCACCGGCAGTTCCTGCGCGTCGAACAGGGAATCTATGACAACGGCGTCTTCAAGCTCCTGCGCAGCCAGAATGGAGATGCGACGGACTTTGGCCTCCGCTTTGGCGAGGAACCCGTGGTGCTGCGCGTCACGCTTGCCACCTATTAGTGGCCGATCTCGAAGCGATACGCTGCGTACGTGCGCGGCATCTGTAGGACTTCGAAGACACTTGCGTCGCCATCCACGTAGCCGCGCAACTCCGCACCGGTCCGCAGGTCGAAGAGTCTGGCGCTCGCCTTATTCACGAAAATCTTGTAGCGCACCGGGCCGGGTAGCGGCCGTCCTCCTTGTAGATCGCCTGAATGATCTCCTCGGTATCCACCAGCCCGTAGGCCAGTTGTGGAAGGACGATATCGCTCTGGGAGTAGTAGTAGTTGGCCGGCTCCTCATCCATGATCCGCCGGAACGTGAACTTGTTCGTGATCACGTTGCGGCCAGTATACTCCACCTCCGCGATCTTTTCGATGCCTTGGCCTTGCAGTGCTTTGAGCAACCCGGTGGTGATCACGACGGTCTTGTCGGCGTTGAGGTGCTTCCAGATCTTGTCCGCGATCTGCGGGTCGGACTTGGCATGTTCGGTGAGGAGGATCGTGTCGCGGTCGTCCGGAAACTCGGGATACAAATCCATGGGGATGCCAAGCATCCCGATGTAGTTGTGGAGGTACATTTCGCCGGAAGAATGGTAGGGTTTGTAACTGGCCACGCCGTACGGCTGACCCAGTTTGCCCAGGAACGAATCCAGTTTCTCGTAAGCATCGCCGGCCACGGCTGCAAGGATGCTCGTCACTTTGGCGGATCCGTCGCCTTGCCGGATGGATTCAAGCAGCCCTCCCCAGCTCCAGATGGTGATCTCTTTCGGTTTGGCGAACAGCGTGTCCTCCAGTTGCTCCGCGAAGCGGTTGAGGGTCTGGCGTTGCCCGGGGTCCACCCAGCCGCCACCGAATTTGCCCGGCTTGATGTGCTCGAAGTACCGCATCAGTCCGTAGCTCTGATATGGCTGGAGATGCTGCACGGTGTTCTCCGCGTCCCGGGTCTCAGTGCCGGCGTAGATCATGTCGAAGACCTTCGGCTGCGCCTCCAGGTTGTAGCCGGAAAACTGGTATTGCTCGTACCAGTTTGGCGGTTTGAAGATGAGATTGATCCTGGGATTGACGCTTCTGGCGTTCTTCACCACCAGGTTTTCACCGACATCCTTCATGACGGCCAGGCGGAATTCGGTCCAACTCCGGTTTCCCCTGGCTCGCTGGCACAGGTCGCAGCGGCAGTTATACATGAACAGGTCGTCGAAGATGAGTTCGTCGAAAATACCGGCCGAGAAGGCCACCAGTTTCTGGAAGCGCTCGCGATGTGCCGGATTGGACCAACAGAAGGAACGGATCCCGTCGCCCGGCGCTCCCAGAACCGCCATGATGCCGCCGGACGTTCGAATCCCCTTACTCTCGAAGAACTGCTTGACCTTGCGGACATCGGCCTCGCCGATCTCCTGGTCCGAGCGGTAGGTCTCCAGCCAGACCTTGTTGAACTTGATGTGAGCGTGCACGACATCGAAGCTGTCCTGCATGAATTTCGGATCCGCCGCCATGCGCCGCATGTCGTCTATGGCGACGTAGATAGCGCTATTGAAGTTCCGGTAGTGGTTCGCCGTCTGGGCATAGGCAGCGGGACCGCCGCAGTGGAACATGCCCACCGCTACAAGTGCGATCGTTCCGAATCGCGATTTTGTGATTCTCATCTCAGCTCCTAGTTGGGTTGTAAGCGAGACGCGTAGCGTCACAGGCTCCGCGCCTGGGGCCCCAGGGTTTCGCGACGGACGAAATCTTCATGGGTCGGTCGTTCGTTCTTTCTTGCCAGCCCCACGCCGCCCCGAACCTGGATGCCCTCTTTGCGACCGCCACGTGTCCCATCAACAGGCTGTTGCCCGCCGGCATGGTCGAGCGGTGGGCATCAGCGGCGCCGTTTCAACGGGAGCCCGCTGCCGCAAATGGTAGCTTCCAGTTGTCCCGCGCGCAAGACTGGGCTTGTTGCCGCCGCGAATGCCTGCTACTCTAGCGCGTCAGAGTGGAATGCCCCGCTCTCGATACGTCCGTTTCACTGCGCCAGACGCCGCTCTTGACGTAATTCGTCTCAATCAGGAGGTGAACACAGTGGTGAACAGATTAATAGTACCCGCGATTGTAATGCTGGCGATGCTCTGTCCGGCGGCAAGCTTCGCTACGGTCATTCCGACTCCTCCGTATCCCGGAGCGTCTCCGAGCCTCGCCTATCAGGTGGCCGTGGATGGGCAGCCCATCTTTACGTATCGCTATCCAACGTACAACCAGTTCAACTGGATGGACTATGCCAGTTTCAGCATGACCGGCAAGGTTCATGTCACGATTACCAACCTCGTCAGCGAGAGGGATGTTCGCACCTGCTACATCCGGCCGATCGCGTACAACATCCAGCCGCAGATCAAGGGCAATACGGTCAGCTTCGACCTCGACCGGCCACGTTATCTGGTGATTTTCATCAACGAAGAGCCGCTTTTCTCAGGCACCGGATTGCTGCTGTTTGCCGATGCGCCCGAAGCCAATGCTCCCAAACTTGGCGACCCCAATGTGGTCAACATCATGGACTACCACATTGACAATACGGGTAAGACCGTCGAGACCGCCAAGATCAATCAGGCCATCAGCGACGTGTCCGCCAGACCCCGGGGCGGCATGCTCTTTTTCCCGAAGGGTGGCGTTTACCTGACCGGCCTGGTGATGATGAAGAGCAATGTCAAGTTTTACGTCGAGACAGGCGCGGTGATCAAGGGATCCACCAAAAATGCGGATTATGTCTTGCCGCCCGGGACGACGGGTGGTCCTGGGAGGGTACAGCGGGCGCTGTTTGTGTTCAACAACGTGGAGAATGCCAGCCTGATGGGCCGTGGAACCGTCGACATGCAAGGCTATCCGTGGTTGTGGCACGATGTCCAACCCGATACCGGTGACGGGCGCGCCAGAACCCCGGAAGGACTGGTGAATGATCCTCATGGGAATGGCGTCAAGGGCTACGTGATCAACAACTGCAAGAACGTCACCTTCCAGGATCTGTTCCTTCTGCGGTCCGCCTATTGGACGGTGACGGTCAGCAACACCGACAGTTTCACCAGCAGGAACATCAAGCTCATCAACCGCAAGCAGCAGTACCACGACGATGCTTATGACATCACCGGCGGCAGCAAACATATCCTCATCGAAAACGGGTTTTCCATGACGATGGACGACACGTTTGCCTTTTATGGGGGCGCCGGCGCCGGCCTCGAAGACGTGGTGGTGAAGGGGTATGTGAATTACGGCTACACTTCGGCGCTGGTTCTGGGATACGGCTCTATCCCGGCGGCTAAGCATGTGCGTTTCGAGGATGTGCATTTCGTCGCGACCTCGAATAAGTTCGCCATTTGGATTCAATTTACTCCCGCCTACTTCGCGGGGCGGGGCTATCCTACCCGCGCGAGCAGTAAGCAGGCTCTGGATGACTTCCGCTTCCTGAACTGCACGTGGGAGCATGACGGCGGGCAGATCTACATCGATGGCGGCGATTCGGAGTTGACCAACTTTGTTTTCGAGAACTGCACCTTCTATACGCCCAGCCGGCCCGCCAAGATTACAGGGAAAAACGTCGGTCCGATCTTGTTTAAGAACGTGAAGCTGAACGGGACCGTGGTCAAGAGCGTCGACCAGTTGACTAAAGCTGGTTGGGATATCTCCGTTCCGATGAAATTCCAGTAGTGAGGCAAGAGAGCAAACATGAAACTGAGAATGTTTTCGTGCGTCGCACTGGCCTGCTGCGCCAGTGCGATCGCGGTCCAGGCCTATGCGCAGACCGCCGCGGGGATCCCACATCTCGAAAAGCAAGGAACCGCGACCCAGTTAATCGTCGACGGGAAACCGTTCCTCGCGCTTACTGGAGAACTGGGCAACAACACCGCCAGCAGCTTGGAAAACATGCAGCCTATCTGGTCTCGGCTGGTGGCGGGCAATTTGAACTGCGTGCTGGCGGCCGTATCGTGGGCCCAGATAGAGCCACAGGAAGGCCGCTTCGATTTCGCGCTGGTCGATGGTCTCATCCAGGAGGCGCGGCGCAACAACCTGAAACTGGTGTTCCTGTGGTTCGGCAGCTGGAAGAACGGTCTGTCGAGTTATCCTCCCCTCTGGGTGAAGCAGGATTACAGGCGATTTCCCCGGATCAAGATCAAGGGCGGCAAGAGCATCGAACTGCTCAGCACTTTTGGCGATGCCAGCCGCGATGCGGACGCGCGCGCCTATCGTGCCTTGATGCGGTATATCAAGGAGGTGGACGGCCAGCAGCACACTGTCCTGATGATGCAGGTGGAGAACGAAGTGGGCGTGCTGCGCGACTCGCGCGACCGGTCGGAGCCCGCCAACAAGGCCTTTGCCGGACCGGTGCCGAAGGAATTGATGGACTACCTCCAAAAGCACAAGGACACGCTTGCCCCGGAACTGCGGGAGGTTTGGGGCGCGAACGGCTTCAAAGCATCCGGCACATGGGAAGAGGTCTTCGGACCAGGCAAACCCGACAGTGTCGAGATGCCTATCCAGACCAATAGCCCTCCGCTGGGCCAGGAGGAGTATCAGACCGGCTGGAGAAAGCTGCACTGGCCGGTGGATGAAATTTTCATGGCGTGGCACTACGCCCGATATGTGGACAAGGTAGTGGCGGAGGGTAAAGCGGAATACAACATTCCGATGTATGTGAACGCATGGCTGCAGCAACCTAACATGGCATGGCCTGGGACGTATCCGAGCGGCGGCCCGCTGCCGCAGGTGCACGATGTGTGGCGCGCCGGCGCACCGGCGGTCGATATTCTCGCGCCGGATCTTTACCTGGAGTACTTCGACGAAGTTTGCGATCGCTTCACACGTAACAGCAACCCACTATTCATCCCGGAGACGGGGACCAACCCGGCCAACGTTCTGACCGCGTTCGGCAAGTATGGCGCGATCGGTTATTCGCCTTTCGCAATCGAGAGAGGAGTAACCCCGGACAGCGATTTGGCGGCGGTCTACCGCCTGGTTGAGCAGATGGCTCCGATGATTGCGGCGCACCAGGGCAAGGATTCCATCACTGCGGTGCGGCTGAACCAGGGCGATGCGCCGAAGCGAGTTGCTTTGGGGAACTATACTCTGGAGCTTAGCTACACAGGAAGAGGCCGTGTGCCGATCGCCCCCGAGCCGGTGAAGCCGCAGCAGGCTCAGTCAGCGCCCCCCGCGGCGCAACCGGGCCGCGGCGGCGCCGGCCAGGCGCCCATGGAAGCGGCCGCAATTCTAATCGCAGCCGGACCCGATGAATACTATCTGGGCGGCGGCGGCTTCCGGATCGCGTTCACGGCGAACACGCCCGGGCCGGCAACCGTGGGGCTCGGCATTGTGCAGGAAGGCAAATTCGTCGATGGCAAGTGGGTGGTGACGCGCCAGCTCGGCGGCGATGATATCGGCCAGGGCGAAATCCTCGCGCTCCGCCCGAATACCATTCTTCGTGTGGTGGTCTACCGCTATGAATAGAATTCCAGCACTTACGGCGATCGTGCTAGCGGTCACGTCCGTGGTGTTTTCGCAGTCGAAACCTTCGACGAATATTCCGCACCTCGAGAAGCAGGGCACCGCCACGCAGTTGATCGTCGACGGCAAACCGTTCCTGGTCCTCGGCGCGGAGTTGAACAACTCCAGCGCATCGAGCATGGAGTACTTGCGGCCGCTTTGGCCGAAAATCGCCGCCACCAATCTCAATACCGTGCTGGCAACGGTCTCTTGGGAACTGATGGAACCCGAGGAAGGCCAGTTCGACTTCAGCCTCGTGGATGGTTTGATTCAGGATGCCCGGCGATACAATCTGCGCCTGATCTTGCTCTGGTTCGGGAGTTGGAAGAACGGCAAGTCTACCTACCAGCCGGTCTGGGTGAAGACCAACCAACAGCGGTTTCCCCTTATCCAGGACGAGACAGGCAAAGGCCTACCGACTCTCAGCACGCTGAGCGACGCCAATCGGGACGCCGACTCGCAGGCTTTTGCGGCGCTGATGAAGCACATCCGGGAAGTTGACGGAGAGGCCCACACGGTCATCATGATTCAGGTGGAGAACGAAGTTGGAGTCCTCGGCCCGTCGCGCGATCACTCGCGGATAGCCAACAGCGCGTTCGCGGCGGCCGTGCCGAAGGACTTCATGGAGTACCTCCAAAAGCATAAAGACACGCTGATTCCCGAGTTGCACAAGCGCTGGGAAGCTTCCGGCTTCAAGACCGCCGGAAGCTGGGAAGAAGTCTTCGGCGCCGGCATGGAGACCGACGAATTGTTCATGGCGTGGAACTACGCCCGCTACGTAGGCCATGTCGCGGCGGCGGGCAAAGCCGAATATCCGCTGCCGATGTTCGTGAACACCTGGCTGCGCCAGGGATCGTTCAAGCCCAACGAGGACAAGCCCGGCGGCTTTCCGAGCGGCGGTCCATTGCCCGAGGTGATGGATGCCTGGAGGGCGGGAGGGCCTGCGATCGACATTCTCGCACCGGACGTTCACGTCCCGAACTACGACGACTGGTGCGCATGGTACAAGCAATCCGGCAATCCGCTATTCATCCCTGAGTCCAGGGGAGACGCTCGCGGCGTGGCTCAGGCGATCGCGACCGCAGGCAAGTATGACGGTATCGGCTACTCGCCATTCGGAATCGACAGGCTCGCGAACCCGGAGGGTGAGCTTGCCAGAGGCTATCAAGTCCTCTCGCAGGTGGCGCCGCTGATTCTGGAGAGGCAGGGGCTTGATACAGTTACGGCCGTGTTGGTGGACAAGGAGACCCCGAGATCCAAAGTGCGGCTGGGCGACTACACAATCGAGGCCCGGTTCGCCGAGCGCAGTCAGGACCCCAATGCGCCCGTCGCTCCCGCCGTGGACCGCGTGGCCGCCTTGTTCATCCAGTTGGGCTCGGACGACTATGTGATCGTGGGCAGAAGCATGAATGTCTACGTCGAGTCGGCCGCGGACCCAACCCAAAGCGTGGGATTGGCGGTAGTGGAAGAAGGCCAATACGTCAACGGCCGCTGGGTGCCCGGACGCCGGCTGAATGGCGATGAAACCCCGGAGTGGAAGGCTCTCTGGTTCGGGGGAGACCGCTACACGATTCAGAAAATCAAGCTCTACCGTTACCGCTGAATGGAGTTCATCAACATGAAACACTTCACTGTCTTCATCCTGGCTTGCGGGGCGGTGTGGACAGCCCGCGCGCAGAACACCAAGCCCAATTTCCCCAGCGTCCTGCCCGGGAACGGTTTGGCGCAGCATGATTTCTTCTATGCCGGAGAGGCCAAGACCCAGGACATGTATATCGTGCGCAACGGCAAGGTTGCCTGGGAGTTTCACGATCCGGCGGGAAAGGGCGAAATCAGCGATGCCATCCTGCTTTCAAACGGAAACGTGCTTTTCGCGCACCAATTCGGCGTCACGCTGATCGACCGCAATAAAAAGGTGCTCTGGAATTATGACGCCCCGGCGGGCACGGAGATCCATACGGCGCAGCCGATCGGCACCGATAAGGTGCTCTACGCGCAAAACGGCGACCCGGCGAAAGTCATTGTTGTGAACATCGTCACTGGCAAGACCGAGCGCGAGTTTGTCGTCCCGGTCAAGAATCCGAAAAGTGTGCACGGCCACTTCCGCCATGCCCGGCTCACCGATGCCGGCACGTTGCTGGTGGCGCATATGGACATGCAGAAGATCGTCGAGTACGACTCTACTGGGAAGGAGCTATGGTCGTACTCGCCGGGCGCGGCCACGTGGTCGGCGGAGCGTTTGAAGAACGGCAACACTCTGATGGCGGGAGCGAGACTGGTTCGCGAGGTGAACCCCGCCGGGGCAACGGTTTGGGAGTTCACGCCCGCCGATGTGCCGGACTACCTATTCAACTCGATGCAAATCGCGAAGCGGCTGCCCAACGGGAACACGCTCATCAACACCTGGTTCAACCAGTGGAACGGGCCAGCGGATCCGGCCAGCGGGCCCGTACAGGCGCTGGAAGTTACGCCGGACAAGAAAGTGGTATGGGCATTGCGCGCGTGGGGGAACCCGGTGGATCTCGGTCCGTCGACTACGATTCAGTTACTCGACCAGCCGAGTGTTCCCGAAGCGGTGCATTTCGGCGATTTGAAATAAAGAGCCGATCCTCGGCGCCCTATTGGCCGTACGGCCGCTACGCATCGGCCGCGGGTTCGGCGGGGACATCGAGCTTACTCCACCGGGCCGGGATGCGCCAGGTCTCATGTCAGTTTTCCGCCAGGCCGTCGACGATCTTCACCGGCTTGGCGACAATCTTGCTTGATTTGCGCGGACTTGCAGGCCTGGACGACTGGCGCTGACCGTGATCATACCCGGCGAAAGCGTGGAACGAACGGAGACCCGGTTGATTCCGCATTCGGTATTCAAGTAGAGATTATTTGTCGAATCGACCTTGCCGCTATTGTAGCCACCGCGCCAGATGCGCAGCAACGAGTCGGCCTGATTTTCGAAATTTCGAAATGATGATCTTGTTATAATCAGCGCCGTTACCGGAGGCAGATGCATGAAGCTGAGAAGTCTCGCCGGAACACTGGTATTTTTCCTTTTCCCGTTCGAAGTGCCGGCGCAAAGGCCGTGGCAACAGATCACGACTCCCTCCTTGCGCGAGGTAGCCGCGAACTTCAAAACGCCGCCCCGCGAATACGGCGCCATCCAGCCGTTTGCCAGTTGGAACGGTCCCGACCCGCAGGAAGTTCGGGCAAGAATCGTCCGGGATTTCGACCGCCTCGCGGCCAATGGCATTTTCGTGGTAAACCTTTCGCCGGGACGTGGCGCACCAAAGTACCTCTCGCCCGACCATATTGACCAAGTGAAGTTCACGGTGGAGGAAGCGGCGAAGCGCGGGATGAGGCTGTGGATCCAGGACGAATCCGACTACCCGAGCGGCTTTGCCGGGGGTAACATCAGCCGGCAATACCCGCAACTCGCCATGCAGGGAATTGTTGCCGATATCCGGGTCCACGTGGTGCCCGGCCAGACGCTCATCATGCCGGCGCCGCCCGACACTTTGGCAATTTTCGCAACCAAGACGTCCACCGACCAACAAATACAGGGCGTCATCCCTATTCCGGTTCCACCGGACGGCCAACTCAAATGGACCGTGCCAGCCCAAGGGTCGACCCCCAACGAGCCTCGCCTTGCCTGGGAAGTAGTCTTCGTGAGGCACATTTACGTTAGTTCACCGACACGGAACTTCAATCGCGAAGACGGGACGCGGGCAAAGGATGCCCTCTACTCACTGATCGATTACCTAGACCCGGAAGCCACCCGCGCCTTCCTGAAGATTACACACGAAACTTACCGGCAGGCGGTAGGCGGTCAGTTTGGCAAAATCGTTCTGGGCTTTTTCGGCGATGAGCCGGACTATAGCAGCGCCATTCCTTGGACTCCGAAACTGCTGCAGGAATTCGAGCAGCGGAAAGGTTATGACCTGAAGCCTTACATCCCCTCGTTCTTCGTCGGTAGAGGAGCGGAAACCACGGAAGAGACGCGCCGGGCCCGAGCCGACTATTATGACGTGTGGAGCGCGATCTTCCAAAACAGCTTTTTCGGAGAGCAGGCCGAGTGGTGCAGGAAGCACAACGTGGAATACCTGGTGCACCTGAACCATGAAGAGACCATGATCGCGCTGGAGCACAGCGAAGGCGACTACTTCCGCGACAACCGGTACGTGGAGGTGCCAGGAATCGACAACCTCAACCAGCTTGTTCCGGATGCCGTGCACCGGCCGGACGGGACCTGGAACATCAACAATAATTTCCCCAAACTGGCGTCATCGGCGGCGCATCTCTTCGGCAGACCCAAAATCTGGGCCGAAGAAGGCGGCGGTGTGGGCATCGACGGCAAGTACCAGTTGGATTTTCAACTGGTGCGCGGCGTAACGGCTCTGCAACTCCGCGTTCCCGTGTTGCGCGGCGGCGGCGACCCCTCCATTCCGGCGCCCGCGACGTTCGCGGCACCGCCGCAGGCCGCGATGGTGGCATGGTATGCCAATCGGGGCGGATATCTGATGGCTATCGGACGTCCGGCGGCGCAGGTTGGTCTGTACCATCCCGGCAACAGCATATGGATGGGCGACCAGGAGGCCGACCGCAGCACAACCAAGCTTGGCTGGCAGTTGTTCGAGCACCAGATCGATTGGGATTACTTCGACGAGCAGTCGCTCAGCTCGGTGGCGAGCATCGAAGATGGCGGTTTCAAGAATCTCAGTGGCCAGGTATATAAGGCCATCGTGGTTCCGTCCTCCCTGGTGATCACGCGCACCGGGCTGGATCGCTTTAGGGCCTTCGTCAAAGCGGGCGGGAAGGTGATTTTCGTGGGCAAGACTCCCAGCCTGGTGGTGGATAAGACGTTTCTCAACGCCAAGGATGCGCCCGACCTGGCCTTCGCCACCTTGATCGAGCCTTCCGGCGACATCACGCCGCGGGTGATCGCGGCGCTGCCCAAGCCGGATGTGAAGCTGGACAATAAATCTCCCAGATTGACGTACACGCGCCGCACCTGGCGCGACGCGGACATGTACTTCTTCTTCAACGAGAGCGACAAGTCCGAATCGCGCGTAGCAACCATCGCCGGCCACGGCCT
>JBEKRR010000039.1:0-23284 GCA_049518555.1 Acidobacteriaceae bacterium
TCCTTTGAAGCTGGAAGGCCAACGGCAAGGCAAAGCAAAAGGCATGATTCTTGAGCTGTAAGCTATCAGCCATCAAGCTATCAGCGAAGGCGATGGATATAGAATCTCCGGTTTTGCAATAGGGCTGGTTCGATAGGAGCTAGGGAAGCGTGGAAGGCGCCGCGGGCAATGCCGTAGCCAGGGCCGCAGGCGTAGTGCCGGTTGCAGCATCGGGCACGGGCGCGGGTATCGGCGTAGAGACAGGTGCAGACGAAGGGAGAGGCGTTCTGCCGGGGCCGGTGTTGGCCGCCTGCACTGGCCCGGGCTCTCCCGGCTCCATCACGTTGTCGTTCACATTGAAGACCAGCGCGTTCTCGGGCAGCTCCATCCTGCCCTTGGCCATGTACGCCACCACCAACCCGCCGGTCAACTCCGGGGTCAGAATGGTCATGGGGATCAGGTACTTCTTGCTCTTCACCAGCGACTGGGCCACGCCATCCACCGGCTTGCTGCGCTTGATGGTTCCCGGTACCTGAGGAATCACGAACGCACTCATCTCCAGCTCGGGATGCTTCCTGCCGTACTGCACCAATGAGCGCGCCACCTGCTTCGGCGTTGTGATTCCCACGTCCGCCACAACGCTGCGATGGATTGCGTGCGGCAGGTAGATGTCCATCACCACGCGCGAGAAATCCGCGCAGTTGTGGAAGAGAATGTTGAAGTGCCCTGTGTTGTTCCGGTCGTTGAACAGCGCGATGAAGCGCTCGTCCTGCTGGGCCGTGCTCGTCACCTCAAAGCCATGGATGGTGCGGTCGTAGGACTCTCCCACCAACTCCGTCCACTCCCCCTTTGGCGCGTTTCCATTCTTGCCATCCATCGCCAGGTCCAGCAGATGCTTCCTGCGATAGGCATCGCGCAGCGCGTTCACCTGGGCCTGGTCCACCGACTGCGGCACCTGGCCCACGTCCTCCACCGCGTAGAGATACGGAATCAGCGGGATCGCAACCCAGTCCAGACCGCTGATTTTGTGGTAGCGGCTGATCACCACCCCGGACTCGCCCGGCTGGCACAGGCGCAGCTCGGTCGGCGACGCCGCGCACACGTGGTTCAGGTACACCGCCGAGTGGCCGGTCGGGTTCATGGCGCCGAAGTGGCCGTACGGCTCCTCCATCAGCAGCGCCACGGAGGCATGGGCGCAGATGGCCAGGACCAGGAACAACAGCAGCAGAACGCCTGCCAGCAGCAGCACGCCTGACAGGTGACCCAAGCCCTGGTTCAGCTTGTAACTTGCCCGTTGACTACTCAAGACCCTGTTCATTCCAACCCCATCCCCACCGCTGTTCGGCCCGTTCGACACGCATCGCGACAGACGATCGTTCCGCGGAACAACTCTTCGCTTGCAGCCCTGCTCTCCGTTGGATGCAGTTTTTGCCCACCGCGAGCGTTGCCTCAGGGTCTCAATTGGCTGCGAGGCACCGTTTTGCTTAAGGGCACTGCTTCAGAGCCTGTCCTGAGCGAAGTCGAAGGATGCCGCAAATGCTGCACTTGTATTGCGGTTTTAGAGGCTGAGGAAAGTTTTTCGTCTCCAGCCGCGACTATCTCCGCAGGCCCAACCCCAGTCCCAGATGCAAATCGGAGGTCCGCTTATTTTGACTTTGGCTGCTGTTGTTGTTGCAACTGCTGCAACTGCTGGAAGATCTGCTGCGGGGTCAGCACGCCGTTGGGCGACTGCGGGTTGCCGGGGATTGTAGATGGGGGTGGTGCGCTGCTGGGAGCGGCGCCCGGTCCAGCTGCCGGCACGGCCACCGGCCCTCCGCCAAACCCGAAGGCCTGCGGAGCAGACGGCTGCGGCGGCCCCTGGCTCTGCGGGCTGGGCGGGGCCGTCGGGCTGGACGGAGCGGCTGGGTGTGCGGGGCTTTCATCAATGGCTGGCGCGTCATCCCCCGGGCCGGACGCGAACGGGCCGGGCGGCGTCGCCCCTCCCGCGCGCGGCGTCAGCACCAGCTCCACCGGCGTGTGCGCCGAGTTCTCGCGCAACAGCATATTGCTGCCCGTCCCATCCAGCAGGCCGGACAGGATCTCCGCCGGCGCGCCCGGGCCAACCTTGCCGAAGACGCGCTGGTCGGCGACTCCGCCCGTGATCTTCATCCCCGTCTGCCGCGACACGTCGCGCAGGATCTGGTTCAGGCTGGAGTCGTCGGCGATGATCGTGAGCTGCCCGCCGGAGTAGACAACCTGGGCGCGATGTGCGGCGGGCTGCGCCGCAGCGGCCGCGGTTGCCGGGACGCTCGCCGCCGTGGGCGGCGTCGCTGGCAGGGCAGGGGACTGCGCCAGCGCAAGCCCGCCTGCCACGAAGACGCCGCCTCCCGCGAGCAGGAGGACGGAGCAACGCATTCGGACGATGCAGTTCATTCCCTTCTAGGGTATAGGACGCAGCCCGTGCGCGAATGTTTTGTTTGCCGCCGGGTCACTCCCCCGGTTCCTGTTTGAAACTCCCCCCGCACCGCGCCTGGCCGCCGCGCGCGCCGCCGCCCATCGGCCCGCTCTATGCGCGGAGAGCTTGGAATGCTATCTTGGGAGTCGCTTAGTGTTCTGTTTGAGCTGGCGGCCAGGTTCCTATCGAAGAGCGCGTCCAGGACGGGAAAGAGCGATGACGGCGAAGACGGCGAAACACGAAAAGACGTTGAGCCAGGCGATCCGCGAGCGGCGCGCAACCCCCAGCTTCGACGGCGCGCCCATTCCGCCCGAGGACCTGCGCCGCATCCTCGAGGCCGGGCTCAGCGCGCCCAGCGGATACAACATGCAGCCCTGGCGCTTCATCGTGGTGCAGGGCGACGAGCAGAAGAAGCGCCTGCGCGCCGCCTCCTACAACCAGGGCAAGGTCGAGGAGGCATCCGCCGTCATCGTGGCCTGCGGAGACGCAGACGGCTGGCGCAAGGACCTCGAACCGATCCTCTCCCAGGGGCTCGAGGGAGGAATGCCCGAGGGCTACGCCGCCCAGGCACGCAACTCCGTTCCCAACTACCTCTCCCACTTCTCCACCGACGAGATGCACGGCTGGCTCAACAAGAACGTGATGATCGCCCTCACCCACATGATGCTGATGGCCGAGGTGCTGGGCTACGACACCGCGCCCATGGAGGGCTTCGAGCAGCAGAAGGTCCACGAGGTGCTGCTCCTCCCGCTCAGCTACTGGGTGGTCGCGCTGCTCGCCATCGGCCACCTGAAGGGGCCGGACAAGTTCAACGGCGGCCGCTTCGAAATGCGCCACACCGTCTTCGCCGAGGAATTCGGAAAACCCCTCAAGTAACCCCTGGGTCGTATCGACTATTTGAGGTGCATAGATGAAGACCGTTCTACTTTTATTCACACTTCTATTTCCGGCAATGACGCTGTCGTCTGCTCTATCGCAATCTACACACTCCGCTGCCATTTCAAGCCGGTGGCTGCTCTCCTATAAGGGGAAAACGTCTTGGGATGTTGCAACGGACATGCGCTTGCAGGCATTGCTGCGGCGAGAACTGCCACACTATGCTGTGGGTTGGGGGGAACCACTCCCAAAAGCAATTAACAGATGGCTAGGCAACTATCCTGGTACAGCCGTAACAGTTGAGTCGGACCGATTCGTCACGATTAAACAAGCCTTTCCAACAGAGGGAGATACGGGAGGGCTGCTTTGGTGTGACACTGCACCAGAGCAATCAGAGATGATCTTCGCCATATTGTGGCATAACACAGGCCCAACCAGTACAAAGCACGCCTCACTCGATATCTATACAAATCGTAAGGAGACTCACTCGTCCCTGCCGCCATCGTTCATCACCGACATTCTCTCTCTGGAGAAGGATATGGGGGTCACCTCCACCACCATCATCACCATCGCTGTCCACGATGCGCAAAACAATACCGCATCGCTTCCCTCATCCACTTTTGAGAACTCAACGAGGTAGCTGATGACGCCACGCAAACGAATTATTATCTTTGTGCATGACGGACGCGGCCTAGGACACCATATAGACCAAACGGTTTTGATCGATTAATACGAGAGATGTCATCCTGAGCGGAGTTTGGCGCGCACTAGCGCCAAACGCAGTCGAAGGACCCCGAAGCTGCTTGTTGCGCCACGACCGTTGACCCATTTCCAACCGGCAATTTGTTTTCCGCATCGTTCTGTTTGCCGATAACGCGCTATTGCCGCGTGTGCGCCGCGCCGCGCGCAATCAGCACCGCCGTGTACGCCGCGCCGAAGCCATTGTCGATGTTGACCACGGTGACGTTGGGGCTGCACGAGTTCAGCATTCCCAGCAGCGCCGCCGCCCCGCCGAACGACGCCCCGTAGCCCACCGAGGTCGGCACCGCGATCACCGGTACCGCAACCAGCCCGCCCACCACCGAGGGCAGCGCGCCCTCCATCCCCGCGCACACAATAATCGCGTTCGCCGACTTCAGGTCGTCGCGCACCGCCAGCAGACGGTGCAGTCCGGCGACGCCAACGTCGTAAAGCCGCGTCACGCGCGCCCCGAAGGTCTCCGCCGTCACCGCAGCCTCCTCCGCAATCGGCAGATCGCTGGTGCCCGCGCAGATCACTGCAACGTGTCCCTTCATCTCACTCGCGCCAGTCCCGCTCGCGCCAACCGACTGCCGCAGCGCAACCGTCCGCGCCACCGCGTTGTGGCTCGCCGCCGGATGCGCCGCCAGGATGGCCTGCGCCGTCGCCGGCTCAACCCGCGTGGCCAGCACATCCACGCCGTCGGCAGCCAGGCTGCTGAAGATCGCCACCGTCTGCTCCGCCGTCTTGCCCGCCGCGAAGACCACCTCCGGCAGCCCGATGCGCAGGCTGCGGTGATGGTCCACCCGCGCATGTCCCAGGTCCTCGAACGGAAGCGTCGCCAGCCGCTGGGCCGCGGCCTCCGGCGTCAGCGTGCCTCGTTCCACCTCGGCGAGAAGTTCCAGCAGAGCGGAGCTTGTCATGCCTTCCCGCCTTCCTTCGCCGGGCCCGGCCGCAGGTACGCGGCGATGGCGGCCTGCTGCACCTGTTTGATGGCGACCTTGTGTCGTGCCGCTGCCGCGCGGCAGTCCTCATACTCCGGCGCGGCGTTCATCGTCTCGCCGTCCAGCGTGCCCACCTTGATGCGAATCTCCCCATACTCCGTCGCCACGGGTATGTGCCTGCGCTCCAGGCACGTCCGCCGCTCCTGCCGGATGCGCACTCCCAGCGTGCTCGTCTCGGTCAGGATCAGCCGCTCCAGCGCCGCGCTGTCGGCCGGGTTGCACAGCACCGTCAGCAGCGTGCCCGGCCGTCCCTTCTTCATGATCACCGGCGTCAGCATCGCGTCCAGCGCGCCCCGCGCCAGCGCCGTCTCCGCCACATACGCCAGCACCTGCGGCGACAGGTCGTCCAGCGCAGTCTCCATCACGGTCACCGTCTCGCAGTTCACTCCCGTGACCGTCTCCGTCTCGCTCGCCTCGCCCACACTCACGCGCAGCACATTGGGGAACTCCTTCGAATTCCGCGTCCCCGCGCCGTAGCCAATCCGCTCCACGCGCATCGCCGGCTGCGGCCCGAAGATGGGGTCGATCGCGCGCAACAGCGCCGCTCCCGTCGGCGTCACCAGCTCCTGCTCGACGTGCGCCGAATAGGTTGGCAGCCCGCGCAGCAGGTCAGCCGTCGCCGGCGCGGGCACCGGGAAGGTCCCATGCGCGCACACCACCGTGCCGCCGCCGACGTTGATCGCCGACGAGTGCCACGCGGCGACGTTCAGAGAATGAATCCCCGCGCTGGCCGCCACAATGTCCACAATCGCGTCCACCGCGCCCACCTCGTGAAAGTGGATCTCCTCCACCGGCACATTGTGGATCTTCGCCTCCGCGTGGCCCAGCAGCTCGAAGGCGCGAATAGCCGTCTGCTTCACCGGTTCCGCCAGCGCCGCATCGTGGATCAGCCTGCGGATCGCGCTCAGCGAGCGCCCGTGCGCGTGGGAGTGTTCGTGCGTGTGCGTCACGCCGTCGTGCGTATGTTCGTGCGAGTGAGAATGGCCGTGCGCGTGCGCCTCATTCTCCGCGTGCGCGTGTTCGTGCTTGTGCGAATGCTCATGGCCGTGCCCGTGCGCCTCCGCCATCTCCGCATGTGCCTCCGCCAGGTGGTCGCCCTCCAGCACATGGACCTTGGTGCATGCAATCCCGCTGCGGTCCACGCGCTCGATGCGCAGGCTTGCCCCCAGCCCCAGCGCGGCGGTCGCGTCTTCCAGCACCTGCGTCGGAACCCCCGCATCCACCAGCGCCCCCAGCAGCATGTCGCCCGCGATCCCGGCAAAACAGTCAATGTACCCAACGCGCATAAATTCTCTCTCTTGGAACTCTATCGTGTCTCGGTGGGTTGTGTCCGCCGCCCCTACCGCGCCGGCCCAATCGCCGACACCGGCAGCACCGCGTTCATCGATCCCGTCCGGTATCCCTGCGTGTCCAGCGTGACATACACAAATCCCACAGCGCGCAGCGCCTCCGTAATGCTGTCCAGCATCTCCATCGTCAGCGCCCGCGGCAGGTCCTCGCGCGCAATCTCCACCCGCGCCAGCTCGCCGTGGTGGCGCACCCGCACATGCAGAAAGCCCAGCGCATGCAGAGCGTCCTCGGCGAGCTCCACCTGGTTCAGGTTCTCCGCCGTCACCGTCCGCCCGTACTCGATGCGCGACGACAGGCACGCGCTGGCCGGCTTGTCCGCCACCTTCAGCCCGGCCTCGCGCGCCAGCGTGCGAATCTCCAGCTTGGTCAGCCTGGCCTCGGCCAGCGGAGCCAGCGCCCGGTGCATCGCCGCCGCCCTCTGCCCGGGCCGCAGATCGCCGTCGTCGTCCAGGTTCCTGCCATACGCAATCTGCGCGAAGCCCAGCTTCTCCCGCGCCGCCTCCATCTGGGTGAACAGCTCGTCCTTGCAGTGGAAGCAGCGGTCGCCGTCGTTGCGCGCGTAGTTGGGATCGTCCAGCTCGCGCGTCTGCAGGATGTGCACCGGAATGCCGTGTTCGGCCGCGAAGTTGAGCGCGGCGGCCAGCTCTCCGCGCGGCAGCGACGGCGAGTCGGCGATCACCGCCAGCATCCGCTCGCCCAGCGCGCGGTGCGCCTCATAAGCCAGAAAAGCCGAGTCCGTGCCGCCGGAGTACGCCACCAGCAGCGAATCCAGCTTGCCCAGCGCCCCGCGCAACGCATCGAGTTTTTTCTGTAGTTCCATCGCGTCCAATCCAGAATATCAACTTTCCCCTTCGCGCAACGTGCCATCGGACACGTCCTCATTCTGCACCCTCTATACTTGAATCCGGGGGCCACTTGCCGGTAGCAGCACACAACAACTCCATCCGCCTCATCGCAATCGACCTGGACGGCACCCTGCTGGGCGACGATGGCCGCGTCAGCGCGCGCAACCTCGCCGCCCTCCACGCCGCCCACTCCCGCGGCATCCAGCTCGTCGTCGCCACAGGACGCCGCCACAGCTTCGCCATGCGCGCGCTGCGTCCGCTCGGCCTCGATCCCGACTCCATCCTCATCAGCTCCAACGGAACGGTCACCCGCACCCTCGGGGCGTCTACCTCGCAACCATCCGCCGCGCCCATCCCCTCCCAACTCCTCGCCCGCACCCACCTCCCCCACGCCACCGCTCTCTGGCTCTGCGCGCACATCTGCGGCGAGGGCGACCTGGACTTCCGCAACGCACTCGTCCTCACCTTCGACCGCACCCAGCCCGACGGGGAAGACTCGCGCGGCGCGCTGGTCGTCGAGCGGCTCGACCATCTCACCGCCAGCATCAGCCGATGGATGGCCGCCAACGAGCCTTACCTCGTCCAGGTCACTCCGATTGAACGCGCCCTCGCCGATCCCTCCGACCCTCCCATCCAGGCCATGCTCTGCGGCACTCTGGAGCGCATGGCCCGCGCAGAGGTCCGCCTGCTGGAACACCCCGGCGTCGTCGTCTCCGGCCACGCATCCGAGTGTTCGGGTGCCCCATCCATCGCGGTCTCATCGCGATGGGTGGGAAGCAATACGTCCGAACTACAACACCAGCTCACCCTCCACCGCACGGAATATGCCGCGCGCGACCTCAGTATCCTCGACATCCTACCCGCCGGCTGCTCCAAGGGCGCCGCTCTGCTCTCGCTCGCGGTCGACCGCAGCATCGACCCCGCGCAGGTCCTCGCCATCGGCGACAACTGGAACGACGTCTCCATGCTGCAGGCCGCCGGTCGCGCGGTGCTGATGGACAATGCACCCGAAGACATGAAAACCCTCGCCCGCGCGAGCGGCTGGCGCATCACTCCCTCCAACCGCGACGACGGTGTCGCCCACGCCATCGAATCCGCACTTACTACCACCGTTGGTTAGTGCTGCTTCGCAAGCGCCTGCGGCAATTTGCTATAGATCCCGCCGAACCCGCCGTTCGACAGGATCGCCACCACATCGCCCGCACGCAACTCCGGCGCAATCGCTGTAACGATCGCGTCCGCGTCCGCGTACACCGCCGACTCCAGCCCGCGCGCGCGCAACGCCGCAACCACGTTCTCCGGATGCAGCCGTTCGCCCTCCGGAATTGCCTCCGACTTGAACACAGCCGCCAACACGCTGCGGTCGGCCAGCGCAAGGCTCTCCACCAACTCGGCCTCGAAGACATTGCGCCGCAGCGTATTCGACCGCGGCTCCAGGATTGCCCAAAGTCTGCGCGCCGGATACGCCATGCGCAGCGCACGCAGCGTCTCGCGGACCGCCGTGGGATGGTGCGCGAAGTCGTCGATGATGGTCACCCCGTTGACCTCGGCGCGAACCTCCAGCCGCCGCTTCACCGAGCGGAAGGTCGCCAGCGCCTCCGCAATCGCCGCTGCGGGAACGCCCTGTCCCGCCGCCAGCGCCGCCGCAGCCGTCGCATTCAGCGCATTGTGCTCGCCCGCCATGGGCAGCCGCAGCTCGGCAAACCGCTCGCCCGCGCGCAGGAGCGTCCAGCGCGACTCCGATCCCTCCTGACGAAAATCTGTCAGCCGCCAGTGCGACTCCGCGCGAAATCCGTATCGCTCCACCGTGCAGAACGCCCGCCCCACGCACTCGCTGACGTTCTCGCTGCCATCGAAGGCCACCAGCCGTCCGCGCCGCGGAATCAGGTTCACCAGCCGCTTGAACGCCGTCTTCACTGCCGCAAGATCGACGTAGATGTCCGCGTGGTCGAACTCCACATGGGTCAGGATCGCCGCGTCGGGAAAGTAGTGCAGGAACTTCGGCCCCTTGTCGAAGAACGCCGTGTCGTACTCATCGCCTTCCAGCAGAAACGGCTGCCTCACCCCCGCGATCTCCGGCCGCACCATGAAACTCGTTCCAAAGTTCTCCGCCACACCGCCGATCAGAAACGACGGCGCCAGCTCCGGCTGCGTCCGCGAAGCAACTTCGTAGATCCACGCCAACATGCTGGTCGTGGTCGTCTTGCCATGCGTGCCAGCCACCACCAGCGACTCGCGCCCCGCCAGAAACTCATCGTGCAGCACCGCCGCCATCGACGTAAACGGAATCCGCGCGTCCAGCACAAACTCCAGCTCGACGTTTCCCCGCGAGATCGCATTGCCCACAATTACCAGCTCCGGCTTAGGCGTCAGGTTCGCCTCTGCATACGGCTGCATCAACGGAATCCCCAGCCCGGCCAGCAGATCGCTCATCGGCGGATAAGCCGCGGCGTCCGAGCCTGTAATCCGGTGCCCGCGCGCCTGCAGCATCCCCGCCAGCGACGCCATCGCCGTCCCGCAGACCCCAATCAGATGTATGTGTTTTGCCACTCCAACTCCAGCGTTTCTTGCTGACCACTTACCACTGACCACTGATCACTGTTTCTCCACCGCCGCTTCCAAAAACTCCAACCTCGCCCCATCCTTCTCACCCAGCTCCAACCGCACGCGCACGCCCAACGGCAGCGTCAGATTCGCCCCATCCACATGACCAGAGCGCAGACCAATGGCAATCGGCCCCGCAAAATCCGCGAGCGCATGAAGGACCGCAGCCTCCAGCAGCGTCACATCCTCCTTCGCGACGCATTGCCGCATCTCGCCGAAGACGATCCCGCCCACATGCTCCATCAGCCCCGCGTAGCGCAGATGCAGGAGCATCCGGTCCCACTGATACGGCTTCGTACCAATGTCTTCGAAAAACAAAATCCGCGGCCCCTGCGCACTCACCGGCAGCATCGCATACGGCGTACCCAGCCCCTCGGCCAGAATCGAGAGACATCCACCCGCCAGCGTTCCTTCGGCCACTCCGGGGCGCAGCACGCGCAGCCCGTCGCTCGCCGTCAGCGCCCAGCCCGCATCGCCGCCCATCGCGTGAGTCCAGCTCGCGCGATCAAATCCCTGCGCCCGCGCAAAGTCCGCCGCCACCATTGGACCATGGAAGGTCACCAGTCCCGCCTCGCGCGCCATCCACACATGCAGCGCGGTGTGGTCGCTGTATCCCACAAAGACCTTCGGGTTGGCGCGAACCAGCTCCGCATCCAGATGCGGCAGCAGCTCCGCCGAGCCCCACCCGCCCCGCGTGCACACGATCCCATCGATCGCCGTATCCGCGAACGCCGCATGAAGATCGCCCACCCGCTGCTCCACCGTCCCCGCATAGTAGAGCGGCCCGCAATCCAACGCGTGCGGCATCAGCACGGTCTTATACCCAAACCCATGCAAGCAATCCATCCCCGCCTGCACCAGCTCCGGCTTGGTTGCACTCGCCGGCGACACCACGGCCAGCGTCGAGCCGGCCCGCAGCGCCGCAGGTCGTACCCTCGCGCGCGCCGCCGCGCTCAAATTCCCACCGCCGCACTCGGTTCCACCTGAAACGCCTCGCCCCGGCACACGATCTCCGCCGGCCCGGTCAGCCGCATCACGGCGTCGTTCGCGGGCCAAACCGTCTTCTGCTCTCCGCCCTCGGCCATCGCCGTCAGTTCGCGCGCAGTGCCGCGAAGAAACATCGCAGCCGCCGATGCCGCGCACGTCCCCGTTCCCGAAGACATCGTCGGCCCGCACCCGCGCTCAAAAATCCGAAACGCAATCTCGCCCGCCCCGCGCACCTGCACAAACTCCACATTCGTTCCCTGCGCAAACAGCGGACTCGCGCTGATCTTCGCGCCCAGCTCCTGCCAGCTCATCCCGTGCGCGCCAAAGTCCTCCCTCTCCACAAACAGAACGAAGTGCGGATTTCCCACGTGTACCACGGCCCCCTCCACCGCGCCCACGCCCGCAATCTCAATCGTCCGCGCCTCAACCTGCGGAACGCCCATCTCAGTCTCAATCCAGTAAATTGTTCCCTCCGCGCGAAGTACGCGGCACCTCCGCACTCCCCCCTGCGTGCCCAGCGCAACCTCCCGCAATCCCTCGCTATGCGCCAGCCACGCAGCCACGCAGCGCGTCCCATTGCCCGAAAGCTCCGCCTCGCTGCCATCCGCATTGAACAGCCGCAGAAAAAAATTGCCCGCGCCTCGTCGCTCCAGAAACTCAATTCCGTCCGCGCCAATACTGGTGTTGCGCGAGCACAGCCTGCGCGCCAGCGCCGCATGAGCGCCGCCTGCCGCCGCCTCCTCCACAATCAGGAAGTCGTTGCCGCACGCATGCGCCTTCACAAACGGGACCGTCGCCTGCTCACTCTGCTTGATCTCAATCCTCCTCTTCGTCGCTGAACGCAACCACCTTGTCCGCCGCGTTACCCGCCGCCAGTTCGGCCAGCAGTTGCCTGTGTTTCACCTTGCTCGCCGAAATCATAAACGTCACCCGCTCCAACTCGCCCAACTGGTCCCGCTTCACAATATTCAGCCGCAGACGCTCGCGGTCCAGCACCGCCAGGATCTGCGCGAACATGGTCTTCTCGTCGTTTCCGCGCACCTCGTACAGCATCGGGTAGCGCTTCCATCCCGACCGCGCCTCCAGCAGCCCGATGAAGCGCAGCGCAACCAGCACAATCGCCGTGGCGATCGCCGCTTCCACATACAGCCCCGCCCCGCACGCCATCCCGATCGACGCCACCACGAACACCGTCGCCGCGCTGGTCAGCCCCAGCACCCGGTTCCTCGTATGCAGGATCAGCCCCGCGCCCAGGAACCCGATCCCCTGCACAATGTTCGACGCCACACGGCTCTTGTCCGTAATCCCCGGCCCGGCCAGCACGCCCGATAGCACCGTAAACAGCGCGCATCCCATGCACAGCAGCATGTTGGTGCGCAGCCCCGATGCCTTGTGCCGCCACTCGCGTTCCACCCCAATCAGGCCGCCCATCGCGCACGCCATCAGCAGGCGCGTGGTGGCCCCTTGAGAGAACGCCATCTGTTCAAACGTACTGAAGTGAATCGGTAAGGTCGCAATCATGAGTTTATTTTGACTTCGCTGCGATGGTAGCACCACAGCCGCGAAGGAGTTTACCTCCCCGTCGTCGAACCCGCCGCCGCATAGTGTTCCGACTGATAAACCCGCGCGCAGGGCTGCCCCGTCCCGCACACAATCGTCAGCTCCTCCAGACCCTCCGGATGCTCCTCCACCGCCTTCCACACCGTGTCGCCTTCGAACGAAACCACGTACGCCGCCTGCTCCGCCGGCGCCTCTAACGCCGCGTGCCAACTGTCGTAGTCGCTCTCATTGATCGTCTGCCGCAGCGGAATGCCCGCGTCCTGCAACGCCCCAATGTGGTCCGACTCCTGCATCAGGATCGGCGCGTCCGGCGGCAGGTCCTCCAGCACCAGCGCCAGGTTCCGCTCGAACGGAACCCGTGTCGTCGAGTTCACCAGCGCCTCTTTCAGCACCAGCGGAGGCGCGTAGTTGGCCAGCAGATTGCTCGGGTGGCGCTCGATCAGTGCAGCGCATCGCTGCACCAGCTCCGTCCCATAAATCATCGCCAGAGGGTTTGCCACCGCCAGCGCCAGCGCCGCCAGGAAAAACGGCCGCACTTGGATAGGCCGGGGCGTCAGTCCCGGCACTCCGGCTTCCAATCCGGCTTGGGGCTTAAGCCCCTGGGAGATGCCTTCGCCCTTCGCGGCCCTCCATCTTCGCTCCGCCTCCGCCGCCGCCAGGCACGCAAACAGCGCCAGCGCCGGCAGCATCTCCATCCCATAGCGCGCGTTGTAGTACGAGTGCGGATAGAGCTGCGGAATAAAGATCGGCACCGAGCCGTACGCCACCGAATAAACATAAAACCCCAGCGGCACCCACAGCAGCAGCGACGCGCGCGCGGTCCGCTGTCGCAGCGCAATCCACGCGCCCGCCAGCGCCGCCGCCATCACCGCGAATCCCGTCTCCCACGCCGCCGCCACCACCTGCGCCGTGCGCGTGTAGAACAGCAGCGCCCACCCCACGCTGTGCCATCCGCGATAGTGCTTCGATCCCGGCGGCGAAGTCCTCTTCTCAATCGCCGGGGCAGAGTAGGGCCCGCGCAAAAAGTCCAGCGGATCGTGATAAAAGTGCTGGTTGTACCCGAGCCACAGCACCGGTCCGGCAATCGCCAGCAGCGTAAACACCGCGAACGCCGCGCCCACGCGCCTCAACATTCCCTCCGCGCGCCAAAGCGTCCACGCCACCAGGCACCACGCCGCCGCGCCCAGCACCCATCCGTCGTAGCGCGTAAACACCGCCGCAAAGATCAGCAGCCCGAGCCACACCATCCGCCGCGCCGCGCGCTTCGGCTCCGCCGCGCGGATCGCGTCCACGCACTCCACCGTCAGCAGCGTGGTCCAGATCAGCAGCGCAAGAAAGATCGGCTCGGTCATCGCCGTCGTCGCCAGGTACAGCAGGTTCGGATTCAGCGCGTAGAACGCGGTTGCCGCCAGCGCCCAGCGCGGCACAAGCATCCGCCGGCACAGCCGAAAAAATCCCGCAACCCCAAGCACGTAGCACGCCAGCGAAGGCCACGCCCCGGCGAGCCCGCTCTGCCACCACGCCAGCTTCTGCACAAACGGCAGCATCAGCAGGTGCGGCAGCGGCAGCCACACCCCGCCCAGTTGCACCAGTCCCGGATTGCGCGAGTCCAGGATGCGCCGCGCGATCCCCAGGTGCGCCACCGCGTCGCCATACAACAGAACGTACCCGCGCGTGAAGCACACAATCAGCGCCATGAAGCCCAGCAACACCGCGCCCATCACCATGGGGAACATCTCTTCGCGCGTCGCCGGGGTCACCTTGTCCGAATAGAAGTCCACCGCAACCGCCGCGCCTGCGCCACTTCCCCCACGCCGCAGGGCCAGCGCTCCGCGCGGAGCCGTCACCGTCCGTTGGAATTTAGACCGCCGCGCAGTCAAGATGCGAGATCTCCCGGAAGACTTCAAAGCGCGCCTCAATTTCCGTGCGCGTCACCGCCTGCAACCGCTCTGTGCCAAAGCGTTCGCATGCGAACGACCCCATCACTCCGCCGTAGAACATCGCCCGCCGAAAGACCTCCGGCGTCAGCTCCGGCTGCGACGCAATGTAGCCATAAAACCCTCCGGCAAACGAATCGCCCGCGCCGGTCGGGTCCACGACCTCGGCCAGCGGCAGCGCCGGCGCGCGAAATGGCCTCGGCACGGTTGCCACTCCAGCAAACGAACGCGTCCCGAAGAACGCAGTCGCTCCATACTCGCCATGCTTCATCACCAGCGATCGCGGCCCCATCGCCAGTACCTTCTCCGCCGCGCGCACCGAGTTCTGCTCGCCCGACAGCATCCGCGCCTCGCCGTCATTGATGAGCAGCACGTCCAGGTCGCGCAGCACCTTCGCCAGGTTCTCCGCGTGGGCCGCGATCCAGTAGTTCATCGTGTCGCCGCACACCATGCGCACTCGCGGCATCTGGCTGCGCACCCGCGCCTGCAGCAGCGGATCGATGTTCGCCAGAAACAGGTACTCGCTGTCCGTGTAGGCCTCGGGAATCTTCGGCTCGAATTTCTCGAAGACATTCAGGTCCGTGCCCAGCGTCTCGGCCTCGTTCATCGCCCCTGCGTACGCGCCCGTCCAGTGAAAGCTCAGCCCCGGCGCTCGCTCGATGCCTCGTATATCGATCCCGCGCGCCTTGAATACAGCCTCGTGCTCCGGCAAAAAGTCCTCGCCGACCACCGCAATCACGCGCACATCGGTAAAAAAACTCGCAGCCAGCGAAAAATATGTCGCCGCGCCGCCCAGGCAATGCTCCACCTTGCCATGCGGCGTCGCAATGCTGTCGAACGCCACCGATCCAACCACCAGAATCGCCATGCTCCCGCTTTCTGAAGTCAAGTATGTAACTTACTTTGAAACAATTTATTGAATATGTAACTCATTAAGAAGCAATTAATCCAAAACAAAGCCGTATCTGTAGCAATAATCGTTACAGATACTTCCCCAGCAGCACTCCCAGCCGCTCCCGCGCCGCCTGCGGGATTGCCGCGCGGTCGGTCAGGATGGCAAACTTCAGCGCGCTGGCGCACGCGCAGCTTCGCTCCTTCGGCATGCGCGCCACGGCCGCCCGCACCACCTTGGCCGCGTTCTCCGCGTTCTGGTGCAGCACCGCGACGATCTGCTCGATGGTCACATCGTCGTGGCCCACGCGCCAGCAGTCGTAGTCCGTCACCATCGCCATCGTGGCGTAGCAGATCTCGGCTTCGCGAGCCAGCTTTGCCTCCTGCAGGTTGGTCATCCCGATCACGTCCGCGCCCCAGCTGCGGTACAGGTTCGACTCCGCACGCGTGGAGAATTGCGGGCCCTCCATGCACACGTACGTCCCGCCGCGCTTGCCCACCACGCCAACCTCCGCGCAGGCCTGCTCAATCGCCGAACACACGGTCGCGCACACCGGATCGCCGAACCCCACATGCGCCACAATCCCATCGCCGAAGAACGTTCCCACCCGCGCGAACGTCCGGTCGATGAACTGGTCCGGAACCACAAAATCCGTCGGCCTGTGTTCTTCCTTCAGCGATCCCACGGCCGACACCGACAGGATCCGTTCTACGCCCAGCGCCTTCATGGCGTAGATGTTCGCGCGGAAGTTCAATTCGCTCGGCAGAATCCTGTGCCCGCGCCCATGCCGCGCCAGAAACGCCACCCTGCGCCCCTCCAGCTCGCCCAGCATGAATGCGTCCGACGGATCGCCGAAGGGCGTCTCCACCACATGTTCGCGCACTCCCGTAAGTCCGGGCATGGCGTACAGGCCGCTGCCTCCGATGATGCCAATCTCCGCTGTCTGCAACTCTCTCGCTCCTCTTCCGGCCGCGCCACAGCGCGCCAGCCCTGTCAACTCTTCGCTGCCGGGCCTATCCACAACTTCACTCTTGCCGAACCAAAGTATATCGTCCCTGCGCGCTACTCTTCGCGGCCCATCGCCGCCTTCATCACTCCCGCCGACGACATCATCCGCACCAGCGACAGCCCAGGATCAGTCAGTCCAACAGAAGAATGTTCAGCAGAAGAGTGAGCAGGGTGGCCCTTCGCACCCATGCCCGCCAGCTCCAGCGGCCCATCCGACTGCACGCTCACAATACTGTCGCGCAGCTTGCGCGCCAGCTCCAGAGGAAACCCTTCGCTGACGAAGACCCCCATCCCATCGATCGTCAACAGGACATCGCCCTCGTTGGTCGAGTAGACCTGTTCGTTCTCGTCCGCCTCGTCCTTGCTCCGCCGCGCCAGCCCCGAGTACTTGCGCGGCAGCTCGTCCGCGTAGACGCGCAGGAACGACCGCGCCGAGTCCTCATTCCTCCACTTCGACTCATACAGCAGCCCAATCGATGCGGTCGACTCCTTCTCCTCCGCCGTCACCGCCGACCGCCTCTGCGCCGCATAGTAGATGCCGCCCCTCCACTCCGGCGCCAGCGCCGCGGCGATCGCATCTCCGCCAAACAGCTCGGTCAAGATCTGCACGTCGAACTCACCCATCACGCCCACGTCGTAGGGCGTGTACTGGGCGTCGATCAGCGGATGGATGTCCGGCAGCCGCAGCACGGGCACCGGCGTGTGCGCCATATACGCCTCCGGGTTCAGTATCTCGAAGGTCGATGCCGGAGGGTTGGCCAGCACGGCGCTGAACGCAGCGTCTTTGCCTCCCTTCAGCAGGACCGCGTCCTCAAAGCTCATCCCTTCGCTATAGGGAAACAGCAGCGACTGCTGCAGCAGCAGCGGCGCCCGCGCCATCATCGGCGATCCGCTGGTGTCCGACAGCGTCTCCTTCAGCCGGTCCATCATCTCCGGCGAGTTCGCCAGCGTCCTGCCCGTGGGCCGCAGCGAGTAGTCCAGGAAGACCACCATCGCCTGCCCTTCGGTCACCGCGTCGCGCGCCGAGTCCGCCTCGTCGGTCTGGATGTGTTCGTTGTCCTCCTGCGCGTTCCTGGCAATCGCGTCCGACCCCACCACCGACCACTTGGTCAGCCCCACCCGCTGGTCCTGCAGCGCATGGGTCAGCTCGTGCGCCAGCACCGGCTTCTGCTCCTCCGGCTGGATCCAGTCCAGCAGGTTCACCGTCTTTGTCTTGTCGTCGTAGAACCCCGCCACCTGCTCGGTCAGCAGCCCGATCATGAACGGCCGCAGGTGGAAGTCGCGGTCCAGCAGGCCGAACTTCTTCAGTACAATCTCCTCCCGCGCCAGCCGCTTTGCCCCCTGGTCCTCGTCGAACTTCTCGCGCAGATATTGGTTCACCTCGTCGCGCGTAATCAGCTTGCGCTTCACGGTGTGCACAATCGGCAGGCCCGTGTCCGTGCTGGCAAACGACAGGATCTCGTCCACCGAGCGGAACAGCTCGCTGGCCTGCGCCTTGGTCAGCGGAGCGTGTGTCGCCGCATTCGGCGCAGCGCTCTGCGCAGCCGCCGCTGGCGGCGGGTTCGTCCCCGGTGTCGCTGGCGTCTGCGCAACGCACGCGGCGCCGGCGCACAGCGCAACCGCAACCAACGCCGGCAGCCCGCGCAAACGCAGCCCGCCGAACCACTCCGCCAACCCAGCCTCTTGCCGCAGCAAACCCACGCCCAACCTCCGCGCAACCGCGACCACGGTCGCTATAATCAACAGTGTACGCAGGTTTGCACAGACTCCGAAATGTCCGCTGCCATTCAATCCGCCCAGTCCCTCCAGCCCGCGCCTCTCGCCGCCGCCGCGCAGCTCGCCGCCCTGCTGCGCGCCGCCGCCATCGCCCCGCTCGACGACATAGGCTGGCTGCGCGTCACCGGCCCCGACCGCCTGCGCTGGCTCAATGGAATGGTCACCAACTCCATCGCGCAGCTCGCCCCCGGCGAGGGCTGCTACAACTTCGCGCTCAACGCCCAGGGCCACATCCAGGCCGACCTCACCGCGTTTCTGCACGAAGACTCCATCCTGCTCGAGACCAGCCGCGATCAGATCGAAAAGCTCCTTGCCCACCTCAACCGCTTCATCATCATGGACGAGGTCGAGCTCGCCGACATCACCGCCCAGCGCAGCGGCCTCCTCGTGGCAGGCCCAGACGCGGGCCGCCTTCTCGCCGCCATAGTCCTCTCTTCCGCGCCCCTTGCTCCGCTGCAACTGACTCACCTCACATGGCGCGCGGCCGCCGTCGATCTCCTCCACGCGCATAGTCCTCTCGTCCCGAAGTTCGAGATTTGGACGGATTCCTCCACCTTCGATTCGATCGCCCATGAACTTCGCAATGCCGGAGCGCTCGAAGTTGACTCAGCAGCCCTCGAAGACCTCCGCATCCTCGAAGGCACGCCCCGCGTCGGCACCGACATCCGCGACAAAGACCTCCCGCAGGAGACCGGCCAAACCCGCGCCCTGCACTTCACCAAGGGCTGCTACCTTGGCCAGGAGATCGTCGAGCGCATCCACTCGCGCGGCGGCGTCCACCGCGCCTTCAGTGGCCTCGCCCTCACCGGCGTGCTGCCCGCTCCCGGCACGCAGCTCGAAGCTGAAGCCAAGCCCGTCGGCGAGCTCACCAGCGTCGCCTCCATCCATCTCCCGGACCAACCCGTGCCGATGCAGCTTGCCCTCGGCATCATCCGCCGCGAGGCCCTCGAAAACGCTCGGACCCGCAACCTCACTCTCACCTATCCCGGAGGCACAGCAACCCCCATCGCCCTGCCCTACGCAGTCCCCTGATTTTTTGCCGTCATCCTGACCCTGACCCTGAGCGCAGTCGAAGGGGAAGGGGAAGGACCCCAGTATTTCGTCGTTGTTTCACCGCCGAATCCGAACCATCCGAAAGAGTGCTAAAAATGTCCGATCAAAACAAGCCCTTCGTCGTCACCGACCGCCGCAAGTTCACCTCCGACGGGACCCCGCGCCCCGACGCCGATCCATCCCCCGAGCGCGAACCCCGCGAGTCGAGTGAAATTCACGTCGCGCCGCCCGCCCCCGCGCCTCCGCTGGAGTTCAAATCCCCCCACGCCCCGCCCGATCCGTCCGCTGCGCCCAGGCCCGAACCTCCCGCCGAGGCCGAACTTCCGCCGCCGCCAACCGCCAGCCAGATGGAGCAGGCCAACGCCGCCTACCAGCAGACCGCCGACCACCTCGACACTGCCGTCCGCGCCGCCAACCCCGGCATGGAGCATCCGCCTGCAATGAGCTTCGAGCAGATCGTCCACTCCATCTACATGACCGCCATCCTGCAGCTCGGCGGCGCAACCAAGCCGGGCGAGCAGCCCAAGATCGACCTCATGGGAGCGCGCCAGAGCATCGACATGCTCGCCATCCTCGCCGAAAAAACCAAGGGAAACCTCACCCCCGCCGAGTCCCAGCTCATGGACAACGCCCTCTTCGAGATCCGCATGGGTTTCCTCGAAGTCACCCAGGCCCTCGCCCGCTCCGCCGCCAACCGCCAGCCCCCACCTCCGCCCGGCGCACCCGGCCGCCCCACCATCGTCCGCTAGCCTGCAAGTCCGATAAACTGCTGAAGATCAATCACTCCAACGAGGCCATCTGTGAAGACCATCCGTTCGTTTCGTGACTTAACGGTCTGGCAGCGTTCCATCGAATTGTCGATTCAGATCTATGCGCTCACTCGGGCCTTCCCAAAAGAAGAGATATTCGGACTCACCAACCAGTTGCGGCGCGCCTCCGTCTCCATCTCCAGCAATATCGCGGAGGGACAGAGCCGCCTAACCAAAGGGGACTTTATCAACTTCCTTTCCATCGCAAGAGGCTCGAATGCGGAAGTTCGAAGCCAACTCATTCTCGCGCGCCATCTCAAATTCGGCGATGAAGCTCTCATTACCCACTGCGAATCTCTAGCCTCCGAGATCAGCAAAATGCTCAACGCACTGATCTCCTCTCTCAAATCTCAAACCCCAAAACCACCCACTTCCTGACCACTGACCACTTACCACTGACCACTCCTTATGCAAGCAACCCTCACCTTTCTCGGCAGCGGCACATCAATGGGCGTCCCCACGCTGGGATGCGACTGCGCCGTTTGCCTCTCCGCGGTTTCGCCCGCGCCCGGCGTTCCGGCGCCTTCTCCGCATAATCGCCGCACCCGCCCCTCCGTCCTCATCGCGTGGGAAGGCCACAACGTCGTCATCGACACCGGCCCCGACTTCCATGCCCAGGCCATTGCCGCCGGCATCCACCGCCTCGACGCCGTCCTCTACACGCACGGCCACGCCGACCACGTCCTCGGCATGGACGACCTCCGCCCCCTCAGCTTTCACAACACCGGCAACCTGCCCCTCTACGCCGACGAGCAGACCGCCCTCACCATCGAGCGCATCTTCAACTACACCTTCAGCTCCGAGCACAGCTATCCCACCAGCGCCCGCGTCGCCCTGCATCGCATCCCCACCACCCCCGGCGCGGAGGTCGCACTCTTCGGCGCGCGTTTTCTGCGCGTCCCCGTCACCCACGGTCGCCAGACCATCTCCGGCTTCCGCTTCGGCTCCGCCGCCTACCTCACCGACCTCAGCGACCTCGACCCCGAGGGCCTTCCCCTGTTGGCCAACCTCGACCTCCTCATCCTCGACGCCCTGCGCCGCGAGCCCCACCCAACCCACTCGACCCTCGATAACTCCATCGCCCTGGTCGAGCGGCTGAAGCCCCGCCGCGCCTTCTTCACCCACATCTCCCACGGCCTCGACCACGACTCCACCAACGCGTTGCTGCCGCCCCACATCCGCCTGGCCTACGACGGCCTGCAACTCACCTTCGACATCAGCCCGGAAGCAAGCGAGACACAGAAAGATGGTTCATAAATGATTTTCGTCCTGATCTATTTCGAATTGTCATCCTGAGCGAAGCGCGCAGCGCGAAGTCGAAGGACCTGCGGTTCCAGACCACCAACCACCCTATGCGCACCTACCGCCAACTCGACGAACTGCCCACCCCGGCCACCCCCGTCGTCGCCACCATCGGCAACTTCGACGGCGTGCATCTTGGCCATCAGGGAGTCATCGCGGAGGTCATCGCTCGCGCCCGGTTTCTCTCCGGCCAATCCCTCGCCATCACCTTCGATCCCCATCCGGCCCGCGTCCTCCACCCGGAGAGGCCGCATCTCTTCCTCACTCCGCTGGCCCGCAAGCTGGAACTGCTCGCCGCCACCGGAATCGACGCCACCCTTGTCCTCCCCTTCACCGACGAGCTTCGCCGCAGCTCCGCCCGCGACTTTGCCACCCGCGTTCTGGCCGGCGCCCTCCGCGTCACCGAGGTCCACGAGGGCGCCAACTTCCGCTTTGGCCATCAGGCCGAGGCCGGCATCACCGGCCCAACCGGCCTGCAGGCCCTGGGCCGCGAACTCGGCTTCTCCGTCACCATCTACGACGCGCTCAGCCTGCGCGGCGGTCCCGTCTCCTCCGGCCGCATTCGCGCGCTGATCGCCGCGGGCGGCGTCAGCCAGGCGCGCGCCCTGCTCGGCCGCCCCTTCGCCGTCGACAGCACCCCCGCCTCCGGCCGCGGCTTCGGCGCCCGCTACGCCGTTCCCACCATCAATCTCGCGCCCTACCCGGAGCTTCTTCCCGCCCACGGCGTCTACGTCACCACCCTCGCCGTCGGCGACGGCCCCGCCGCCGAAACCTTCCAGGCCGTCACCAACCTCGGCACCCGTCCCACCTTCGGCGCCGCATCCTTCGCCGTCGAGTCCCACCTGCTGGACTTCCACCCTCTCGAAGGCGATCAAGTCCTTACCGCGCAGACCCCCCTGCGCCTCACCTTCCTGCTTCGCCTGCGCTCCGAGCAGCGCTTCGCCGATGTTGAAACCCTGCGCGCCCAGATCGCCCGCGACGTCGCCCGCGCCCGCCACTTCTTCTCCCTCTGCAACCTGCTTGCCTGATCCTACTGACTCGCTGGCCCCGCCGGCGCATCCCCCGCCGCCGGCACCCCCGGCGCGGCCTTCGGCGCCGCATTCTCGTCCGGCTCGATCGCGTCCGGGTCCGTCTCCACCGGCTCCTTGGGAATCTGCTTCACCACGGGCGATCCCGCCGGCGGCGTCAGCGGAACCTCCAGCTCCTTCTTCGGAGCGTTCCCCTCCGGGAACGCCTCATCCGGCTTATTGGCAATCGCCGCCCGCATGAAATCCATCCACATCGGCAGCGCCGCCCGCGCTCCCGTCTCCTTCTCGCCCAGCGTCTGCCGGTCGTCGAAGCCGATCCACGTCCCGCAGGTCACCGACGGTGAAAACCCGATGAACCACGCGTCCGTATAGTCGTTGGTGGTCCCCGTCTTGCCGCCCAGGGGATGCTTCAACGAGGCCGCCGCCGCGCCCGTCCCATGCTGCGTCACCGCCTGCAGGAACTGCATCATCGTCCGCGCCGTTTCCACCGAGATCACCTCCACAACCTGCGGCGGAGGCTCCTCCATCGGCAGCCCGTCGGCCCGCACCACCCTGCGAATGGTGTGCGGCTCGATCCGTATCCCATCGTTGGGAAAGACGCTGTACGCCCCCACCTGTTCGATCAGCGAGATGTCTGCCGCGCCGATCGCCACCGGCAGGAACGCCGGAATGTTGCTGGTCACTCCGAAGCGATGCGCCGTTGCAATCACCGTGCCGATCCCCACCTTGTCGGCCAGCTTCAGCGCCGGGATGTTGCGCGATTCGGCGAACGCATTCAGCAGGGTGATCGTCCCCTTGTAGTCGCCCTCGTAGTTGTGCGGAGTGTACGGCCCATTGGGAGTGGAGAAGCTCACCGGCCCATCCACAATCAGGTCCGTCGGCTTGGCCCCAGCCTCCACCGCCGTCGTGTACACATACGGCTTGAACGACGAACCCACCTCCCGTTCCGACTGTGTCGCCCGGTTGAACTGCGAGAGCGCGAAGTCCCGCCCTCCCACCATCGCCAGGACCTCGCCGTTCGAGTTGTCGACCGCCATCAGCGAGGCCTGCGCGCCCGTGTCCTGCTCCAGTTCGGCGTGTTGCACCCCGTCGGCCGAGCTCT
>JBEKRR010000040.1:0-22228 GCA_049518555.1 Acidobacteriaceae bacterium
TGGCTTGTAATGCTCAGGCAAGAACGGAGGGATGAACGCCTTATGAATGCTGCGCTCGCCTTAGCTGAGGGTGGGGAGGACAATGCAAGCCGGGCCGGCGCAACTTTGTATCTAGGCCGCTTCGGAACCGCAGCCGAAAGGGGAGTAGCCGCCCGACAATTTGCGTCGCTTTCCTCATTCCTTGGGCAAAGGTGCGCGATCATCGGTGTTCACGAGCTTCCCTTCGATCCTCTGATTAAGGAACATGTGGCACCCCACGTCCGCGATGACCTCAAGGGCGTTTTCTTTAACCTAAGAACCATGAAGGGCGCCTATTTCAGGGAGTTGGACCATCCCTCTATCACAAAATTCGTAGATCAGGAGGTTGGATTTGCCTCCTGATCGCTTTATTTCATTTTTCGCCGACCCGTTTTCCAGTGCAGAGCCGCTCTTCGCAGTTAGCGCGCGTGATGACCGTCCCTCTCAGATGGTGGGTCTCCCGCAGCTCTTGGACGAGCCTGGCCACGCCATTACGTTTCAGGCAGACAGGCTGGTTGAAGGATTGCGAATACGCAACTTAAAGGCACCGAACCTTGTCGATATTCGACATGCTCTTCAGTTGGCCTCTGGACTCCCGAGGCGCGAGTACGACCAATCTGATTGGCGGGTTTCTAAATGGCTTAGGCTCACGAGGCTGTCCCCTGTTGAGCAAGAGCTCTATTTCGGCCTGCTTGAGGGGACAATGGCACGCCCAGATCAGCGTGAACTCGAACGATTGCTCTTACGCGTTAGCGAGGCAACCGCTGATGTCTGGGACGGTATCACTGCGGAATTGGAGAGGATTGGAGAGCTGGAAAGGTTCCTGAGGATCGAAATACCAGTGCAGCAACTCATGTACGAACGGCAAATGAAGGGGCTGGCAGTTGATTTACCACGGAGCCAAGCGTTTTTGAGTGAGGTAAAGTCTCAGAAATACAAGGCCATGCTCAACGTGGGCGCGGCCTTGCAGCACAACCCGACGGGGCTGACCTATAGGAATGTCTTGCCGCTCATTGTGAGGACGGATGCCTCAAGCCTCGCGGATTTCTCTGGCTCCAGGAACCTGGAGTCCTACTTCAAGATGGCCGCAAACAAATCCCAGTTCGCCCGCGACTTTCGAGCGATGATTAATGCAAATCGGAACATTAAGTTTCTGTTGTCGTTCAGCACAAGCGGTGGCAGAATCTTTCCAGCGTTCGATACCATGGGCACCGTGACCGCACGTATCCAAGCATTATCTCCAAATGTTCAGCAGCTTAGGAGAAGCTTCAGAGGAGCGCTTTCTGCTGACCCTGGTATGCATTGCGCTTATCTGGATTTTGCGCAATACGAACCTGGAGTTCTCGCGCAGTTTGTCGGCCCAGGTCGGTATCGAGAACTATATAACGCCGGAGACGTCTACGCGTCATTGAGCAACGCCGTATTCGGGAACGCCTCAAAACGGGATTTATCTAAACAGGTGTTCATTGCATTTTGCTACGGCATGGAGTTGGAGTCAATCGCGCGTCTGCTGGAAGGAAGTTGGCATTCGGGCATGCCCTCTGACTACGCTCGGTCGGTGAGGGATTTCTTCGAGCAATTTCCCGAGCTGACTGGTTTCAAGCGCAAGTGTGAAGCCGATCTACACCAATCAGGCTTCGTCACTACGATGTTGGGCAATAGGCGCGTCCGGCGCCATCCGGGAGGCTTGACAAGAAAGGAAAGGGGGTGGGCCATGAACCAGGTCATTCAAGGGACCGCCTCGCTGATTTTTAAAGATGTTCTCCTCTCCCTTGCGCGCATTCTTGGCTCAAACTCCATACTATTGCCAATTCATGATGCAGTCTGGCTCCAGGTACCAAAGGACAGCATGACAGCGCAGGAGTTTCAGGCGGTAGCCGCAAACCAGATGAAGTCCGTATTTCGGAAATGGTGTCCAGACATCGCGATCACGGTTAAGGTTAGCGCATTCGACGAATCCTAAATACACCGGGGCCAGTCATCCAACGCTTATCAGTAAACGCCCAAGGTGCCGCGAATACGTCTGGCATTATGCAAATTGCCGATCCGCTCATCGAGAAGCGGATTTATAAAGAGAAGTTGGCCTGTGGGAAGTGTTAGATTGCTCCGGATGACGGTCTATCTAGAAAGCTCAACACTACCGACAATCTCTGGGGGCTTGCAATTCTACCGAGATGCGCTAGAGTGATTCGATTAAAGGTCGAAGCAATCCAAATCACCAAGAACCATGCGCTTAGAAGCAGAGCAGATCGTAAATCAAGTTCCACCTCTAAAAACTCTATACATCTGTCAATGCGTGGGCTGCGGCTGGGTCAGTGAGCGCAAGAGTAAGTATTGTGCCGACCACGCCAAGGCGTCCCAGCGCGCTGTGTGCCGGAAAGAGTTCACAGCCATAAACCGAAAAGAGTCACCCAGGCTCAGGCAGCAGTCGCATAGACCAGCTCACCAGCAGTCCAGAAGCAATTGATCGCCGCCAGGCGACATTGACAGACGTAGACACGGAACACGTTCAACAGCAATGCCTCCACTACCCCCACTCAATCCTGACCAGATCATAGCGGCGATAGTCGCCTTTGCACACATGATCGTCGGCTTCGTAATAGCGAATCCGCTTGTTGCCGTGTTTCTCCTCGCAGCGATTGCCATAGTCGCGGAGCTCCCGCCGGTTGTTCTCCTAATCATCATTCTTCTCGCCGTCGCCTACTTCCTCCGGTAGCCATGAACGCCCTGTGCTCTTGGCGAATGAATTCGTCAGGAGCGCAGGGCGCTTATCCCGCCCTGTTTGCACATTGAAATCCGAATAACGAAACGCATCAGGAAGGTCTACCTGCACGCGCCGCCGCCAATTCAGCGGCAACGCGGGTGCAAAACCAAAGGAGGAACCACGCATGAGCACGAATGCAGATATAGCCGTCGCCCAACCATCCACCCCCAACCAACCACAACGGCTGACGGCAAAGGAAGCCATCGCCGCCAACGTCAAAGCCCTGATCGAGCAGATCGAGGCAGGGCATAGTGACGCCCTCACCGTGTACCTCAACGCCATGAGCCGTTTCCACAACTACAGCTTCGGGAACATCCTCGAAATCGCGCGTCAGAAACCGGATGCCACCCGCGTAGCCGGCATGTTCGCCTGGAACCAGCTTGGCCGCCGCGTGATAAAGGGCGAGAAGGGCATCCGCATTCTCGCTCCCGTCATCGGTGCCGGGCGCAAGAGGCAGGAAGATGCTGAGAAGGACCTCACCAAGCAGAATCAGCCTGTATTGGTCGGATTCCGTGCGGTGTATGTCTTCGACATCAGCCAGACCGAAGGCCCAGAGCTGCCAGCGGTGCGCGAGGTCATGGGCGATGTAGGCGAGAACCTCGACCGGCTGATTGCCTTTATCGAAACGCAGGGCATCGCGCTTGAGTTCAACGAGCGCATTGCTCCTGCCCTGGGCGTCAGCTACGGCGGCAAGATCGTCCTGCTGCCGGGCCAATCGAAGGCCGGGGAGTTCTCAACCCTCGTGCATGAGTTGGCGCACGAGTTGTTGCACAAGGCCGAGCGCCGCACGTCAACCACGAAGGTTGTCCGTGAGACAGAGGCCGAAGCTATCGCATTTGTGGTGGGCAAGGCCGTAGGGCTGGAGACGGGAACCGCATCCGCCGATTACATCCAGCTTTACCACGGCAATGCCTCTCTGCTGGCCGAGAGCCTTGAGGTCATCCAGCAGGCCTCCGCCGTCATACTCGGTGCCCTGGAGTCGCCCCTCGATGAATCCGTCGAGGAGGCCCAGGAACAGCCCGAAGCCCTGGCCGTTGCCAGCTAACCCGCTCTGTGATCGGGGCGGACGCTGCAAATGTGTCCGCCCTGAACTTCTAACGTGCAACCTCAACCGTTCAAGGAGAACAAGCCATGTCTACCATTGATACCGCAGCCACCGAGTACCGCGATCTTCCACTTGGGGTACTCACTGAATCCACCACCAACCCCCGCCGCATCTTCGATGAGACTGGGCTGAAAGAACTCGCCACCAGCATCCGTGCTCACGGAGTGTTGGAACCTCTCCTGGTACGGCCACGCACCGAACGCAGTTTCGAGATCGTCGCCGGAGCGCGGCGGTTCCGGGCCGCCAAGCTGGCGGAATCCGATACCGTCCCTGTCCGCATCAAGAACTTCACGGATGCGGAAGCGCTGGAGTCACAGTTGATTGAAAACCTCCAGCGTCAGGACGTTCACCCTCTGGATGAAGCGCAGGGCTTCCGTGCTTTGCTCAATCTTGAGGAGCCGAAGTACAACGTCGAACAAATCGCGGTGAAGACCGGCAAATCGCCGGCCTACATCGCACAGCGTCTCAAACTCACCGAGCTTGTTCCGGCAGTCGTCGAAGCCTTCGCCAAAGACGAGATCGGCGTCGGCCATGCGTTGCTGCTGGCGAAACTCCAGCCGCAACAGCAGAAGGAAGCTCTTCCCAACTGCTATCAGGAGCAATACGGCGGCGCCCGGAAGTCCAAACCCATCCTACTGCCCGTGCGTCATCTGCAGGAGTGGATCGAACACAACATCCTGCTCATTCTGAAAGAGGCACCGTTCGACACGAAGGACGCGGAGTTGCTCCCCGCTGCCGGCAGTTGCCTCGATTGCCCCAAACGCACCGGACACAACAAACTGCTGTTTGCCGATGTGCGGCAGGACGCTTGCACTGACCCCGCTTGCTACTCCGCAAAGGTCAGCGCACACGTGCAGAAGACCATCGCCACCAAGCCGAAGATCGTGCAGATCAGCACCCGCTTCGGGGGAGAACAGGAGGGAAGCACGTCACTGCCACGCAACAAGTACGTCGAAATCCGGCAGGACAGACCGGAGAATAAGGAGCAGCGCGACTGGCCGCAGTACAAGACCTGCAAGTTCACCACCGAGGCCATTGTCACAGAAGGCGCGGAGAAGGGAGAAGTCCGCAAAATCTGCGCCAATCCCGATTGCCCCGTGCATCATCCGAAGAAACAACGTACGCAAGCCGATACTGCAATCAAAGCCGAGCAGGACAAACGCCGCCGCGAGGAGGCGCTGGCCCAGGCAACCGGACTCCGCGTGTTGGGAGCGATTGTCGAAGCTGTCCCTGTCCGGCTAATGAAGCGGGATCTGCTCTTTGTGGTCGAACGGCTGGCGGCAACGCTGGACGAACGCCGTCTCGCAATCATATTGAGACAGCACAACCTCGGTAAGCCGAACAGGGCCACCGACGTCCCGGCCAAGCTACTCTCAGCATTTCTTCGCAAGGCCGATGAGAGTACCCTGGGCCGTCTGTTGGTCGAGCTGGCCGTTCTCCAGGCAGCAGCCTCGCCCAACGAGTCCGGCAAAGCCCTGCGCGATGCCGCCGAGTTCTACAAGGTGGACGTTGGAGCCATCACAACCAAGGTGAAGCAAGAGTTCGCCACGAAGGACAAGGCAAAGGCCGCGAAAAAGCCAGCGCTCAAACCGCCAAGCAAAGCTGCAAAGGAGTCCGTAGCAGCGTAATCACCACATCATTGATCAACGGAGCCTGCAACCACAGGCTCCGTTTTCTTGCCGCCCTTCATCGCTGCGCTACACTAACAAACGAATTAGCACAAAAGATCGGGCAGAGCAAAACCAGGCCCCGTAAATTACGAGGACTATCCACTGACAGAAATCTCAGTAATTGTGATTGTCACTGATTGGAATTCTGGAGGCTGCATCATGAAGGTTAGGTGGTTTTTCCTTTGTTCGCACCGATCACGATTTTTTGAGGCAGTGCGTTTGTTGGTCATGCTTGCGGTTGCGGCCATGGTTGTATCGCAACACGCGGTGGCGCAGCAGCCAGCCGTCCCCAAGCTGACGCTGAGTCAGGTTGAAGGGTTAGTGTCGAACCATGTTCCGGACTCGACAATGCAGACGCAGATCCAAAGGCGAGGGCTGGCCTTCGCTCCCACTCCGGCAATCGTCGAATCGCTGCGCGCGAAGGGCGCTGGTCCTCAGACTTTAGCAGCAATCGAGACATTCTTTCCGAAAGTAAACCTAACGGATTCAAAGCAATCCGCTCCAACGGTCGGGGTTCTCCCACAGAACTTCCCACCACCCACCGGATACGTCAATGACCTTGCCGGGGTGCTATCGCCTGATGTGCGAGCGCGGCTGGATCGACTTTGCGGCCAACTCGACTCCCAAACCGAAGCAGCAATTGCTGTCGTAACCATCCACACATTGAACGGAGCAGATGTGGCGGACTACGCGAAGGAGCTCTTTAACAAGTGGGGAATCGGGCATAAAAATACAAACCGTGGCGTCCTGGTGTTGCTGGCAGTGAATGATCGCAAATACAGAATCACAGTCGGCTATGGCTTAGAAAGTAGTTTAACCGATGCCAAGGCGGCAGAGATTGGTCGTGAAGCGGCTCCTTTGCTTCATGTCAACGACTATGACCGCGGTGTGAGTCTGCTCGTCGATCAGGTGGCGCAGTTCATCGCCGATCAATTCAAGGTGAAACTGGATGATGCACCAGGACAACAGCAACAGCGATGAGGCATAGGATGCTACCAGGTATGCCAGCTGTCATATTGCCACACCGACGCCCCGGCCAAGCTGCTCTCAGCATTTCTTCGCAAGGCCGATGTCATTCTCCAGTTGGCTCCAGCCTCCGCACCGAAGCCGACCGCGAAAGACACAAAGAGGCCAATCGCGGCCTGAACCTCGCATCAAATTCATTTGGAGCCCTGCACTAAGCAGGCTCCTTTTTCGTACTGGTCATCTTTGAAATTGGCGTGTTAAGCGCCAACTGCCGGTTGAAGTAGCCCATCTGGGTACGCTTTCAGCTCCGAGAGTAAGGGGTTGGATGCTCCGAGGCTAACTGCAAGCTGGGCGAGTTGAACCTGCTCGTATCCACCTGCTTGCAACCCAAAAGAATCTGGCTGTATCAGCCTAGTCGCAGTCCCAATTGGCAAGCCGCGTTCAACCAACGCCCGTATGACCTCATCTAAGACTTTGTCTCTCATCCGCTGCACAGCACTGGAACCACCAGTTATCACGACTTCAAGCCCAGGGCTGCGCGGAAGGCAAACTTCATCTCGGAGGACTTTCGCATACTCCGAGACATGTGCTGCTATCCGCTCACTCCACTCCCTGACATAGGGCTTATCCAACCATGCGAGTTGCCGATTCAGCTTCGTATCTTCGGCTTCCCCAAGCGTGACCAAAGGTCTTTGCTGTTGTAAGTCCGCATAGATTCTATCGGTAAGCCACATGCCTGCAAGTTCCAGGGCATCTGCCGCAGGAAGCCAAATGAGCAGTGGCCACATGATTCCCTGGGCATCTCGGGGACGAACAGTTCGTACGAGGTAACCAGCGTCGGTAGACCCGGCACCCACATCAACAACCAGCACCTTACGAACTCTACGACCTTCCGGAAGCGTCCGTAGCGTGTCCTCGAAGATATCCCGATCATCCTGCAATAAATAAGGAAATCCAGCTGCGCACGATTCAAACACAAATTCCCATTGCACATCATTGATTGTGCCTTTGGCGCATCGCTCATAGTCGCGGTGATTGTATTGATCTGAAAAGTTAGGAAGTCCATCAACTGTGGGCCTATGTCTTCGAACAATATCTCTCAACGTTGCTGCAGGCAGAGTGATACGACCATCCTGTTCATCGGCGTTGAATCCTTCAAGCAGCGCTGAAAGTGCTACTACAGCCGCATCTCTGAAGCATTGGAGGGCGCGAACACTCTTAGAGGAAATCCAGTTTGGATGCGAGAATCGAATCACCGATCCGTGGTCTCTGAAACTCATATCACGTTGGCGTAGGGTTCTATCAGCATCCAGCAACAAGGATAAGATCGAGAAAACGACCGATTCTCCGAGGGTGACACCTAACTTCGGTCGAGCGCCTTCCCAGAATGGCTGATCGGGATCCTGAATTAGCTTGCGCTTGAGCGCGACTTCGCGGGAGGTATCCTGGTGGCTCTGTTCCGCGGTGTACATCTCTAGGTTTGACCCCGCGAGGCAAACTGCTGAATCCCAGATCGGTCCCACAAGGGGCGTCGATCCACGCTGGAACGCCCACTTGGATGAGTGCGTTCCCCAATCAATGCCTAGATAACCGCTCATTGTTACTTCTTTCTCACAGCAGGTTGTGGTTCAACAATCCCTCTAATGACTACACGTGCATCTGGCGGTTTGTACCATTCAACCCAAGGCCGAAGCAACGTGCCTTCAGGCTGCGGCTCGCACGACTGCAGCAACTCATGAAACCGAGAGTCGTACGCCACTGTGCTCCCAACAACGCCTCGGAGATGGAGACTAAACTGGCGCTCGGAAACCTTCCTATAGCGCTCATACGCTTCTTCCAGCTCCGGTGTGTGTTGCCGAACGTCGAAGAGGAACAGCAATAGAGCTGCAGCCTCACGAACTTGGGGGCTTTCGGCTGGGTTTGCGTAATCAACCTGGCCGGATTCAATATCAATTGACAGAAATCGCAACACGATCTGTTGGGATTCCCTCGGAAGGATGCTTGCTCGTTCCGAAAGTAGTCGCTTCAATACACCACGACACGCCTCCTCCAATTCGGATTGGCATGCACACGCCCCGAGTAACTGTCGGGCTCCGGAAGTATTGCCAGATTCAAGCAAAGAACCCAGGCTATTCACTACTCCGGACTTAAGCCTCGTAAATGTCTCTCCAAAGTTTTCTTCAGACAGGAACGTTTCTATATTTAGGTTGGCGGATAATGCTGCCGATTGAAAGAACACTACAACCTGTCCCCAACAGAGTCCGTCTCTTGTCGCACTTGCCCAAATTGCAAGGGTGCTGCCGCAGCGCTTGATCAAAGCCTCCAAGATTCGTCTGTCTTTCGCTCGAAGCGAAAAACGGCGCACGACCTCTCCCAGAATGTCGGCAGCAATGATTATGCTGCCGCTCGTTAGCGAGACATGAGAGTTCACCTTCTTAGGAGCTTTGGGAACCGCCTTGAAAAGCAAGTTGTGGATCTTATTCGCTGTGCCAAGATCAATTGGGCCCAGGTAGGATTTGATCTCCCCGAATACTTGCGTGTACCTCACAGCGAGGTCGACTTCAGAGCGGAGGGAAATGTCATCCCCTCTCGGTATTGATAAAGCTCTAGTTCGTTTGAAAAAGGCAATCAACGCAGCCTTCTCGTCAGATGACAGCGTCTTACCGGATTTGTTCTGTCTGGTGTTCATTGTCATAATCAAATTCTCAGCATTCCTACCCACAAAGGGCAATCTGGATCAGTACCACGCGGCAGTTCTCTTTTACTTAATTGGGAATCTCTTTTTCAGTCATGACTTGCTTGGATTGTACCGCTCTTCAGCGGTATGGGAAGACCAACGCCGCAATTGCGATCGAAAAACAGAACGATACTTGCCGCCCAGAGCACACTTGAATTTGGTTGGCCCTGAGTGACAATCCGCCGATGACGGGAGTTTTCTAAGCAGCGTCCCGCCAGAAGATGTATATCCTCGCCGATTGCCCCGGCCTTTCCTCTTCAACATCGAGGTACTCACAAGAGTCTTCTGTCTGCCGGCCTGGCGGCAGCGTTTTCAGCAGAGCTGGCCGGCGCTGAGCCGAGCATTCGTACACGCGCAGCCAGCTTGGCGTGGTGCCTGCAAATATCAAGCGCACCTCGCATCGACGGACACGATCCTGAGTGAAAGAAAGCGTTGACGTGTAGTAGCCAAACCCCGCCTTTACGCACCGAGGCAAAGCACATTTCAAGAGCACTGCGAAAGAATCGTTCGATTTGAGCGGTTCCAGGAACGGCACCGAGAGCTTTCGGGAAATGCCTTCTGATCCGACAAGGAGCGGTCGAATCGGCCGGATCATGCCTGGATCACGAGCAAGATCAAACGCAATGCAGTTCAGATTCTCAAATGCGGTGCTGTCATCTGAGTCGATACTGAAGTCAATCGCAGTTTCGCGGTCCGCTTTGCAGTATCCCGAGTACTGCCAGGTGATCTCCAGATCCTCGCCTTCGATTCGCGCCGTGTGATGGGCCTCTTGAATGACAAGGGTCCGGTTCACACGCCGCTTCAGGTTCGCGATGTTCAGGGAATCGATGCTGTGACCTTCGATTTCGTTCAAAGCAGCGTTGAGGGCGAGGCGCTTCTTGCGGGCGTATAGGCCAGCTATGATCGAGAGAATTACGAAACACAGGCTCGTGAAGACAAGCCAAGCGCGGGATTGTATGACAGCAAGGACGCTGGTTGCCGTCCCGACAATGGTTGCCAAGGCAACGATGGCCTCAAGAGAAAATTGCATGTGTGTGGGAGCAAACCTGCAATGCAAGGTGCTGGCTTGCCATTTACCCGATCATTGAATTAGGGGATTGCCGTGAACACCGCCGCCCCCGCCTCCACCGCCAGTCAAGGCTTTCGGATGCTTCATTCAGGGCCTCCTTTCCGGTTCCAAAAGAACCGCCTTTACTCAATCCAGAATACCACTCATACAGTGGATATGTAAATAGTGTAGACGTAAAGGGGTCAAATAGAGAACACTCTCGGACATGGAAAAACGACTTCCCAATCTGCTCCTGAAAGCTCTGGGTCAAAGAATCAGAGAGTTGAGAAAAGACCAAGGCTATTCGCAGGAGGCCTTTGCCGACAAATGCGGCGTCCACCGGACGTTTATGGGGACGATTGAGCGCGGCGAGAGCAATCTGAGCTTCCAGAACATTCACAAGGTGGCAGCCACCCTGGGCATATCCTTGTCCACGCTTTTTCAGGGGCTTGAGCAGTGCGCCACAGAACCAGTACGCCAAGCTGGATTGAGCAAACATAAGGCGATTGCCAAGGACACGAAATTGCAGTAGTTCACTATTGCGCGGTACACAAGGGAGTTCAGATGGCAGGCAAGTCAAAAGGCGATAATGCTCCAAGGAACCACGAGATCATCCTGTACTCCACGCCGGAAGGAAACGTGCGTGTCGAAGTTCTGTTTGAAGGCGAGACCTTTTGGCTGACCCAAAAAAAGATGACTGACCTCTTCAGGGTCGGCAAAGCGACCATCAGTCACCACCTTTCAGAGATATTTAACTCAGGTGAATTGAATGAGATAGCAACTGTTCGAAAAATTCGAACAGTTCAAACCGAGGGAAGTCGAGAGGTGACACGAGATGTTGAATTTTACAACCTCGACGCGATCATCGCCGTCGGCTATCGCGTCAACAGTCATGAGGCCACACAGTTTCGCATCTGGGCCACTCAGGTTCTACGCGAGTATCTCGTCAAAGGGTTTGTTCTCGACGACAACCGCTTAAAGCAGGGGAAGCGCATCGGCAAGGATTACTTCGATGAACTGCTGGAGCGGATTCGATCCATTCGCGCCAGCGAGCGGCGCTTCTATCTGAAGATCACGGACATTTACGAACAGTGCAGCATCGACTACAACCGGAATGCCGAGATTACCCAAACATTTTTTAAGACTGTGCAGAACAAATTGCATTGGGCCATCACTGGCAAGACTGCGGCTGAGTTGATTGCGGAACGCGCCCATGCCAACCAGCCGAACATGGGGCTCAAGACGTGGAAGAATGCTCCGCAGGGACGCATTCAGAAGTCCGACGTTACCGTTGCCAAGAACTATTTGGAAGAGGATGAGCTCAAGGCGCTTGAACGTATCGTCAGTATGTACCTTGACTACGCCGAGAACCAGGCCTCGCGGCAAATTCCGATGAGCATGGCCGACTGGGTTGAGAAGCTGAATGCGTTTCTCAAGTTCAATGAGTACGACGTTCTGAATAACGCCGGCAAGGTTTCACACGAGGTTGCCAAAGAATTGGCCGAGCAGCAGTACGAGTCATTCAGGATCATTCAAGACCGCAGCTTCGAAAGCGATTTTGAGCGTGCGTCGAAACAAATGCTTGGACAAAAAAGTGCTGTGGCAAAGAAGACGAAAGCCAGTGGCCATTGAAGCACGGGGAAAGAGGAGTCAAATTGCAAGAGCCGAGATTAGAGCGCCAGCAGGCTGTGCAGGATCTGCTTCAGAACCTCAAGGGGCTTGAACCGCTCAAAATGCTGTTTTGGACAGATCTGAACTACGACCGGGTGAACCAGCCACTCTCCCGGCGCGGTTGGAAAGAGAGCGTTGCCAGCCTGTTGGCCGTTGATCCCGTCCTGTTTGCCTCTGGAGCGGACGCCTTTCACGTCATCTACGCCAGGCTGGCCTCCGACCGCCTCCTCATCGGCGACGAGCGTCCCGTCGTTTCCAGGCTGCTGCAAGAGCACCCCTATGCGCTGTTCGTTTTCTCCGATTCGAAGCAGGAGCACTTCCATTTTCTCAACGTCAAGTACGACGATGACGTGCAGAAGAGGCGCCTGTTCCGGCGCATCACGGTTGGCCCAAACGAGCAACTTCGCACCGCATCGGAACGGATCACGCTCCTCGACCTTGCCGACGTAAGCACGGACCTCTTCGGGCTATCGCCTCTCGCAATCCAGCAACGGCATGACGATGCATTCGATGTTGAGCCAGTGACAAAGGAGTTTTTCTCGAAGTACCGCCAGATATTCGAGGAGGTGGAAGAGGCAATCACAGGCTTTGGCCGCGACAAGGACCGGAAGCGCCTCTACACGCAGCGCCTCTTCAACCGCCTGATGTTCATCGCCTTTATACAAAAGAAGGGCTGGCTCAAGTTCAACGGGGACGCCGATTATCTGGCCGCTCTCTGGAAGGCACACCTCAAAGACAACAGCGTCTCCGACAAAAACTTCTACCGGGACCGGCTCAAGCGCCTGTTCTTTGATGGTTTGAACACAACGAATGAGGTTAACAGGATCGGCATCAACCGGGGCGGATTTCTCAAGACGCTGATCGGCGACGTGCCTTACCTGAACGGCGGACTCTTCGAGGATGACGAGGACGACAACGACGAAAACATCAAGGTGCCGGACAAATCCACGGGGGCCATTCTGAATGGCCTCTTTGCCAAGTTCAACTTTACGGTCACGGAAAGCACGCCGCTCGATGTAGAGGTGGCTGTCGATCCAGAGATGCTGGGCATGATATTTGAGGAACTGGTCACCGGCCGTCACGAATCGGGCAGCTACTACACCCCCAAGCCAATCGTGTCGTTTATGTGCCGCGAGGCGCTCAAGGGCTATCTGGAGACAAATGCGGCAGGCGAGAGCAAGTCTGCAATCGAACGATTTGTTGAGAAACATGAGCCGGACAATCTGCGGAATGCAGAGAACATTCTGGATGCGTTGCGACGCGTGAAGGTCTGCGATCTCGCTTGCGGCTCCGGCGCGTATCTATTGGGAATGCTCCACGAGCTACTTGATCTCAGAGCCACGCTATTTCAAACGAAAAAGCTCGACAGCCCGTCAATTTACCAAAGGAAGCTGGAGATTATTCAGACCAATGTTTACGGTGTAGACATCGATCCCTTCGCCGTCAATATCGCTCGTTTGAGGCTGTGGTTATCTCTCGCAGTGGACTTTGAGGGCACAAAGCCTGAACCATTACCCAACCTGGACTATAAGGTTGAGTGTGGTGACAGCGTCTGCTCTCCGAATCCATCCGGTGGCCTGGAACTTGGTTTTCGGAAGGCACTCATCGACGAGTTTCTGAAGCTGAAGTCTGAGTATTTGACAGCTCACCATAGCCAGAAACGAGACCTTAAGAAGAAGGTGGAGACACTTCGAGCCGACATTGTCGCCTGGGCCCATAAAGAAGATGTGGATGGCTTTGATTGGCCGGTTGAATATGCCGAGGTGTTCTTAAACGGAGGTTTCGATGTAGTATTGGCAAACCCGCCATGGGTCCGCCAGGAACTTATTGTGGATCAGAAGCCTGCATTTAAGAAGCAATACGGCGATGTTTTTGACGGTCGTGCAGATTTGTACTGTTACTTCTATGCCCGAGGGCTAGAACTTCTTAGACCCAGTGGAATGTTGTGTTTTATTTCATCTAATAAGTGGATTCGAGCGAAATACGGTGCGGGGCTGCGTGAACGAATTTCAAAGACCTCAGGCGTCAAGAGTATTACTGACTTCGGGGAGCTACCAGTCTTCGAAGCAGCTGCCACTTTCCCCATGATCCTCATCGCCCAGAAAGGCGTCATGGGCGGGCAACCGATATTCACCCAGGTCCAATCCTTGGACTTGCCCTATCCAGACGTACCAGCGATCATCCACGCTAATGGCCATCCGCTTTCCGAAAGCGCCCTTAATGGACCGCATTGGCAACTCGCGGATGCGCAAGCCAGCGATAAATTGGAACGCTTTATGAAAAAGGGAAAGCCTCTCAAGGAATTCTCGGCTGTCGAGGTGTACTGCGGGATTAAGACAGGATGTAATGCTGCATTCTGGATAGACGAAGAAACTAAACGGGCAATAGTGAGGGCCGACCCAGGTTCGGCGAAGATCATAAAGCCGATTGCGAAGGGCGATGACATTCGCAAATGGCACATCAAAGATCGAAAGGTTTATCTGATTTTCACTCCACCGGGTACGGAAATAGATGATTATCCCGGCGTGAAGAAGCATTTGGCGAAGTTTCGGGATCGTCTCGAATCGCGTGCTGTCAAGCAACCATGGTGGGAGTTGCAACAAGCACAAAATCGCAAGGGGGTCTGGCAGACTGACAAGATTGTATATCCAGATATATGCAAGGAAAGCAGGTTTACTCTCGACGAACATCGCACCTATATCGACATGGATGGATTCATACTTCCTTGCTCAGACCTCTATCTCCTTGGAGTCCTCAATAGTAAGGCAGTATGGTGGTTCCTTCAACGCATTTGCGCTGTGCTTGGCAACGCAGAAAAGGGTGGACGGCTTCGACTTAAGCGGCAATATGTCGAGAAGATCCCAATACCTGAGGCATCCAAAGCTGAGAAGGATGCAATTGCTAAGCTGGTTCGCAAGTGCCTAGACGCACGGGGTGTGGGCTGTGAAAAGTGGGAGAAAGAAATCGAAGATAGAGTTCTTTCACTCTTTGGTTTTGCTTCAGATGGGGTCGGTGAGTGAAGTGTCCACACATGACATCATCGACAATCGGGCACAGAACTAGTCGATCACATCAATGAGGCTCACGGTTATCCTGGAGAGGTAGATCACACAGAGAATAGGTAGCCGATGAGCATCCCGCAACTTGCCTTCTCGTTCAGCGCCGATACCGTTCCGCAGTCACCACCCGGTGAAACTGCAAATGGATTCTCAGTGCAGATTGAGGAGCTTCTCGATGCCTTCGATGGCGAGCCTTCGCTAAAGCATCTGTTCTGGGAACTGCTGTCGTATGACCGAGTACGCGCTCCGTTGCCTCTCACTCTGCTGCCTGCCTCCGCAATCCAATACATGAAGAGCCTGGAGGTCTTCGCTGAGTCAAAGGCTTACTCAATTGTTCTCGCAGAGGTGCTGTTCTTCCCGGATGGAGGCAGGCTTGAGCAGATGATTTGGGCTGTCAGACGGCAGATCGGCAACTGTATTGTCTTGCTCACCGACTCAACAACCTGGCAGATCATCTGGCCCGATGAAACGCTAAAGCCACGGGTCCGTTGCCTGCCCTTACCGGGCGCGTCATTTCAGCGAGCGGAAGTGGTACAGGCACTTTGCGGTATGAACGCAGCGGATGAAGCCTCTGGGGATGAGTACACAGCATTTGAGCTGGCCGAGACCTTGGAAGGAGTGTTCCCTGGGCCGACACCCAACATCGGCGATCTGCTGACCGATTTCGAACGAATTGCGCAGCATCCTAGCCCGGAGATGCGGGAACTCTGGACTTTCATCCGTTTAGCAGGCCAGTATCCGCTCCTGACAGCGGCACAGGAGAGGGGCGAAGACCTGACCGGGAATGAGATTGTGCCAGATGGAACAGGACTCCCGTACCAACAATGGCGTCTAGTCGTTCACAATTTGCGACTTGTTGTATGGATGGCATCTACAGTTCCAAGGATCGGCATGGACCTTTCGGATCTCGTAGATGAAGGCTGTATTGGGCTAATGACTGCGGCGAGGCGCTTTGACCCAACCCGTGGCAATCGTTTCTCCACCATGGCATATTGGTGGGTGCGGCAGAATATACTTCGAGAACTGCACAACAAATGCAATGTGATTCGCTGGCCTGTGCATCGGGCTGAAAAGCTGCTTCCTGCATTGATTCAAGGCAAGGAAACGGGATTAACGGCAGGTGAGAAGCCAGTGATGCAGTTTAGGACTCCATTTCTCCGGCGGCTCTGGCGGCTATCCCTTTGTACGAGCAACCCGATAGACTCAGTGGTCAGGAGCCAGGCGCAGGTTGCGATGCGCCAGGCACTCTCCCAACTAAAGCCACAACAGCGACAGGTAATTGAACGGAGATTTGGCATTGGCGATGGGAACGAAGAAACGCTGGAGTCCATCGGCCAAGACTTTGAGCTTACCAGGGAAAGAGTCCGGCAAATCGAAGCAAAGGCATTCAAGAATCTACAGGGATGGTTGAGTTTCCAGTTGTCTCCACATCACGGCGCACTAGTATGGCGTGAAACATGCGCAGTGGGTGACGCATCCGCACAAGTTCAGGCTCCGTTCCGCGACTTTATGCAAGGGCTGCACAATTTCAAATCAGAAGGCTGAAAGCTGAACCCCATGGCGACACATGACATCATCGACAATCGCAGCGAAAAGCTGGTCGATCACATTAACGAGATTCTTGGCTCAACTGAGTCTGGCCGCTTCGCGGTCGGCTACTTCTTTCTTTCCGGTCTGGAGAGTATCGCCAAGTCGCTGGCACATGTGAAGGAGTTGCGGCTTCTGATCGGCAACACCACAAACCACGAGACAATCGAGCAGATGGTCGAAGGGTATCGCCGCCTGGAGTTGGTAAGCGACAAGGTTGAAGAGCAGAGCTTCCCAAAGAAAACAGAAGCCAGGCGCATGGCCTTGGAGACCGCAGAAAACATCCGCGCCACCATTGAACTCATGGATCAGACGGATGGGGCCGAGGCAACGGTGAAGATACTGGCCCGGCTGATCGAAGAGAAGCGATTGAAGGTCCGCATTTACACCAAGGGCCGGATGCACGCAAAGGCGTACATCTTCACCTATGGCGACAGCTTCAATGTGCTGGGTGAGAAGATCACCAAGCATGAAACGGGCATTGCCGTAGTCGGCTCGTCGAATCTTACCTTGTCCGGTGTGTCCCACAACACCGAGTTGAACGTCATCGTACCGGGCAACAACAATCACGATGAACTCGTCCGCTGGTTTGATGAGTTGTGGGCAGAGTCTCAGGACTTCGATGAATCGCTGATGAACGAGATGCAGCAGTCCTGGGCGCTTGCGCCTGTCCGGCCATACGACATCTACATGAAGACCCTTTATGCACTGGTAAAAGACAGACTGGAAGATGATGAGGACCGGGGCATTCTATGGGACGATGAGATCACAAAACAACTGGCAAACTTCCAGAAGGTCGCGGTTCACCAAGCGGTGCAGATCATCCGCGATTACCGGGGTGCGTTTGTTGCCGACGTTGTTGGCCTCGGCAAGAGCTTCATCGGCGCAGCTATCGTGAAGCACTTCGAGCGGACCGATCATGCACGTCCTCTGATTCTGTGTCCGGCGCCTCTGATCGAGATGTGGGAGAACTACAACGAGACGTACGAACTGAACGCGAACGTCCTGTCCATTGGCTATCTTTTCGAACACTCAACCGGCAGCGGCAATCTCCTGCTGGACAGCGTCAAGTATAAAGACCGCGACTTCATCCTGATCGATGAGAGTCACAACTTCCGCTACACAGGCACACAGCGTTATAAGGTTGTGCAGGACTATATGGCAGCAAATCCATCGCGTCGTTGCTGTCTGCTGACTGCGACGCCTCGTAACAAGTCCGCATGGGATGTCTACAGTCAGATCAAGCTGTTCCACCAGGACGATAAAACCGAGCTGCCTGTCGATCCGCCTGACATCAAGCAGTATTTCAAGCTCATAGAGAAGGGCGAACGCAAGTTGCCGGACCTGCTGGCACATATCCTGATTCGCAGGACGCGCAATTTCATTCTTCGGTGGTACGGGTTCGATTCGGAAACTCATCAGCCGGTGGACCCGGCGCGCTTCCGTGATTACCTTGAAGGCCGGTGTCGTGCCTACGTGGAGGTCGCTGGGAGGCACCAGTTTTTCCCGAAGCGCCATTTGGAGACAATTGACTACAGCATCGAAGACACCTACCAGGGCCTCTATCAGGAACTACGGGGGTATCTCGGCAAGCCGGAAAAGGATAGCAGCAAGGGGGAGCCGCCGAAGCGGCCCGGCAATTACCTGACGTTTGCTCGCTACGGCCTGTTCCGCTATGTGAATGAGGACAAGCGCAAGAAAGAGCCATATGCCAGCTTGCACCGCGCCGGGGCGAATCTGCGCGGCCTCATTCGTGTGCTCCTGTTCAAGCGTTTCGAATCCAGCGTTTACGCCTTCCAACAGACGATTAAACGACTGCTGAGGACACATGAGACGTTTCTGAAGGCATTGGAGGCTGGATTCGTCCCGGCAGGTGAAGAAGCGCAGTCAATCCTCTATGACCCGAGCGAGCAAGAAGAGGCCGATCTTATGACCGAGTTGGAGAAGGTCTCGACGCGGTATAAAGTCGAGGACTTCAACGCCGTCCAATTGCGGAGTCACATAGAGCATGATGTTGCAATCCTGCGGAAGATTCAGGCTCTGGTTGAACCGATCACGCCGGAGAAGGATGCGAAGCTCCAGGTTTTGTTGCAGCGGCTGAAAGAGAAGCCCCTGAGTGAAGGCAAGCGGCTGATCTTTACGCAATACGCAGACACCGCGCGATACCTGTATGACAATATCAATCCCGACGGACAGGACGAAAAGATCGAGGTTATTTTTAGCGGCGACAAGAGCAAATTTCGCTTGGTTGGGCGATTCTCACCAAAATCAAATCCCGAGTACCAGTGGGGACCAAACGACATTGAGCTGAACACAGTAATTGCTACCGATGTTCTTTCTGAAGGTCTGAACCTTCAGGATTGCGACAAGATCATCAACTACGACTTGCACTGGAATCCAGTACGCCTAATCCAACGGTTCGGACGCATCGACCGCATCGGCAACGAGTATGATGCAGTGTTCGGATTCAACTTTCTGCCGGAAACCGGTATCGAGCGCAACCTGAATCTCCGACAGAAGCTCGCCAGCCGCATCGCTGAGATTCACGAAACCATCGGTGAAGACTCTGCGATCTTGGACCCGTCAGAAAAGCTCAACGAAAATGCGATGTACGCCATTTATGAAAAAGATGGTGGCGCAAATCTGAGCCTGTTCGAGGATGAAGATGAATTGGTTGATCTGAATGAGGCGGAGGAAATCCTTCGCCAGCTCAAGAAGGATAATCCCAGCGAATACGACCGCATAGTTGGGCTGCGCGAAGGAATCCGAACGAGCAAGCCCGCGTTGAACAAGGGCATGTACGTGTTCTGCCAAGCTGACCGTTACCAGCAACTCTTCCTGCTAGATGAGCTGGGCAACGTCACTTCGCGTGATATTCCAAAGGTGCTTGGCACGATTAAGTGTGGTCCCGACATGCCGGGACAGGCACTACTAGAGGGATACAACGCGGAAGTGATGAAGGTGAAGCGCCTGTTTGCAGAGGAAGTCAAGTTTCGCCAAGCCCAAAAAGATCACACACTCTCCCTTTCTCATGGCCAACGCTACGTCTTGAAAGAACTGCGCATCTACTTTGGAACCGTCGAAGACGAAGACACAAAAGCAAACATCAACCTGCTCGAACGGGCATTTCGTTTGAGTGGAGTGACTAGAGCCGTGCGGGATGAGTTGAACAAGTTACGCAGAAATAACGTGACAGGGCAGAGCCTGTTCAAGTCGCTCGTCCGCATCTATCAGCAGCACAATCTACGGGAATGGTTAGATCGTCCCCGCAATGATGCGGAGACTCTAATTCCGAGGATCGTTTGCAGTGAATCGCTGGGGTAGAATACTTGACGGCTTCAGTAAATACTCTATGCTTATAGTATCCAGAAATGGATAGCCGGAGGATACACCGAAGAATATAGAACCCTTTAGCGGTGGCATCCACGGAGAAATCTGTAGGTGCTCCGGCTAAAGGGTTTTTTCGTAAAAGGTCGATTCGGCTACCAGTAAAGAAACTTTACACCCACCTGTAAAAAATCTTTACTGGTACCTGTAAAGAAACTTTACACAAAGAAGAAGAATGGAATCAGAAAAATGGAATAAGAATGGAATTCTAAAAAAATGCATCCGGAATTCTCCCATGAAATGGAAGATGGGTTTTTCGATTATCCCAACTCAGATTCTCATGGACGAGCGATTGTCGCGTTCGTGCCTCGTGGTGTTTTGGGTTCTCACCGTGCATATCTTTCGCGGCAAGAAGTTCTGCTTTCCCTCGACTGCAACGATAGCCAAGGAAGCTCACTCGTCTCGCCCAACCGTGATAAAGGCGATCAAAGAACTTGAGCAGTACGGATACCTTGAGGTCGAAAGATCCTCAGGCGGTGTGAGCAAATACTACTTGAAGGTTCTCGTATAATTCAGAAATTGCAGTTCAAATTCAAGATTGAATGGTCCAAGTCTCCCTGACAGCCGCATTCAAAGAGTCCTGCCGCGCTTGAATCCATTGGGAGTAGTGCTTCTCAATTATCCGCGGACTATTTCCCAAAATAGCCGCAACCTCGGAAACAGGGACCCCTTTGGAAAGCAACTGAGTGGCGAATGTGTGCCGCCAGCGGTGAGCGTGAATATGTACCCCGGCGACCACTCCCAACCTCCTCAAGGTTCTTTGCCAATCCCCGACACACGACTTCGGGTTTCCCGTGCCGGACCAGAAGAAATACTCGTATCCCTTCATCATGGACAAGGCTTCGAGCATTTCGGGATGGACGGGAAGTTGGACGGGTTTCCCGTTCTTGTGGGTTCGGACGGTGATGAATTCTTCATCCACAGCGCTCCGTTTCAATTGGACGACATCCCTGATACGTAACCCGGTCCACCGCAGAACGGACACAAACGCCCGTATACGCTCACGATTGTTTTCCCCATAGATGCCCTTGATGGGGAAGAGGGGTATCGCCCAGGCGATCTTCTCTAGCTCGTTATCGTCATACGGTTTTTTTTCTATCGAAATCTCTTTGGGAGGTCGGAGCGCGGAGGCTGGGTTACTCTCGATCCACCTCCGCTCAAGACAGAACTTGAACAGCGACCGGAGGCGCTCCAATTTCTTCCGCGCCGTCGTTTGACCCACCCTCCATCCCTCTCGGAACTTCCCCAGGTCATCGGGTGTGAACTGGTCAACGCACCACTTAGGGAAACGCTGTTTGAGTTCTCCGGTCAGCAACTCGAATTTCTTTATCGTGACTTCAGACAACTCCCGCGCCTTCATGTCTTCGACAAACCGCTTCGCCGCTTCCTCGATTGAGGGAATCTCTTGCGGCTTCCCGCTCTCCATTTCCCGAACGATTTTTTGCGCGGCGTCCCAATTCCTCACTCCGAGCGTTTTCCGAATCATGCGTCCGCGCAGACGCCCCTCGACCGCGATGGGGCAACCACAAGCCCGATGCTTGCGTCCCTTCGCGGCGTATTTACAACTGTTCAAATGGCGACGGAAGATGGTCAGCATGGACAAAAGATAACACGTATTGCACACGCTTTATTTATAATTCGCATAAGTTATTTATTTACAACAACTTATGATGGTGGAGGCGGCGGGAGTCGAACCCGCGTCCGAAACTGCCTTCAACAGAGAGCATTCATGCTTTTCCGCGTTCCATTTTTGTCTCGTCATCGACGCTAAGAACGGGCGAAGACACGGCGACGACCAGTCTGATCGATCTCGCCTGTTCCGCCCAGACGGAGCAGTTCAGGCCAGCCTACTGTGCGACGATCGGACTCCGCCCATAGGCGAAGCGGAGGCGATCGGCTGTCTAATTAATTAGGCAGCAAGAGCGAACTGAGGTTCGGCACTTATGGTTTTGGGCGCGATTACGGGTGTACCCACCCCGGCATGTCTCTCTGCCGCTAGCAATCCCGTCGAAGCCGTGACGCCCCCATGTGGGGCTGGCTGGAACTTGCTTTTGGCACTCAAAGAACTGCTTCCAGTATAGCGCGCTCGGCCGGAGCATAGCGGGAGTCTAGAGGGGTTTGGACATGATGATGGCGCGGCAGGGGGGGACGCCGGGCTTGAGGCGCTGGGAGGGATCGAAGTCCTGGATGGCGGTCTCGACGTAGCCGAGTTTGCG
>JBEKRR010000041.1:0-22210 GCA_049518555.1 Acidobacteriaceae bacterium
CGGCGTCGGTGAGCGTGGACGGGAGCATTCATCGGGCCAGCCCGCACATGCTGCGGCATAGCTGCGCCACGCACATGGTGGAGCATGGGGCCGACCTGCGCAGCGTGCAGCGGTTACTGGGCCACGCCGATATTGCGACCACGCAGGTGTATACGCATGTGGCGATGGAACATTTGAAGCGCGTGCTGCGGGAACACCACCCGAGGGGGAAGCGAAGGCAGGGAACAGGGAACAGGGAACAGGGAACAGCAAACACGGTTACGGTTGAAGCTGCGCTGGCGGTGCGGGGATGAAGGCGGAGCGGGGAGAGTTCGAGGCATTGGCGGAGGAGTTTCTTCGCGTGCTGGAGAATGAGCGCAACGCCAGCGCGCATACGGTACGGGCGTACAGGCGCGAGGTGGGGAACTTTGCCGATTATCTGAATGAGAGGCTGGGCGAAGGGGCGAAGATTGCGGCGGTGGAGCACCTGCACATTCGCGCGTATCTGGGGCAGCTTTATGGGCGCGGGCTAGGCAAGGCGAGCGCGGCGCGCGCGCTGGCGGCGGTGCGATCGTGGTTCCGGTGGCTGGCGAAGGAGCACAGGATCGCGCAGAACCCAGCGGCGCTGGTGAGCACGCCGAAGCTGCCGCAACACCTGCCGCGCGTGCCCAGCATGGAGGAGGTGAACGGCCTGCTGGATGCGATGGAGGCGGGCGCGGGGGCTGGTGACGAGGCCGCGGCGTGGCCGGAGCGCGATCGCATGATCTTCGAGATGCTGTACGGCTGCGGCATTCGCAACTCCGAGCTGGTGGGGATCAATATGGGCGACATCCAGTGGAAGAACGACGCGATCCTGGTGAAGGGCAAGGGGCGCAAGCAACGCTACGTTCCGCTGGGCGACGAGGCGGCGATGGCGATGCGCGCGTTTCTTCCGCTGCGCGAGAGCAGGCTGAGGGAGGCGGGGAAGCTGGCGCTGGTGGCCGACGGGCCGCTGGTGACGAACCTGCGGATGCGGGGAGCTTGTCGCCTGACGACACGCAGTGTCGGGAGAATCGTCAAGCGGATTGCGCTGGCGCGGGGGCTGGCGTCGGATGTGCATCCGCACACGCTGCGCCACGCATTTGGCACGCACATGCTGGAGGAGGGCGCGGACCTGCGCGCGATCCAGGAGATGCTGGGGCATGAGCGGCTATCGACTACGCAGCGATATACGCACCTGACGGCGGGACAGGTGCAGCGCGTGTATGACGAGACGCATCCGAGGGCGCGGTGAGGTATATCGCTGGCTGACGGTTTGGAAGAGAAGTAGAATACGACGGAAATACAGGGGTCCTTCGCTACGCTCAGGATGACGGCGTGGGGGTGTAGTAGATCAACCCTAATCCTGTTCTCACAACCGACAACTGAGTTATGCGTTGGCGCCGTGGCATTTTTTGTATTTTTTGCCGGAGCCGCATGGGCAGGGGTCGTTGCGGCCGACTTTTTCTCCGGTGACGCGCTGGGCGGGAGCGGCGCTTTCGCCGGAGCCGACGGCGCGGGCCTGCTCCAGCTCGCGACGCTTCTTGCGCTGAAACTCTTTTTCCAACTCGTCGATGGTGGTGGAGGGGGCGCGGGTGTGGATGGGGACGGGGGCGTGCTCCGCTCCGGGCTGGGGCAAGGGAAGCGAGGCCTGCTGCGCGTCGGCGCGGGCGCGCTGTAGTTGCGCGGCCTGCATCTGCTGGACGGTCTCGATGGGCTTGCCGTCGGGGCCGATGATCTGCATGCGGAAGAGGTGGCGCGCGGTGTCCTGCTGGAACTGCATCATCATGGCTTCGAACATCTCGAAGGACTCACGCTTGTAGGCGACGAGGGGGTCCTGCTGGGCGTAGCCGCGGAGGCCGATGCCCTCCTTGAGGTGGTCCATGGCGAGGAGGTGGTCCTTCCAGAGGCCGTCGAGGACGGAGAGCATAACGATGCGTTCGTGGTAGCGCATGGCGGGCGCGCTGAGGATCTTCTCCTTGAGGTCGTAACGCTCGCGGACCCTCTGGAAGATGGCTTCGCCGAGTTCGTGGCGGCTGAGCAGGGCGGTGTCGATGGCATCGGGGCCGCTGTCGAGCTTGATGCCGAAGACATCGAAGAGCTGAGTGAAGATTGCATTGAGGTTCCACTGGTCGGGATGGGACTTCTCCGGCGCGTGCTCTTCGAGGATGTTGGAGAGGATGGTGGAGACGTAGTCCTCGGCGACGAGCTGCTTCTGATCGACGCCCTCCATGAGCTGGCGGCGCAGCCCGTAGACGGCCTCGCGCTGCTTGTTCATGACGTCGTCGTACTCGAGGACGTGTTTGCGCGACTCGAAGTTCTGGGTCTCGACGGCCTTCTGCGCGGCCTCGATGCGGTTGGAGATCATGCGGCTCTCGATGGGGACGCCCTCTTCCATGCCGAGACGCTGGAGGAGGGTGCTGACCCACTCGCGGGCGAAGATGCGCATGAGGTCGTCTTCCAGCGAGAGGAAGAAGCGCGAGCTGCCGGGGTCTCCCTGGCGGCCGGCGCGGCCGCGAAGCTGGTTGTCCACACGGCGGGACTCGTGGCGCTCGGTGCCAAGGATGTGCAGGCCGCCGGCGGTGACGACGGATTCGTGTTCTGCCTGTGCGGTTTCGAGGTGCGATGCGATGGCCGCGTCCCAGGCTTCCTTGGTGGTTTCGAACTCCTGGCTCGCGTAGTAGAAGCGGACCATGCCGGGGCCGGCGGTGGGGGAGATGGCGCCCTCGGCGGCGGAGACGGCGCGGGCCTGCGATTTCTTGACCAGGTCCTGGCGGGCCATGAACTCGGAGTTGCCGCCGAGCAGGATGTCTGTGCCGCGGCCGGCCATGTTGGTGGCGATGGTGACCATGCCGAGACGGCCGGCCTGGGCGACGATTTCGGCCTCCTTCTCGTGGAACTTGGCGTTGAGGACGAAGTGGCGCACGCCCTTGCGCTTGAGGATGTCGGAGAGCCGCTCGGATTTTTCGACCGAGGTGGTGCCCACGAGCACGGGCTGCTTGACCTCGTGCAGACGCGCGATCTCGTCGGCGACGGCGAAGTATTTTTCCTTTGCGGTGCGGAAGACGACGTCGGGGTTCTCCAGGCGGCGCATCGGCATATTGGTGGGAACGACGACGATGTCGAGCTTGTAGATCTTGTCGAACTCGGCGGCCTCGGTCTCCGCCGTTCCGGTCATTCCGGAGAGCTTCTTGTACATGCGGAAGTAGTTCTGGAAGGTGATGGTGGCGAGCGTCTGGTCTTCCTTGCGGATGGAGACGCCCTCCTTTGCCTCGACCGCCTGGTGGAGTCCGTCGGACCAGCGGCGGCCGGGCATGAGGCGGCCGGTGAACTCGTCGACGATGATGACCTCGCCCTCTTTGACGACGTACTCGACGTCGCGCTTGTAGAGGTGATGGGCCTTGATGGCGACCTCGACGTGGTGCTTGAGGTCCCAGTTTTCGGGGTCGGCGATGTTGCCGATGCCGAGGAGTTTTTCGATCTTCTCCCATCCCTCGTCGGTGACGGTGATGGCGCGCGCCTTCTCGTCGATGACGAAGTCTCCGGACCAGATATTGGGAGCATCTATCTTCTCGATCAGCTCGCCCTCTTCGAGGCGGGGGATGATGAGGTTGACGCGCGCGTACTTGTCGGTGGTCTCGTCGGTGGGGCCGGAGATGATGAGCGGGGTGCGGGCCTCGTCGATGAGGATGGAGTCGACCTCGTCGACGATGCAGAAGCAGTGGCCTCGCTGCACCATGTCCTTGAGTTCGAACTTCATGTTGTCGCGCAGATAGTCGAAGCCGAACTCGTTGTTGGTGCCGTAGGTGATGTCGGAGGCGTAGGCCTCGCGGCGCTGGTCGTCGGAGAGGTCGTGGACGATGACGCCGACGGAGAGGCCGAGGAAGCCGTAGATCTTGCCCATCCACTCGGCATCGCGCTTGGCGAGGTAGTCGTTGACGGTGACGACGTGGACGCCGTGGCCGGCGAGCGCGTTGAGGTAGCAGGGAAGGGTGGCGACGAGGGTCTTGCCCTCGCCGGTCTTCATCTCGGCGATCTTGCCCTGATGGAGGACCATGCCGCCGATGAGCTGGACGTCGAAGTGGCGCATCTGCACGGTGCGGCGGCCGGCCTCGCGAACGACGGCGAAGGCCTCGGGAAGGACCTCTTCGAGTGCGGCCTTCTCCGCGGCGCGGGTGCGCTCGGGAGCGCCTTCTTCGGCGGGATCGATCTGTTCGGCGGCGACGGACGCGGCGATGCGCTGGCGGAACTCGCCGGTTTTGGCGCGCAACTGATCGTCGGAGAGCGCCTGAATTGCGGGTTCCAGAGCATTGATTTGCGCGACGGCGGGAAGAAGGCGCTTGACCGCGCGTTCGTTACTGGTGCCAAAGACCTTGGCGAGTAAATTATTCAGCAAACCGGGTATCCTTCAGGACTTCACAGGTATCGAAGCGCCCAAGGTCAAGTTTACGCGATGTTTGCGGTCGAGGATAGACGGACGCGGTCCGGTTTTGGACGCAAACTTTTTTATGTATTAAAACTGCACACTGACTGCATCTTATTGCAGGCGGCCGACGTATTGAGGGGAAGAACCGGATGTGGCGTCTGCATCAGACCGAGCGGAGCTTCAATCCCACAACCCTGGAGGAACCATGACGTCTATCACGAAAATGCTGGCAACCGTTCTCTTTGGTGTTGCTATCGCTGGGACACCCATTCTGGCGCAGACTGTGACGATCGACTACGACCACAGCGTCAACTTTGCGAAGTTCAAGAGCTATACCTGGAGCGGAGTCCATGCGACCGACCCCAGCGTTGAGGGCCGCATCACCATCGCCGTGGACCGCGACATGAGCGGCAGATTCTTCCATCAGCAGACGAAGAACGGCGACGTGACGATCGCCGTGGTGGAGGCGACCCGGGACAAGCAGGAGTACGCGGACTTCTACGCCAAGCTGAACGACATCACCTGGCAGCGCGGATGGGGCAGCGGCGGGTTCCTGGATACGGCGACCACGCCGCAGGACGTTCCCCTGGACACGCTGGTGATGGACATGTACGACACCAAGACGCAGAAGCTGATCTGGCGCGGCATTGTGACCGAGCCTGTGGCCAAGAGCCAAGACAAGAACGACCAGATCATGGACAGGGCCGTCAACCTGCTGTTCGCGAAGTTCCCGCCGAAGTACGTCAAGACAAAGTAAGCCGGAGCGGGCCGGATGTAAGTGGAGCAGGCAGAAGCAGGTCGAAGAGCGACGACCTGCCGCAGTAAGGGGATTTGTGTGGTTTGCCAGCAGCGCTCGACAGAGCAACGGCCAGGATGTCTCCGGGTGCGGGGGCGCCCTGGCCGGTATTTTTTTGCGGCGTCCCGTTAGGGAACGGTCTGAACAAGTTCCCGGCATTCCCTCAGGGGCTAAAGCCCCAATATCTATTGGGCATTTTGCGGCATGGCTGAACGGGCTGGGAAAAAGGGTTGTTTGGCGCTACGTGCAAAAGGCCCGGGGCTAAAGAGGATGCTGAAAAAGTCGATGTATCGCCTTAAACCTGCCCTCAGCGGCTAAAGCCGTATTGCAGATAAAGCATCTTACGGCACGGCTGAAGCCGTGCCCTTAAGCAAAACAGAGTTTTTCAGCACCCTCTAAAGCCCCTTGATTCGATTGGCCAACTTCAGGGGGCTGAAGCCCCCTGCTCCCTCCGAAAGGCAAATACGGGAGATTTTCCGCAGCCTGTTCAGCCGTGCCCTTTCAAAACAGGTTTATGAGATGACTTCTAAAGTCCCGCCCTTTCAAAGCAGGGCATAATTCAGAGATGCCTAGCTGAACGGACTTACTTTGTTGTTGCGGAGGCCGTCGCGGGCAGGGGGACCTTCTCCTTCAGAAAAGCCACCAGGGGCGAGTTGGCCTCTTCCAGCGCGATGACCACCGACTGCGCATTCAGCTCCGCGCCCTGGGCGCTGGTGTGGGTGCGGTCGATGGGGAAGAGCAGCGCGGACTTCTCCTGTCCGGTGGCTTCGAGGCGGTCCGCTTCAACGGTGGCCATGTCGATGAAGGCGAGATGTTTCTCTCCGGCGATGTTTTTCATGATGGCGTTGAAGTTGGTCTCGCGCTCGATGCGCTGCACGCCGTTGGCGTCCGGTTTCCATACGTTGCGGATGGTCATGGAGAGAAACATGGGGGTCGCGCCCCTGGCAATTGTGTCGGCGACGTACTTGCGGTTGTACCAGCCATAGGTGTGGATGGTCTCGGTCTTGCCGGCGAGCACGCCGGTGGTCTGGGGCACATCCTGGGTCGCGTCGGTGTCGCCGGGGAGCGAGCCGCGCGGCTTGTTGCCGCCCAGGTCGCCGCCGTCGTTATGCCCCCACTGCAGCATGACGAAGTCGCCGGGCTTCATCTCGGCGAGGTCACGATCCCACAGGCCTTCGACCATGTAGGAGCGGCTGCTTCGCCCGGCGCGCGAGCGGTTGGCGACGTTGATCCTGGAGGTGTCAAAGTAGTGCGCAAGATGGTCTCCCCAGCCCAGGTCCGCGCCGTTGCGCGCGGTGGAGTCGCCGACGATGAAGAGCGTGGGCAGCTTGGGGTCCAGGGGCGGGTCCTGCGGTGTGTTGACCTGCGGCGGAGTGACGGGCGCGGGCGGTGCGACGGCGGACGGTTGCGCGGCGGCTGCGACCGATAGCAAGGCAACAGCGGAGAAGGCGGCGAGGCGACGACAGAGGTTTTTCATGGCGGAAGCGTATCACCGGGCCTGCGCGGCTGTCATACGAAACGCTTGCATTCCCGCCGCGCGAGTTCTACGCAGAGTTCCATATACTGAGGAGTGGTTCGCTGAAGGGTTGCAGGGCATTAGCTCAGGGAAGGTCTGAACATCTATTCGACATTCCCTCGGTGGCTAAAGCCCCGTTGATTTTGCGTTCCTTGCGGACGGGCTAAAGCCCGTCCCTTTCAAGGCACGGTCTTATCCAGGAGATGAAGATGAAGACGACCGATGCGGCGGTGGGTTATGCGAAGGAGAATGGGGAGCGGTTTGTCGAGGAGCTGAAGGCGCTGCTGCGGATTCCGTCGATTTCGACCGATCCGGAGCGGGCGGAGGACGTGCGCCGCGCGGCGGAGTTTGTGGCGGCGGAGCTGCGGCGGACCGGGATGGAGAACGTGCGGCTGATCGAGACCTCGACGCCGGAGACGGTGCTTGCGCCCAGCTCGGGCCCGGCGCAGGTGATTCCGGAACGCAAGGGCCATCCGCTAGTGTACGCGGATTATCTTCATGCTGCGCCCTCGGCGGACGGGAAGCCCGCGACGACGGTGCTGCTGTACGGGCACTACGACGTGCAGCCGCCGGAGCCGCTGGACGAGTGGAAGTCGCCGCCCTTCGAGCCGGCGGAGCGCGATGGCAACCTCTATGCGCGCGGTGCGGTGGACGACAAGGGACAGATGTGGATGCATGTGAAGGCGCTGGAATCGCTGTTTGCGGCTGGCGGCGGAAGGCTGCCGGTGAACGTGCGCGTGATCGTGGAGGGCGAGGAAGAGGTTGGAGGGGAGGGAATCGCGGCGTTTGTGCGCGAGCATCCGGAGGAGCTGCGCGCGGACGTGGCACTTGTCTCCGACTCGGAGATGTTCGCGCCCGACCTGCCGACGCTGTGCGTTGGGCTGCGTGGGATGATCTACACCGAGATCGAGGCACGGGGCGCGCGGACGGACCTGCACTCAGGGATGTATGGCGGCGCGGCGCCGAACCCGCTGGTTGCGCTGGCGCAGATCATTTCGAAATTGAAGGACGAATCTGGACGGATTTTGATTCCACATTTTTACGATCGCGTGGAAACGCCGACGGCGGCGGAGCTTGCTGCGTGGAAGGCGCTGCCCTTCGATGAGGAGGTCTACCGCGAGACGGAGGTGGGCTCGACGGCGCTTACGGGCGAGGCTGGATTCTCGGTCCTGGAACGCACCTGGGCGCGGCCCACGATGGACGTGCATGGCATTGCTGGAGGGTTCACCGGAGCGGGGGCGAAGACGGTGATTCCGGCGCGCGCGGTGGCGAAGGTTTCGATGCGGCTGGTCCCGGAGATGACGACGGCCGAGAGCTTTGCGCTCTTCAAGGCGTACGTGGAGGCGATCTGCCCCAAGGGAATAACGCTGGAGGTGCGGCTGATCCACTCGGGCGACCCGGTGGTGGTTTCGACCGACAACCCGTATGTGCGCGCGGCGACTTCGGCGATGCGCGCGGTCTTCGCCAAGGAGACGGTCTTCATCCGCAGCGGCGGGTCGATCCCGATTGTCGGCGATTTCATTCGCGAGCTGGGCACGCCGAGCATCCTCATGGGATTCGGCCTGCCGGACGACAATCTGCACGCGCCCAACGAGAAGTTCCACCTGGCGAACTTCCATCGCGGCATCGAGTCGATCGTGCGGTTCCTGGCTGGGGTCGGCGCGTAGAACCAAACCGATTCCGGGGAAGGTCTATGAGCAAAAGGCCCGGGGCTAAAGCCCCTTGATTCGATTGGCCTTATTCAGGGGGCTGAAGCCCCCTGCTCCCTCCGATAAGACAAGAACAGGAGTTTTCCGCAGCCTGTAAAGCCGCGATGGAAACAGGCGGTTTGCGGCGGGACTGAAGTCGCGCCCCTTTCAAAACGCGGACTTGTGCAGAGATTTCTTAGATGGAGCAGCGGTGAGGACATAGAGCAGCGGCGAGCAGGATTGCGCCCAATCGCGTGCGCGAATGGTGCATGATAGAGAGACTTATGGCGGAACCGGATTTGAAGGCGGAGGGACGCGAGGCGGCAGGCGGGGACGATGCGCAGCGCGATGGCGTGTCCGGCGAGGCGATGCCGGAAGCGCAGGAAGGGCTGAACGTGGAGGACGCTGCCGAGGTGCAGGAGACGGTCGAGGAGTTCATGGCCGTGGCCGCGCAGCAGAATGTGGCGGCCAACGAGGCCGTGCCGGAGCGGCGCAACCATCCCGGGCCGTACATTGCGTTCGACCGCGTCTCGATTGCGTTTGACGACCTTGTGGTGCTGGAGGACGTGAGCTTCTCCATTCTGCCCGGCGAGACGCTGTGCATTCTGGGACGGTCGGGGGTGGGCAAGTCGGTGGCGCTGAAGATTGTGATGGGATTCCTGAAGCCGGACAGCGGGCGCGTGCTGGTGGGGGGCGAGGACATCTCCCGCTTCAGCGAACGCGAGCTGCAGGCGGTCCGGCGCAAGGTCACCATGGTCTTCCAGAACGGCGCGCTCTTCGATTCTCTCTCGGTTGGCGAGAACGTCGCCTTCCCGCTGCGCGAACGGGGCGACCTGGCCGAGGACCAGATCCAGCAGATTGTGAGGGGGATGCTGGAGATGGTTGGCGTGGCCGGGATGGAGGAGCTGCTGCCGAGCGATCTGTCGACCGGGATGAAGCGCTCGGTGGCCATTGCGCGCGCGCTGGCCAGCCAGCCGGAGGCCATCCTCTACGACGAGCCGACCACGATGGTGGACCCGCTGATGGGGCACCTGCTGGGCGAGCTGATTGAACGGCTCAAGACGCAACTGCATCTGACCAGCATCGTGGTCACGCACGACATGCGCTTTGCGCGCAAGCTGGCCGACCGGATCGTATTTTTGCACCAGGGGAAGGCGCGTTTCTTCGGCACGGTGGAAGAGATGGACCGAAGCGACGACCCTGTACTTAAGGAATTTTTAACTCTGGATGAGCTTGTTCTTCCCGTCCAGGGATACAACCTTTGAGTCATAATTAACCGGGGTTTGATACAAAGACGGTTGAAATATCCCAGTATTTCCAGTATTATGACAAGTATAAGGATGACGCGCGGGGCCTTAGCGTATTACTCCGATGTAGCAATATAGGACATTGATTTTTCTTCAATCCTGTCCTATCCAGAGAGTAGGGTGAACATTAGCGTTTTATAAGCTGAGTTTGTCCTATTGGCATGGGACGCTTTCGACGCGAGAAGATGTGCGTTGCTGGAGTGAGAGGCAGACGGCTATGGCAACACCTGATTACTTGGACCAAGCAATTCTTCCAGGACGGAATTGGACAGTGACCGACGGAAGTCCGTCGGTGCGCAGCGGGGCGTTTCACCGCCCCTCGGTCAACAGCCTGATCTGGGCTGTACTGGATGCTACGACCGTGGCGATCGCCACCCTGGTGGCGCTGCGTGTACGGGTGCGAGTGCCCATTGGGATGCATGTCATCTCGCAGCCTGCCTACCTACTGCATACCGCGTCGCCGTTCCTGCTGGCTTTTGTCGCGTGGTTTGGGGTCCTGCTGATTGTGATCGCGCGGTCGTACGGGCTCTACGAACCCATTCTGAACCGCAGCGGGCTGCACGAGCAACGCCTGACGGTGCAGGCGGCGCTGACCTCCGGGCTTTTGCTGTGCGGCACGCTGTATCTGGCGCGCGCCGAAATGGTCTCGCGGATCGTGGTTGTGCTGACGGTGATCTTCACCACGGTGCTTCTGTGCAGCCGGCGCGCCATCTGGCGCCAGGTGGTGTACCGGCGCTATCGCGAGGGCCTGGTGACGCGCAATGTACTGATCGTCGGCGCGGGCCGCGTGGCGCACGCGCTGCGCAACCATCTGGAGAGCCTGCGCCACCTGGGGTTTCGCTTCAAGGGGTTCGTCGCCCTCTCGGAGCGCGAGGCGGAATCCGGCGATGAGGACATCATCGGCGACATGCGCAACTGCCTCTCTCTGGCCCGCTCGCTGTTTGTCGACGAGATCTTCTTTTCGGTGCCCGCGGAGAGGAAGCTGGTGATCGGCCTGGTAGAAGAGGCACGCGGCTACGGCATCGACGTGCGCGTGGTGCCTGACCTCTATGACGGCCTGGCATGGGCCGCTCCTGTGGAGTACATCGGACAATTTCCCACTATCCCGCTGCATCGTCGCGACCTGCCCATGGGGGCCTTCCTGCTGAAGCGGGCGCTCGATGTGACGGGCGCTGCCCTCGCCCTGCTGCTGGGCTGGCCCTTTTTGCTTCTTCTGATGGCGGCCATCAAGCTCGACTCCAAGGGCCCCATCTTCTACCGCGCGCAACGCATTGGACGCAAGGGGCGCACCTTCACCTGCTACAAGTTCCGCACCATGTGCGTCGATGCAGACAAACAGCAGGAAGAGTTGGTGCATAAGAACGAACGCGACGGCATCCTGTTCAAGATCGCCAACGACCCACGCATCACGCGCGTCGGGCGCTTCATGCGCAAGTACTCGCTGGACGAACTGCCGCAGTTCTACAACGTGCTGCGCAGCGAGATGAGCCTGGTGGGCCCGCGGCCGCCGATGGGCTCCGAGGTGGAGCAGTACGACCTGGCGCACCTGCGGCGGCTTGAGGTGCTGCCGGGAATGACCGGACTGTGGCAGGTTGAGGCCCGGCAGGACCCCTCGTTCGACAGCTACATCTCGCTGGACACGGCCTATGTGGAGAACTGGAGCCTGTTTCTCGACATGAAGATCCTGGTGCGCACCATCGGCGTCGTCCTGAGCGGCACCGGTACGTAGGACAGTTTTCCGTTGACCGTTCTTCGTAAGAGAAGGCCGTTTTGTTTCGTTCTTCCGAACAACGGAGAACGAACAACGGAGAACGAAGAACCAACTCTCCGGTAGACTTGTACTCGTGAAGATCGCACTGGCCCAGATCAACCCGACCGTTGGGGACTTTGCCGGAAACGTGCGGCTGATCCTGGACTATGCCGAGCGCGCCGCCGCGGCCGGCGCGGATCTGGCCGTCTTCCCGGAACTCGCCGTCTGCGGATACCCGCCGGCCGACCTGCTGGAGAAGAGGTCGTTTCTGGACCGCGCGCGAGAGGCGCTGGATGAGATTGCGGCCCATACCGCCGATGGCCCGGCGATTCTGTGCGGCGCGGTCCTCGCCACCGGCCCGGTGGATGGCAGGCCATACGAAGGGAAGCACGCACGCAATGTTGCCGCGCTGCTCTCCGGCGGGCGGGTCAGCTTCGTGCAGCAGAAGATGTTGCTGCCGTTTTACGACATCTTCGACGAACAGCGCTACTTTGAACCTGCCAAACATCAGACCCTGACCGTGCTGAACGGCCAGCCGCTGGCCATCACCATCTGCGAGGACGCGTGGAACGACAAGGGCTTCTGGTCGCGCCGCCTGTACCCCGTAGACCCGGTCGACGAACTGATGCTGCAGTGGCGCGCGCTGCCCGATCCGCTGGCCGTGCACCCGCGCGTGGTGCTGAACATCTCCGCTTCGCCGTTCTGGTGCGGCAAGCCGCAGTTGCGGCGCAAGATGCTCAGTGTGCTGGCGCGCCGGCACAACGCGATTGTGGCGATGGTCAACCAGGTTGGGGGAAACGACTCGCTGGTCTTCGACGGATCGTCGGTCGTGCTGGCGCCCAATGGCGAGCTGGTGGCGCAGGCGGCCTCCTTTTGCGAGGACCTGATCGTCTTCGATACGGAGGCATTGCAGGCGATTCCCAAGAACCTGGCAGAACCGGAATCCAGTGGCGAATCCGCCTCTGGAGCTGAACCACAGTTCGAAGCGACGGCTGCGACCTGGAACGCTCTTGTGCTGGGGACGCGCGATTACGTGCGCAAGTGCGGCTTCAGGAAGGCGCTGGTGGGACTCTCGGGCGGCATCGACTCGTCGCTGGTGGCGGCCATCGCGGTGGAGGCGCTGGGGGCGGAGAATGTGCTGGGCGTGGGAATGCCCAGCGAGTTCTCTTCGGCCGGATCGGTTGACGACGCGCGGGCGCTGACCGTGAACCTCGGCATCCGATACGAGCTGATCGCCATCCACGACGTGTTTACCGCGTACCAGAGCACGCTGGAGCCGCTGTTTGCGGGAACTCCATTCGGGTTGGCGGAGGAGAACGTGCAGTCGCGCATCCGCGGCGCTCTGCTGATGGCGCTGTCGAACAAGTTCGGTGCTCTGGTGCTGACCACCGGCAACAAGAGCGAGATGTCCACCGGCTACTGCACGCTGTATGGAGACATGGTGGGCGCGCTGGCGGTGATCGGCGACGTCTTGAAGACGCGGGTCTACGCGCTGGGCCGCTACGCCAACCGCGAGCGCGAGGTGATTCCGCGGGCGACGATGGAGAAGCCGCCATCGGCCGAACTGCGTCCGGGCCAGCGCGACACCGATTCGCTGCCGCCGTACGAGGTGCTGGATCCAATTCTGGAGGCCTACGTGGAGCGCTACGCCTCCGCCGAGCAGATTGTCGAAGAGGGGATGGCCGCCGGGCGCCCGGTGGATCTGGCACTGGTGCGGCGCGTTCTTCAGCTTGTGGAGCGCAGCGAGTACAAGCGCCAGCAGGCGGCGCCCGTCCTCAAAGTGACGCCAAAGTCCTTCGGCAACGGCCGCCGTTTTCCCATCGCCGTGAAGGTCGAACTGTAACCCCCAAAGGGGAAGCTCCGTCAAAAGGAGAAGCCGGATGAAGCGCGCATTGCGCAGCGATGGGCCGTTCCCGGTAGAATGAACAGGAACCGCACAATGAACATGCAACCAAAGAAGAAGGAAACCACATTGATGAATACAGATGCAGCGTTGAAGTCCGTTCCGGGTTGGATCACGGCCGCAGCTTTGGCCATCACCCTCAGCCTGGGCACGGGCGTGGCATTGGCGCAGGCCGCGCCTGCCGGTCCAGCGCAACAGGCCCCAGCGGCCACGCCCTCCGCTTCCGCGGCGCAGGCGCCGTATCTTGCCCCTCCCCCCGCGCCCACTGCGAAGGCCGTGCCAGCCGATCCACTGCCTCCGGCCGATCCGAGGTCCTTTACCGCCGCATCGCCCACGCTGGAGACGGTGAACGCCTTCCTCAACCAGGTATGGGGCTATGATCCCGACCGGCTGTGGCGCGTGATGGCCATCCAGAACACGGATGCGCCCAACGTCTCCAAGGTCATCGTGTTCATCATCGGCAAGTCTGCCGACGCCAAGCCTCAGGCCGTCATCATGTACGTCACCCCGGACGGCAATCACATCATTCAGGGATCCACCCTGGTACCCTTCGGCGCGACTCCGTACGCCGCGACACGCGATCTGCTCAAAGCAAAGGCCACCGGAGCCGCTCGCGGCGCTGCCGGCATGGACCTGATACTGGTTGAGTTCGCCGATCTGCAGTGCCCGTACTGCAAGGTGGCCCAGGCCACGATGGACCAGATCGTCAAGGACTTTCCCGCCGCCCGCGTCGTCTTCCAGCAATTCCCGCTGGTGGATATTCATCCCTCCGCCTTCAAGGCCGCGGCCTACGGTGTCTGCGCCCAGAAGCAATCGGACGAGGCCTTCTTCAAGTACGCCGCGGGCGTCTTCGACACGCAGGAAGCGCTGGCGCCGGCTACGGAAGACACGCTGCTGCGGGCCGCGGCCCAGCGCGCCGGACTGGACGGCCCCGCCATCGTCGCCTGCGCCGGAACCAAGGAGACCAAGGACATCGTCAACGCCGACATCCAACTGGCGGTCGACGCGGGCATCGATCAGACGCCCACGCTGGTAGTCAACGGCCGCGCGATCCCGCTCGACATTCCATACGACAAGATCAAGCAGATCATCGTCTTCCAGGCCAAGCTGGACGGGGTAGCCACCGGGGCCTCCGCCGATATTCTGGCCCCCGCAGCAGCGCCGCCGGCGACGCCGCCTACGCTGAACAGCCTTCCCAAATAGAAGCGACACTGCACGCTGTCAACGCGATCATGAACCGCATCATCCTGCGGGCCGCTCACGGAAGATTGTGAGCGGCCAAGGGAGGTGTGTGGTTTGGCGTAGCCGGATGGAAGGGACTCGGCATTGCGCGCACGCCTCATCCCGTACTAAGTCATTTTGTATCTACATCGAATGGGTTATAGGACGATTACCGGCACCCGGCTAATCTGGGTGTATCATGCGCGTTTTGAGATCGATTATGCGGTGGTTCTTTGCCCTGCAGGCAATCCCATTTCTATTGATGGCCGTTTTCTCACTGCTCAAGCCAAGGCACGCAACGCACGTCGTCACGCTGCGAAGCCACCTCATCGCCTGCGCAGTTTTTCTAGTGCTTTCCCTGCCATTTGTGATGGCGTGGTGGACCACTCGCAAGCCGAGCGCCAAGCGAAACGTCTGGGCAATTGTTGCAAGCCTTTTCTACCTCGCGGAAGGTCTGCTGTGGTTTTGGATGAGGCACAGATTCCCTGCCTATACCCACGGTTTCTCCGTCAGGGATGGAATATATCTTGCCGTCATTGGCGTGGCTGGAGTCATTCTGTTCTCGCTGCGCGATGCCGTGTCTGCGTCCGAGGTTGCGGCCGTAAAACGCACGTCCATCGCCGGCGACCGGACCCATCCATTGGTGTATCGCGCATTTACCGCGCTGTCGGTTGTCTTGCAGTTCGGTTGCATGTATCTCTGCGGGCACTGGGCGCGTTCCCACGGCCTGCTGTACCGCGGGCGAATCCCCTGGCTGGTTCTGTTCACCATCGCCGTACTTGCCACCGCGGTGCTGCATGAGTGCGGTCATGCGTTGATTGCGTGGGGCTTCCACATGAAGCTGCTGGGCTTCAACGCTGGGCCAATGCAATGGCAGAAGCGCGAGGGCAGATGGAAGTTCAAGTTTGTTCCGGCGGGGTTCATCAACCTGGGCGGCGCGGTGCGCGTGGTCCCCACCGATGCGAAGCAGCCTCGCGCCCACGACTTGTGGATGATCGCCGCGGGCCCGCTCTCGAATATATTTTTCGGCTCGGTTGCTCTCTACCTGTTGCTGTGCGTCCACTGGCCGTATTACGAGCAGACATGGAGGCTGGTCGCCTATACCGCGTCGTTCTGCTACATCGCAGGCATCACAAACCTGCTGCCGTTCATGACCGAGGACGGCAACTACTCCGATGGCGCGCGCATCCTGCAGATCCTAACCAAGAGCCCGCTGGAGGAGTACCACCGCACCATGGACAGCCTTGCCTCCACGCTGGTGACAGAACGGCGCTACCGTGACCTGGACATCGAAGCGATCCAACGCGCGGCCGGTCAATTCCCGCAAGAGATACGGGGGGTGTTCCTGCAACTCTGCGCATCGAACTACTACCTGGACAGCGGACGCATCGGCGAGGCGCGCTCCGCGCTGGGCTCCGCCGAGGCGATCTACAACGACAATTCCATCGATCTACCCGGACCGCTGCATACCCCCTTCGTCATCGGCCATGCGTATCTGAACCACAACGCGGCGGCGGCGCGCACCTGGTGGGAGCGGATGGAGGGCAAGAAGTTTGAGCGCAACAACATCGACTACTGGCTGGCGCAGAGCGCGCTCTACTGGATCGAAGGAGACCTGAAAGAAGCCGAGGCAGCATGGCAGAAGGCAGATGCAGCGGCGCAAAAGCTGCCGCAATTCGGCTCTTACGAGTTCGACCGGATGCGCTGCGCCCTTCTGCGCAAGGAATTGGACCATCCATCGACAGAGCCAGTCGTGCCGGTTGCCCCGGTCTTCCGAGTTGCCTCAACACCAGCCGCTCCGGTTACCCCGTTCGCCCCGTTCGCCCCAGTCTTCCGAGTTGCGCCAGATCCAGCCGCCCAAGTTGCCCAGCTTGTTCCTGCCGCCCCGGAAGACAATGCGCGCTTCGATCCCCTACGGTTCCTGCGAGCTGCTGCGATCGAAAATATGCGCAACTGATCCGCTGTGGCGGAGATAAAGATAGCGCCTGCGAAACGCTTCACCCTGTTGGCGATGACGAAGCGTTACATTGAAGACGTTTTCCCCAAAGGCGTAGCGCTGGAACCAACGAAAAATACAGAGATTCCGGCTGCGCCAGAATGACGGCGCGCGAGAGATTCCGGCCTTCGCCCTTCGACTGCGCTCAGGGCCATGCCAGAATGACGACGTGAGAAGCAGCGCCTGGATTTACGTGTGTGCGACGTAGAGGAAGCGCAGGAGGAAGAGCGCGGCCAGCAGGTAGAGCATCCAGTGGCGGCGGCGGGCGCGTCCGGTGGCCAGCTCCAGCGCGGCGTAGCCGATGAGGCCAAAGGAGAGGCCGGTGGCGATGGAGCTGGTGAGCGGGACCGTGATGAGGATGAGGAAGGCGGGAATGGCGATGCGCGGCGCGTCCCACTGGATGGCGCCGATGCCGGAGAGCATCATGACGCCGACCAGGATGAGCGCGGGCGCGGTGGCGAAGCCGGGGATGGCGCCGACGGCGGGGGCGACGAAGATCGCCACCAGGAAGAGCAGGCCGGTGACGATTGCGGTAACGCCGGTGCGTCCGCCGGCGGCCACTCCCGCTGACGATTCGATGTAGCTGGTGACGGTGGAGGTGCCGGCAAGCGCGCCGACGACGGTGGATGTAGCGTCGGCGAAGAAGATTCGGTTGAGGCGGGGAATGGTGTGGTCGGGGGCGATGAGGCCGGCGCGGTCGGTGACGCCGACCAGGGTGCCGATGTTGTCGAAGAGGTCTACGAAGAGGAAGACGAAGATGATTTCGAGGGCGTTGATGTGGAGCGCGCCGCGAATGTCGAGATGGAAGGCGGTGTCGCGGATGGCCATGGGATTGAAGGTGGAGGGCGCGTACTTCACCTGGTGGAAGAGGATTCCAGCGGCGAGCGTGGCCAGCACGCCGATCAGCATGGCTGCGCGCACACGGTAGGCCTGGAGCACGGCGATGAGAAGAATTCCGAAGACGGCAAGCTGCGTGGTGTGCGCGTGCAGATTGCCCAGCGCGAGGGTGGTGGCGGGGCTGGGGACGATGAGGCCGGAGTTGAGCAGGCCGATGAAGGCGATAAAAAGGCCGATGCCGCCGGCGACCGCGGCGTGAAGCTGGTAGGGGATGGCGGCGAGCAGGCGCTGGCGAATGCCGCCGAGGGTGAGCAGAAGGAAGAGGAGGCCGGAGAGAAAGACCGCTCCGAGAGCGGTCTGCCAGGGGACGCCCATGCCCTTGACGACGGTGTAGGTGAAGTAGGCGTTGAGGCCCATTCCGGGAGCGAGCGCGAGCGGGTAGTTGGCCAGCGCGCCCATCAGAATGGAGCCGAAGGCCGCGCAGAGGCAGGTGGCGGTGGTGACGGCGGCCAGCGGCATCCCGGTGACGGAGAGGATGGCGGGGTTGACGAAGATGATGTACGCCATGGTGATGAAGGTGGTGAGGCCGGCGAGAATCTCGATGCGCCACGTGGTGTTGTGGGCGGCGAAGCCGAAGTATCGTTCCAGGCGGGTGAGCATAGCGGTAGGGGGCAGCTCCAGAGAAGGATCCGGCAAAGAAATTGAGGCCGGAGAAATACAATGAGTGGAATCAATCCAGCATAGCGCGAGAGGGGCCGATGAACGCCGACGAAGTTAAGAAAAACCTTGGACTTGTGCCGCACCCGCGCGAAGGCGGCTGGTATGTGCAGATGTACAAATCGGGCGAGCGGATTGCGGCGGAGGCGTTCAGTGCGGGGCGCTATGGGGGCGCGCGGCACACGGGGACGGCGATCTACTATCTGCTGGAGCGGGGAACATTCAGCGAGATGCATCGGTTGCGGTCGGATGAGGTTTTTCATTTCTATGCGGGCGATGCGGTGGAGATGCTGCAACTCGACGAGCAGGGAGGCGGGCGGACGGTGCGCCTGGGCAACCGGCTGGACGAGGGCGAGCGGCCGCAGGTGGTGGTGCGGCGAGGCGTATGGCAGGGATCGCGGCTGGCAGACGGCGGCGCGTGGGCGCTGCTGGGATGCACGGTGAGTCCAGGCTTCGAGTTCGAAGACTACGAGGCAGGCGAGCGCGCGGAGCTGTGCGCGCGGTGGCCGGCGTTCCGTCAACTGATCTGCGAACTTACGCGCCCTGCGCCAGCACCAGCACGCTAGAGCAAAACCAGTGTTGGTGTGGTCTTTTGAAGACGGACGGCCAACGGCAAGGCAAAGACGAAAGGCATAATTCTTGAGCTGTATGCTATCAGCCATAAAGCTATCAGTTAAGGCGATGGATATCGCATTCCTGGTTTTGCTCTAAGCAGGTTGCCGCTGTTGGTGGGGCAGTGGCGCATCTGCAATAGGCTTCGCTTCCATTGCTGTGCTTCTGAGACCCGGCTGCGCCGGGCATCATTCGGCGCGCGCAGGGCATGTCTGCGCGGCTTCTTCCCATCCCGGGACGAAATCTACAAGGTACAAAGCAGGCCGGGACACCCGCCGAACTCATGCTTTTGCCATTCCATCCGATAGAAGAATCAGAGCTCGCATCGACTGAGAGTGGTTGGACGACACTCGCGGAACCGGGGCCTATATGCAGCACCTCAGGAGAAATATCAATATGAAGAACATCAAGCATGTGTTTGCCTCCTTCGTGAAGGACGAGTCGGGCCAGGACCTGATCGAATACGCGTTGGTAGCGGGTTTGATCGGTCTGGGCGCGGTTGTCGCCATGACCGGACTCTCTGGCAAGATCAGCGCCGCATTCAACTCGGTTGGCAACAGCCTTACCAACGCAATGGCATAACCGGCAATCAGTCTTGCCGCATGACTCGGAGACGGAGATTGCAAGCGGTGATGCGGCATGGATTGACGTGCCGAGTCACCGCTCACCGCCACTATTGGTTTACGCCAGTGTGGGAGGGGGCCGTCTTTTTTTCTTTTTCTCTTTGCAGCGTCGCGGCCTGGTCCGCACGAAACGCACGGGTGTTCCCCATGGATGTTCTTGACCGGCAACTGATGTTTCTCGGAGGCTCTTTGCTGTGCGCGGGCATCGGCTCAGTCACGGACGTCCGAGAGCGCAGGATCCCAAACTTCGTTACCGGCCCGGCGATCGCCGCCGGCCTGATGCTGCACGCGATCAGCGGCGGCTGGCGTGGACTGGGAGACGCGGCGCTTGCCGGAGTGATTGCCGGGGGCATCTTTCTGGTCTTTTTTCTGGCCGGGGGCATGGGCGCGGGCGATGTCAAGCTGATGACCGCAGTGGGATGTTTTTCCGGGCTCTCCGCGCTGCCTCTGGTGGTGATCTCAACCGCCATAGCGGGCGCGGTGTTTGCGCTGGCCATCGGCATCTATAACCGGCGGCTCGGCGAGACGCTGCGCAACGTCGTCGATCTGCTGGAGCACCATGGCCGGCACGGCCTGAAGCCGCATCCGGACCTGACCCTGAGCAACGCGCGCACTCTTCGCCTGCCCTTTGCTCTGCCCATTGCGGCGGGATGCCTGTACACACTCTGCACCCTGGCATGGGAGGCGCGTCCATGAACTCAAAGCGCATCCTGATCGCCCTCGCACTCGCTCTGTTTGTCTCCGGCCTGTGTACCTGGCTTGTCTACAAAAAGTCGACCGCGACGCCCACGGTGCAGAAGCATCCGGACGTCATGTACGCGGCGCCGTCGCGCGCGCTGCAGGCGGGCGCAGTGCTGAAGGCCGAGGACATCGAGCTTGTGGCATGGCCGGGAAGCGATCCCATCGACAGCGCGTTTTCGCAGGCCGCCGAAGTCGTTGGCCGCGAGCTCCTGTTTCCGCTGGGCAAAGGCCAGCCCATCCTGGACGGCGACCTGTCTGCCGCAGGGGCCGGCATCGGGCTTGCGAGCAAGATTCCGGACGGCATGCGCGCGGTTGCGCTGCGCTCCGACGAGGTGGTAGGGGTGGCCGGATTTCTGGTCCCCGGCTCGCATCTCGACGTGCTGGTGACCTACCACTCAGACATCTCTCCCGATCCGATTACGGCGACCGTTCTACAGAACGCCGTTGTGCTGGCCGCCGGCCACCAGCTCGAACCCGACCCCACAGGCAAGACATCGGACGTAACGGTGGTGACGCTGTTGCTGACTCCGGAGCAGGCGGAGCGCGCCGTTCTGGCAAGCACCCAGGGAGCGATCCACTTTGTGCTGCGCAACGGAGCGGACACAAGCCGCAGCGCAGACAATCCGATGCTGCTGTCGCAACTCTCCGGCCTGGCACCCGGGGTGGCGCGCACGGTCAGCCGCCCGGCTGCACCGGCAACTCCGGCAGCCCCGAAACAACAGGAGATCGAAACCGTACTTGGAGGCGGCGCACAATGAACCTACGCATCACACAGCCGGCCAAGCGGGGAGCAGCCAAGCGAAAGCAAATCAGCCTGGGGCGAAGCAACCTGGGGCGCGTCTGCGCGCTTTCGTTTCTGCTGCCGCTCTGCTGCGGAGCATTGGAACACGCCGCCGCGCAGATCGGCGCTCATGCGGCCAAGCCCTTCGCGCAGACGCAGAATGCGTCGCTTGTGCCGCCCGCCATCCATTCTTCGACCACGACCGATCAGCTCCATATCACGGTAGGCCGGTCTGTGATGCTCACCTCGGCCGCTCCTCTGCGCCGCGTCTACGTCGGCAACCCGGCGGTGCTGCAGACCTACACCTCGGGAAGCAGCGAGATCGTTCTTACCGCGAAGGCGGCGGGGGTCAGCAGCATGGTGTTATGGGACGAGACAGGCGGGCATCGCATGTACACGGTCTCCGCGGACCTGGATCCCGAGGCCCTGCGCGCCTCGTTCGATGCGGCATTTCCGGGCTCGTCCATCCACGTCGATACAGGCGAAGGCAAGGTCTTTCTTACCGGGTCGGTTGCCACCGACGCTGCCAGCGACGCCGCACTCAAGATGGCTACGCTGTATACGAAGGACGTTGTCAACTCCCTGGTTGTGGTCCCCGTGCATGGCAAGCAGGTGCAACTGAAGCTGCGCATTGTGGAGGTGGACCGCACCCGCCTGGACGAACTGGGCGTCAACATCTTCGCGGGAGGCCGCACCGCCATTGGGACCTCGACCCAGCAGTTCAGCTCCACCGCTACGGGCAGCGGTTCCACGCTTTCTGTCAGCGATCCGCTGAACATCTTTCTATACAACGCCAAACTGAACGTCGGGCTGACGGTGAAGGACCTGGAACAGAAGCAGATACTTCAGGTGCTGGCCGAGCCGACACTGACCACGCTGAGCGGCCTGCCCGCACACTTCCTCTCCGGCGGCGAATTTCCTTTTCCCGTCGTTCAGGGCGGGACCGGCAACACAACGGCGATCTCCATCCAATTCCGTCCGTACGGGGTGAAGGTCGAGTTCACCCCGACGGTCAATGCCGACGGATCCATCCGCATCAAACTCTCGCCCGAGGTGAGCACGCTGGACTATACCAACGCGGTCACCATCTCCGGCTTTACCATTCCGGCGCTGTCCACGCGGCAGACCGAGACCGAGGTGGAGATCCAGAATGGGCAGAGCTTCATCGTCTCCGGCTTGCTGGACCACCGCACCACGGAGATCATGAGCAAGGTTCCGGGCATCGCGAGCGTTCCCATCCTGGGCGAGCTCTTCCGCTCCAAGAACTTCAACCACTCGGTGGTGGAGCTGGTCATCATC
>JBEKRR010000042.1:0-22082 GCA_049518555.1 Acidobacteriaceae bacterium
TACGAAGCACGGAAAATGGGGGGGGAGGGGGGGAGGGGGGGGTACAAAGTAGTTAATACCAGGACGGAAACTTCGCAGCGCAGAGTTGCACCGTTCACGCCTGCTTCGCCTCGCTCGATTTACAATCACTGCGGCTGCCAAACTCCGCCCAGCCGGAAAGCTGTCACCCCATGCCCGACTACACTCCGTATCTCATCGCCGTCGCCATCGTCCTGCTCTACATCCTCAACTCCATCAAGATCCTCAAGGAGTACGAGCGCGCCGTCGTCTTCCGCCTTGGCCGCGTCCGCCACGACGCCTCCGGCCCCGGCATCATCCTGGTCTTCCGCCCCGTCGACCAGATCGTCCGCGTCAGCCTGCGCCAGGAGGCCATGGAGGTCCCCTCGCAGGACATCATCACCCGCGACAACGTCACGCTCAAGGTCAACGCCGTCATCACCATGCGCGTGGTCGATCCGGTCAAGTCCGTCATCGAGGTGTCCAACTACGTCTACCAGACCTCGCAGTTCGCGCAGACCACGCTGCGCTCGGTGCTCGGCGAGGTCGATCTCGACGAGCTGCTGGCCCATCGCGACCGCCTCAACCAGCGCATCCAGACCATCATCGACGGCCACACCTCGCCCTACGGCCTCAAGGTCGTCTCGGTCGAAGTCAAGCAGGTCGACATGCCGGAGAACATGCTGCGCGCCATGGCCAAGCAGGCCGAGGCCGAACGCGAACGCCGCGCCAAGATCATCCACGCCGAGGGCGAGTTCAACGCCGCCGCCAAGCTGGTCGAGGCCGCAGCGCTCATGGCCACCCAGCCCATGACCCTGCAACTGCGCTACCTGCAGACCCTCACCGAGATCGGCGTGGAGAAGAACACCACCATCGTCTTCCCGCTGCCCATGGAGCTGGTCAACATGTTCAACAAGTCCATCGCCGCCATCGCCGCGCCCGCTACGGCGCCGGCTGCGGAGACGAAGGAGTAAACCTTGAATCGTCCCTACGACGACGAAGATAACGGTCCACCCGGCCGCGGCTACCCCCGCGACCCGGACCGTTCCGGTCCCGGCCACAGCGCCGACCGCGAGATCTCGCTCGGCGCTCCGGCCATCCTCGGCATCTTCTTCGCGCTCGCGCTGGTATGCGCCGGCTTCTTCGGCTTCGGCTATACCATGGGCCGCAAGTCCGCCCAGGCCGCCATCGCCGACACCGCAGCCGCCACCGCAGACACCTCCAGCAACGGCTCCGCCAAACCCGCCGCCGGAAGCCTGGCCAGCCAGCCTGAAGCGCCTGCCGCGCAACCGGCAACCGACAACTCCGCCGCGCCGGTCGTCGTGCAAACCGGACCCGCCCCCACAACCCCACCCTCCACGCCGCCCGCCGCGCCGCCCACCCCGTCGAAGAACCCTGCAACCCCAGCCGACGGAATGATCGTCGGCGACAAGCCATCTACGTCAGTTGCTCAACCAGCAACCAACAACCAACAACCAGCAACTTCCCCCACCGGAACCATCATGGTGCAGATCGCCGCCGTCTCCAGCCAGGATGTCGCCGACATTCTGCTCGCCTCGCTGCAGAAAAAAGGTTACAGCGTCAGCGTCCGCCACGAGCCGCAGGACAAGCTCCTGCACGTTCAGATCGGCCCCTTCGCCACGCGCAAGGACGCCGAAGCCATGCAGCAGCGCGTGCTGGCCGACGGCTTCAACGCCATCGTGAAGTAGGTACTAGGTTCAAAGTTCGTGGTTCAAGGTTCAAGGTTCGAGGTGAGGACCACTGAGCTTGAGTTGAGAACTGATTCGGTCCCGTATTTAGCTTGAACCTCGAACCTAGTACCTCGAACCTAGACCGGCCTCATCTCTTCCGGCAACGCCGCTGCAATCGCCGCCCGCGCCGCGTGCATCAGCTCCTCCCGCGTCGCGTATCCCGCCGGGTCGATCGCCGGCAGCACCTGCACCTTCGCCACTCCCGGTGTCACCTTCGCGCTGTGCTTGCGCATCATCGTCTCGGTCCCGGAGATGGCGATGGGCACAATCGGCGCGCCCGTCTCCATCGCCATGTAGAACGGCCCGCTCTTGAACGCCAACAGCCGCCCATCCTCCGAGCGCGTTCCCTCGGCAAAGAACAGAACGTGCAGCCCGCTGCGCAGCGCCGCCTGCGCCGCCGCAACGCTGGCCTGCGCCGCCTCGCGCCGCTGGCCCCGCTCCACCGGAACGAATTTGCCAAGCCGCATCGCCGTCCCCAGAAACGGAATCCGCATCAGCCCCTTCTTCAGCAGCACCGAACACTGGCCCGGAAGCACCGGCAGCAGCACCGGAGGGTCCAGGTTCGACACATGGTTCGACAGAAAGATGCAGCTCGCCCCCGCCGGGATGTGGTCGAGGCCGCTCACCTCCACGCGAATCCTGCCCGCGCGCAGCCCCAGCGGAATGATTCCCCGCACCACCACGCGGTACAGCAGTCTGATATCGCCCGCCACCAGCGAGTAGGGAATCCCGAAGATTCCCGCCAGGGTCCCCAGCGTCACATACACCAGCACTATCTTGAGGGTGACAAACATCTCTTCGCAGAATACCGCACCCACCCCTTGGAATCCTCGCGCCGAACGGTAGTGGGCGGCTTTTGCTTCCTGTCCAGGGCCTCTCCCTCACAGGTACCAGGGGATGTTGACGACGATGATGCGCTGTTTTCCCTTGAGCAGGAGAAGCAGCTTGAGCATCTGCACGCGCTGGTTGTGCAGGAAGTACTCCCACCAGTGGCGCACCACGAGTTCGGGCAGAAGCACGGTGATCTTGCGGTCCGGGTTCTGCTGCTCCAGTTCCAGGATGTAGTCCATCAGCGGGTTAATGATGAGCCGGATGTTGGAGTGCAGGGTGACGAGTTCCGGCTCGCGCAGGCCTTGCGCGCGGATGGGCTTGATGACATTCGCATCCCAGACAGCATCCAGCGTCTCTTCGCCGTCGGCGCCAATGACGTTGACGACTTTGATCTCCTTGGAGAGCAGCAGGCCGAAGCGCAGGGCCTTCTCGGTCATGCGGTCCCAGCGCGCCATGGGAATGACCACCAGCGGCTGCTGCATGTTGGTCAGGTTGAGCGGGGCCATCTCGACGACCTCGCCGTTGACCCGCCTGTAGTGCTTCTTGATGACCACCATCAGAATGATCAGCGTGGGCACCAGCAGCGCAGTGATCCATGCGCCGGAGGTGAACTTGGCGATCAGAACGATGAGTGTGGTGATGCCGGTGGCGATGGCGCCGGTGCCGTTGACGAACATGTGCCAGCGGCGGCCTCTGTGCTTGTCCCCCTGCTTCTTCCAGTGGATGACCATGCCGGCCTGGGAGAGGGTGAAGGCGAGGAAGGCGCCGATGGCGTAAAGCGAGATGAGGAGGTCGACGCGGCCTTTGAAGGCAATCAGGAGGACCGCAGTCATCGTAGTGAGCGCGTAGATTCCGTACGAAAAGAGCAGCCGCCGTCCGCGCAGGACGAAGACGTGGGGCAGGTGGTCGTTCAGGGCAATGGCGCGGGTAAGGCGTGGAAAGTCGGCGAAGGCGGTGTTGGCGCTGAGGCAGAGCGCAAGGAAGACCGACCACATGGTGAAGTGGAAGAACCAGCCTCGTCCGAAGACCGCCATCACGATGAGGCTGAGCAGACTCTGGTAGCCTGGCAGGTCCTGATACATGGCCATGATGCCGTACTTCTTGGCCAGCCACGAGATGCCGAAGAGCAGAACGATCAGAATGCCGATGATGACCGACAGCGTGCGCTGGGCGTTCTTCGCTCTCGGATCGCGGAAGGCCATCACTCCGTTAGATACGGCCTCGACGCCGGTCATCGCCGCGCATCCGTTGGAGAAGGCCTTCATCAGAAGCCACAGGCTCAGAAACCCAACCGTCGCAGGCATCGCATGAGGCATCTCCGCCGCAGCCACCGGATGTCCGCCGGACTTGAAGACATGAAACACACCGATGGCGATGGTAACCATCAGAGTGCCGACGAAGAGGAAGGAGGGGATGATGAAGGCGGCTCCGGTGTCCTTGACGCCGCGCATGTTGACGACGGCCAGCACGGCAAGGACGATCAGACATAGCATCAGTGTGTGGGGCAGAAGCCACTGCTGGTCGCTGACCACGGCCTCGATGCCGGCGGAGACGCCGACCGCGGCGGTCAGGATGTAGTCGATCATCAGGGCGGCGGCGGCAAGCAGGCCGGCCCCGGTGCCCAGATTTTCGGTGGCTACGGTGTAGGATCCGCCGCCGCCGGGATACGCTGCAATCGTCTGGCGATAGCTAAAGAAGACGATGACAAGCAGCAGGATGATCGCCGTGATGATGGGAACGATGTAGTGAACGCCCATCAAACCCAGCGGGATCAGCAACGACAGAGCTGTCTCCGGCCCGTACGCCGCCGAAGTCAGCGCATCCAGGCCAAAGATGGGAATCCCGGCGGCCACGCCGATGTGCTCGGCGCGTTCTTCGCTGGTGGCCAAGGGCCTGCCAAACAGGGTATCGGCTAGGGACATGCAACTTTAATAATAGATCGTTCGGCGAAAAAACCGGCCTTGATTGCAGGTCCTATGGAAAACTTTGCATCGGGTCTTGCGCGCCCGCATCTCATCCTTGGTGAATTGTGGTCCGGAACGCGGTCTGGAACGGGCTCTCTGGATTGCTCCGCGGCAGGTTGCAGCGTCATGAATCCGCACAACTATAATCGTCGAGAACAACCAGGAGAGAATCATGTCCACGCCCATCTACGAACTTCCCATTCATACCATCACCGGAGAACCGACCACGCTGGCGGCGTTTCGCGGCCATGTGCTGCTGGTGGTCAACGTCGCGTCCAAGTGCGGCCTGACGCCGCAGTACGACGCGCTGGAAAAGCTCTATGAGCAGTATCGGGAGAAGGGCCTTGCCGTGCTGGGATTTCCGGCCAACGACTTCGCCGGGCAGGAGCCGGGCTCGAACGACGAGATTGCCACCTTCTGCCGTTCCACCTTCGGGGTCAACTTCCCCATGTTCGCCAAGATCGCCGTCACCGGCCCCGCAATCCACCCGCTCTACCGGGCGCTGATTGCCGCCGAGCCGAAGGCAACCGGCGCAACGCGCGAGGCGTTCCGGGCGAAGCTGGCGGGCTTCCTGGGCAAGAACGGCGCAACGCCCAACCCCGAGCCGGGAATCCTGTGGAACTTCGAGAAGTTTCTCATCGACCGCACAGGCAAGGTGATTGCGCGCTTCTCCCCCGAGGTTGTGCCCGACGACCCGGCGATCGTCGCCGCCATTGAAGCCGCGCTGGCGAACTGAGCAGATGGGCACTACGCCTGTCCCTCACCGCCCGAGGTATCCGGAAGCAGCTTTGCCGCCGCTGGAACTTCCGGCGGCGTGCCGTGCCGATAGCTTTGCATCAAGGGCGATCGACCCTCCGCCAGCAAGCAGAAGAAAGAGCAATCCAAACACCATGCTCAGATCGGTCCGGGCCTCGTGAAGCGCGCTCCAGAGGCCGTCCTTTGCAAGCATCGGGAGTTTGGTCGTGAGCAAGGCGACCGCGATGTCGATCAGCAAAGGCACGGTTGCCCATCGCGTGAATAGACCGATCAGAATCAGGACTCCGCAACCGATCTCAACCACTCCCACGAAGGGTGCCATCACTTGTGGCGCCGGAATGCCGATCTTCACAAACCGGCCGATCCCGAGCGCTGCTGGAAACAAGAACTTCTGTATCCCCTCCGATAGAAAGACCCAACCCACCAGAACACGGATTATCACAATCCCTCTTGCAACGCGGTCTGTTGGCTTTTTGACGCGGTTCGCTGTCACGTTTTCCCTCCTGGTGAAATACCAGCTAACCAGCTTCCGCTTACGCCTGGCCTGGTCTGCAGCCGTGATCATCCATCTGCGCAATGGGCCCATCTATCAGAATTCAATTGACGCTACTGACGTAGCCTCAGCTTCGTTAGGGCAGAGAGCATTTTGGAGCCTGTGGCGCTGCTTGGTTGTGCGGGACCGCCCTGATCGCCCGCGCCGCCCGGGCCCCAGGTCCAGTAGAGCGAGAGGTAGGTGTAGGTCTCGGGCTGTCCGTGGATGCTGCGTCCGGCGGCGAAGAGCAGATCGAAGCCCGGCTTGAACTCGTAGATGCCGCCGAGGTCGAGCATGGTGGAGGCGCGTGTGCTGGTTGCTGCCGGGCCCTCCGCGCCGTGGCCGAAGAGTTCCGTGCCGAGGGTGAGCTTCTTCGAGAGCTGGCGCTGCACCAGCAGACCGGAGAAGGGGGTGTCCTTGTAGCCATTGGCGTACCCGGCGGCTGAGTTGACCACTTCGCCGCCGCCGCCGTAACTCGTCCACTGCCTGTCTTCCGGGCCCCAGCTCTTCTGCAACCAGAGGGGCATGCGATACCAGGTCGCGCCGACGCCGAGGCCCTCGTGCGCGTTGCCGCTGGGCAGCTCGAAGAAGGGAAAGATGCCGACCTCGGGAATCCGTTTTGTCTCTTTGACGAAGCGAATCTTCGCGCCGAGTTCGGTGTCGCCGATGCCAAAGTTGGTTGGGCCGCCAGTGGGCGCGAAGCTGGCGGTCATCGGCAGGACCAGGTGGAGCTGCACGTTGGGCACGACGCCGTAGTTCACCTCGTAGGCGGGAACTTCGAGAGCCGTTCCGCCGGCGTTCTTGCCGGTGCCGTCGGAGAGCTCGAAGGCGTACATCTCGAAGTGGCGGAAGGCGACCGGGTCGGGATCGTCGGTCTGGAAGGGAGGGCCGGCGTGCGCGGTTGCGCTTGCGCAGAGCGCAATCAGGGCTGCGGCGTGCGCGGCGCTGAGGCACGTTGATCGAAGGCTTTGGCGAGCGAGAATCATCAAGCGGTTAGATTCCCGAATGCCCGGCAAGGTGCGTTAAGTTGCGATAATGGAGGAGTGGGGCCAAGATGACGCAGCCGACCGAGACCATTGCCGTTGCCATGTCCGGAGGGGTGGACTCCTCCGCCGTTGCGGCGCTGCTGCGCGCGCAGGGGCACACGCTGGTGGGCCTCACGCTGCAACTGTGGAACCAGCGGCGGCTGGCCGGGCGGGAGGGGATGCCCGAGGCGGTGGTGGGTCGCTGCTGCTCCATCGACGATGTGTACGACGCGCGCCGCGTGGCCGAACATCTCGGCATTCCGTATTACCTGGTGAACCAGGAGGCGCGCTTCGAGGCCGAAGTGGTGCGGCCGTTTGTGGATGAGTACCTGGCCGGGCGCACGCCCGTTCCCTGTACGCTGTGCAACAACCACCTGAAGTTCGACGCGCTGATCACCACGGCGCGGCAGATCGGCGCGGAGCGCATCGCCACTGGGCACTATGCGCGCAACCGGTACGATGCGGCGCGCGGGCGATGGGTGCTCTCGCGGCCGGAGGACAAGTCCAAGGACCAGACGTATTTTCTCTTCGGGCTTACCCAGGAACAGCTCTCGCGCACGCTCTTCCCACTGGGCGAGATGCGGAAGCCCGCGGTGCGGCGAATGGCTGCCGAAGCTGGCCTCGCGCTGGCCGACAAGCCCGACTCGCAGGAGATCTGCTTCATTCCCGGCGGCGACTACTCTGCGTTTCTGGCGGCGTATCTCGACGAGCAGGGCGAGGCGTTGCCGGACTCGGCGGGCGAACTGGTGACGGCGGCGGGCGAGGTGTTGGGGCGGCACCAGGGGATTTACGGCTTCACAGTAGGGCAGCGCAAGGGGCTTGGCGGCGCACTGGCGATTGCGCCGAACTCCGGGCCGCGCTATGTGCTGGCGATCCATCCCGACTCGCACCAGGTGACGGTTGGCGGCGACGACGAGCTGATGTCGTGCGAGCTGCGGGCGGAGCGACTGAACTGGATCGCGGTGGAGGGGCTGGAAGGTGAGATGCGCGTGCGGGTGAAGATTCGCCATCGCCACCAGCCGGCCTGGGCGACGTTGCGCGGCGACGGGGAGGACCGCGTGCGCGCAATCTTCGACCAGCCGCAGCGCGCCATCACGCCGGGGCAGGCTGCGGTCTTCTATGATGGCGACGAGGTGGTCGGCGGAGGCTGGATCGTTTAGTTGTTAGTGGCGCACGTGCGAAGAACAGACAACTCAATGCTGGAGAGGAGATTGCAAATTGCCACTAGACAAAGTGATAACTACAGAAGACAAGCAAATGCGCCTACCGTGGTGGGGAGTCCTTTGTGTCATTTTCGGCACTATCCTTCTGGCGCTCTCGTTTGTATATTCCGGTAGATTTGATCTTGCGCGTCCGTCCCTTATATCAGTCGCGATGGTTGCCCTTGCCATCGTGATGAGGTGGAAACTGAGGCGGCATGTGTGGTTTTGGATCACCATAATCTTCCTCGCGGCTCTTCATCTCCCATTGATTTTGTTTGTGCCGTGGACCACCAAGTGGATTCCCGCCTTCGTGATTGCGCCCTTTGGCATCGCGGATTTGTACGCAATGCTCTGGATTCTTTCAGTTGTCGGGAAATTCGTGGAAAGGCAGAAACCCTCTGAAAGATAAGCGTCCCCAAACAAAGCGAAATACAGGGATTCTTCGCTGCGCTCAGAATGACAAGCAAAGGGACAGGCAAAGGCAACGACAACGGCAAAGACTGGCGCAGATGCGTGCGCTGGTAGAATCGGATGCGATGATGGTTATTTTTTCTGCAGCGATGTGTGACCGATGAGATGCCCCTACTGCGGCTTCGCGCAGGACCGCGTGGTGGATTCGCGCGAGAGCAAAGAGGCGGACGCGATCCGGCGGCGGCGCGAGTGCGAGGGCTGCAACAAGCGCTTTACCACCTATGAGCGCATCGACGAGATCCCCTACATGGTCGTCAAGAAGGACGGCCGGCGGGAGAAGTTCGAGCGCCAAAAGGTCCTCAGCGGGCTGCTGCACGCATGCGAGAAGCGGCCCGTCTCCGGCGCGGCGCTGGAGCGCATCGTCGACGAGACCGAGGCCTATGTGGTCGATTCCGCCGAGCGCGAACGCTCCACCAGAGAGATCGGCGAGCTGATTATGGCGCGGCTCAAGGAGATCGACACCGTGGCCTACATCCGCTTCGCCAGCGTCTACCGCGACTTCAAGGACGTGCGCGAGTTCAAGGTCGAGCTGGAAGAGTTGCTGGGCGGACGGGACGCGAAGAAGGCGAAGGGTCCGAAGGGCTAGGTTCGAGGACAGGTGAGACGAGATGAGCTTGCAGATTCTGATGGTGATTCATACACTGCCGCTGTGGTTTCTGGTCTTCGCGCTCTTTCTGCCGCGGATTGCGCTCTTCCTGCTCTGGCTTGGCGGGCCGATTGCGCCGTTCCATCTGCATGGAATTGTGCCGCTGCTCTTCGCAATCTTTCTGCCGCGCGTGCTGGTGCTGTACCTGATCTATATGGACCAAGGGATCAGCCTGTGGTTCATCATCCATCTGGTGGTCGCGTTGATGGTGTGGGGCGGGTCCGGCAGCTACAGCGCGCGGCGAAGAAGGCACAGGGAAGATTACTAGAGTTGGATAACGGATTAGCTGGGCGCACGTCTCTCGAAGGAGTACCAATCTAATTCCACGAGGACAATTCCATGATGCGTCTGCGCTCTGTGATTCGCGACCTGGCTCTGGTGTGCCTGGCCGTTGCGGTTGGCTGGTGGTGGCATAGCGCTGGGTCGCCTGTGCTGGCGCAGCGTTCCGGTTCGTCTTCCTCTTCGCGTGGGTCGTCCATCGGCGACTCTAACCTTGCTTTTCAGTTTGATTCGGGCGGACCGCAGCAATCGTTGGCTGTGTATGATCCGGACAAACATACAATCTATGTGTATCCACGGGTGGGTGTGGGGAACGCGTACGTCAACTGCGAGTACAGTTTGACGATTGCGGTCCCGGGAGCGCCGATTCAGCGGCAAAACTGCACGATAAGAGAACAGGCGCCGCAGCAGTAAGGGGCGGTATGGGCAATGCCCCGATTCACTACAGAATACGCCGTGTCTGCGGTATTCTTAGTAAATATGGAACGGCGACGAGTTGGAATCCTTGGGGCGACCGGAATGGTCGGCCAGCGCTTTATTCAGTTGCTCAACAACCACCCGTGGTTTGAGATCGCGTGGCTTGCGGCCAGCGAACGCAGCGAGGGCAAGAGCTACGGCGAGGCCTGCCGGTGGAAGCTGGACACGCCGCTGCCGGCGCGCATTGCGGCCATGCGGGTGATGCCCAACGTCCCCGAGGGCACGCCTGCGGGAGAGCTGCCCAAGATTATCTTTTCCTCGGTGGACGCCGGCATTGCGCGCGAGCTGGAGTCGAAGTTTGCTGCCGCGGGCTGCGCAGTCATCTCGAACTCCAGCGCCTTCCGCATGGCTCCGGACGTGCCGCTGGTGGTCCCGGAGGTGAATGCCGATCACCTGGCGCTGATCGAGCAGCAGAGCTGGCGGCGGCCTTCGGCCAACGGCCTGCCCGGCGGCTACATCGTCACCAATCCCAACTGCAGCGCGATCGGCCTGGTGCTCGCGCTCAAGCCGCTGGAGGAGCGCTTCGGCATCGAGGGCCTGTTTGTGACGACGATGCAGGCGGTCAGCGGAGCGGGCTATCCCGGTGTCGCGTCGCTGGACATCCTGGGCAATGTGGTTCCGTTCATCAAGAACGAGGAAGAGAAGCTGCAGGAAGAGGTGGGCAAGCTGCTGGGCCGGCTTGCCGGCGGTCGCGTGGAGCTGCTGGACGCCAAGGTGAGCGCGCACTGCAACCGCGTTGCTGTCGAGGACGGGCACACCGAGTGCGTGAGCATCAAGCTGCGCAGCAAGGCCACACGCGACGAGATCCTTGCGGCGTGGGCGGAGTTTGCGCCGCTCACCGGACAGAAGCTGCCCAGCGCTCCCGAACAGCCCGTCGAATTCGACGCGAATCCAGATCGGCCGCAGCCGCGGCTGGACCGGATGCGCGGGCGTGGCATGGCATCCACCGTGGGACGGCTGCGCGAGTGCAACCTGCTGGACTGGAAGTTCGTCGTCCTCTCGCACAACACGATTCGCGGGGCGGCGGGCGCGGCGGTGTTGAACGCAGAGGTGCTGGCGCGCCTGGGCAAGCTGGACCTGAAATCAGCACGGCCCGATGCGGTGCTGGCATGAGCGCGGCACGCAGGGCGGAGGAGCGGGCGGGCGAGGCGCGGGCCACTCTAGTGGTGATGAAGTTTGGCGGGACCTCGGTGGAGGACGCTGCGGCGATCCTGCGCACCACGGCGATTGTGCGCGGACGGCGCGAACGCGGGCTCGCGCCAGTGGTTGTGGTGTCGGCGATGGCCAAGGTGACCGACCAGTTGTTGGCCGCGGCCTCGGCTGCGGGACGCGGCGACAAGGCGGGCGCGCTGGCGATTGCGGCGCGGCTGCGCAACCGGCACATCGATACGGCCGCGGATTTACTGAGCGGGGAGCTGCTGGCGGAGATCGAGTCGGCCATCCGGAGGCGGTTCGATTCGCTGGACGATCTGCTGCGCGGAATTGCGGCGGTTGGCGAATTGACTCCACGGACCAGCGACAAAGTGGTGAGCTACGGGGAGCGGATCTCGTCCGAGATGGTAGCGGCGGTCTTTGCGCAGCATGGGTTGGACGGCGCGCATGTGGACGCGCGGAAATGCATCGTTACGGACGACCACTACGGCAAGGCCGCGCCGCTGGAGGCCGTGATCGAGGCCAAGCTGACCGAGCTGGTGATGCCGCTGGTGGAGGCAGGGAAGACGCCGGTGATCGGCGGCTTCATCGGCGCGACGACCGACGGAATTACCACGACGCTGGGGCGCGGCGGCAGCGACTTTACGGCCGCGCTGGTTGGCGGCGGACTGCGCGCGGGCGCCATCGAGATATGGACCGACGTCGACGGCATTATGACCACCGACCCGCGCATCTGCCCGGACGCGCTGCGGGTGAAGACGATCAGCTTCGAGGAGGCGGCGGAGCTGGCCTACTTCGGCGCCAAGGTGCTGCATCCGGCGACCATTCTTCCAGCCGTCCAGAAGAGCATTCCGGTCTGGGTGCTGAACTCGCGCAACGCGCAGAACCAGGGTACGAAGATCACGGCGATGGCGCCGCCCTGCGCCAGTCCGTTCAAGAGCATCGCGGCCAAGAAGAAGTTGACGATCATCGACATCGTGGCCGGCCGGATGCTGATGACGCATGGCTATCTGAAATCTGTGTTCGACGTCTTCAACAGTTTCGAGTGCGCCATCGACATGGTCTCGACCAGCGAGGTCAGCATCTCGCTGAGCGTGGAGTCGAACGAACGGCTGCCCGCCATCTGCGCGGAGCTGGGCAAGATCGCCGACGTGAAGTTCGAAGGCAACAAGGCCCTGATCTGCATGGTGGGCGAGGACATCCGCGGACAGAGCGGCATTGCGGGCCGCGTCTTCTCGGCCATCCGGCACATCAATGTGCGCATGATCTCGCAGGGGGCGAGCGAGATCAACATGAGCTTCATGATCGAAGAGTCGGACGTGGACGAGGCGCTGCGCTCGCTGCATGCGGAGTTCTTCGCCGATCCGGACCCGGCCGTCTTCGATACCGCGGCGCGCGCGGTTGCGGCCAAGGCTTAAGGCGCTTCAGGAGACTATCTCTATGCGAATTCTGGTTCTGGGGCAGGGCAAGACGGGCAGGCTGGTGGCGCAGGTGGCCACCGAGCGCGGCCACGACGTTCGCGGGTTGGATGTGCCGGAGAACGTGGACGCCCGGGCGCTGACGCCTGCGTTTCTGGCGGGGTATGACGTGGCAATCGACTTCACCACGCCGCAGGCGGTGATTCAAAACATGCGCGCGTGCCTGAGTGCTGGCTCAAAGATTGTGGTCGCGACCACGGGCTGGTACGCGAAGCTGCCTGAGATGCGCGCCCTGGCCGAGAGCACGCACGCTGGGCTGCTCTACGGGACGAATTTTTCCATCGGCGTGCAGGTGATGCTCAAGCTGGCCCAGCAGATGGGGGCCTCGCTGGCCGGCGTGGGCTACAAGTTCTCCATCGTCGAGACGCACCACGTCACCAAGCTGGACAAGCCTTCGGGCACGGCGATCTCGATTGCGGAGATGGTGGAGCGCGGCGCGGGCAGCAAGATCGATGTGCCCATCGAGTCTGTGCGCGAGGGCGACGCCAAGGGCAAGCACGTGCTGGAGGCGGTGAGCGAGGCCGACCGTGTGGTGCTGACCCATGAGGCGTTCTCGCGGCGCGGGTTCGCCCTGGGTGCGGTGCGGGCGGCGGAGTGGCTCGCCTCGCGCACCGGATGCTACGACTTCAGGGACGTGTATTCGGAGCTGTAGCGCGTCTTCACTCACGGCCGCCGCAATTGCGCGCGCATCGGCCCGTGTTGAATCAGAATCGGGGGCGGAAGGCGTTGCGCACCTGGTTGGAGTCGTGGCGGCGCGGGGGAGGCTGCGGTTCGCCTGTAGCAGAGAGATTGAAGGGCGCGGAGGTGTCGGCGCCTTTGGGGTAGAGCACCACAAAGCGCCCCGGACCTTCGCCGCTGGAGGCGGTGGGCAGGCCGGATTCGCTGAGCAGCATGTGCAGCATGCGCCGCTCGCGCGAGGTCATCGGCGGGAAGGCATGAGGACGTCCGGTGGCACGTACGCGCTCGATGGCCGCCGCGGCGGACTCGCGCATCTGGCGGTCGCGGTTGGCCTTGAACTGGTCGGCGTCGAACGCGACTCGATCGTGCTCCTCGGGTTCTAGCCGCAGCATCTTGGTCGCAATGTGCTCTAGCGCGTTCAGCAACTCGCCGTTGCGCGCGGTGAGCACTGGCGTGTCCGGTCCCGTGAACTCGACGAAGAGAGAGAGCGGCCCATCCTTCGCCACACCCTCCGCCGGAGGGGTCGGCCCGGGATGCGGCCCCTCGCAGGACTCCGCGCTGCCTGCATTCCTCTGCTTTAAACTGCGCGCCTTCACGCGAAAGCGCAGGCGCAGCCCGCTGCTCGTCGTGAAGGCCTGCAAAAACCTCGCAATCGTTTGCGCTGCCTGGGCCGTGTCATCCATGGGAGAAGTTAACCGTACGAATAGAACTTATATCATTATTCGTTACCACGCGTCGCGTCCGATATCGGGAACGCTGTACTGGCGCGGCGCGGAAAGCCCTGGCATCGCTCCATTTCGCGCTGCGCCTACCTGCGTCCCTGGTTGCCCTTGCGGCGGGCGCGCTTGGCGGCAACCTCGCGCATCTCGCGGCCCAGCGAGGTGCGGTTCATCACCATCTGCTGCGCAATGCCGATCAGGTTGCCCACCGACCAGTACAGCGCCAGCCCGGAGTAATAGGTCCAGGTGATGTACCCGGAGAAGAGCGGCATCATGAAGGCCATCATCTTCTGCTGCTGCGGATCGACCCCCGGCGAGGGCGTGTAGAACTGGACCAGAAACTGCGACAGCACCATGAAGATGGGCAGGATGTGATACGGGTCCGCGGCCTGCAGGTTGGGCAGCCAGTACCAGTGCGCCAGACGCAACTCCACCACCCTGGGAAGCATGTAGAAGAACGCGATCATCAGCGGCATGGTGATCAGCTGGGGGATGCATCCGCCGAACATGTTGACGCCGTTGTCCTTCTGCAGTTGCATGATCTCGGCGTTCATCTCGCTGCGCCTGGGGTCGGTCACCTTGTACTTCTTGTAGCGCTCCTTGATGGCGTCCATCTGCGGCTGGATGCGCTGCATCTTCAGCGCGCTGTGCATGGTCTTCACCCGGAAGGGCAGGATGAGCAGGTTGATGAAGACGGTGAGGACGATGATTGCCCAGCCCCAGGAGCCGCTCCATCGGGCGGTAATGTGGGCGTGGATGGCCTGCAGCGACAGAAAGAGATACTTGGCGATGGGGCCCCAGAAGCCGAACTCGAGGTCCGGTTCCAGCGTGATGCGCAAATCGGCGGCATGGACGCTCTTCAGTACATTGATCGCCTTGGGCCCGACGAAGATGCGCGTCTCGATCGGCCCGCCGGCATCGCCCAGGGCAGCGCCCAGGATGGGCATATCCTGCGCCTTCGAGGGCGCTGAGCCGGAGCCGAACATCGCCGCGCGTTTGATCTCCTTCGAGACATCGAGTGTGCCGTGCAGCGTGGCGATGGTCGCCGTCGCGGGCGACTCCGGCAGGAACACCGCCGCGAAGAACGGGTCGCTGACACCCGCCCAGTCGAACGGCCCGTTCAGCGTCTCACCGTCCGTGACCTTCTTCGGCGCGAGGTGCTCGGTGCTGCCGTTGCGATCGCTGTCGAACTGCGCGTTGTTGTAACCGCTGCCCCTGGGATCGTCGTTCTGGTCGCCGAAGCCGCCCGGCCAGCTCAACATCGCCTGCACCGGCGCTCCGGCGCGCGTGACCGCAACATAAGCGTGCAGTAGATAGGTCTTCTGGTCGAAGGTGAAGGTCTTGGTCGCCTGCACGTCGCCGTTGGAGTACTTGAAGGTAAGGCTGGCCGGCGTTGCCAGGTTGCCCGTCGTCGATGGCACGAACAGCGCCTGGCTCAGCATCTCGCCGGTCGTTCCGTTCAGGGTGGAGAGAGTTCCCCCGGTGCTGTTGCCGCTGTCCCCATAGTCCTGGGTATAGGTCAACGTATTGGGGCCCGTCACCTTCACCACGAAGGTCCCGTCGTAGCTGCTGTCGGAGACGCCGCTGATGGCAATCGCCCGTCCGTCTATGTCCGCAGGCAGATTTCCCGCGGCCATCAGAGTGACAACGGACCCGTTGCGCGACACCGACGCGATGGACGCCTTTGCGCCGTCGCCTGTGTAGAGCGAGAGCGGATAGCCGAAGAGCTTTGCCGCCTGCTGGTTCACCAGATCGAGCGGATGGCCCTCCGCGTCCGTGTAAGGCCCCTTCAGGACCCAACTGGTGACCTGGGCGCCGCGGTTGCAGAATGTGATGCGGTAGAGAGCGTTCTCGACCACCGTGGTGGACTCGGCGCTGGCCTCGACGCTAGGGGTAGCGGCACGGGCGGCGTGGGCTGCGGGAGCCGCAGCGGCAGACTGCGGTGTTGTGACCGCGGAGGCCGCGGGCGCGGGCTGGGAGGGCGTCTGCGTGGCGGCGATAGGGGGCGTCGGGGACGGCGGCGGGGTGGTCTTCGCCCGGTAAAGCTGGAGCCCGAGGACGACGGCTACAAAGATGACCATCATGGCCATCAGCGACCGGCCTTCTTGTCCGCCTTGTTGATTGGGGTTGCTGAACTCTGCCAAGCGGGGCTTCCTATCTGTGGGGTGCTGGAAGTTGCGGCCGTGGACTCCCAGCCTGTCCTCTATGGTAAATGGTCTGCGCCGGTTTGGTCTGCGGCCTTCTTGTCTGCGCCGGTTTGGTCTGCACTGCTCTGGCTGGCGCCCGTCTGCACGTCGCCAGAGAAATCCGGTCGCGCTGCGCGGGGGAGCGCGGGCGAAGCGCGCTCGGGCACGGGATCGAGGCCGCCCTTGCCCCAGGGATGGCAGCGCGCCAGCCTGCCGAGCGCCAGCCACGAGCCGCGCACCCACCCGAAGCGGCTGACCGCGATGGTGGCGTACTCCGAGCAGGTTGGCAGGTACAGGCAGCGCGACGGGCTGATCGCGTGGAGCACCGGCGAGAGGAGCGACTTATACAGACGGAAGGCAAGGCGTACAGCGCGGCCGTTCCTCTCCTCTGCATCCGTTCCCATCGCGTTCCATCCGTCTCATTGGGGTTAAGTCTTTGCCGGTTCGGTCTGCGCCGGCAGTTGTTTCTCGGCGGCCATCTGCACAGCGCGGAAGACGGCGGCCACCTCGCGCTCCAGGGTTGCGAAGTCGAGCTCGAGGACGCTCTGCCGGGGATGGAGCACCACGTCGACCGGGGCTGCGAGCAGCGCAAGCTGTCGCCGCACCGCTTCGCGCATCCTTCGCCTGATGCGGTTTCGGTCCACCGCCCTGCCCATCGCCTTGCCGACCGTAAGCCCGACCCGCGCAGCCTCCGGGTTGGCATGGCGCAGCGCAGTACCCTCCGGGCCGAGTGCGGGCCGCAGCGCGAAGAAGTAGCTCATCTGTTTGGCGAACTGCTTACGGCTGGCCTGGTAGACGCGCTGGTAGTCGGCGTGCTTGCGCAGTCGGCTGGCGGGCCAGTCGATCTTCGGTTCGGTTGGATTGGAACGGGTCATCTCAGTCACGCTGCGGTTTGCGTTGCGTTGGCAGGCATTGCCGGACGGCCCCATGGCCCGCGCGGAAAACGGGCCCGCTGCAGGACTGGCCTAGTCGCGGAAGCCGGCGCTGACGGCGATCTTGTGCCGTCCCTTGGCCCGCCGGCGGCTCAGCACGGCTGCGCCCGCCTTGGTCTTCATGCGGGTCAGGAACCCGTGGGTCTTGGCCCGGTGGCGGCGGTTCGGCTGGAAGGTACGCTTCGGCATTGGGTTCGGCTCCTGCTCAATCTTGTTGAAAGATGCATCTGCAACAGTCTCTCAGTATACCGGGGTTTCGAGGCGACTGCAAAAAAGTGGCTGTGGGATGCCTTGGCGAGGGGCGATTTGGGCGCAAGGGAGACCCAATCCGAGACGACGGAGAGCATTCTTCACAAGGAATGGTGCAACAAAATTTTTATCTCTCGATCGCTTGAATCAAGCCCGGTTTTCCGTGCTACTATCAAACCCGCTTACCAAAGTCGATTTTCTTAATCGCAGATCGCACTTTGGCTGGCATGGTCGTTTCTCTTCGCGACGGCGTTTTCCGGCCGGCGCGGAGACCTCCAGCAAACAGCTTTCCTCTCCACTCGCCAGTTTCGGCGGTGCAGGTGGGCTGTTGCCGTTACAGTCGTTTCCTCTGTTCTGTTTTTCGGGTCGGTTTGTTGGTTTAGATCAAAAAATACTTGGAGCAAATCCAAGAAGGAATTGAAAGCATGTCATTCGTTCCCACAGCAACAGCCGTATTGAATCAATGGGTCCGCATCCTCGCCGCGCTGGAGAAGAAGATCAACCGCCAGTCGTATGAGACGTGGCTCAAGCCCACGCGGTTCTCCCACATCGCGGGCAAGACGCTCTATGTGCGCATCCCATCGGCTGAGTTCCAGCACCTGGGAGAGAAGTATGCCGACCTGATCCAGGAGGCCATCGACAACCTGGCGCTGGACATCGACTCGGTTGTCTTCACCACGCCAGCGCAGGACCCCAGCGCGCCGCGCGTGCGCGAGGACGGCGGGTTCGCGCCCGTCTCCAGCCACAACTCCAACGCGCCGTACTCTCGCCGGACGTACGGCGCGACCGCGCCCATGCCCGAGCAGTCGCGCTTCGACTGGAGCACCGCATCGCAGCTCAACCCGCGCTACCAGTTCGACGCCTTCGTCATCGGCAGCGGCAACCAGTTCGCCATGGCCGCGGCGCAGGCCGTCGCGGAGCGCCCATCCAAGGCCTACAACCCGCTCTTCATCTACGGCGGAGTCGGCATGGGCAAGACCCACCTGATGCATGCCATCGGCCACGACGTGAAGCGCCGCCAGCCGCAGGCCTCCATCTGCTACGTCTCGGGCGAGAAGTTCACCAACGAGATGATCAACTCCGTGCGCTACGACAAGATGACCAGCTTCCGCGACAAGTTCCGCAACGTGGACGTTCTGCTCATCGACGACATCCAGTTCCTGGCCGGCAAGGAGCGCACCCAGGAGGAGTTCTTCCACACCTTCAACGCGCTGCACGAGAGCATGAAGCAGATCGTCATCGCCAGCGACCGCCCGCCCAAGGAGCTGGCAGACTTCGAAGACCGCCTGCGCTCGCGCTTCGAGTGGGGCCTGATCGCAGACATCCAGCCGCCCGACCTGGAGACCAAGGTCGCCATCCTTCAGAAAAAAGCCGAGTCCGAGCAGACCCACCTTCCCACCGAAGTTGCGCTCTTCATCGCAAGCAACGTGCGCACCAACGTGCGCGAGCTGGAGGGCGCGCTGGTCCGGCTCATCGCCTGGTGCTCCATGCACGGCGTGGAGATTACCCTCGCCGTCACCCAGCAGTGCCTCAAGCAGTTCATCGACACCCAGGTGCGCAAGATCACCATCGAGGCCATCCAGCGCGCCGTGGCCGAGCAGTTCGGCATGCGCGTCGCCGAGCTGAAGCAGAAGAACAACTCGCGCCAGATCGTCGTTCCGCGCCAGATCGCCATGTACCTGGCCAAGCAGCTCACTGAGGCGTCGCTGCCCGAGATCGGCCGCCAGTTCGGCGGCAAGCACCACACCACCGTGATGCACTCCATCAGCAAGATCGACGAGCACCGCCGCACCGACAAGGACCTCAACCGCACCGTCAACAAGCTGATGGAGACGCTCAGCTAGAGATCACGACAACGCTCCCGGATGAGAAATTGCCGCAGACCGCAGATGCGATCTGCGGCATTTCATCTTCCGCAGACGGAGCTTTGGTAGGATGGACTCCTGATCTCAGCGACGAGGGCTCCGCTTCCCATGGCTCACCAAAAGATCCGCAAGGCAGTCTTTCCCGCAGCCGGCATGGGCACGCGTTTCCTGCCCGCGACCAAGTCCATCCCCAAAGAGATGCTGTGCCTGGTGGACAAGCCTCTGATCCAGTATGGGGTGGAGGAGGCGGTGGCGGCGGGATGCACTGAGATCATCATCGTCACCGGGCGCGACAAGGGCGCGGTGGAGGACCACTTTGACCGCAGCCCGGAGCTGGAGGCCGCGCTGGCGGCCAAGGGCAAGCAGACGCTGCTGGACGCTCTGCGCTCGCTCTCCAAGCTGGCCAAGATCGTCTACACCCGGCAGGCCGAGCCGCTGGGCCTGGGCCACGCGATTCTGATGGCGAAAGAACTGGTGGGCGAAGAGCCCTTCTGCGTGCTGCTGCCCGACGACATCATCGACTCCACAGTCCCGTGCATGAAGCAGATGGTGGAGGCGTTTGACCAGACGCAGGCGAGCATTCTGGCGTCGGAGGTCATCGAGGGGCCGGCGATCTCCCACTACGGCTGCTTGGACTGCACCCCGGACCCGCGCGACCCACGGCTGCTGGAGATCAGGAACCTGGTGGAGAAGCCGAAGTTCGCGGATGCGCCGTCGGCCAATGCGATTATTGGGCGATACATCCTGACGCCGCGCATCTTCCAGATGATCGAGGGCGTGAAGCCGGGCGCGGGCGGCGAGTTGCAATTGACCGACGCCATCAAGGCACTCATGCAGCACGAGAAGGTCTATGGGTACCGGTTCGAAGGCACGCGCTACGACGCGGGAGACAAGCTGGGCTTTCTGAAGGCCACCGTGGAGCTGGGGCTGAAGCGCCAGGACCTGGGACCGGCCTTCCGCGAGTGGCTGAAGGGCGTTCCGCTGTAGGCAATTCGTCCGATCAGCTTTGACTACTGCGTGGATCCGGTGAGGAAGGTCTGCTCGGCGTGCGCCCCAATGACGCGGTAGAGGGCGAACTGGCGTGAGTTCTGCGCGCGCAGCTCGAAGAGCAGGCTGGCGCGGTTGGAGGCCTCGGCGTCCACCGCGTCCACCAGCTTCATGCGCGGCGTGCGGTCCAGGTGCGCGGCGTCGGTGACACTCTTGATCGCAATCTGAGGTTCGCCCTGCATATCGACCTGCGCGACCAGAGTGACGAAGCAGAGCGCGGGGCCGAGGCCGCCGGTGTGCGCCGCGTAGACATAAGTCGCCGCGCCTCCATAGCTCAGCGTGTAGCCGTTCAACTGCTCGTCGAGCAGGGGTACAGGTGCGGGCGGAGGCGGCGGAGTCTCCTGGGCCACGGCGTGGCGGAGCTTGCTGTTGGGATTGCGCGTGTCCGGCGGTGACGGCACGGCGGGCTTGGCGGGCGCGGGCGCATTGGCGGCGGGCGGCGCGGCTGCTGCTGGCACAATCGCGTTGGCGGCCTCGTAGGCGGCAATCTGCGCGCGCGCGATGGCCTGCAGCTTGGCGAGGATGGCCTGATGTTCGGCCTCATCCTGCCATGCGCGGGAGAAGTCGTGTGGCGGGCGGTTTGCCGCGTCCGATACGGCGACCAGTTGATGGAGGTCCTGGTCGGAGGGAAGGCCGGCCAGCTTGGGAATGTCCTCCTCGTTCAGCGCGCTGACGGGCTTGCCGCGATGCAGCAGAGGGCGGTTGGGATCGTCGTTCAGCGAGGCAACGCCGCCGCTGCTGCCGGGCTGGTCGGTGCTGTTTCTGCCGGTGTCCGGCGGGCTGTGGCGGCGCAGGGTGGGGCGGTCGGGATCGTTGGCGGGCGTCTCACCCGAGCTGCCGGAGGCAGTCTGGTCGGAGGCGCTGGTTGGGCGGTGCAGCGTGGGGCGGTCGGCGTCGGATGCCGGTGTACCGGTGGAGGATGCGGGCGCGCCGGAGGTGGGGGTTGCCGTGTCGCCGGAGCCAGGTTGGGCGGAGCGCGCGGAGAAGTGGGGGCGGTCGTCATCCTCGTCGATGCCGTTGATGACGCCGAGCGTCTTGGCGGGCTTCAGGGTCGAGGGCTTGGGCGGAGTGGGAGGAACGAACTTGCCGTAGCCGAACCAGCCGTCGTCGTAGAGGGTGGTGGCTGCGCCGGAGGCGACCAGGTGGCGCGCGAAGGCCAGGTCGAGCGTTCCCAGCGCAGTCCCAGCCTGGTCGAGTTCGTAGACGTTGCCGGTGTCGAGCGCGAACGGGACGGGCCGCGCCAGGTAGACGTCGGCGTCTTCCAGCTTGCCGTCGATGAAGAGCGAGACGGGGATGAGGCGGCTGGCGGCGGGCTTGGCCATATCGCCGGTCCACTCGTAGACGCCAACCGCGCGCACGACGTTCTCCGGCGCGGCCACCTTGTGGGTCTGGGCGATGAGGGGCGCGCAGGCGGCAACACAGAGCAGCAGCGCGCCGAGAACTCGGGCGAGGGGACGCGGGCAGCGATGGATGCGATGTGGCTTCATGCTCTCCTTCCTGCTCTCCGTTAGACGCGATAGGAATGTGCGGCGTCTCATCCCAGAGTATCTTGAGCGGGTGGGCACAGGCTCGCACACTTTTTCCAACTCCATGGGAAATCGGGAGATGCTCTACCATCTAGGATGTGAGTGCAACGACGGCTTCCGGCAACGGTGCAGTGATTGGCAGCGGCGCACAGCCGATTCTGCGCGTCGAGGGGCTGTCGATTGGATTTGGCGGGCGCGAGGTGGTGCACGGGATCGGGTTCGAGATCGCGGCGGGCCAGACGCTGGGCCTGGTGGGCGAGTCGGGGTCGGGCAAGTCGGTGACGGCGCTGGCGGCGATGCGGCTGCTGCCAGCGGAGGC
>JBEKRR010000043.1:0-21435 GCA_049518555.1 Acidobacteriaceae bacterium
CTCGGCGCCGGAGAAGGTGCCGCGAGTGTGCTCGATGATGAGGTCCTGCACGTCTGCGCCGAGGTTGGTGAACCCCCAGGCGACGTGGTCGTTGTGGCCACTGATGACGAAGGGCGTGCCGGGCAGAGTGACTCCGGCGGCGTGGAAGTCGGCCAGCGGGGCGGGATTCGTGGCTTGCAGGTCGGCCTCGTACCACAAATCGGGCACGCTGAGCGAGAGATGCATGTCGTTCGAGAGCAGCGGCTCTCCCGAGGCGGTGCGCGAGCCGGAGACGGCCCATGCGTTGGAGCCGGCGACGCAGGCGGAGCAGGGAGAGTGGAAGAGGGCGAGGGTCCGATTGAGGGAGAGAAGATCGGACGGGGAGATTGTGGCTGCGGGTGGGGGTTGGCGGAGGTGCGATTGCGACTCGTCGAGGGGGATGTCGTTGAACTCGGGCTGGGGCGCGGAGACGTCGGGCATGGGCTGGCCGGGGTAGTGGTCGCGCCAGGAGCCGGTGGGGTAGAGGTCGGCGATCAGCTCGGGGGAGAGGTGGGCGGCGAGTGCCTCGCGCGCGAGCTTCTGCGGGAAGCCGGTGGTGAGGTCCTGAAACATCACAAGCTCGACCAGAATGGAGTCGCGCGGGGTCCACGGCGCGGGCCGGTAGCCGAGCAGGCGGAACTCGATGGGGAGGCGGTCGCGCTGGGCGGCGATGGAGGCGTTCACTCCGCGCGCGTAGACCTCCAGCCAGTGGCGCTGATCGGCGGGCAGAACGGCGATGGCGCGGTCGGCGGCAGCGCGGAGCTGAAGGGTGCGCTGCAGCCGGTCGTGCTCCAGCATGGGGCGGCCAAGGACCGCGGCGAGCTGGCCGGCGGCGTGGCGGCGCAACAGGTCCATCTGCCACAGGCGGTCCTGGGCGGTGACGAAGCCCTGGGCGAAGACGAGGTCGTCCACCGAGCCGGCGCGGATGTGCGGCACGCCGTGGGCGTCGCGGGCGACCGTGACCGGCGCGGCAAGGCCGTAGACGGTGAGCGAACCGTCGAGCTGCGGCAGGTTTTCGCGCATCGCATTGCGGATGAAGTGGCGCCCGGCGAAGAACGCGGACGCGGCGAGCGCGGCGGCGAGCGCCAGAAGCAGGCAGAAGACGCGCAGCCTGTGGCCCGAGCCGCGGCCTGCGGGCGCATCGAGGTCGGCTACGAGAGCGGCTTTGAGTGCGGCGTCTGCAGCGACCGGGCCTTCCGGCCCGGCGTCCGCTCCGGCGCTGTCTTCCACCCGGCGCACATAGCCCTTGTAGCGCAGGTCGGCTTTGGCGGGACTAGCAGGTGGCTTGGTGTCTCTGGAGTTCGGGTCGTCGCTGCTCATGGCCTACGGCAAGTCTAAACCAGCGGCGGAGCGCGCGTTCGCGGATGCAGGCGGGTCGTTGTGATGGACTTTGGGCAGCGTGAGCAGGATGACAGCGGCGGTCAACGCGAGAATGGGCAGGATGAAGAGACTTCCCTCCGGCCCGGTGAGGCCGCCGGATAGTAGGGCGCGGCCCGCCGGGTGCGTGGCGAAGAGATGGCCCTGGGCCACCATGCCGCTGTCGGCGACGCCGTAGAGGAAGGACTGCGCCCAGTCCCACGCAGCGTGGAAGCCGATGGCCCACCAGAGCGAGCCGGTGCGCCACAGGCTGAGGCAGAAGACGACAGCGATGAGCGCGGCGGCGAGCAGGCCGATGGGCGACTCGCCCGCGTTGGTTCGATGCGTGAAGCCGAAGCCGAAGGAGAGCAGCACGGCCGCGGTCCAGAAGCCGGGCGCGGCCTGAGTTGTTGAGCGCAGGGCAGTCTGGTTGCCGCCGGATACGCTGTACTCTGTCGCGCGCGGGCCGAAGGAACGGAGCCAGTTGCAGGTTCCGTTGATCCCGCGCGCGAGGGTGAACTGCAGGTAGCCGCGGAAAAAGGTCTCCTCAAAGAGTCCGACCAGCAGGAACCCGGCGAACCAGACCGCGCCGTAGCGCAGCGCGCTCGCGCCGAAGAGCAGGCGCGCGTCGAAGACCAACAGGCCGCAGGCGCGCAGAGTGAAGACCAGAAGCGAGAGCAGCGCGACGCCCCAGGCGAGGCCGCTGAGGAAGTTCGGCAGGCGGCGCCGGCCGCCCAGTCCGTAGGCGGAGCTTGGGCGGCGCTCGATCTTGCCCATCAGCCATGCGGCGATGAGGACCGAGAGCGACGTCATTCCATCGCCCAGCAGGATTGCCTTCGGCGGCATGAGCACGGCGGCGGAGGATTTGGAGGACTGCGGCGCGGACTGCGCGGCAGAGTTCGGCTGCACGGCAGCGGCGTGGTGGCGCGGAGGATTGACGAGGAATCCGCCGCCGGCGAGCAGAGCAGCAAGCAGGGCGAAGTAGAGCAGCAGGCCCCAGCCGGCGCGCAGTCCGTCCGAACCGGCGAAGATCTCGCGCAGGGTAAAGCGCGGCGCAGACGGCGGAATCGGCGCGGCAAACTCATCGCCGGACGCGCCGGTGCGCGCGTCAGGGCGCACGGCGGACTCGGGTGGCTGAGGCTGGTGTGCGTCGGGCAAGTGGGTCTCCTCGGTTGATTGAAAGTCTATACGGTGCAAACAGGAAGTACGATCCGTTTCCGTATGCTTTGCTGCTTGACATGGGGGCGCGCGGCGTCAATCCTAGAGCTTCGCATAAGAGTCGCCGAGCGTTGCGCGCTAGCGTGGGCGCGGCTGCGAAGAATGGGTTTGGTACGGAGGATTTCCGCTTGAGCTGTCGCGTCTTCTACCACGATCACTGCTTCGATGGCGCGTGCTCGGCGTCGCTGTTCACGCGCTTTCATCGCGAGTGCATCGGGACGGCGCAGGAGTTTTCGTACCACGGGCTGATGCACCGGGCGGCGGGGTCGCTCTTCGACGAGTCGGCGTTCATCGAGGGCGAGAACGCAATTGTGGACTTCAAGTACTCCGCCTCGCCCAAAGTTACTTGGTGGTTCGACCATCACCAGAGCGCGTTTCTCACCGCCGATGACCGGCGCGATTTTCTGGCGTGGCAGGCGCAGGCCAACTCGCCCAAGGTGCTCGCGGTGCGCAAGCCGGCCGATGGCGGAAAGTTTTACGATCCGGCGTACATCTCCTGCACCAGCCTGATCGCCGACGTGGCGAGGGAGCGGTTCGGCTTCGAACCCGCGCCGCTGGCGGAGCTGGTCCACTGGGCAAACATTGTGGACGGCGCGAAGTACGAGAGCGCAAGGGCCGCCGTCGAGATGGCCGCACCCGCGATGAAGCTGACGATGGTGATCGAGAGCTCGGGCGAGGGCTTCGTGCCGCGCGTGATTCCGCTGCTGACCGAGATGGGCCTGCAGGCGGTGCTCGACCAGCCCTTCATCCAGGCCGAGCTTGGGCCGCTGCTGGAGCGCCACCGCGCCAACATCGAACTGCTGCGCGAGCGGACAACGCTGAAGCGCGGCGTCATTACCTTCGACATTACGGACCGGCCGACCGAGGGCTACAACAAGTTCATCCTGTACTACCTGCACCCTGCGGCGACCTACACCGTGGGGCTGAGCCGGTCGAGCTTCCGAACGAAGGTCGCGGTGGGAACGAACCCGTGGACCAGACTGCCAGACGCGGAGTTGGCGAACATTGCGGAGATCTGCGAGCGCTACGGCGGCGGCGGGCACGCGAGGGTGGGCGCAATCAGCTTTCCGCCGGACAAGGTGGACGACGCGCGCAAGGCGGCAAGGGAGATTGCGGCGTTGCTGCGCGCGCGGGTGTAGGGCGGAATTCGCGAAGGAGTGTTGCGCGGACGAAAAGCAACTACGGAGATTCTGGCTTCGCCAGAATGACGGCTTCATCATTTGTGCGCGCGGCGCTCAGGGTCTGGATGACAACATTCAGCGAGCGGCGAGGGCGCGGGTTTTGGCGGGGGACATCCATCCGAAGTCGATGTGGAATCCCTGGCCTGCCAGCTCGCGTTCGACGAAGCCGCGCTCCATCTCGTTGACGCCGAACTGCGCTCCGGCGATGGAGTTGGTGTTGATATGGGTGTATCCGCCGGGCTGCACCTCGCCGCAGGAGTAGGTAAAGACATCGCCGTCGAGCAGGTTGCGCAGGTTCATCTCGAAGGTCTCGCGGGTCTGCAGCCAGCGGCCGACGTGGGGAAGCGCGATCTTGTAGACCATGAGCGCGGTCTCGTGCGCGCGGTCGCTGACGGTGGTCTCCAGGCGCAGTTCCCTGCCCCCAATCGGCTTGAGCCGTGCGGTGCCCATGACGAATGGCGAGCGTCCGTAGGCCTCGGCGATGGTGCGCGCGCGGGCGACCTGCATCAGCGCGTCGTAGCGGAAGTCGGCCAGGCCGAAGAGCGCTCCGGTGGCCACTTCGAGACCGGCGGCGAGCGCACGGTCGTGATTGTCCATGCGGGTGTGGAAGTCCGCCTTGCGCGGACTGGCCGCGTGCCAGCGGGCGTAGGCCTGCTCGTCCAGCGTCTCGTCCCACTGGACAATTCCGCGAAGACCCGCGTCGGCCAGCGCCTCGTACGCCTGGCTGGAGAGGTACTCGGTGCAGAGGAGAACGCCGCCGCCCTCGAGGTCCTCGACAGCGCGGACGGCGCGGCTGACGTCGCGCACCAGAGCGCGCGTGTCGTACTCCGGATCGGTGGCGTAGACCAGCTCGACGACGCGTGCGTCGCGCGCCAGCACGGATGCGATCTCTCGATCAAGCTCGGCGAGTGACAGGCGATAGCGCACCGTGTCCTTGCGCAGGGCGGAGAAGTTGCAGTAGGGGCAGGCGTCCACGCAGAAGCTGGAGACGTAGATCGGCGAGACGTAGCGGACGCGGTTTCCGGCGGGCGCGCGCCAGTGCCGGCGAGTGTGCGCGCGCAGCAATTCGAACTGAGCGTTGGAATCGGAGTCCGCGCCGGCGGGGGCGCCAATCTCCAGCAGCTCGGCGAGTTCAGCGAGGCCGAGCGCATCGGAGGACTCGCTCTGCGCCAGTATCTCCTCGACGCGGCGCGATGAGGGGGAGCGAACGCCATCCAGTATGGCGCGCACCTCGGCATTCCTCTCTCGGTAGACCGAACTGAACAAACTCATGGCTCTATTCTTTCACGGTTGCAGACCAGTGAAAACGTGCCTGCGCGAACCTTCCCTCGGTTGCTAAAGCCCTGTTGATTTCGCATCCCTTACGGACGGGCTGAAGCCCGTCCCCTTCAAAACAGAGGCCAATCCCCGCAATGCAGAGGCGCGGGTGCAGCACGCTTCAATGCGCCTGCGGCGGGACCTTCATCTGCACCAGCAACATGCGCAGCGCGGTGCGTGCGGCGATTCCGTGGGGCAGCATGGGGGGCATATAGACGAAGGAGCCCGGCTGTGCGTTGACCTTGTCGTCGCCCAACTGAACGTCGGCCTCGCCTTCCAGAAAATAGAGGACGGCAGGCGTCGGCGCGGAGTGCGCGGAGAGCTCCTCGCCCGCCGCGAATCCGAACAAGGTGACGTTCGCGTGCTGGTCCTTGTGCAGAACGCGGCTCAGGATGCCTTTTTCCGGCAACGCGAACTCCTGTTGCAGATTGGCAAGAAATGTATAGTCCACGGAGTCCTCTTTCTCATTTCGCAAAGATCGACCGTGTCTGGCCCGCCGGTCCGAGTTTGGCGTCTCACCCATGGGACGCCGGGCGTTTACAGCTTGAGTTTGGAGAGAATGGGCAGATGCAGCTTGACGATGTCGTTGCAGATGATGAATGCGGCGAACATGACGATGCACACGAACGCAACCTGGTAGATGTACTCCTTGGCCTGCATGGGAAGGTCGCGGCGGATGATGCCCTCGATGAGAAGCATAAAGATCATGCCGCCGTCGAGGATGGGGAACGGCAGCAGGTTGACCATTCCCAGGTTGATCGAGATCATGGCCACGGTGCCGACCAGCGGCGTCCAGCCCGGCGCCTGCGCGGCCTCATGCACCACCTCGCCGATGCCGATGGGCCCCGAAAGGCTGCGCACCGAGACGTGGCCCACGAACATGCCCTTGACCACGTCCTTGATCAGCATCGAGTTCTTTTTGGTGAAATCCCAGGACTTGGCCAGCGACTTGGCGAAGGAGAGTCTTTCCACCTTGACCGGCGGAGGGACCGGGTAGAAGCCGAGCCGGTAGGCCTTTGTGCCGCCATCGTCGGTAAGCTGCGGAGTTACGTTCAGAAGGATGGGCTGGCCCTTGCGCAGCACCTCCAGCACTGCGGGCGCGCCCTTGCGGTCCTGCATGTAGGCCAGCAGCGTGGCGACGGAGTGGAGTGCAAGCGCGTCGATGCTGACGATCTGGTCGCCGGGCTGGAGGCCCGCGCGGTCGGCGGGGCTGCCGGGCAACAGCGACGAGACCTTCACCGGCGTGGGCTGCATCTTGGGGACGAAGCCCAGCGTGTCGGGTGAGAAGTCGTCGGGGGTGGCCGCCGTGGAGGCGATGAAGAAGGCGGTGTCGACGCGCTGGCCATTGTGCAGGAACGAAAACGGAACCGTCCGGTTCAGGTTCAGCAGGCAGTGGTTGCCAACGTCGTCCCAGGTGGGGTCCTCGACGTTGTCGAAGCGGACGATGGTGTCGCCGGACTGGATGCCGGTGTGGGCGACGGGGCCTGCCGGCGAGATGTAGTCGGTGACCGCCGGGCCGGAGAAGTACTCGTCTACCTCGTTGTGCACCATGTAGACGCAGGCCATCAGCACGAAGGCGAGGACGAAGTTGGCCGCGGGGCCGGCCAGCGCGATCAACATGCGCTGCCAGCGCGGATGGTTGTTCAGCTCACCGGGGTCGTTTGATACCTCTTCGCCGGGAATCTCGCCGGCCATCTTGACGTATCCGCCCAGCGGCAGCGCGTTGATCTGGTAGTTGGTGCCGCCGCGCTCAATGCCGGCGACGCGCTTGCCAAAGCCGATGGCAAAGGTCTCGACCCGTACACCGCACCACTTGGCCACGATGAAGTGGCCAAGCTCATGCACCAGGACCATGAGGCCAAGCACCAGAAGCAGTTCGACAATGGCGGAGAACGACAAGAGCGTATACCTCGGAAGAAGATTGGGGGCCGGTAAAACTTATCGATGGGTTTGACCGGCGATCGCGCGCGCGCAGGCCCGCGCTGCCTCGTCCGCGGCGAGAACGTCCTCAATAGACGCCGGGGCGTGGGCGGGCGTTTGTTTCAGCACCTGCTCGATTGTACGCGGGATGCCGAGGAAGGGGATGTCGCCCTGAAGGAACGCGGCGACGGCGATCTCGTCGGCGGCATTCAGCGCGATGCAGGCCGCGGGGCCGGAGGCGGCCGCTTCGTAGGCCAGGCGCAGGCAGGGGAAACGGGCCTGGTCGGGCTGGGCAAAGTCGAGCCGGCTGAGCGCGGCGAGGTCGAAGGTCAGGGACGGCGCGGCGAGCCCGGCGTCCACGCGCTCCGGATAGGCCAGCGCGTACAGAATGGGGAGGCGCATGTCGGTGACCGAGATCTGCGCCAGAATCGAGCCGTCGATGAACTCCACCAGCGAGTGAACGGTGGACTGGGGATGGATGGTGACGCGGATTTTGGCGGGAGGCAGGTCGAAGAGGCGGCAGGCCTCGATGATCTCGAAGCCCTTGTTCATCATGGTGGCCGAGTCGATGGTGATGCGCCGGCCCATCACCCAGGTCGGGTGTTTCAGCGCCTGCGCCGGAGTGATGCGCTCGAACTCGGCGGCGGGAGTCGAGCGGAAGGGCCCGCCGGATGCGGTGAGCCAGATCTGACGGACCTCGGAGTGCTTGCCGCCGCGCAGGCACTGGTGCACGGCGTTGTGCTCGGAGTCGATGGGCAGCAGCGCGACATTGTTCTTCCGCGCCGCGGCGAGGACCAGTTCACCCGCGGCGACGAGGCACTCCTTGTTGGCCAGGCCAATTGTTTTTCCGGCGCAGACCGCCGCGTAGGTTGCCTCAAGCCCCGCGACGCCGACGATGGCCGAGACGACGAACTCCACCTCCGGCAGCGTGGCCACAGAGACCGTTCCGGCGGGGCCGTGGACGACCTCGGTGCCACTGTGCCCGGCCTCGCGCAGGCGCTTGGCGAGCTCGCCGGCGAGTTCTTCAGTGACCAGCGAGACTACGCGCGGCTTCCAACGGACGCACTGGGCGAAGGCGACGTCGAGGTTGCGCCCGGCGGCCAGCGCGACGGGCTGATAGCGGTCGGGAAAGGATTCGCAGATGGAGAGGGTGCTCTGGCCGATCGATCCGGTCGAGCCCAGGATGGCAATCTTCTTCACAACTCTATTTTCGCAGATCGAGAGCGGATTGCATCGGCAAGAACAGACGACTGCAAGTGCTGCGGCTAAAACCTTCCCAAACTGAAGGCGTCTTTGAGCAGCAGCACGCACCAGAGGACGGGGGCGGCCAGCAGCAGCGCGTCGATGCGGTCGAGGACGCCGCCGTGGCCCGGCAGAATTGTCCCCGAGTCCTTCACGCCCGCGCCGCGCTTGATGGCGGACTCCAGCAGATCGCCCAACTGCGCGGCGACGTTGATGATCACCGCCAGCACAGCCGACTGCCACACCGGCTCCAGAATGTGCAGCACGGTGTTGCCGAAGTACGTCGAGAGCAGTTCGCCGGTGAAGACAACGGCGAGGCCCGCCAGGACGCTGCCCGCCACCGAGGCCAGCGTTCCCTCCCAGGTCTTGTTGGGGCTCAGCCGCGAGAGCTTGTGCCGGCCCCAGCGGCGGCCAACATAGAACGCGGCGATGTCTCCCGCCCAGACGCAGACCAGCAGGAAGAGCAGCAACGGCTTGCCGTCGTCGCGGTAACAGATCATCGGGATGAGCGTCAGCGGATACGCCACATAGACCAGCCCGAAGAGGCCTCGCGCCGCGTCCGGCAGCACGCGGTCGAGCGGCTCGCGGAAGCCCGTCCAGGCCAGCAGAAACAGGGCAAGCGCGCTCAAGGCAGGAAGCTCCGCCTCGTTGTGGAAGTTGGGCAGGGTAAAGAGGAAGACCACCGCCGTGCCAAAGAGCATCCACCAGGCAGGGATGCGCGCGCCGCTGGTGTTGGCCAGGCGCAGGTACTCGTAGGCGGCCAGTTCGGCGATCAGCGCGCTGGCCAGCGTCAGCATCCACGGCTGCCCACGGAAGATGAGCAGGACGACGATGAAGATCAACAGAGCTGCGGTGACGATTCGTTTCATGCGCGAAGTTGGGCCTCAAGCAGGATACATGCTGAGGCGGCAGAGAGTCGCCCGCGGGCCGTCCGCGAGGCGCAGGAACGGCCCTGCGACCCGGTCCGGCAGCCGCAAAATCGCCCGCCGGGCGGCAGTGCGGCCGGCCGGCCGAAAGATTTCGCGCTTTACCGTGCGGATTGCGTCGCTGCGACGCCAGAAGTTTGATACTGTATCTCAGTACACGCGAAGCAGGCCGTCGTGCGGAAAACCAGTCCGCCGGCGTTCTGCGTCGTACTGTACGGGCCGGCAAACCCGGCCGGCCAGCCGGTCAGATAACCCGCTCAAGGCCAACGTAAGGAGTGTACAAATTGGCACAATATAAGGGTACGGTGAAGTGGTTCAACAACGCGAAGGGCTTCGGCTTTCTCGGGCGCGAAGGCGGGGCTGACGTCTTCGTTCACTACAGCTCCATCCAGAGCGACGGCTACAAGAGCCTGAAGGAAGGCGACGAGGTCGAGTTCGACATCATCCAGGGCAGCAAGGGCCCGCAGGCAGACCATGTCGTGCGCATCAACGATGTGGCGCCGCAGAGCGCAGTGGCGCCGCAAACTGCCGCAGAGCAGGCGCCTGCCGCCGCTCCTCCTGCCGTCGCGCAGACGCCTGAGGAACCGCCTGCCGTGGCGCCGCCTGCCGTGGCACCGCCCGTCGCAGAACCGGCCGCCGTCGAGACGCCGCCTTCCGCAGAACAGACTGCCGCAGCGCCACCCGCCGCCGAGCCGCCTGTGGATGGGCCGTCCTAGCGCGGGCCTGCGCGGTGCGCTGTGCGCCGTCTTCGCGCACCGCGATGCGGAGCGTAGCTTACGCCTTTGAAACCGCGCGCGTCCGCAGCAGCAGCCCCAACAGCAGCAGCGCGCCAAAGAACATGTAGCTTTGCAGCAGATTCGCCACCGGAATCGCGGCGAAGAAGTTGAACGGCGAAAGGAAGTCCGCGATCAGCACCCAGGCCAGCGCCAGCGCCCACGCGCTGCCCGCCCCGCGCCGGTAGACCGCAAACCACAGCCACACGAAGAGGGGCAGCATCACGCCGTAGTGGTGCTCCCACGCCATCGGCGTCGCAATCACCGAGACCACCCCAATGGCCGCCAGGTCCGCCATGCCGCCCGCCCGCTGGCGCCAGGGATACGCCAGTGCCAGCAGCACCAGCAAAACGGTCGTCGCCAGCGTGACGGCATACACCCAGGGCACAAACGGCGGATAGACGTACGGGTGATAGGGCAGGTTTTCGCCGTTGAAGATGGCCCGGTTCAGCAGCCCGAAGATCGACTGGTTGGCGTAGTGCGATTGCGCCTTGCGGCTGAGTCCTGCGAGCACGCCCAGGTAGTCCAGGTTGTTGCGCACGCCGAAGGCCACCAGCGAGATCGCGCCGCCAACCGCCAGAGTCAGCGCTCCAGCCGCAAGCGCGTTCCATCGCCGCCGCAGCGCCGCCCACAGCAGAAGCAGGCCGAACTGCGGCTTCACCATCGTCAGCAGGGCCATCATCACGCCCGCCGGCCGTTCCCTGCGCTCGATCCAGAAGAGGACCAGCAGTGTGAAGAAGAGGTCGAGAAAGATCTGCGCCTGGCCCAGCGAGAAGGCCAGCGTGATGGGCATGAAGAAGAACGCCGCGAACGCCGTCGCCACTGCGCCCCTCCAACTCAACCCGCCACTTCCCCTCCCGGCGATCTTCGCGGCAATCAGGACCTGCAACGCAACCACCGCGACCACCGCGATCCAGGACGCAATCATCAGCGCGCGCAGCACCCCCGCGTCGCTCATCCCCGCCTGCTTCATCCACAGCAGCGGCAGGACAGACGTCAGCGGATACAGCAGCGTGTCGTAGAGCTTCGCCCGATAGATGGCCAGGCCGGGATGCGCCAGGAAGGAGTTCACCGAGCCAAGCATCGGGGTCCACGAGTCGGTGAACTGGTGGAAGTGGAAGAAGGCCCAATACCGCACGCGCATCTCTTCCACGCCGGTATGAAAGACGAAGTGCGCAATCAGCTTGAAGCCGGCGTTCGCTGCCAGAATGTTGAGCAGCACAAACCACAGCAGCCTGCGATCGCTCCTGCCCGGCACAGCCCCGTTCTTCTCCGCCGCCTCAACCGCCGTCGTGGTCACGCTCTTGCCGCCCTCTGCATCCTAAATGATCGCAATCCTCGTATCGCAACCGGCAACATCGCCCAGCGCAACATCACCCGCTTCCTCGTCTTCCTGCGTCTGGGGCACGCTTGCGCGGATGCGGAGGCGCAGGTGGCGCCAGGATTGTTCCCGATTCTCATCTGAGCGAACTCGACTGGGCAATTATCACTAAGTTCAATAGAATCAAGGACAATTATACATTGTGATGTATGGCACACCCCTGCATTATCCACTTTTCAGAATCCGCTCATTTTTTTAAATACATTTTGCAGAATATTTGGCAACTTTTCCTTTCACACCGCGTCTTATGGAATGTACCAAGCAATTAGTCGGGCCAGCAGTTCCCACGGTTCCGGCTTCCCTTATCCGCACGAGCATTTCCTGCCAATACGTTAAGACCCCCGGAACAACGGGGGTCTTCACTCCTTAAGGGCAAGGTTCCAGGTTCGCTCCGCGAGGTGCCGCGAGGTGCGAAGCTGGGAACTCATTTGCGCGCGCCCGCATCTTTTGTGGAGGAACGGCGTCCAGAGAGTTAATCCTGTTGTGCTTTTGGACCGCCCGGACGACTGGGCGACCGGGCTGTGAAGGAGTCTCGCCTTATGAAACTGTTGCGCAATCTCCTGCTCGCTCTATTTGCGTTTACGGTCCTGGCCGGCTCGGTTGTTCCCGCCAGTGCCGCAGCCGTTCATCACCACAGGGCGCATCACCACCACCACAAGAAGTAAGCTGCCCCTCTCCCTGTTCGGAAGAAGACCCGGCCGCGTGCCGGGTCTTTTTGCGTCTGCGCGCGAAAATGCGTGGAAAACTGGCCGCGCGATGCGAGCTTGCCCTGCGGATGCTGATAGAATCGATTGAATCCACTCCTAATGGGATTCCGCAGGAGTAGGCAATGCAGGCAATTCTGGCGCTTGAAGACGGGCGCATCTTTCGCGGCATAGGCTTCGGCGCGCCGGTCGAGGCCGCGGGCGAGGTCGTCTTCAATACATCGCTGACCGGCTACCAGGAGATCTTCACCGATCCCTCGTACGCGGGCCAGATTGTGGTGCTGACCAATCCGCACATTGGGAACTATGGGACGACGCCCAGCGATGCGGAGTCCGCGCACCCCTACATCGAGGCGCTGGTGACGCGCGAGTTCTCCGAGATCAGCTCCAACTGGCGCGCCACTGAGGTCGCCGACGATTATCTGGAGCGCAGCGGCGTTCCCGTGCTGGCCGAGGTGGACACGCGGGCCGTGGTGCGCCATCTGCGCACGCATGGCGTGATGCGCGGCGTCATTGCTTCGGGCGCGTCGCTGGACGCGGACGCGCTGGTGGCCAGGGCGCGGGCGATCCGCAAGATGGAAGGCACCGACCTGGCCAGCGTGGTCACCACCAAATCCATCTACCAGTGGGACGAGAGCGAGCCGCGCAACCAGACCGGCGAAGCGTTGCTCCCGCTGCCCGATGGCGCCACCAACGGCGATCTGCTGCACGTCGTCGCGTACGACTTCGGAATCAAGCAGAACATCCTGCGCATGTTGACCCGCGAGGGCTGCCGCGTGACGGTGGTTCCAGCCCGCACGACCGCCGAAGAGACGCTCGCGCTCAACCCCGACGGCGTCTTCTTCTCCAACGGGCCGGGCGACCCGGAGCCGCTGGGGTACGCCATCGATACAGTGCGCAAGCTGAAGGGCAGGAAGCCGATCTTCGGGATTTGCCTGGGCCACCAGATCTTCGGGCTGGCGCTGGGCGGCAAGACCTACAAGCTGAAGTTCGGCCACCACGGCGGAAACCACCCCATCCTGCACCACGCGACCGGCAAGGTGGAGATCACCGCGCAGAACCATAACTTCAACGTCGATCCGGAAAGCCTGCCGGCGGATGTGGAGCGAACGCACACGAATTTGAACGACCATACGCTGGCGGGCCTGCGCCACAAGACCGACCCGATGTTCAGCGTGCAGTACCACCCGGAGGCCAGCCCCGGCCCGCACGATTCGCACTACCTGTTCCGCGACTTCCGCAAGATGATGGAAGATTGGAAGAAATGAGCGCAGCCGCCCATCTACCGATTCCGCTTGTGTTCCCACGAACGATGAAGTTCGATTTTGGGAGCGAGGATCTGTCGGCATATTTGCCGGAGGAGATTCGCGAGATTGGGTTGGAGCAGACGACGATTCCTGCGATTGCAAAGAATCAAGTCCTTCTGGAAAAGATCGAGTCTGCGCTACAGACGGTTCACACGAAGCATGTGCTGGTGCATGGCGATGCACGTGAAATGACAGAACTTGGAACAAACTCTGTGCATCTGGTAGTTACTTCGCCTCCCTACTGGACACTGAAGCGCTACGAAGACTCTGCGGCGCAGATGGGGCACATAGAAGACTACGAGGAGTTTTTGCGGGAGCTGGGCATGGTCTGGAAGAGATGCTATGACGCTCTGGTTCCCGGGGGGAGGCTGGTGTGCGTTGTAGGGGATGTTTGTCTGTCGCGGCGACAAAATGACGGGCGACATACGGTTGTTCCCCTGCATTCGTCGATTCAGGAACAATGCCGAAAGATCGGGTTCGACAATCTCGCGCCAATCATTTGGCACAAGATATCGAATGCAGTGTACGAAGCGAGTGGAGCAGGTGGTTTTCTCGGAAAACCATACGAGCCAAACTCTGTCATCAAGAATGACATCGAGTTCATTCTGATGTTGCGAAAGCCGGGTGGTTATCGAAAACCAGATGCAGCCACGAAATTGCTCAGCGTAATTGGGGCAGAAAATTATCAACGTTGGTTTCAGCAGATATGGTCTGGCTTGACCGGTGAGTCGACAAAGCATCATCCAGCTCCTTATCCGGTGCAACTTGCAGAGCGATTGATTCGGATGTTCAGCTTTGTCGGGGATGTTGTTCTGGACCCATTTCTCGGAACTGGAACTACGGCGGTGGCGGCTGCCAAGAGCGGAAGAAACAGTCTAGGGTATGAAGTTCAGGAGACATACCTCAAGTCCGCGGTTTCGCGAGTTCGACGAGAGACACAGACGCTGTTTAGAAGACCGGAAATTATGGAGGTTTGGGACCGATGAGCCTGGACAGACGATGGGACGATAGGCTGCGCGAAGCCGTACGTCATTTCTGGCATACCCGATCCACTCAAGCAGATAGTCAAGGAACCAAGTCTGGGCAGAAGGATGCTGGGGCGCGCGGGGCTGTTACGGGCGGTAAACAGTTGCAGGGGTTTGCGGATCTTATCTGCGATTATCTGGAGGAGTCTGGGTTAGACAGGCCAAGCATTTATTGTGACCGCCTTGCAGAGATCCCCGGATGGTACAGGTCGGAGAAGAGGTGGGACTTGCTCGTTGTTTCTGATGGGCAGCTCGTGGCTGCGATGGAGTTCAAGTCACAGGTGGGATCGTTTGGAAATAACTTCAATAACAGGACGGAAGAAGCATTGGGGAGCGCAACCGATCTTTGGGCAGCCTATCGCGAGGGCGCATTTGCGCCATCCCAGAGACCGTGGCTTGGCTACTTCATGATGTTGGAAGATGCGCCGGAATCTAACCGGCCTGTCGGTGCAACAGAATCGCACTTCAAGGTGTTCCCGGAGTTTATTGGAGCCTCGTACACAAAGCGTTATGAAATCTTGCTCACAAAACTGATTCGGGACAGGCACTATGACAGTGCCTGCCTTCTGACTTCATCGCGAGTGGAGGGTTTACAGGGACACTACCGTGAGCCGTCCGCAGAGCTTACGTTCAACACATTGCTCGCGTCGCTCCGCGCCAGAGTGCTCGTCTGAAGAACTAAAGCAGTGCACGCCATATTTGCAACGATGAGTTGAAGGAAAATGAATGCCACGCAGGAATGACATTGCGAAGATTCTGGTGATCGGCTCGGGGCCGATTGTGATTGGGCAGTCGGCGGAGTTCGACTACTCCGGCACACAGGCCTGCAAGGCGCTGAAGGCCGAGGGCTACGAGGTGGTGCTGGTTAACTCCAACCCGGCGTCCATCATGACCGATCCCGAGTTCGCCGACCGGACCTACATCGAACCGCTGACCGCAGCCTACCTGGAAGAGATCATCCGCGTCGAGGCGGAGAGGATGGCCGAGTCCACCAAACCCGGCGCCGCGGGAATCTTCGCGCTGTTGCCGACGGTGGGAGGACAGACGGCGCTGAATCTTGCCGTCGAACTGGCCGACTCCGGCGTGCTGGAAAAATATAACGTCGAGCTGATCGGCGCCAAGCTGGAGGCGATCAAGAAGGCCGAGGACCGCCTGCTCTTCAAGGACGCGATGGCCAGGATCGGCCTGGAGATGCCGAAGTCGCAGTTGGTGGGCACGGTGAGCGACGGGCTGACGTATGCGGCGAAGATCGGCTTCCCCGTGGTGATCCGGCCCAGCTTTACCCTGGGCGGTTCGGGCGGCGGGGTTGCCTACAACCGCGAGGAGATCACCGACATTCTGGCGCGCGGGCTGGACCTGTCGCCGGTGCACGAGTGCCTGATCGAGGAGAGCGTGCTGGGCTGGAAGGAGTACGAGCTGGAGGTGATGCGCGACCTCAAGGACAACGTCATCATCATCTGCTCCATCGAGAACTTCGACCCCATGGGCGTGCACACCGGCGACTCGATTACCGTTGCCCCGGCGCAGACGCTGACCGACCGCGAGTATCAGAGGATGCGCGACGCGGCGATTGCGTGCATCCGCGAGATCGGCGTGGAGACCGGCGGAAGCAACGTGCAGTTTGCAGTGAACCCGCACGACGGGCGCATGACGATCATCGAGATGAACCCGCGCGTCTCGCGCTCGTCCGCGCTGGCCAGCAAAGCCACGGGCTTTCCCATCGCCAAGATCGCCGCGCGGCTGGCCGTGGGCTACACGCTGGACGAGATTCAGAACGACATCACCAAGGCGACGCCGGCCTGCTTCGAGCCGACGATCGATTACGTTGTGGTAAAGATTCCCAAGTGGCAGTTTGAGAAGTTTCCCGGCGTGGACGAGGGCCTTGGGCCGCAGATGAAATCGGTGGGCGAGGTGATGGCCATCGGGCGGACATTCAAGGAAGCGCTGATGAAGGCCGTGCGTTCGCTGGAGACGGGCAAGAAGGCCACGGCGGCGGACATTGAGCCGCGGCGGCTGACCCAGCGCCTGGTGACTCCTCACCCGGAGCGGCTGGCCTACATCCGCTACGCCTTCGAGCGCGGCGTGACGGTGCGCGAGGTGGCGCGCATGACCTCCATGGACCCGTGGTTCCTGAACCAGATGAAGCAGATCACCGGCGAGCTGAAGGCGGTCACGGCGGTGGGCTTCGACGCGGCCACGGCGGATGACCTGCGCGCGGCCAAGCGGATGGGCGTCTCCGACGAGCGGCTCGCAACAGAGTGGAAGCTGGAGAGCGCGGACCAGGTGCGCGAACTGCGCGCGAAGCTGGGCGTCAAGCCGGTCTTCAAGCTGGTGGACACCTGCGCGGCGGAGTTCGAGAGCTACACGCCGTACCTCTATAGCTGCTACGACGAGGAGGACGAGGCCGCGCCCACCGCGCGCCGCAAGATCATCATCCTGGGCAGCGGGCCGAACCGCATCGGCCAGGGGATCGAGTTCGACTACTGCTGCTGCCACGCTGCGTTTGCGTTGCGCGAGGACGGCTACGAGACCATCATGGTCAACTGCAATCCGGAGACCGTCTCCACCGATTACGACACCAGCGACCGCCTCTACTTCGAGCCGTTGACGCTGGAGGATGTGCTGGCGGTGTATGAGCACGAGGCCTCGTCGGGAGCCGAGATTGGCATGATTGTGCAGTTCGGCGGACAGACTCCGCTGAACCTGAGCCTGCCGTTGAAGCGCGCGGGCGTGCCCATCATCGGCACATCGCCGGAGTCGATCGACCTGGCCGAAGACCGCAAGCGATTTGGCAGGCTGATCACCGAGCTGGGCATTCCGCAGCCCGAGGGCGCGATGGTGACCTCGGTTGAGGAGGCGCTCGCCGGCGCGAACCGCGTTGGCTATCCCGTGCTGCTGCGGCCCAGCTATGTGCTGGGCGGGCGCGCCATGGTGATTGCCTACGACGACGAGGCGGTGCTGCGTTACATGGGCACGGCGATTGAATACTCGCAGGAGCGGCCGGTGCTGATCGACCACTTTCTGGAGGACGCCGTCGAGTGCGACGTGGACGCGCTCTGCGATGGCACCGACGTCGTCATCGCCGGAATCATGCAGCACATCGAGGAGGCCGGCATTCACTCCGGCGACTCGTCGTGCGTGCTGCCCTCGGTGGACCTGACGGACGACGTGCTGCGCACCATCCGCGAGCACACGCGCAAGCTGGCGATGGCGTTGAACGTGGTTGGGCTGGTCAACATTCAGTTCGCCATCCAGCGCGGCAGGGTCTTTGTCATCGAGGTCAATCCGCGCGCCTCGCGCACGGTGCCGTATGTGTCCAAGGCAATCGGCGTTCCTCTGGCCAAGATCGCGTCGCGGCTGATGGTGGGGCGCACGTTGAAGGAGCTGCTGCCGGAGGCGGTGGCCAGCGGCGACGACCTCGATACCGGCGCGCACTTCTATGTGAAGTCGCCGGTCTTTCCCTGGGGCAAGTTCCCCGGAGTGGACACGGTGCTGGGGCCGGAGATGAAGTCCACCGGCGAGGTGATGGGCGTGGCCGACAACTTCGGCGAGGCCTTTGCCAAGGCGCAGATCGCCGCCGGCCAGATGCTGCCGGTGAAGGGAACGATCTTCCTCAGCGTGAACGACCGCGACAAGGAAGGCGTCGTGGCGCTGGCGCGGACCTTCGTCGAGATGGGCTTCCACCTGGTGGCGACGCACGGCACGGCGGAGGCGCTGGAGGCCGCCGGCCTGCAGCCGGAGCGCGTCTACAAGGTGAAGGAGGGGCGGCCCAACGTGGTGGACCTGATAAAGGGCGACCGCATTCAACTGATCGTCAACACGCCGCGAGGGCAGGAGACGTTCTTCGACGAGAAGGCGATCCGGCGCGCCGCGGTGCTGGCGCGGATTCCCACCATCACCACGCTGGCTGCGGCGAGGGCCGCGGCCGAGGGCATTGCCGCGCTGCAGGGTGGAACGCTGAGCGTCTTCGCGCTGCAGGAGCTTCATGCTGCGCGCGTGACTGCGCTGGCGTAACGCTGGAAACAGGCGTTCCCGAACAAAAACGAACTGAAGCTTTTTTACGTTCGCTTGATGATGAACACGGTCTTGTCGTCGATCTCGTCGCTGTGTCCCTGCTGCCGCAGCTCGCGGTCTCTCTTCACCGCGTAGTCCAGGATCGCGTTGCAGATCTCCTTGGCAGGCTGGCGTTCGTGCTCGCCAATGACTGCCTGAATCCTCTGCCTTTCCTGCTCGTCGCTGCCATCGTAGACGCCGTCGGTATAGAGAAAAAGGATGTCTCCCCGGCCCATGAGTTGAATCACCGCAATATCGGATGCGTCCATCCGTCTCTCCCTCACTTTGACGGGGATATACCGGTTCCGGTCGGGATGGTCTTGGGGAATCTCCAGCCCCAGCGCCAGGAACTGCGCCATGCTGTCCCTGTCAACCGCCATGAACCTCTTGTACTTTGCCGAGAAGACGAGCGGAGGCGGATGGCCGAAATTGACGAAGCGAAACTCCCCCGTGGAACGGATCTCGCCATAGAGCAGCGTGGCAATCTCGCGCGAGCTTGCATCCATGTTGCGGCCCAGGGCGTTGCGCGCCGTTGCCGATTGCGCAAGCCGCAGGTTGAGCTGCTCAAAGAGCCTGGGCGTGATGGTCCCGCTGCGGTCCAGCTCCGAGAGCATGAACGCCTGCAGGGTGTCGTGTATGGTGGACGCGATCTTTGCCGCAATAATGCCGTGGCCCTGTGCATCGACCAGAAGCACCCCGGCGGACAAGTAAAGTTCCCGCAGGTTCTCGATAATCCTCAACTGCTCCGAACTCTTTGCCTTCCTGAACTGAACTCCGTCGGCATCCGTGTAGCCGGGCTGTGTCGACATCCACTGAATGTGTTCATCGACGGAATTGCGCGCCTTTGCTCCCGGGGCAAGCGGTACCAGGACCTCTTTCGACAGCCACTCGGCCTGGGCGATGCGCGCTTCGATGTCGTAGCGCTGTTGAAAATTGATGTATTCAAAGACATCGCCGCCGACAATCTCGTCCGGAATGGTGTTCCCATACATGTCGATGCCGGGCAGATGAGGGATCACGCCCTCCACCGGCATCAGCTTCTTGCGCAGATACTCATCGATGGTCAGGGGCAGGTTGGCTTGGGCAACTTCGCTCAATGGCACAGGTCCTCCATCTCCCGGCTGGTTTTTGCTGGCATCTATCTACCAGCTTATATCAGCGAAAGACGGGCCACACGCCCTGGCCCTCCATCCGCCGGCTGCGCGGACATCGGCAATGGCTTAAGGAATCCCTGAATCGGCGGCGGAGTCGTTTCATCCGCGCGCAAGCCGCGAGCAGTACTTATACGTCAGCCGCGCGGCGCGCAATGGATAGTAGAGGAAGAAGAGCCATTGCGGCAGGAGGAACCACTCCAGTTCCTGGTCCGTCGGGGCCTTGAGCAACGCGGCAGTATGCCGCAGCTTGTCCCAGGCCCGTTCCGCCAGCCGCGCGTTGAACGCTGTCAGTTCCCAGCCTTGCGGTTCGCTTGGTGGAATACGCATCAGCCGCAGGACCACCTGCCCCGCCCGCGCCTGGACTGCCTGCGCCGCGCGTGCCCGTTGCAAAATATCTTCGCGGACCGGCGCCTCAAGCAACTCGTGCGCCAACGACAACCCCAACAGCAGCGGCCTCATGCATCCCGCCTCATCCGCCATCTCCAGAACGGCGTCCCAGTTGAGGGGCTTTCGCACCAGCCGGGCGATGTCCCCCAGCCACTGAAGACGCGACCACATGTGTTTTGTGCCGTGAACGCACAGAAACAACAACAGAGCTTCCGGCGATAGGCATGGGACTTCCCTGCCCGCCATCCGGGTGCGGACAAGCGAGCGCCACAGCATCTCCGGTGCGATGCGGAAGGGATAATGCGCAGGGCCGGTCTCCCACTTCAGGTCCACATGCGCCATGCGCAGCCGGTGGAAGAACAACTCGCAGTTGAGGCGCAGCAGGACGCGCAGCGGCAGGCGCTGCATATTTGCGCCGAGCGCGTAGCCTTCCTGCGCAAGGACGCTCACCGCGCCCTCAATGTCCCGCTTTCGCACCAGAAGGTCCAGATCAGAGGACGGACGCAGCTCCGGACCGGGATAGAGCGATTCGGCCATCGCGGGGCCTTTCAAGGGCACAACGGCAATGCCGTGGGCTGCGAAGGCATCCAGCAACGCGAGCAGTTGGGAGGTGAGAACCAGGTTCTGCCGGGCGGAATCGCGGCAGATGTTGCGCAGCCGGTTGGCAACGTCCGGCGGCATAAGATCGGGAGATGTCTCAGATACGACGTGGAAGAGCACTGCTGCCAGGCCATGAAACTGCGCAGCCTCGACCAGCGCATCCCAATCCATGACCCGATGGGCCAGTTCGCGTACGCGCGCGGCGTCCACGCTGCCGCCACGGGCACAGTACAACAGGAGTTGCCGGTCCGGGCTTCGCGCTGCGCAGTCAGCCACGGCGAAGCGGGTCCCCACCCAATTCAGCCCACGCGCCCTGGGCGAAGACAAGCCAACGCACAGCGCAATAGCTCCTGTGCCTGGAAGGACGCACTGCCAGTGGACTCACCTCACAACCCCCATGGTTCTTCATCCTCCGATAAAACCTGCGACAGGGTCCCCAGGCTAGTAACACTAAAGTGTCATCGATGAAGTCACTAAAGTGTCACCGATGAAATCAAACGAATGTTTGGCGAGGCCTGACGCGCCATTAGAATGGAGTATAGCTGACGCGGAGTTTCGCCAAGGAACGACCCGCGTCTCCCGCGCAGTGTTTCACCTCCGATGACTCGGAGATGCATGTGTTTCAACCTTCGCCCAGGAAAATGAGCGGGGGTTCTGTAGGGCCGGGCCAGTACGTACTTGCAGTATTGAGTAGTTCTTGCGGCATTGGCTGGTCTTTCCCAGGGAGGAAGTATGAGTTATTTGGTGTCTAGATCTTTCTCAGGTCGAATTTCGCAACATAATCAGGTCTCTCGCTGCTGCGGTGGCAACAGCACACCAAATCCACAATCCACGGGAATCAGGCGCGCAAGCTTCGCCCTTGCGTTGGCGGGC
>JBEKRR010000044.1:0-21319 GCA_049518555.1 Acidobacteriaceae bacterium
ATGGCCACGTAGGCGTGCGCGCTCTCGTGCACCGAGAAGGCAAGCACCAGGACCACCACCTGGAAGAGGATCAGGACAAACTCCTGCTGGTTCATCTGTCCAGTTTACAGAATCGCGGCGTGGGTCATCCTTCGTCGCCGTCAGAACTTCCGCTCAGCAGATCGGCCAGGGTCTTCTTGTGCTTTGGCCGGGCGGCGGCCTTCTGCTTCGGGTCGGGGATGACGCGCTCCGGCGGCACTGGACCGACGCGGCTGCGCGCGTTCTCCTTCACCGCCTTGACCACCGAGAAGACCCGCTTCTTCGCCTTGCTCATCTGTCCGATCCTCAACTCGCCGCGTAAAATGACTCGCAGCGCCGCAGCACCGATTATGCAATACTTTTCATTGCAGCAGTACGGCCAGGATTGGCGGGCTGGACCAGCGGGCGGCCAATCCAGGAGGGTTCCAGTATGGAAGAACGCGACTTTTTCGACGAAAAACCCGAGCAGCGCACGCATACCATGACCTGTCCTCACTGCGGCCAGCCGGGCGAGTACCAGATCGGATGGCTTGTCCGCCGCAAGAAGGCGCAGCTTCCGCGCGGCGCCGACGAGCGCGACCGCGCCCGCTTCGCCAAGGCGCAGAGCTACATGGTGCGCACCGACGACCTGGTGGGATGCAAGAACATCCGCTGCCGCAAGCGGTTCGAGGTCGCGGGAATCCAGTCCGTCGCCTTCCTCTAATCTCTCCACCGAAACAAGCCGGGCGCTGGGCGCCCCACATTTCGATTCTGAGATGTGCCTCGTGCCCACAACTTCGCCAACCTCTGTTTATAGGACAATAGAGGCTGGCGCGGAATCGTGGATCGCCAGATCACATCCAATCAACACAGGCTCGCGGCGCAAGCGGTACAGCTTTTGGGAGAACACGCAATACATGGCTGAAGGTAGCGCAGTACGCGTCGTCGGCATCGACCTGGGCACGACCAACTCGCTGGTCGCGTTCATGCAGGGCGATCAGCCGACGATCATTCCCGGCGAGGACGGCGACCGGCTGGTGCCTTCGGTGGTGGCCTTCGATGCCGATCAGCACGGATTTGTGGTGGGCAACGGCGCACGGGCGACGCTGCTGAAGGACGCAGCCAGCGTGGTCTACTCCGCCAAGCGGCTGATGGGACGCGGCGTCGAGGACGTGCAGGAGGAGCTGAAGCTCTTCCCCTTCAAGCTGGTGGAGGGCCTCGCGCCGGGCGACGTGCTGAAGCTCGAGGTCGGCGGGTTGCAACTGACGCCGCCGGAGATCTCGGCATACATTCTGCTGCAGTTGAAGATGAACGCGGAGCGATTCTTCGGCGCGCCGGTGACGCGGGCGGTGATTACGGTTCCCGCCTACTTCAACGACGCGCAACGGCAGGCGACCAAGGACGCGGGGCGGATCGCCGGGCTGGACGTGCTGCGCCTGGTGAACGAGCCGACGGCGGCGGCGCTGGCCTACGGGCTGGACAAGAACCGCGACGGCCTGATCGCGGTGTACGACTTCGGCGGCGGGACCTTCGACATCTCCATCCTCAAGCTGCACGAGGGCATCTTCGAGGTGATCTCGACCGGCGGCGACACACACCTGGGCGGCGACGACATCGACAACCTGCTGATCGCGATTGCGCTGGACGACATCGCGGGCGACGCCGACCTCTCCATCGACAAGGACGCGATCCCAACCGGCGAGCTGGTGCAGGCAGTGCGCAAGGCGGTGATTGAGGCGAAGATCGCGCTTTCCGAGGCCGACGAGACGAAGCTGGATGCGCTGCTGCCCAATGGAAAGCAGTACACGCGAACGATCACGCGCGCGCAGTTCGAGCAACTGATCGCGCAGACGATTCTGCGCACGGCGCGTCCCTGCGTGCAGGCGCTGAAGGACGCGAAGCTGACGGCGGAGCAGATCGACGAGGTGGTGCTGGTCGGCGGATCGACGCGGATCCCGGCGGTGCGCGCGCTGGTCGACGAGCTCTTCAGCCTGAGCGCGCGCGGCAAGAAGCCGCACACCGAGCTGAACCCGGACGAGGTGGTGGCGCTGGGCGCGGCGGTGCAGGCGCAGATCCTGGCCGGAGCCAATGCAGGCTCGGCGCTGGACGACCTGCTGCTGTTGGATGTAACGCCGCTGTCGCTGGGGATCGAGGCGCTGGGCGGAGTGGTTGCGCGCATCATCGAGCGCAACTCGACCATTCCGGCCAGCGCGACGCAGCACTTCACCACCGGCGTCGACGGGCAGACGAATGTGGCGATCCATGTGGTGCAGGGCGAACGCGAGCTGGCGAAGGATTGCCGCAGCCTGGCGCGCTTCGACCTGAAGGGCATTCCGCCGATGGTGGCCGGAATGGCGCGCATCGAGGTGAAGTTCCTGATCGACGCCAACGGCATTCTGCACGTCAGCGCGCGCGAGCAGCGCAGCGGCAAGCTGGCCGAGATCGAGGTGAAGCCGACCTACGGACTGACCGACGAGCAGGTGGAGACGATGATCCTGGCGTCGTTCGACCACGCCGAGGAGGACCTGGATGCGCGCCAGCTCATCGAGATGAAGAACGAGGCCGAGACGATCCTGACGGCGGTGGAAAAGGGCAGCAGCCACGCGGCGTGGCAGCAGTTGACGAGCGACGAACTGGCGCAGATTGCAGCCTGTGTAAACGAGCTGAAGACTTCTGCGGCGGGCAGCGACTACAAGCTGATTCGCCAGAACATCGAGCAGCTCGACAAGGCCACGCGCCGCTTCGCCGAGTTGATGATGGACACGGAGGTGATGAGCGCGATGAAGGGCCAGACGATGGATGCGGCGGGCGAGAGTATGGGCGCAGACGTCATTGCGCCGCACGCCTTCGCCAAGGCCGAGTTCGAAGAGGATACTGTGGCGGAGGAAAAGACCTAACACCGATCAACACCGATGGGACCGATTGAAACCAGAACAAATGCGGATTGAGAGCAAATCGGTTTTGCGTGAGATCAGGATGGGTGCGCACGCTTCTGTGGTGTTTTTATGCTGGTTTGTTGATCCTTTTCCTTTGCTGTTCTTTATTGTTCTAATTTTTGATCGGTGCACGTCGGTGTAAATCGGTGTTAAGGTTTTGGAGGGCGTATGTCCGATCGCGTTGCCGATTTGCCTGAAGTCGATCTCTCGAAGCCGCCCGCCGAGGGCATGGTGCGGGTGACGTTTCTGCCCGAGGGCAGGACAGTGGAGTTTGCTTTCGACACGCTGCCCTATGAGGGCCACGGCCAGCCCATGTCGTTCCTCGACGTGGCGGTGAACTACGGCATCTTCCTCGATCACGCCTGCGGCGGAGTGTGCGCCTGCACCACATGCCATCTGCATGTGAAGCAGGGGGCGGAGGGAATCAGCGAGGCCGAGGACCTGGAGCTGGACCGTCTGGAGACGGCGGCGGGCATCGAGCTGAACTCGCGGCTGGGCTGCCAGGCGGTGATCGAGCGGCCGGGGACGTACGTGGTCGAGATTCCCAAGTGGAACCGGAACTACGTGCAGGAGGGCAAACCGGCGCACGGGCCGGGGAGCTAGGATTTGTGGCTGGCGGAGAGAAGGCTTAACACCGATCAACACCGATGGAGACGATCCGGTGCAAGTCGATCTTGATGGGCAAGGGGTGAATAACATGGCGCGCGAACTGGATTGGACGGACACAGAGGAGATTGGGATTCAGTTGCAGGAGATGTTTCCGGAGACGGATCCGTACACGGTGCGGTTCACCGATCTGCACAAGTGGGTGGTGCAGTTGCCGGACTTTGTGGGCGACCCGGCAAAGTCGAACGAGAGGATTCTGGAGGCGATCCAGACGGCCTGGCGCGAGGAGTACGTGGACGCGAAGGACGCGTAGGGAGGTTCGAGGTCCAAGGTTCGAGGGATATTGATCCGAGCGTTGTACATCCCACCCATCGCATAGAGCGCGATGGATGGGGCACCCGCGATGCGTCGGAACTATTTGCCCTTGTAGGGGATTCCGTTGACGGCATTGACCAGGCCCGTATAGCCGCCGGACTTTTTGTCGCCCCAGGCGATATACCAGACGGGGGTGTTGAGGGCGGCGGTGTTGCCGAGTTCAAGCGAGGTGAGCGGCTTATCTGGATTCTTAGCCAGCCAGGCCGCTGCGGCGGTGGCGGAGACCTGGTACGCGGCGTCCGAATCGGTATTGAAGAAGGAGACGTCAATGGGCATGGCGTCGCGCGTGGGGCCGCTCCAGGGGCGGGGAGGGCCGGCTGTGGTTCCCTTGTAAATCTCCGGCAGCGCGTTGGCGATTGAGTAGGTATAGAGGCGGTACTGGTGCAGGCTGGGTGAGCCGACCGCAACCTCCCACATGGCCGCTTTGCCCCCTTGGTTCTTGAATCCCGGGAGCTCTTTCTGCGAGAGGCGGATGATCTGGGCGTCGCTGCTCCAAGCCATCGCAGCCTTGTAGATGGGCCCAAAGGCGGTCTTGCCGGTAACGAGTTGGGGCGGTGCGGCGGGCGTGGTTGCAGTTGCCGCGGTCTGTCCGCTGCCTGCCGGTGGGTTCGATTGCGAGCATCCTGCCATCATCGCAATGGCAATAGCGAGTACGGCGACAGAGCATTTCTTGAGCCTGGCTCCCATGAGTCCTCCCCGTTCGCGTGCAGATTGCTTGCCAGGAGACACCAGCCATGGTTGGCCGCGTCTCCAAATGACGGGAGACGGGGTGCGCACGCTGGTGATCCCAGCGAAACGGTACCGCTTGCCGACGTGGAATTCGGCCAGCTTCCGCGGAGAAAATTGTACGGATTGCGAGGGCCCGGCTATGTGATAAAGATCACATGAGGCGCGCTATTTGCGGCGGAGGATCTGGGCGGAGAGTTTGGAGCCGGAGGCGAGGAGGGTGAGGGTGGCGGCGGCGAGCCAGGCGATGCTGGCCAGCGCGATGGTCAGAATGTCCTTCGCGTAGGTGGAGACGGGCGGCAGGAGATGCGCGGCGGCGGCGGTCGCGGCGTAGGCGACGAGCGCGGCGAGGAGGGCGCGGGCGAGCTCGGCGAACTCAAGATGGGCGAGCGAAACCAGGCGCTTGCGATGGAGCAGGATAGCGAGCGCGGCGGTCTGGACAAGGATTCCAATGTCGGATGCGATGGCGAGGCCCATGAGGCCGAGCGCGTGGAAGAGGCCCCAGTACATGGGGATGGAGAGCACGGTGATGAGCGTGCCGGTGATCATGGGAGTCCTGGTGTCGCTGGCGGCGTAAAAGGCGCGGGCATAGATTCCCTGGACGGCCCAGAGGGCCAGGGTGATGGCGAGGATGGTGAAGAGTTGCGCGATGACGCCGGCGTCGGCGCGATTGAACTTGCCGCCGCGGAGGAGGTCCATGAGCCAGGGGGCGAGGGCGATCATCCAGGCGGAGACGATCATTCCGACGGCGAAGAGGCGGGAGACGGAGCGACCGACCGAAGCGGAAAAGTCGTGGGCGCGGTTCTGCTGGAAGAGGGAGGCGAAGAAGGGCAGCGAGGCGGCCCCGGCAGCCGGGCCGATGACACTGAAGGGCGCGTTGAAGAGGCTCTTGGCGTTGGTGATGAGGGTGATGCCGCCGACCTGGGCGGAGGCGAAGTACTGGAGGAAGTAGCGATCGAACATGACCAGGGTGACGCCGATCATCAGCGGGAGCGAGAGACGGAACCACTCACGGAAGGCGGGCGAGTGGAAGTTAACGACGGGGTGGAAACGCAGGCCGGTGCGGAATGCCCCCAGCGAGTTCAACAACGCCGCGCCGACGAAGGAGCCACCGAGTACGCCCCAGGATAGCGAGTAGACACCGAGCTGTTTGTGCAAAATCAACGCGCCGAGGATGATTCCGGCGTTGTAGATGAGCGGCGTGAAGGCCTGGTAGAGGAAGATCTTGCGCACCTGCAGCCGCGCGCTGATGACGCTTCCGACAAAGAAGAAGAGCTGGGCGGGAAGCATCCATCGGGTGAGCGAAGTGCAGAGGGCAAAGCGGACGGGGTCTGTACGGAAGCCTTTGTAGAAGAGCCAGACATAGGCGGGAGCGATTAGTTCGCCGAGGAGGACGCCGATTCCGAGCACAACCAGCATGGTGGTGAGGATGACGGAGAGCGCGCGGTCGCCGCCCTCTTCGTCGCCGGCCTCGCGATAGCGGTTGAGGATGGTGATGACGGAGATGGAGGCCGCGCCGCCGATGAGGAAGTAGGAGATGAAGTCGGGCAGGCCGAACGCGGCTTGATAGGCGTCCTGCTCCACGCCCGCGCCGAAGAGGAAGTTCACGTACTTGATGCGGACCAGGCCCAGCAGGCCGGAGAGCAGCGCGCTGACCATGAGAAGCATGGCCGCAGAGCCTGCGGTGTGTTTGCCGGTGAGGCGAGGGGATGCGTCCGGGGATGGAACTGGCTGCGGCTGAGGGGTCAAGCTAGTGCCCATCGTCTTCGGAGGTCGAGCCGGGGGCGAGGGCTTCGAAGAGGAGCTCGCCGAGGGGAGTGCTGCCGGATGCGCGCGCTGGAGAGGATGGAGATGGGCCGGGCTGGGTGCGCGAGGAGGCACGGCGCGAAGTGCTGCTGTCGGCAGCGGGCTGGCTGCCGTTGGCGGGTTTGGACTGGAGCTTGCGGGCGGGTTGCTGCGCGGCGGAGCTTCTGGCGGCGACGGGCTGGGAGAGCATGGTGGCGAGAGCGGCAAGCTCGCGGCGCAGATTGCGCAACTGCTTTGTGTCGGGCAGATCGGATGCGATCAGGGAGAGCTGCGGCTGCTTCTGCCTGAACTCGGCCTTGAGCACTGCGCGGGCGCCGGGGATGGTGTATCCCTCGTCCTTGAGGAGGGACTTGACGCGCAGGGCCATCTCGACATCGCGGCGGCGGTAGAGGCGCTGTCCGGTGCCACCCTTGTTGGGCTTGAGCTGCGGGAACTCACTCTCCCAAAAGCGCAGGACGTAGGCGGGGACCTCGCAGAGGCGGGCCACCTCGCCGATGCGGAAGTAGAGCTTGTCTGGGATCTCGGACGCGAGCGCGCCGGAGCCATGCGGAATGCCGCGGATTGGCTGGTTGCGTGCCATTGGCCAGGCCCAAACCCTCCCTTAAAGTCGAGACTGAAATACTAAACCTGAAGTGCTTGTTTTGAAATCAGGTTTTGCAAAACCGGTCTGGAATCCGATATGGCCCCGTCGCCGAACCATCCAGTAGCAGCCCGGGGCAAACCGGCACACGCCCCATAAGCTGCTCAGAAGGGATTCAATTTGGCGAGGCCCTTCTTCTTCTTGTGCTTGCTGGAGGACTCATCGGATTTGTCGAAGGCGGGTTTGGGCTTCTTGCCGTCCGCCGGGGCAAGTTGCGCGGGTGGCTGCGAACCGGGAGTCGCTTCGTTGACGGCGTCTGGAGCGGCGCCGGGCTTCTCGATCGGGGCGGTAAGAGTCGCGATGGGCGGGCCTGCGGGCTTAATTCCTCCCATGTTGTCGTTGGGGCCCGGTTGGGCTGGGCCGCTGACGGGCCCGGACTGCGCGGGGGCGGGGGACTCCGAGCCGGGGAAGACCGGAGGCGAGGACGGCGCGGCGGTTGGCGCAGGCGAAGCCGAGGAGGGCGGAACGATCTCGATGCCCACGGAACTTCCGCCGGAGGCGTTTGCCGGGGTTGCTTCGCTTACGCTGGAGACCGCGGCGGAGGAGTCGACGGCTGCGCCAGCGCCGGCGGCGGGCACGTCCTGAAGCGCGAGCGGCGCGGCGTTGGCGGCAGGCGCCGGCGCGGGGGCAGACGAGGCGGTGGCGGAGGGAACGAGCGGGGCAGGAACCGCAGGGGGCCGCGGTGGGAAGGCCGCAGGATTCATCGAGGAGAGGTAGTCGCTCATGGACTTCTTGTAGATATCGGGCGCGATGGTGGGCTTGGCGTCTTCCAGCGGCGGTTCGCCGAGGGTGGCGGCGGGAACGGTGTCCGCCTTGTGCAGAACGAAGAACTCGACGCGGTTGCTGAGGGTGTACTGTCCGCGGCTGTTTTCCAGCGCGACACTGGCTGCAATCTGCTCCGGCGTGGGCGTCGGGATGGGGAGACCCATGGCGACGAGACGATCTTTCGCGTCTTCCACATGGGCTGAGGCAGAGTGTTCGAGCACGAGCTTGTTGTATGCGGCTGCGGCCTCATCGTCGTAGATCTTCAAGAGACGGGCCTTCCCGGCCTCAAACATCTCCTGCTCTGCCTTGCTCGCCCCCGGGCGAGCCTTCATTGCGCGGGTGCCTGTCGCTTCCGCCTCATAGGCGTCTCCCAGACCTACCAGCACGTCGTCCAGATGGCTATACAGCGGGTAGGTGTCGACGACCGTCTGGTAGCGGGCGATGGTGGCGGACCAGTTCTGGTGCGTGGCGTAAAAGGAGGCGATATCGGCCTCGCGGGAGGCCAGCGTCTCCTGCACCTCGCGCAGGCGCTGTTTGGCCTGCGGGATGAGGATGGAATCGGGGAACTGCTGCAACATCAGGCGGTACGCTTCCTCGGCGTGGATGGTGTTGGAGTAGTCGCGGTCGGGCTTGTCCATTTGGCGGAAGTAGATGTCGCCGACGCGCATCTGGGCCTCGGCGGCCTCGGGCGAGTTGGGGAAGAAGGTGATGAAGTCCTTGTACTCCTGCTCGGCCTGGGTGAGGGCAGCGGTTCCGCCCTCCTTGAACCAGCTATCGGCGACGCCAAGCTTGGCGCGCATCATGTACTGCGAGTCGGGATAGGTGTTCAGCAGGGTCTGGAGGTCGAGGCGGGCAACGTCGTAGCGTCCGCGCTTCACGGCGTCCATGGCCTTGTCGTAGAGCGCCTTGTCGGGGAGCTTGGCGTCCTGCGCCTCGATGGGGTTGATCTTCTTGACCTTCTTGTCCTCTTTTTTGGTGTCCTTGGAGAGGACGACTTTCTCATCTTTCTTCTGCTTGCGAACCTTGGGGGCCTTCTTGTTACTGAGGGCGATGTCGGGCTTCGCCGGGGCAGCGGCGGTCTGTGTTGCAGCAGGGGGCGACGCAGCGGCTGGCGACGCAGCGGTCTGGGTGGCGGCGTCCTGTGTTGGAGGCGCGGCCTGAGCGCGTGCGCCGATGGTTGCCGCCAGAAGCGCAGCCACGGGGAGCGCGGCGCGCAGATTGGGGAAGAGGGAACGGTCCTTGATGGTGGAGATCTGGACGTGTCTGGAGGTGGTGCTTAGCGTCATGCTTGGAACTCCGTCTGCCACAGGCTGGGCGTTCTGGCGGGCACGCACTCGGCGGTGTGCGGGCTGAGTTCTATTCTAGAGCAGATTTGCGGGAACTGCGGAGCCGCGGGGGATTTCTGTCACGATCCAGCCTGGTGAATCCCTTTCTTGCGCTCTCTCGATTGCCTTGCAATCGAGAGAGCGCAATTGAAAAATATGGCGCTTTTCGGCACGGCTGAAGCCGTGCCCTTCCGATCCAACTGAGCTTTCGGCATCCTTCGACTTCGCTCAGGACAGGCTCTGAAGCCGTGCCCTTCCGATCCAACTGAGCTTTCGGCATCCTTCGACTTCGCTCAGGACAAGCTCTGAAGCCGTGCCCTTCCGATCCAACTGAGCTGGCAGCGTGTTACCCCAAACCTACAACAAGGATTTTGAAGGCCGGCCGCGGCGCTAACCGGCCGGGGCTGCGGCGCGGGCGACGCGCAACAGCTCGGCCGCGTTCTGCTCGGTGCGGCCTTTCTCGAAGACGGCGGAGCCTGCGACGAGCAGTTCCGCTCCGGCCTGGACCACGGAGGCGACGGTGTCGAGAGCGACGCCGCCATCGACCTCGATGCGGAAGTTGAGGCCCATCTCTTTGCGCAGCGCCGCAAGATAGGCGATCTTCTCGACGGCGAGGGGCAGGAACTGCTGGCCGCCGAAGCCGGGATTGACGCTCATCACCAGGACGAAGTTCACCATGGGAAGGACTTCGATGAGCGTATCGACGGGGGTGGCGGGGTTGATGACGACGCCGGGCAGGACGTTGAGTTCGCCGATGTGCTGGAGGGTGCGATGCAGGTTGCGGCAGACCTCCTGCTGGACGGAGATCATGTTGGCGCCGGCCTGGGCGAAGGCAGGGATGTAGTCGTCGGGGTCCTCGATCATCAGGTGGCAGTCGAGCGGCAGCTTGGTGATGGGGCGAATGGCCTTGACCATGGGCGGGCCAAAGGTGATGTTGGGGACGAAGTGGCCGTCCATGACGTCGATGTGGACGATGGTGCCGCCGCCGCGCTCGGCTGCGGCTACTTCATCGGCGAGGTGGGCAAAGTCGGAGGCGAGAATGGAGAAGGCGAGTTCGATCATGGGGTCAGGTTCGAGGTACCAGGTTCGAGGTTCGAGGTGAAAGGTGCGCTGAGGGAAGTGTACTAGCTGTTAGCTATTCGCTGTTAGCTCTTAGCTTCAGATGTGAGTGTGGGGTCGCCGAGGGAGATGCGGGCGGCGGCGTTGAGGATGCGGCGAATGGGCCACGTGGTTTTATCGGCGGCATCATCTTTGGGCAAGAAGACTTCGCCGATGCGCTGCTTCTCCGGGCGGTAGTACCAGCGGCGGAGGAGAGAGAGATGGTCGGAGAGCGTGGTTAGATCGGGGGCTGATTTGGGGTGCGGTTTGATTGGGGTTGATAGATCGTTGAGGAGTTTAACGGCGTGGTCTTCGGGACTCGGTGTGGGAGTGACTGCGGAATCGGACGCTGTCTCGGAGTTCATCGCCGAAGTGGATGAGAGACGCGCCGGGCCGACCAGAGAGCCGGCGTCGACGAGGAAGAGGGCGGCGGAGGGTTCGGGTGAAGCAGATCCCTCCGCTGCGCTACGGGATGACAACAATGAAGAGGTCTGCGCGGTTTTTTGGAGGATGACGGCGCGGAGGTTGGGGATGGGCTGGACGAGCGGGTCGGCGAGGGCGGTGGCGGCCTTGACGCGCAGGAATTGGGCGTGGAGCTGGGCGGCGCGCTCGAAGTCAAGGTCGACGGAGGCCTGCTCGCGCTGGGCGGTGAGCTGGGTGATGAGGGACTCGCCGTGGGTGGCGAAGAAGGCTTCGACGGCGGCGGCCTCGGCGGCGTAGGCGGCTGCTCCTGCGGGCGTGCAGGCCTGATTGCAGGGCGCGAGGCACTTGTTCATCTCACCGTAGACGCAGCCGGGATGCTCGGGATAGGGCGCGAGGTCCTCGTAGCAGCGGCGGAGCTTGAAGAGGTCGAGGACCGCGTCGCAGTAGCGGTCGGCGGCGGCGCGCGAAGGGAAGGGGCCGTAGGTGTGGGCCAGGGCGCGGCGGCTGAGGCGGTTGGTGGAGTAGACGCGCGGGTAGGCGTTCCCGGCGGTGAAGCGGAGGAAGAAGGGCGTGTGCAGGCGCAGGCGGCGGCGGGCCTCGGCGAGGCCGAAGACGGCGGCGGAGGCGCGATAGAGCGTGAGCGTGGACTCGAACTCGGAGCCGGTGATGGTGTAGTCGATGCGGGCTACGCGAGTGCGGAGGTTGAGGCGCTTGGATTGCGAGTCGGGCGGCGCGAGGATGCGGGTGATGCGGCGGCGGAGGTCGGCGGCGCGGGTGAGGTAAGGCTCGTCTTCACTGCGCGGGCCGTGCAGGGCGAAGACTCCGGGGAGAGCGGGGATGGCACGCAGAGTTTCGGCGGCGTTCTCGGGCGAGAAGGGTACGGAGTACTCGAAGTGGAAGGACGCAGCCACAGGAGGATTGTAGATGGGATGTGCATGGGCAGTAGCGGTCGCGCCTTCGCGCGATGCCCACATCTCAGAATCGAGATATAGGGCACCTGGCACAAATGCTAGGGAAACTGCTTATTTCCGACACATATCATAGTTCCCCTAAATCCAGCGGGAACGTCCAAGGAAACTCTAGCATCTACTCCAGCATCCCTTAGCGTCCACATGATAAACGATCCCTTAGATTGATTATCAGTATAAATGACCACCCCGAGCGGCATGGAATTATTGAATTCGTCAGCGAAGGCTTTGTCGTAACTTGTCTTCCAACGAACATTCCACTTCGCCCCCTTGAATATGTTAAAGAGTTGCGATGCAAAATTTAAAGATTCCCGGTCTTCATAGCGAAATGGAGCTATCTCTATCTTCACAAAGTTTATATCACCAGAATTCTTTGCGAGTTCGGTCAACCTATCGTGTAGTTTATCAATTTCCTCACGGCTTAGAATCCTATCGGGAACCACTTCGCCTTTCGATATGCTTGTATAAGCATCGCGCCAATTATTGGCTTTCGCCTGGGCCTCAGCAAGTTCGTTGTTCATCTGTACTTCGCTTGACGCATAGCTCTGTAGATTCTGGATTCTTTCCGCCTTATCTTGATGGTCTTGATATATTATCACCGTCGCAGATATGCCCCAGGCAATAGCCGCCAGGAAGGATACTCCGGCAAGAGGGAGCAGACCGCTGGTCAGCGATTCTCGGACGGTAAAGCAAAAGGCCCCTTCTCTCTCTATCTTTCTACGCTTCAAAAAACCATGGACGACTGCGGAAAGCCAGCTCATTACCGTCAATGCTACGATCCAGACGATAAAACCTAAAGTGCTTGTTCCCGTCTCCGAAACCATGAGGAGCCACGATTCGTGTGCGAGATGGAAGAGTTGTCTATGCCACATGGCGTCTGTCGAAGAGGTTACGTCCTAATGTTTGCTTCACTTGTCGTGATCGCTGGAAGTATAGTGTCCAAATGGCCAATTTGACGAGAACCACAATGGCTACTAAGTAACCGCTGTAAATTAAATCATTCGGTGAGTATGGGTCTGCTTGGCGAACAACCGACAAAGTGATTAATCCAATAGCCAACGCTAATACTGCGGAGAGGTAAATCCGCACGTTCCTTATGGCTCTATTTGATCGCCTGAAGATAGACACACCTACATACATACCGAACACTGAGATAGCGATGAAGAGCGCGAACGGAACGGATTCCGGATTATCCCATGAACGAATCTCAATCACGGGGCCGAGGAAAAGACCTGTAGCACAGATCCAAAAGAGCCAACCATCAACTCCATTTAATCTCTTATTCTCAACGGGATTCTCGCTTGCAGGCTCGATATGTGGTTGATCCAACATTGCCTCTACTTCAGTATCGAAATGTCTCACAAGAACCGACGCAGTATCCCCCGGCATTTCGACTGGTTTCTCTAGGGAACAGGAATCGATGATCCTTTGCAGAGAAGAACCACAATCGACGCAAACAACCTCGTCATCCGCGTTTTGTCGCCCGCACTTTCCGCAGTTCATAGATCACGCTCGAACTTGGGATGATGGAAGAATACTCCAAGTGTGTCAGTTTATGACTGGATTCTGTTAACCGCCTAGCTGCCGGCGATGGTCATGCCATCGATGCGGAGGGAGGGGGCGGCGGCGGCGGTGCGGAAGACGAGGTCGTTGCCGATGGCGGAGATGTTTTTGTACATCTCCTTGAGGTTGCCGGCGATGGTGATCTCTTCGACGGGGTAGGCGAGCTCGCCGTTTTCGATCCAGAGGCCGGCGGCGCCCTGGGAGTAGTCCCCGGTGACCAGGTTGACACCGAAGCCCATCGTCTCGGTGATGTAGAGGCCGGACTTTACGTCGGCGATGATCTGGGCTGGTGTCAAAGTGCCGGGCTGAAGGAAGAAGTTGCCCGCGCCGATGCCGGGATTGCCGGCGAGCGAGCGGGAGGCGTTGCCGGTGGAGCGGGCGAGGCCGAGCTTGCGGGCGGTGTAGGTGTTGGTGACGTAGCTGCGGAGGATGCCGTTCTCGATGAGCACGGTGCGGCGGGTGGGCAGGCCCTCGCCGTCGAAGGGCGCGGTACCGAAGCCGCCGGTGCGGATGGAGCCGTCGCGGTCTGATTCGCGATCGAAGACGAGGGTTCCGTCGTCGATGACGGTGACGTTCTCTCCGGCGACGCGCTCGCCCAGCATTCCGGCGAAGAAGCTGGCGTGGCGATAGATGGCGTCGCCGTTGGCGGCGTCGAAGATGTGGCCGACGATGGAGCGGGCGATCTCCGGCGAGAAGACGACCGGGGCCTGCTGGGTGCTGGCCTGGCGCGCGCCGAGGCGTTGCAGGGTGCGGCGGGCGGCCTCCTGGCCGATGGCGACGGGGTCCTCCAGCAGGCGGGTGGAGCGGGCGGCGGAGTACCAGTAGTCGCGCTGCATGCGGCCGTCGGCGTCGTGGGCGATGGGCTGGGCCGAGAAGCCGCAGTAGCTGCGGCGGTACTCGCCGGTGAAGCCGCGCGAGTTCATGAGGATCTTGTGCGAGGTTGCGGTGTCGAAGTCTCCGCCGCCGGAGTTCTGGATGCGGGTGTCGAAGGCCATGGCCGCGGCCTCGACGGCGCGGGCGATTTCGATTCGGTCGGCGGGGGGTTGGAGGTTGACATCGTCGAAGTAAAGGCGCTGGGCGGCGACGTCGTGCTGCCCGAACTCGGAGGGTTCGGGGAGGCCGGCGAAGGGGTCTTCGCTGGTGATGCGGGCGAGAGTGACGGCTCCTTCGACGAGGCGGGTAAGACTTTCGCGGGAGAAGTCGGAGGACGAAGTGCTGGCGGTGCGAAGGCCGATGAAGACGCGCAGGCCGACGGCGCGCGAGCCGGACTCCTTGAGCGTCTCGACCTGGCCGAGGCGGACGAGGGTGGAGAACTCATCGCCCTCATAGACGACGGCTTCGGCGTCTGTGGCCCCGGCGCGGAGAGCGCGGGCGAGGACGTCGGAGGCGAGCTGCTGGAGGTCGGCGGCGGTCTTGGTCGGCATTCTTACAGCGTATAACTCTCGGTGAACTTCTGGCTGCGCGGTGCGATCCCCTAGCGGACGGGATGCTCGGAGAGGCGGGGCAGGCGGCCGTCGGTGGCCTTGCGGAAGAAGATGCCGGCGGGGCAGTACTCGGAGTCGGTCTTGAGCTTGTGGGCGATGTGCGGCGGGGGCGCGTCGGGGACGTGATGACGGTGCAGCTTGACGGCGCCGGTGCAGTCGGAGCAGCGGAACTCGGTGTCGTCGTCGGAGAGGGCTTCGGCGACACTCTTGAGCTTCCAGAAGGGCTCGTAGCCACCGCCGGTCTTGAGGCGGCGTCGTTTGACCTGGCACTCGTAGATTTTTTCGGATTCGGCGGCCATGATGCTCCTTTGTGCGTGGTGCGGTTGGGGATCGGGTTGAGAGCTATTGAGAGCGGGTTGGCACGATGGCCCGGGGCTGAAGCCCGTTATTTGTCGTGCCGCTGGTTCGTGGGGCTAAAGCCCCACGCTAATCCGAAGAACAAGGACAAAAGCAGATTCCCTTCGGGAATGACAACCAGAAGGTCGTGCGCGGCTATGCGACGGGGTTGGCGGAGGGTCTGGCTTCGCGGCCGTCGGTGGCGCGCTGGAAGAGCAGGCCGCTGGGACAGAACTCGGCGTCGGCGGCGAGCTTGTGCTCGACGTAGGCGACGGCGCCGGTCTTGCCGTTGCGGCCGAGCAGCTTGACCGCGCCGAAGCAGTCCTTGCATCGGAATTCGGTGTCTTCGTCCACCAGGGCGACGGCGACGTTTTTAATCTTCCAGTAGGGCTCGTATCCTCCGCCGGCCTTGAGACGGCGGCGGCGGACCTCGCACTCGTACATCTTTTCCCGTTCGACTGCCATTGAGCGACTTCTCCTCTCCTGCTGCTTGGTACGTTTTGAATTGCCGTCGATGCTTGCAGACGGCGCGACAGTTCAGTTGCAACGCTTCCTGGGAGAAGAGATGCTGTTCTACCCGGTTCCGCCGACCGTCATGCGGTCGAGCTTGGTGGTGGGCATTCCGACGCCGACGGGGACGGACTGGCCGTTCTTGCCGCAGGTGCCGATGCCTTCGTCGAGGGCGAGGTCGTTGCCCACCATCGAGACGAATTTGAGGGCCTCGGGGCCGCTGCCGATCAGCGTCGCGCCCTTGACGGGCTGCGTGACGCGGCCATCCTCGATGAGGTATGCCTCGGAGGCGGAGAAGACGAACTTGCCGTTGGTGATGTCGACCTGGCCGCCGCCGAAGTTGACGGCGTAGAGGCCGCGCTGGACGGATTTGATGATGTCTTCGGGCAGGTCCGTGCCGGAGAGCATGTAGGTGTTGGTCATGCGCGGCATGGGGATGTGGTGGTAGCTCTCGCGGCGGCCGGAGCCGGTGTTGGGCGCGCCCATGAGGCGGCTGGAGAGCTTGTCGGAGAGATAGCCGCGGAGGATTCCGTTCTCGATGAGGACGGTCTCCTGCGTGGGGTTGCCCTCGTCGTCCACATTGATGGAGCCGCGGCGGTTGGGCATCTGTCCGTTATCGACGACGGTGACTTTTTCGCTGGCGACCTTCTGGCCAATGAGGCCGGCGAAGGCGGAGGTCTTCTTGCGGTTGAAGTCGGCCTCGAGGCCGTGGCCGACGGCCTCGTGCAGCAGGACGCCAGGCCATCCGGGGCCGAGGACGACGGGCATCTCACCGGCGGGGGCTGCGATGGCGCCGAGTTGCAGGATGGCGGTGCGGGCGGCCTCGCGGGCGAAGTGCTCCGGCGAGTGGGCGCCTTCAAAGAAGTCGAGGGTGACGCGGCCTCCTCCGCCGGATGTGCCGCGCGTGGTCGAGCCCGCGCCATCGCTGGCGGAGGCATCCTTCGCGATGACGAAGACGTTGAGGCGGGCGAGGGGCTGGGTGTCGGAGGCGAAGGTGCCGTCGGAGGCGGCGACGAGGATGCGGCGCAACTCGTCGTTGAAGCCGGCGCGGACCTGCGTGATGCGGGGATCAAAATCGCGGGCGGCGCGGTCGGCGCGCTGGATGAGGGCCAATTTGGCGGCGATTTCGGCGTCGGCCGCGGCCCCGGCGATGGGGTAGAGCGTGGGCTTGCCGGATGTGTGGCGGAAGCCGGCGATGCGCTGCTTGGCCGGGCCGCTGGCGATGAGTGCGGCGGTGCGGGCGGCGCGCAGGAGGCGGGCGCTGGAGAGGTCGTCGGTGTAGGCGTAGCCGGTGCGTTCGCCGGAGAGGACGCGAATGCCGCAACCCACGCTGATGCCCTGGCTGGCGGACTTGACGAGGGACTCGTCGATGCCCAGCGAGGTGGAGGTGACGGACTCGAAGTAGAGGTCCGCGTAGTCGCCGCCAGCCGAGAGCGCCTCGCCCAGGCAGCGCTCCATCAGCCGCTCGGAGAGGCCGAGCTTCTCGATGAAGTAGCGCTTGTGGTCGGGCGTTGGGACGGGAATTTTGTCGGTCTGCGGCAGGGGCACACTTCCATTCTAGGCTTCTGCATGGTTGGCGGCAAATAAAACGCGAAGAAATGGGCTGCGAACGTGATACAGTTGCTGGTTCGGCTCTGTTTCCATTTGATGCGGAGGACGCGGTCAAGGCATCAAAATGAGCGATCATTTGCAGTCGAAGGAGACGATGAAGCCGCGGACGCTCAAGAGTTCACTCGTGCTGTTCTTTATCACGGTGATGGTGGGGCTTGCCGTGCGGATGGTGCCGCTTGGGCTGCCGGCGGTGGTGGTGAAATACGGCGGATCGATGCTGTGGGCGGTGATGATCTACTGGATCGTCTCGACTGCGCTGCCGCGGTGGCGTCTGCCGGTCGTGGCGCTGATCTCAGGGGCGATTGCCACGGCGGTTGAGTTCTTCAAGCTCTACCACTCGCCGGGGATGGATGCATTCCGGCTGACGCTGCCGGGGATAATTCTGCTGGGGCGGTACTTCTCCGTGCGGGACATTGTGACGTACTGGGTTGCGATCAGCGTTGCGGCGTGGGTCGATGGGGGCATTCGACGCGCGGAAGGCTAGAGCTTTTCGACGACGACGGCGGTGCCGTAGGCGAGGACTTCGGTGACTCCCTGCATGAGCTCGTTGGCGTCGTAGCGTGCCATGATGACGGCGTTGGCTCCGGCCTGGGCTGCGTGCTCGGCCATCATGACGAAGGCGTCCTGGCGGGTCTTCTCGCAGAGCTGGGTGTAGAGGGTGATGTTGCCGCCGATGAGGGTCTGCAGGCCGGCGCCGATGGTGCCGAAGAGGTTGCGCGAGCGGACGACGATGCCGCGCACGACTCCAATGTTGCGCACGATGCGGTAGCCGGGAAGCTCGAGGGCGGTGGTGACCATGGAGGGATCGAGCGAGGCGGTGGCGGGGACGTGGGTCGGGGGATATGAGGCCATGGGGTTCTCCTGTGTGCGAGGTTCTGGAAATGTGTACGCGCGGTGAGGGGTTATGGTTCCGTGCGGGCGAGGGCGTCGACCAGAGCGGCGACGGAGCCGGAGTCGATGGCCCCGGCGGCAAGGGCGATGGCGTCGCGGAAGGCTTCGTGGCTGCCTGGCGTTGCGGACGGGACGACGCCGGCGGCGATGAGGACGGCGGCGGCGTTGAGCAGGACAACGTCGCGGCGCGGGCCGGGTTCGCCGGCGAAGATGGAGCGCAGGATGGCGGCGTTGGCGGCGGCATCGCCTCCGCGCAGAGTGCCAGTAGTGGCGAATTCGAGGCCAACCTGCTCCGGCGTGAGGCGATAGAAGGTGACGTCGTCGCCGCGAACTTCAGCGATCTGGCTTGGGCCGGAGATGGAGAGCTCGTCGATCCCCGTCCTGCCCTCCGGGCCGGAGGCGTCGGAGGCTCCGTGGACGACGAAGGCGTGGCGGGCGCCGAGCAGGCGCATGGCCTCGGCGACAATGGGAACGAGGTGCGCGGAGTAGACGCCCATGACCTGCGCGCGGGCGCCGGCGGGGTTGGAGAGTGGGCCGACCAGGTGGAAGATGGTGCGGATGCCGAGGGCGCGGCGCACCGGCATGACGGCCTTCATGGCCGGGTGCAGGGCGGGGGCGTGCAGGAAGGCGAAGCGGTGGCGGCGCAGGGCGGCGGCCCCGTCGGCGGGGGTGAGCGCGATGGGGATGCCGAGGGCCTCGAGGACATCGGCCGAGCCGCACAGCGAGGTGACGGCGCGGTTGCCGTGCTTGGCGACCGTTGCTCCGGCGGCCGCGGCGACCAGCGCGGCGGCGGTGGAGATGTTGAAGGTGCCGGAGAGATCGGCCCCGGTGCCGCAGGTGTCGACCAGGAGAGCCCGTTCGGCCTGGTCGAGGGGGACGGGCGTGGCGGCGGCGCGCATGGCGTCGACGAATCCGGCGATCTCTGCGGGGGCTTCGCCGCGCAAGGCGAGCGAGCTGAACAGGGCGGCGAGCAGCATGGAGCGAGGGCTGCCGGGGCTGTCTGCGGCGGTGTCGCCGGCGAGGACCTCTTCGAGCAGAGCGCGGGCATCGGTGCGCGAGAGGGTCTCGCGCCGCTCGACGATGCGGTTCACGTAAGCATGCAGGGCCATGAGGGAAAGGGTATCAGGCGCGGGCGGCTGGGAGGCAATGGGTTTCTGCGGTCTCGCTTTGAGACCGCGGGCCGCCACGCCGCATTTGCGCGATAATCGACTATTGTTTACGATAAACGCACAAAATGGGGCCAGGCGATTGCTCCGGTTTGCGTCCATCCACTACTATCGGACTGCGAGCAATTTTTCTACTTAGGACCGAGACAAACAAACCATGAAGATCCACGAGTACCAGGCAAAAGAGATTCTGCGGAGGTACGGCGTTCCCGTGCCCGACGGCGAGATGGCCACCACGGTGGAAGAGGCGGACACGGCGGCGAAGACGCTGTTCAGCAAGGGCAATCTGGTGGTGGTGGTGAAGGCCCAGATTCACGCGGGCGGCCGGGGCAAGGGCGGCGGCGTGAAGGTGGTGAAGACGGTGGAGGCCGCCGAGGCGGCGGCGAAGGCGATCCTGGGGATGCAGTTGGTGACGCACCAGACCGGGCCGGCGGGACAGAAGGTGCAGCGGCTGCTGATTGAGGCGGGTTCGGCCATCGAGCGCGAGCTTTACCTGGGGCTGGTGCTGGACCGCGCGACGGCCAAGATTGTGTTTATGGCGTCGCAGGCGGGCGGCATGGAGATCGAGAAGGTGGCGAAGGAGACTCCGGAGCTGATCTACAAGGAGACGATTGAGCCGGCGATCGGCTTCCAGCCGTACCAGGCGCGCAAGCTGGCCTTCAAGCTGGGGCTGGACGCGAAGCAGATCAACCCGGCGGTGGCGTTCATGACGGGGCTGTACAAGGCGTTCATGGAGAGCGACGCGTCGCTGATGGAGATCAACCCGTTCATCACGACGGCGGACGGAAGCCTGATGGCGCTGGACTGCAAGATCAACTTCGACGACAACGCGATGTTCCGGCACAAAGACCTGAAGGAGCTGAGGGACCTGGCGGAGGAAGACCCGCTGGAGGTGCAGGCGTCGAAGTTCAACCTGAACTACATCAAGCTGGACGGCAACATTGCGTGCATGGTGAACGGCGCGGGGCTGGCCATGGCGACGATGGACATCATCAGCTACGCGGGCGGAAGTCCGGCGAACTTTTTGGATGTGGGCGGAAGCGCCAGCCAGGAGCAGATCGAAAATGCGTTTGAGATTCTGCTGAGCGACCCCAACGTGAAGGCGATCTTCATCAATATCTTTGGCGGGATCCTGCGGGTGGATATTCTGGCGTCGGCGGTGGTTGAGGCCACGAAGAAGCTGAATGTGAAGCTACCGATCATACTGCGGCTGGAAGGCACGAATGTCGAAGAAGGGCGCAAGATTCTTGCCGAATCGGGGATTAAGTTCCAAGTGGGAGCAACGATGAAAGAGGCTGCCGACCTTGCTGTCGCCGCCGCGAAAGGGGGCAAGTAATGGCAGTTCTGGTTGATAAAAATACGCGACTGATTGTGCAGGGGATTACCGGGCGCGAGGGGACGTTCCACGCCAAGGCCTGTGAGGAGTACGGGACCAAGGTGGTGGGCGGAGTGACGCCGGGCAAGGGCGGGACCGTGCATGAGGGCTGGCCGGTCTTCAACACGGTGGAGGAGGCGGTGAAAGAGACGGGCGCGAATGCGACCATGATCTTTGTGCCGCCGCCGTTTGCCGCGGACGGGGTCCTGGAGGCCGAGGCGAGCGGGCTGCCGCTGATCGTGTGCATTACGGAGGGCATTCCGACGCTGGACATGGTTCGGGTGTGGGAGATTGTGAAGCGGTCGAAATCGCGGCTGGTGGGGCCGAACTGCCCGGGGGTGATCTCGCCGGGCAAGGCCAAGGTTGGCATCATGCCGGGGCGAATCCACAAGGAGGGTTCGGTGGGGATTGTGTCGCGCTCGGGGACGCTGACCTATGAGGCGGTGTACCAACTGACGACGCGCGGGATCGGGCAGTCGACGGCGATCGGGATTGGCGGCGACCCGATCATCGGGACGACCCACATTGATGCCTTGCGGCTGCTGAACGACGATCCGGAGACCGAGGCGATCGTGATGATCGGCGAGATCGGCGGCACGGCGGAGGAGAAGGCGGCGCAGTTCATCAAGGAGAACGTGAAGAAGCCGGTGGTTGGGTTCATCGCGGGACAGACAGCGCCTCCGGGACGGCGCATGGGCCACGCGGGCGCGATCATCAG
>JBEKRR010000045.1:0-21315 GCA_049518555.1 Acidobacteriaceae bacterium
GTGCGGGTGGTGGAGGCGCTGACGCGGCTGGAATCGGCCAGGCGAAAGATGATTGCGGCGCGCAAGAAGCGTCCGACGCCGTATGTGGACAAGACGATGTACGTTGCGTGGAATGCGATGTGCATCTCGGCGTACCTGGAGGCGGGGCGGGTGCTGGACGAGCCGAAGGCGCGTGCCTTTGCGCTGAAGTCGCTGGACCGGGTCCTGGGGGCGGCGTGGGGCGGGCGCGCGAGCGGGCTGGCGCATGTGGCGGCATACGGCGAGCCGGGAGTGAAGGTGGAACGCGTGGCGGGCGGGCTGGACGACTATGTGTTTCTGGGCCACGCGGCGCTGGACGCGTGGGAGGCGACCGGCGAGATGCGCTACTACGAGGCTGCGGCGGAGCTGATGGAGAGCGCGCTGGGCCGGTTCTACGATCCGGTGGGAGGCGGCTTCTTCGATACCGAGGCGGCGGCAGAGGGGGAGCGCAGGCTGGGCGCGCTGGTGACGCGGCGCAAGCCGTTGCAGGACTCGCCGACCCCGGCGGGAAACCCGGTGGCGGCGATGCTGTTGCAGCGGTTGCAGGCGCTGAACGGGAGCGCGGAATATGCGGCCAAGGCACAGGAGACGCTGGAAACATTCGCCGGGGTGGTGGAGCACTTCGGCCTGTACGCCGCAACCTACGCCCTGGCGCTGGAGCGGATGGTGACCCCGCAGGTGCAGGTGTGCGTGATTGGCGACGATGCGGCGGCGCGCGGGCTGGAGGCGGCGGCCGAGGCGCGCTATGCGGCGAACAAGAGCGTGGTGCGGCTGAAGCGGGAGCAGTTTGCGGGCCAGTTGCCGGCGCAGCTGCCACCGGCACTACTGCAGACGTTGACGCACCTGCCCAGAGTGCAAGGCAGCTTCGCGCTGGTGTGCAGCGGACATTGCTGCCAGACCCCGGTGGGGACGGTAAAGGAGCTGGAAGCCGTGCTGAAGCGGCGATTTGCCGGGGTTGGGCCGGAGACTCTAAGATTCGTGGGGAGTTTCAGAGAGGCTTGAGGATGGGGATGCGGATCCGGTCGCAGATGCTGAAGGCTGGCGGTCTGGTTCTATTTGTGGCGGGTTGGGCGGTTGGTGCGGGTGCGCAGACGGCGCAGGGAGCGCAGACGAGTGCGGCGAGCGGGACTGCGACCCGGCATTCTGCTGTGGCGACCCGGCCGCATGTTGCTGCGACTCGGCCAGTAACGGCGGCGACTCCGCCGATGGGATGGAATAGCTGGAACTACTTCGCCGGGAAGGTGACGGACAAGGACATTCGCGACACGGCGGACCTTCTGGTGTCGACCGGGATGCGCGACGCGGGCTATGTGTATGTGAACATCGACGACACATGGGAGGGCGGGCGCGATGCGAATGGGAAGATCCAGAGCAACGAGAAGTTTCCCGACATGAAGGCGCTGGCGGATTACGTCCACTCCAAGGGGCTGAAGCTGGGGATCTATTCTTCGCCGGGGGCGAAGACGTGCGCGCGGTTCGAGGGAAGCCTGGGCCACGAGGAGCAGGACGCGGCGACGTACGCCGAGTGGGGGATCGATTATCTGAAGTACGACCTGTGCAGCTACAGCGGCGTGATGCGGGCGCAGTTTCCCAACGACCTGGCGGCGCAGAACAAGATGATGCGCGAGGCGTACGAGAAGATGCACCAGGCGATCGGGAAGACGGGAAGGCCGATGGTCTACAGCCTGTGCCAGTATGGGTGGGACTCGGTGTGGGAGTGGGGGCCGCAGGTGGGCGCGAACCTGTGGCGGACGACGGGCGACATCTCGGCCAACTTCGACCGCATGAGCCTGATTGGGCGCGGCCAGGCGGGGCTGGAGAAGTATGCGGCGCCGGGACACTGGAACGATCCCGACATGCTGGAGGTGGGCAACGGACGGCTGACGCACGACGAGAATGTGACCCACATGACTCTGTGGGCGATGCTGGCGGCTCCGCTGATTGCGGGCAACAACCTGACCCAGATGACGCCGGACGTGGCGTCGATCCTGATGAACAAGGAAGTGATCGCGATCGACCAGGACGCGCTGGGGCGGCAGGGAGACCGGGTCTATGCCGAGGGGCCGGTGGAGATATGGGCGAAGTCGCTGAAGGGCGGGCGGAAGGCGCTGGCGATCTTTAATTTTGGCGAGACGGCGAGCGAAATGCGCGGGATTGGGCTGCATCTGAAGGAGGCTGGCCTGCCGGCGCATGTGACGGCGCGGGATGTGTGGGCGGCCAAGGACCTGGGAAGGATTGGGGACGACACCAAATTTACGGTGCCGCGGCATGGAGTGGTGCTGCTGGTGGTGCGGTAAAGACAATGGTCAGTGGTAAGTGGTAAGTTGGCGGACTACGACGCGGAGGAGGGCCTGGATGACGAATCGCAGGAGCATGAGATGGATGGTGAGGTTTATGTCGGTCCTCCTGGCGGTGTGGATAGCCGACATGCTGATCGTGTTGTTCGCACACCTGCCTTACCCCAAGACGGTCTTGATTGTATTGTCTGTTCCAGCACTGATCGCGGCGTGCGTCATCATTCCGCTGTCGCGGGCGGACAAGAGCTAAGGAAGGTCTGAACGAGTGTTGGAGATTCCCTCAGAGGCTAAAGCCGCGTTGCAATCGCCGTGCAACCGGCGGGACTAAAGTCCCGCCCCTTCAAAACAGGGGCATATTCAGAGATTCCCTAAGCGTTGGCGAGGACGACGCGGAGAAGGGCTTCGGTCAGCAGCGGGGAGTCGTTGAGGCTTTCGGTGCGGAAGAGGCGCAGGCCGAGGGTGCGCGCGCGCTGGGCGAAGGCGATGTCGATGTCGTAGAGGACCTCGACGTGGTCACAGAGGAAACCGATGGGCTGGAGGACGACTCCGAGGTGGCCTTCGGTGCGAATGGCTTGGAGCGTGTCTTCGACAGTGGGGCCGATCCAGGGGCCTCCGGCGACGCCCTGGCTCTGGAAGGCGAAGAACCATTTTTTCAGGTTGGGGAGCTGGCGGGCGGCGGAGGCGAAGACAAGTTCGGCGGTGCGTTTGGCTTCGACAGGGTAGGGGTCGGGGGCGGGGTTGGATTCGCTGGCCTGGATGGTGCGGCAGGGGACAGAGTGGGCGGTGAAGAGGACGGGGAGGGCGGTGGCTACGATTTGGTTTTCTGGCTCGACTTCCCAGGTCTGAGAGTCCAGACCCTTCGGCAAGCTCAGGGCAGGCTCTGGGGCACCCAGTTTTGTGCAGAGGTCGATGAGGCGCTGGGCGAAGGCTTCGATGAGGGAGGGTTCTTCGGACCAGGATTCGACGAAGGTGAGGGAGGGCCTGGGGGCGGAGGGACTCTGGGCGGCTTCGGCTTCGATGGCTGAGGTGAGGGCGCGGCGGTAGAGGCCGGTGCTGGTGCTGGAGTTCTGCGGGGCGAGACAGATGGCGAGGATGCGGGTGACGCCGTCGGCTCGCATCCGGCGGACGACGTCCGCGATGAAGGGGCGCCAGTTGCGCATGGCGGCGTAGACGCGCAGAGGATGGCCGGCGGCGGCGAGGGCGGATTCGAGCAGGCGGGCCTGGGCGAAGGTCCATCGGGTGAGGGGTGGAGGCTCTGGGGTGGGGGTTTCGCCGAGGCCGATCTGCGCGTAGCGGTGCTGGAGCTCGGCGACGACCGAGGGCGGGAGGGCGCGACCGCCGGTAACTTTGGCGAGGTAGGCGGGCATCTCGCCGAGGACGTTGGGGGTGCCGTGGGCGAGCAGGAGGACGGCGGTCGAGTTGTGGTCTGACTGGTTCATGGCGTATTGCGTAGCACCTAAAAAAGTAGAGGCGGTCAGGGGGTGGAGGATTTGATCTGGCGTACGACGGCAAGGACGGCTTCGACGGGGGTGTTGGGGACGATGCCGTGGCCGAGGTTGAAGATGTGTCCGGGACGGCCGGCGGCGGCGGCGAGGACCTCGGCGACGCGGGCGTGGAGGACGTCGGGCGGGGCGAAGAGAGCGATGGGATCGAGGTTGCCCTGGACGGCTACGCCGTGGCCTAGAGTGCTCCAGGCCTGATCGAGCGGGGTGCGCCAGTCGAGGCCGATGACGTCGGCTCCGGTGTCGCGCATGGCGGGGAGAAGCGAGGCGGTGTCCACGCCGAAGTAGATGACGGGGACGCCGAGGGCGCGGATGCGGGCGATGAGGTCGGTGGTGGGGGCGAGGACGTAGGCGCGGTAGTCGGTGGGGGTGAGCGCGCCGACCCAGGAGTCGAAGACCTGGATGACATCGGCGCCGGCGGCGACCTGCTGGGCGGCGAAGCCGGCGAGGACGGCGACCAGCTTGTCCATGAGGATGGGCCAGGCGGCGGAGTCGGGGTTTAGAAGCGGCTTCGTGGCTGAAAGATCCGGAGTGTTGTGGAGTGGCGTAGTCTCTCGGGGTCCTTCGACTGCGCGCTGCGCGCTCCGCTCAGGATGACAATCTTCAGTGGAACGCTCAGGATGACAATCTTCTGTGATTGTGCGGGCAAAATGCGGGGGTCCCTCCACTCCGCTACGCTCCGGTCGGGATGACGGTGGTTGGGTGGTGGAAGCGTACATGAGGCGCTTGGTTTCGATGTAGTTGCGCGAGCTGCCGCCCTCGATCATGTAGCTGGCGAGGGTGAAGGGCGCGCCGCAGAAGCCGATGACGCCGAGCTGGTCTCCGTCAGAACGGGGCGGACTGAAGCGGGCGGCGATGATTTCGATGGCGCGGGCGACGTACATCAACTCTTCAGTCCGGTCGGTGCGGAGGGCGCGGGCCTGGGCGGCGGTGCGGATGGGAGCGAGGACGCGGGGGCCCTCGTCGGCGACGAACTCGAAGTCGAGGCCCATGGGGGTGAGGGGGAGGAGGAGGTCGGCGAAGATGATGGCGGCGTCGACGCCGAGGCGCTCGGCGGCGGAGATGGTGACCTCGGCGGCGAGCTCGGGGGTGCGGCAGATTTCGAGCAGGGAGTGGCGGCGGCGGACGGCGCGGTACTCCGGCATGTAGCGGCCGGCCTGGCGAAGGAACCAGACGGGGGTGCGGTCGACGGGGAGGCGGAGGCAGGCACGAAGGAAACGGCTGCCACCAGAGGCGGCAGCCGTTTCAGGTTGGAGAACCGCGGGGGGGGCCGCGGTCTGAGCCGCCGGGTCCGCTGCCCGATGGGTTGCAACGGGGTCAGCGTCTGGGGCCGCCGCTCGATGTTGTGTATCGAGTCGAGCGGACCCGGCCAGCGGCGCAGCTTCGACGCAATCGAACCCTGGGGCGGCGGATGCACGGTCCAGAGGTTTGTTCTGAAGTTGACTCAAAGGGTATGGTCTCCCAACTCTTCGAGCGTAGCATCCTCCGGGGGGCCCGGCGTTAATCTCCTGTGCGCGGACTGGGCACTGAGCCACAACTCCGCGAATAATGGCGGCGGCTTGTTGCGCCGGCCGCCTGGTGCATGGAATAACTTTGCTCCGCAGGAGGGCACTGCGTTATTCCCTATCGGTGGCATGGGGATACAACTTTAGGAGGCTAGGTTCGAGGTACATGGTTCGAGGTTCGAGAATCAGGGGCAGGTTCGCGGATCAGGGTTCGAGGCGGAGGGAGAACTCTTCGATGACGGGGTTGGTGAGGACCTCGCGGGCGATGCGCTCGACCTCGAGCTGGGCCGCGGCGGGGCTGGATGCGAGCGAGTCCTCGAGGGTGAGGAGGAAGTACTTTCCCTGGCGGACATCGGCGACCCCGTTCAGGCCCATGCGGCGGAGCGCTCCGGCGACGGTCTGGCCCTGGGCATCGAGGACGGTGCGCTTCAACGTGACATAGACATGGGCTTTCATGGCTCCGATTATAGACTTGCGGCGGGGCGGATGGAGTGGCGGCGGGGCGGATGGGGTGGAGAGAGGCGAGAGTCTGCGCGGGCGGGGGATGGATTCGGCCGCACACGCGAGGAGACGCGCGGGGGGTTCGAGAGAGGCGCTCAAGCGGATGGGCTGCCTCTCGCAATCGAAAGGGCCGCCTCTGGGGGCGGCCCTTTGCTTTGGTTGAAGATTTCGGCGCCTACGGAAGATTTGCTCTAATTGATGGTGATGTAGGCGAAGGCGGTAGTGGTTGGGAGGGAGTGGGCGGCCAAGACGACACAGACAAAGCCGGGTGGAATCGCGGCCGGAGCGGTGAAGAGGCCAGTGTTGGTGATGGTCCCGAATGCGGTGGAACCGCCAACCACGGCCGTGGAAGGACAGGACGATGCCACACCTGCGTCACCAACCTCCCAGACGGCTGTGTTGTCGATGCCATGATTGGGCAATCCGTTGGAGCAGGGGGCGCTAGCAGAGGGGGCGGCGCAGGGCGGAGTGCCGGTCACACCGCCAAAGAACTGATAGGAGGTCCCACGGGGAACGGTCAAGACGCTGTCTGTGAGTCCCGAGGGGACGGTGGGAGTCTGGGGTGTCAGGTAGAGGGTGGGCGTAGCGCCGTTTTCGTTGAACCACTCAAACAACTGGTAGGCGGCGGCCACCGAGGAGGGGTTGGCGGGGTTGTTGGGCACCGAGGCCTCCAGCAACACGTCGCCCTGGGGAATGCCCGTTGTCGGCACATTGACGGTTTGGAGCGAGGTGACTCCAGCGCCCGACACAACCTGCTTCGTGTAGGTGATGACGTATTGCATGCTCTGCGCTTGCACCAGTGCCGCGCCGTAATAAATTGGGATGCTGACAGTAATATTGGTGGTAGCCACCGATGCACCGCTATTGGTGTATGTGGCGGTGTTTCCGCTCTGCACAATGAGATAGCCAGTGGCGCCAGCGGGGGACTTCTCGGCGACCGGCGTACCGGAGCCGGTAATAGGCGGAAGGGGGGTGGCAAGGTTACTCGTCGGCCAGAGGGACCAGGTGACGTTTGACGGAGCATTGGTGACGTTGGCGGTGAAGGTAACGGTGCCGCCCTGGCCGGAGTTGGGAAACTCCATCACACCCGGTTGATTCGGATCAAACACAATGTTGACGCCATTAACTGCGCCGCCCACGCAGTCGGCGCACGTTTGCGACAACGTGATGCCTACGTTGGAATAGCTGAAAGTGGCGGGGGCCGCGCAGCCGGTCAGGGAATAGGTGGTGGCGGCGATCATGGCGATGGCAAGAATCTTCAAGCAAAGTTTCATTGGGGGAATCCTTTGTAATGCGGAACCAGAAGAAGCATATCTAAAATTTCGTGTTCACGAAAGTATTTTTTTTCGCCTGGCAGGATCCACGCCGTACCCGGCTGCCTGCGACCGATTTGCATTGAGAGGGGAACTGTACCACCATGACAGCACAACGCGCCAGAGTTATCTTGCCGAGGGAACCGGGGGCGGGGATTGGCGGGAAAAGGCGAGGCGGGCCATCCAGTAGGCGAGCGGGCCGGCGACGGCCACCAGAGCGGCAAAGACGAGGGCGGGGAACGGGCCGACGCGCTCCAAGCGTGCTGCAACGAGGGCAAAGGCAAGCAGCAGGGCCGGGCCGGCGCCGGCCAGTATTGCCGTGATTAACCCTCCGGGGATGCGGAAGGGGCGGACGAGGGCGGGTTCCTTCAGGCGGAGGACGACCAGGGCGACAAACTCCAGCAACAGGGAGGCGCCGTAGAGGACGAGGTCGATGGAGATGAGGCGCTCGAAGGAGAGGCCAAGCGCCAATGCCCAGGCAGCGGCGCAGACCAGGACCGAGGCCCAGGGGACTGGGGCGCGGGTAGGGCGCGCGCAGGTGGTGCGGGTGAGGAAACGCGGGAGCAGACCGTCCTGGGCGAGAGCGTAGGGAACGCGTGCGTAGCTGAGCATAAGGGCGTTGAACATTCCCGCGCCGTTGAGCATTCCTCCGAGCACGACGGCAAGGGCAAGGCCGGTCCCGAAGAGGCCGGGGCCGGCGATGGAGCGCGCGGCGTCGGTCCATGCGCCGGTGGTGAACTGGCCGGCGGGGATGCCGCCGATGCCGATGGCGGCCAGCGGGACGATGTAGGTGAGGGCGACCAGCGCGGTGGAGAGCAGCATGGCGCGCGGATAGTTGCGCTGCGGCGATTCCACCTCCTGGGCGACGGTGGAGGCGTTGTCCCATCCCATGTAGTTCCACAGCGCGATGGAGACGGCGCCGGCCAGCGAGGGCGCGGCGACCGGAGCGCGCAGCAGAGTGAGCGAGTGGCGGAGGTGGTCATGCAGCGTGAGCAGACCGGCGGCGTGGGCGAAGAGGCCCCTCCACATGCCGGCGGCGACGAGGACGGCGAAGGGCGCAAGCAGAAGGGCGAAGAAGCCGATGGATCCCTCGCCGACGGAGCGGGCGCCGCGCAGGTTCCATGCGGCGCAGACCAGGACGACGGCCAGCTCCCAGAGCGTGGCGCGCGGGCCAGCGGTGAGCGCGGGCGCGACGCGGGAGAGATAGAGGACGAAGAGGACCGGGTAGATGGCCATGTCGAAGACGCTGGCTGCGAGCGAGAGCCAGGCCTCCTGAAATCCCCAGAAGGGGCCGAGAGCACGGCGCACCCAGCAGTAGTAGCCGCCCTCCTGGGGCAGGGCGGAGGCGAGCTCGCCGACCATCAGCGCGGTGGGCAGGCTCCAGACCAGCGGGATGAGGAGCAGCAGGAGGAGGGCGCGTCCATAGCCGGCGTCGCCCAGGATGTCTTCCAGGCCGTAGGGGCCGCCGGCGACCATGAAGTAGGTGGCTGCGATGAGCGGGAGCAGACGCATCTTGCTGTGGGGTTTGCGCAGGCGACGGCCTCCGGGGAAGATTTGCTGTTGAGGAGAATTTACCTGAAGCAGGAGGCGAGGCGCAGGCAGATCAACAGCGTGGGTGAGATTCCGAGGGTAAGAAAACTGGAAGGGAGGCTTGATTCATGACGCGGGACCGGGGAACTGTTTATAATCGGGGGGTCCCGGCATGCGCTCAGGAGCGAGATGCGGGGGAGTGTTGGAGAGATGGCCGAGTGGCTGAAGGCGGCGGTTTGCTAAACCGTTGTAGGGTCAAAAGCTCTACCGGGGGTTCGAATCCCCCTCTCTCCGCCATGTAATTCATCCTAAAGATTTTATTTGGACATCAATCAATCGCAGAGCGGACGCTCTGGCGGTTTGAGTGTCCGATTGGTGTCCGATAAGGCGATTTCGACTCCGCGACGCGATCATCGATATGAGACTCGGCCGTCAGATTCCAGGGGCGATGGCGACATTCCGTTACCGATCTGAGTTTCGCCGGAGCGGACGGGCAAGAGTGCCAGGCGAGTGTTGCGATCAATCGACCATAATCTCGTGTTCCAGATGAATTGCGTGCGCAGGGAAAAGACCTCTCGACAGACGAACATTAAATGACTTGAGCCACGCTACAATGGATCGTCTTAATCTGAGCTTCCGAGGGCCAGTTGAAGAGATTGACTTTGCTCCGTGTGTCGGCGTGTCTCTGTGTGTCTATTGGTGCTGCGCTCTCTTCCAGCATGGCGCAGCCGGCCAGGAGCGGCGATGCGTCGCCTGTTCTGGCTGTCGCAAAGTCAGAGGTCGACCGCGACTTCGCAGCACTGAAGGACCAGCCGGTCGCGGCCTACTATCTCAGCTATGAAATCGCCGACTCGAAAGTTGATACGGTCACCTCGTCCTTCGGCGCCCTGGTCAGCAGCGACTCCAGCCATCATCGCGTGGCGCATGTCTCGGTTCGCGTCGGCGACTTCTCGCTGGACAATACCCATCCGATCCGCAGCATGGAGGGAAAGATCGCCGCGGCCGTTTCCGGAAGCCTCTCGCAGGTCTCCGTTCCGTTCGATGACGATCCACTGCCCATCCGTCTCGTGCTCTGGGACGAGACGAACAAGGTCTACAAGAGCGCCGTGACGCAGTTGGCCGCCGCGAAGACCGACAACGGAATCCAGATCGAGCAGGAGGACAAGTCCGACGACTTCTCCCACGAGCGGCCCGAGAACTCCGTTGAGCCGATTCCGCCGATGCCCTTCGACCGCAAGCTGTGGGAGGAGCGAACGCGCCGCTACACCCAGCCCTTCCATCGCTACGGAGACCTCTACAACGCCACGGCCACAATCACCGCAGACCAGGAGACGCGCTGGTTTGTGGATAGCGATGGCGCAGCGATACAAAGCTCGACCACATACTATCGCCTGATGATTCAGGCCACCTCCAAGGCAGACGACGGGATGATCCTTCCGCGCTATGAGTCCTACGCCGCCTTCACCCCCGAGGGACTGCCCGACGACGCGACCGTTCTGAAGGCCGTCGACAAGATGATCGCCGACCTGAAGGCCCTGCGCGTGGCTCCGGTCGTCGATCCCTACACCGGCCCGGCGATCCTCTCTGGCCGCGCCACCGCGGTTTTCTTCCACGAGGTCTTCGGCCATCGCGTCGAGGGCCAGCGCCAGAAGGGCGAGGACGAGGGCCAGACCTTCACCAAGATGGTGGGCCAGCCAGTTCTTCCCAGCTTCCTCTCGGTGGACTTCGACCCCACGCTGAAGCACTACGGAGGCGTGGATCTGGTCGGCTCCTACAGCTTCGACGACGAGGGCGTGCGTGCGCGGCCCGTCGTCGCAGTCAAGGACGGCATTCTCACCAGCTTCCTCATGAGCCGCGCACCGATTGCGGGCTTTCCCAACTCAAATGGCCATGGTCGCGCGCAGGCCGGAATGAAGCCCGTGGCGCGCCAGTCGAACCTCGTCATCGTCAACTCCAGGCCCGTAACCCGCGAGCAGTTGAAACGGCTTCTGATCGCGCAGATCAAGCAGCAGAACAAGCCCTTCGGACTCCTCTTCGACGATATTCAGGGCGGATTCACCCTCACCATGCGGGCCCTCCCCAACGCCTTTGAGGTGCTTCCCATCATGGTCTATCGCGTCTATCCCGATGGGCGAGAGCAGTTGGTTCGCGGCGTGAATCTGGTCGGAACCCCGCTCGCAGCCTTCAGCAAGATCGTCGCCGCCGATGACGAAAAGGCCGTTTTCAACGGGGTCTGCGGCGCCGAGTCGGGCTTTGTTCCGGTCTCGGCCAGCGGCCCAGGCATCCTGATCTCGCAGATCGAGGTGCAGAAGAACACCAAGTCGCAGGAGCGTCCGCCGATCCTTCCCGCACCCCTGGCGGCGACCGCAGGAGGCGCGCGATGAACAAGCCACTGCTTGCCCTTGCCCTCTGCCTCTTCGCCTCGGTCCCACTCTATGCGCAGTCCGACGACGTAGTGACTCGCGCCATGAAGGACGAGATCGCGCGCTCGATGAAGCTTCTGCAGCTGCCTTCGATGGACCGGCCCTATTACATCGAGTACAAGATCGTCGACCAGCAGAGCGTCATCGCGCACGCCCGTCTCGGTTCGCTGACCTCGAGCGAGCAGACGCACACGCGACAGCTCACCGTCACCGTGCGCGTGGGCAGCTACGAGTACGACAACAGCAACTACAGCGGTGCGGGGATCGGTAAACTCTTTTCGCTCCTCACCTCGATGGCCAGCGGCTCGAATGTGCTGCCTCTCGATGACAACTATGACGAGTTGCGGCGCAAGATATGGATCGCCACCGACAGTGCCTACAAGCAGGCCTTGCAGGACCTCTCGGCCAAGAAGGCTGGCGATGCAGGCAAGGACCTGAGCAAGCGCACGCCGGACTTCAGCCAGGAGCCAGCGCATGTGGAATCCGAGACGCTGCCCCTGGTCGTTGCAGATCAGGCCAACGCCGAGCATCTGGTGCGCGTCTCTTCGGCCGTGCTGAGCAAGGAACCGTCGATCCGCGACACGACCGCCGTCTTCGAGATCGACAACGTCATCGAGCACCTGGTCAACAGCGAGGGCACCAGCTATGTCCGTCAGATGCCGGAGATATACCTCCACTTAACCGCTACGCTGCACGGAAAGAACGACGAGAGCTACAACGACGTCTACAGCGCACATGCGCGCACGCTCAGCGACCTGCCCAGCGAGGCGGAGATTCTGGCCAGCGCCCGGCAACTCGGCGAGCGTCTCACGGCGCGGGAGAAGGCCAAGCCCTTCAAGCGCTACAGCGGCCCGGTGCTGGTCGAGGGCAAGGCCGCCGACGAGATCTTCGCGCACAACTTCGCCAACAACTTTCCCGTCCGTCCCCGCTCCGGCCTCAAGCTCAATACCTCGGTGCTGCCCGAGTTCCTCAGCGTGGTGGACAATCCGCTGGCGACAAGCTGCGACGGCCAGCCCCTCTTCGGCAGCTACAAGTTCGATGAAGAGGGCGTGCCTGCCCAGGAGACTCTGCTGGTCGACGCAGGCATAGAGAAGACGCTGCTCAACTCGCGCCAGCCCGCGCGCAACATGCCACACAGCACCGGCAACATGCGCCTCGGGGGCGTACTGCCCAGCAACGTGATCGTCAACTCGACGAAGAGCTACAGCAACGCCGAGCTGCGCGCGCAGATGATGGACGTGGTCAAGACGCGCGGGCTCGAGTTCGGCCTGATTGTGCGCCGACTCTCGGGATCGAGCGCCATCGAGGCGGTCCGCCTCTATCCCGACGGCCACGAGGAGGCGGTGCGCGACGCGCGCATCGTAAGCGTTCCCTTCAAGAGCTTAAGAACGATCATGGCCGTCTCCAAAGCTCGCACTGTATACAGCGAGTACACCAAGGAGCCGGAGGAGAATCCCGCGCAGGGATTTCTCGTTCTGCTGGGCCTCTCCGGCCTGGCAGGCTCGACCAGAGCCGACATGGTCAGCTACGTCGTGCCGGACCTGCTCTTCTCCAACCTGGAGGTCGATCACAGCGCGGAGGTCTCCAGCGAGAAGCCCCCCGTCCCCCGCCCATAGCACTAGACGCAACGGGGACATGCAAGGACGAGTAGCGCCAGGCCGGACGACTTTTCCGGGACAATTCGCATGACCCCTTGTTTCTCAACCCACACCTTTTTGGAACAGAGCTACGCATCATTTTCGATCATCTCTTTTCAGCAGATTGCAAGGGAAAAGCTGGAATTCCGGGTTGACAATGAGCTTTTGCCTGTCCTGGAACAATGAGGCATTGAAACGGTTCGGACCTGTGCGAGGCCAACTCGACCATGCGGCGCAGGATCGCCGTGATATGGCCCGTACGGAGCATCCCAGCCAGGTGGCCGTGGTCAAACCGCTCCCTGCGGATATGAAGGGTCAGCAGTTTGACGCATGTCCTCATCTGCGCCCTGCGGAGGAGATATGGGTTTTCGAAGATGCGGACGGCCTGCGGCTGCCAGGTCGTCCAGCCATAATCCCGGATGAACCCGTGGTCGTAGAGCGCACGCTGGAACTGCCAAATGATGGGGTTGTACTCACCGCGTCCGAGCAAAACTTTGCATCCACCAGGCCCGTTGCTCCATATGCGAAGCTGTTCAAGCATGTCTTCGGTACGATGGTCTTCAAGGAGGTATTCGGGGGGGCCTTCGACGGATATTCGAGGCTGTTTGATCCAGATGCCGTCCGGAATCAGCGCCTCCAGCCGCGGAAGGAAGGGGAGAACCGCTGCAACATCGGCACAAGAGACGTCTGCATTCACTTCAAGTAAATTCATGGGATTTCCCAGCACAGAGAGTTGGGACTGCCGGCCATTGGTCGATTCTCTCGGATGCCAATCACTGGATGCTAAAGTGCCCGGCAGTCGCGGGCTGCTGCAACAAGTCGACAGCGCCTGACTGGATGTGCTCACCCTCGGTGAGGTGATCTTCCAGCTTCGTCATTGCCTTGCGGACATCAGCAGCATCCGCCTTGATGTAGTACGTCGACGTAGTGCTCACGCTGGCGTGACGCAGTATTCGCTGAATTACGATGTCCTGAACGTCAAGGCGGTACAGATTGCTTCCCAGACCGCGTCGTGCCGCATGCCTTCTTCTATCTCGCCTGCCTCTGGATTACCCTGCGCAGGTGTTTATGAAACACGCGATAGTGTTTGGTATCTGCGTTGAAGGATCGGGTCGTTGAGCGTCATACGGGCAGACCTCGCATCACAAGCAGAAGCTGGAGGAGTTTCCGGAGAATGCGGGTGAAGAGGATACCGGTAGCCCTCTGCATGTTCAACATCGCCTCGCGGAATACGAGGCGTCAACGCTGTCTTGACAGGTTGCCAGTTGCCATGTGGTATAGTGTTCGCAACACCTATCCGTATCCTTGCCGGATGTAAGCGGAGCATGAAGATGACTCCGGCAACGTGGGCTCCCGACTTCAGTAGACTGAGTTTTACCTGCATCCGCGGGGACGGTGTGGAAAACAGCTCACCCAAGTGAGGATAGCGAAGCTTTGTCTGAAATCTGGCATCGGGGCATCGATCAAGCGAGCAGCCGCACCCTGGCTTCCTTCCCGGGTGGGTCCTGCGCGCCTGCGGCCTGTGCGCCGAAATGGTTTGCCGCCTACACGTCTCCGCGTCATGAAAAGCGTGTGGGACAACACCTGGAGATGAGGCAGATTGAGCATTTTCTGCCCCTCTATCGCACTCATCGCAAGTGGAGCGACGGATCGAGGGTCACTCTGGATCTTCCCCTGTTTCCCGGCTACATCTTTGTTTGCATCCAGCGGAACGAGCGCGTGCGTGTGCTGGAAGTGCCGGGCGTGCTGTCAGTTGTGGGCGGCACGGGCGGCGAACCGGCATCGTTGCCGGAGGCCGAGATTGATGCCCTGCGATCGGGGATTTCACTACGCAACGCCCAACCCCACCCTCTGCTTAAGGTGGGGCAGCGGGCCCGCATTCGGTCCGGCGCCTTTGCCGGAATGGAGGGGGTTGTGCAGCGAATGAAATACAGTTATCGTGTTGTTCTCACGCTGGATAGCATCATGCAAAGTTTTGCCGTCGAAGTTGACGGCGAAGAACTGGAGATACTGGACACTCAGTCATACGTTTCTGCCCGCTCCGCAACTTCTGCCGCGTAGCGGGTTAATCTTTGTATTAACAACAATTTCATAGTGATAGGAAACGGCAGTAGGTATTAGGATACGAACACAGGAGAAATCAATGTCCCCCATACCGCTTCCAGCGCGGTACTATAGCGCGAAGCTGATCCGGCATCGTGTTCTTGTAAATCTTCTGGACTTGGCTGCATTTGCCCTTTCCGGTTTTTTTGCGTTCGGGCTGCGATTTGACGGCGCGGTGCCTGCGCAGTCCTTCCATGCGATGGAGGTGGCGCTCTGCGTATGGGTCGTCGCAAAGTCGCTGGCGTTCATTGCCGGCAAGCTGAATCGGGGGAATTGGCGATATACATCCACCTACGATGCCGTACGGGTTATGTTTGCAAACTCGGCGGGATCAATTCTGGGCGGAGTGGTTCTGCTGGCGGTGCTCGGACCAGCGGGAATGCCGCGCTCGGTCTATATCCTCGATTGGCTGCTCTCCTGCTTGATGACTCTGGGGGCCAGGCTGGCCGCTCGCATAATTCTTACCGCTCGCAGGGGGAACGGTGCGGAAGGGGTGCAGACCAGGACGCTGATCTACGGCGCCGGGGTAGCAGGACAGGCCCTGCTGAGGGAGCTTCGCCAAAACCAGTCTCTGAAGTGTGATGTCGTGGGCTTCATCGATGACGATCCGTTGAAGGCTTACGTGATCTTGCAGGGGATACCGGTGTTTGGAACCGGAGAAGCCCTTGCGGACGTAGTGCGAACGCATGCCATCGAGAGAGTGCTGATCGCGGTCCCCTCCGCGACTGGGCCGCAGATGGTGCGCATTTTGAAGCTGGCCCTCGATGCCGGGGTGGAGTACAAGATGGTGCCGGGTTTGGCGGACCTCATTCAGGGCGCGGAGTTGGATAAACAGATCCGGGATGTGGCTGTCGAAGACATACTCGGCAGAAGGCCGGTGCATCTCGATCAGGGCAGTATTCGCGAGCGCATCGAGGGAAAAGTTGTGATGGTGACTGGCGCGGCGGGCTCGATCGGATCGGAGCTCTGCCGGCAGATCGCCCGGTTCCGCCCGCTTGCTCTCATCGGCTTCGATGAAGCGGAAACTCCGCTCTTCCACCTGGGCAGAGAGATGGCCAGGAACTTCCCCGATCTGGTGTTCCACTCAGAGATCGGTAACATTACACGGACTGACACGTTGCAGCGGGTCATGCTGCACCATCAACCTTCCATTCTCTATCACGCTGCCGCCTACAAGCATGTTCCCATGATGGAGAGGCACGTCTTTGCCGCGGTCGAGAACAACATCCTTGGCACATGGCAGGTCGCCCGCGCGGCGGTAAGACATGGAGTGGAAGATTTTGTGTTGATCTCCACCGATAAAGCGGTGCGGCCGACCAGCATGATGGGCGCTACAAAGCGCGTGGCGGAGTTGTTGATTGGCGCATTCCAGAGGGAGCGAGGCACAAAATTTGTTGCGGTGCGATTCGGCAACGTGCTGGGGAGCAACGGAAGTGTCGTCCCGATCTTCAAGGACCAGATTGCCGCGGGCGGACCGGTGACCGTCACCCACCCGGAGATGCGCCGCTATTTTATGACCATCCCGGAGGCGGCCCAACTGGTTTTGCAGGCGTTCTCGATCGGCAAGGGCGGAGAGGTCTTCGTCCTCGATATGGGGGAACCCGTCAAGATCGTCGATCTTGCCAGGAACCTCATTCTGCTCTCCGGGCTTCAACCGGACCATGACATCAAGATCCAGTTTACGGGAGTGCGTCCAGGGGAGAAGTTGTTTGAAGAGCTGAATCTACAACATGAGTCTTTAGTCCCGACTTCGCACAGCAAGATCAGAAGCTATGTCTGCCATCACCATCTGGATGAAGTGCAGATCAAGGAAATCATGCATCGGCTGCAGCAAATTGTTGAAGAACAAGACGTCACCGGCCTTTTGCTGATGCTCAAGGAACTGGTTCCGGGCTACAGTCCCGGATCCAAGATACAGAAGGCCGCCATGTCGGTACAGCCTATCCATGTCAAACCGGGCACAATTCAGGTTCCTTCCGGGCAAGTCGAGAGCGTTCTATCGGCGAGCCTCACACCGCTATCCCGCGTCAACTGACGCGTTGCATCAGCAGACCCGCACAGGAATGGATGCGGTTGCGGGGCGCGGTTCCAGTGGGTTGCCTGGTATCTTGCCATTCCGCAGATGCAGAAGAATTCAATCATATTGCCAAAGGTCAAACGATGAGAGAAGTAGTGCTTGATACCCATGGGAGTTCTGACTCCAGACGGAGTCGCAGCCGAGTCGGCTTGTTGCTGGTTACCGCAGTTGTTGTTGCTCTACTGTGTAAACCCCTGCCTGCTCAGAATGCTGGTGGGACAGCTTCCAGCTCGGGCGGCGGCGGTCAAGCATCTACAGCGGGCAGCGGTGGACAGGCGACCGGACAGGCTTCCTCTGCCCAGGGTGACAATGCCCAGGCAGCAGTTCAGCCTGGGATGTCCGCGAATGAACAGAGCGGCAACGCGCAGGCAACGGACCAGACACAGATGTCCGCGGACCAGATCATCGCCATAATGCAACAACAGCCGGGTCTCCGGGCCACCGTGAAGGCCATGGTTGCGCAGCAGACGGGAGTGGCCCCGAGCACCATCAGCGACGAAGCGCTGTATAACAACATCCGGCAGGATGCCAATTTGCGTGCCCAGGTGACGACGAATCTCAATCAGCTTGGATACAGCACAAACCCAACTTCGGAGAGCAATGCCGCAAACGCTGCGGGCGCAGCCCAGACGCGCAGGCCCCTAGCGACACTACCCAACCCGATTGTGGTGCCGGACATGCCCCAAGCGATACAGCGACCCAGTCCCTATGCAGATTTAATCTCGCTGAACGATCTTTATACGCAGATTCCATCCGCTGGGGGATTGCTGCGGCGCTTCGGTAGCGATGCGTTCATTCTCGGTACGGGAAATGCGAACGAATTGCCGATGGACCTTCCTGTCGGTCCCGACTACGTTCTTGGGTCGGGGGACAACATTGTCGTGAACATGTGGGGTGGCCGTTCCGATCGCCTGAGCCTGACGATCGACCGCCAGGGCCAGATCGCGCTGCCGGAGGCGGGCACGATCACACTCGATGGACTTACGATTGCCCAAGCGCAGAGCGCCATCCAGAAGGCCCTCGCTACGCAGTTTCAGAATGAGCATGTCGAAATCTCCCTGGGCCGGCTGCGCACAGTTCGCGTGTATGTGGTGGGCGACGTGCAGCGGCCCGGCGCCTACGATGTCAGCTCGATGTCCACGCCGCTGAGCGCCCTGTACGCCGCCGGAGGCCCAACCAGCCGCGGGTCGCTGCGCATCCTCAGACAGTACCGCGGCACACAAATGGTGCGACAAATTGATCTGTATGACTTCCTGCTACATGGCGTCCGCTCGAACACGGACCGCCTGCTGCCGGGCGACACTATCCTGGTGCCGCCGGTAGGTCCGCAGGTTACGGTGGAAGGAATGGTGCATCGCCCCGCGATCTACGAGCTGAACGGCGAGACGACGCTGAACCAGGTCCTCGATCTCGCCGGCGGCGTGCTTGCTACGGCGAGTTTGAAACAAATCAACGTGCAGCGAATTGAAGCCCACGAACGACGCACCATGTTGAATTTGCAGCTTCCGGGGGATGCGGATGCGGTGAAAAAGGAGATCGCCGGCTTCCAGGTGCAGGGAGGGGACGACGTCGTAATCTCGCAGATCCTGCCCTACAACCAGCAGGCAGTCTATCTTGAGGGCCATGTCTATCGTCCGGGCAAGTACCCCTACCGCGACGGCATGACCATAAACGATCTGTTGAAGTCCTACCAGGACATCATGCCCGAACCGGCCGATCACGCCGAGCTGATTCGTTTACAAGCTCCGGACTATCGGCCGGAGACCATCAGCTTTAATTTGCCCGACGTGATGATTGGGAACGATTCAATCAAGATACAGCCATTCGATTTAATTCGAGTCTATAGCCGATACGAGATTGATTCGCCCCAGGTTTCTGTTCAGGGAGATGTCCTTCGGCCAGGCACTTATCCGATGTCTCAGGGGATGACGGTGGCTGCGCTGGTGCGCATGGCGGGCGGCTTCAAGCGCAGCGCCTATCGGGACGAGGCCGACCTTTCCAGCTATGTGGTGCAGAATGGCCAGAAGGTGCTGGTCAGTCATAGCAATGTCGCTGTCGAGAAGGCCCTGAATGGCGACAAGAATGCAGATGTGGCGCTCAAGCCTGGCGACGTCGTCAGCATTCGACAGCTGGCCGGATGGCAGGACATCGGCGCTTCGGTGACAATAACCGGAGAGGTCGAGCACCCCGGCGGCTACGGGATTGAACAGGGAGAGCGCCTTAGCTCGGCGCTGAAACGGGCCGGAGGGTTACGGGAAGATGCATATCCGGCAGGCGCCATCCTGGATAGTGTCCAGGTTCGGCAGTTGGGGGAACAAGCCCGCCAGCAGATGATCCAGAGAATCGAAAACACGTCCGTCAACATCAATCCGGGTGTGTTATCCGGACAGGACCAGAAGGACCTGCAGACGTCCATGCAGCAGCAGCGGGACCAAGTTCTCGTCGCGCTGCGCAGTCACCCGGCGACCGGCCGTCAGGTGATCCGAATCTCCGCGGACATCAGCAAGTGGGAGAACACTTCCGCCGACATCGAATTGCGTGCAGGCGATACCATAGTCATTCCCAAGCGTCCGACTTTTGTGATGGTTTCCGGACAGGTCTATAACACCGAGGCAATCACCTACATGCCAGGCAAGGATGCAGACTGGTATTTGAAGAAGGCAGGTGGGGCAACCCAGTCCGGCGACAAGCGGGCCGTGTTTGTCATTCGCGCTGATGGGTCCATCATAGGACACGGTAGCATCTGGTCGGGCAGCAGCGTGATGAACCTCCGCATTGAGCCTGGCGATTCCATTGTTGTCCCTGAGAAGATTATTGGTGGTTCGCAGATTTGGAAAAATATCATAGGAGCTGCTCAGATCGCATCGTCCGTCGCTATTACCGGAGCTGTTACTGGAATCTTCTAACCCTGCAAACAGTGTTTCCCATGGCAGCACAGGCTTCATCTGTTGACGGGTCTGCGGCAAAGGTATTATTACGGCGCTGACAGTACTTACGCACACTATGCGAGGACATCAGTAGGAGCGTCATTTGCTGAACCACCGGAAAAGCAGGTTTGCTTTACGCTTTGTCCACAGTGATTACCTGCTACTTTGGAGACGGAACATTGAGTACCCCAGAAGAAACCCATCATAGTGCAGCTGTAGATGCCTCGGAGTCGATAGAAGTCTCACTTGCAGACCTGCTGACGATGCTATGGCAGCGCCGTAACTTCCTGGCGGCGGTAACCGGGATCGGTTTGTTACTTGCAATCGGTTATGCATTGTTGATTCCGAATGAATACACGTCGACTGTACAATTGATGCCACTCGATCAGCAGTCACTGTCAAGTGTATCTATGCTTACCGGGCTTGGAGGAACTGGCAATATGCTACCTAGCATGGCGGGAGGCTTGATGAACGGGAGTACGCCAAGCGCCACAGCTATCGGCATCCTCAACAGCCGCGTAGTCCAAGATGACATTATCAAGCGCTTCGACCTATTGCGAATATACCATTGTAAGCTTTATGTTGACGCGCGTAAAAAATTAACAATACGAAGTACGATTGAACAAAACAAAATAACGGGGATTATCAGTATCGCCGTGACGGACCATGATCGATATCGTGCACGCGATATTGCGGGAGCCTATGTCCAGGAACTCGATAAACTCGTCAATAGTTTGAGCACATCTTCGTCTCGCCGTGAAAGGGAGTTTCTGGAGCAAAGGCTTATTTTTATCAAGGCTGATCTCGATGCCAAAACTCGAGCGTTGAGTCAGTTTTCCAGCCATAACGCTACCTTGAATCCAGTAAGTCAGGGTCAATCACTAATAGAATCTGTCGCAAGATTACAAAACGAATTAGTCGCAGCCCAGACCGAACTGTCCGGCTTGAAAGTGCAGTATGCGGATGACAATGTGCGGGTACGCGAAGCGCGGGCGCGCGTCGACGAACTGCAAAGTCAATTGCAGAGGATGGGCAGCACAGGAGGAGACGAGGTTGGCTTCAATCTTAAACCTGGCCAAGAATATCCTTCCCTTCGTGAGCTACCCCTCCTCGGAGTTACATATTCCGACCTCTCCCGGCAGTTGCTGATGCAAGAGAATATCTATGAAACTCTAACTAGACAATATGAACTTTCCAAAGTCGAGGAAGCGAAAGAAATACCGGTTATCAAGGTTCTTGATGTGCCGGAAGTGCCAGAGAGAAAATCATCCCCGCACCGGTTGATCATTGTTCTCCTGGGAACCATATTATTCGCCTTTGTTGGTATTACCTGGATTTTAGCTAGTATGCTCTGGAAAAGCTCTAGAGCGTGTTTCATAAACACCGTCGCAGGGTAATCCAGAAGCAGGCGAGATAGAAGAAGGCGCGGTAGGTGGAGAGCAGATGCTCATGGCGGACCAGCAACCGACGGAACTGACCGAA
>JBEKRR010000046.1:0-20175 GCA_049518555.1 Acidobacteriaceae bacterium
ATGCCGGTGGCGACCGTGTTGTCTGCGAAGAACTGCCTGAACCTGGGCAGCGCGAGCAGGGGCTTTTCCAGATAATCCAGGCGAAACTCGAGGAACGGCGTCTCCTTGACCACGGAGGAGGCCTTTTCGATCATCTCCGCGGGCGTGGAGCCGGCGATGGCGACGCACACCTTGGTGATGCGGGAGCGGAGAAAGTGAGAAGCTATGCCGGGCACATTCAATCTCATGGACGCAATCGGGTATCTTACAGAGCAATCGGTCAGGATGCAACTTTTCCAGTAAATCTCTGGAATGGCGAAGGTTAGGCTCGAAATCGCATGCAGTTGGCGACCCCTTAGTCCAACCCACTAACATTGACGGAGACGAATGAGAAAAGTCTCAACAAACGAGGAACTTATCTGCTCCTGCCCGGCACGGCAGGGCGCTGGAACCATAAAATGGGTTCGTGACGAAGCGACTGAAAAGCCCCGAGGGGGACGATCTGCTGTGTTCTGTTGGCCTGGGCCACGGGCGGCGCGTCGATCTGCTGCGCGCAGCGGACTGGCAGAGATACGCGTGGCTGCGCCACGGCTTCAGCACGCGCGCCGGAGGCGTCTCCACCATCTACGGCCAGATCGGGGGGGCAGGCACCCTCAACCTGGGCTGGACCCAGCAGGACGATCCGGCCAACGTAGCCGAGAACCGCAAACGGTTCCTGGAAGCGGTCGCTGGCAAGGCGGAGCAGGTTGCGGGCGGGACAACGCAGGCCGGAACCACCTCCCACTCCCGTCCTGCTGTTCCCTGTTCCCTGTCCCCTGTTCCCTATCTCGTGACGCTGCACCAGTTCCACTCAGGTATGATTCGCGTCGTGGAGGCCGAAGACCGCGCGCAGCCCACCCGCCTGCAAACCGCCGGCGGACGAGCCGTGCTGCGTGGCGATGGGATGATGACGGACGTCCCCGGCGTCTTTCTCGGCATTCATACCGCGGACTGCGTCCCCATCCTGGTGGCCGACGTGCGCCGGCGCGCGGTGGCGGCCTTCCACGCGGGCTGGCGCGGCACACTGGCGCGCATCGTGGAGCACGGCATCGGGACCATGCGCCTGTGCTACGGATCGCGCCCACGGGACCTCATCGCCGCCATCGGCCCGTCCATCGGCCCCTGCTGCTACGCGGTCGGCGAGGAGGTGCGCCACGAGTTCGGGTCGCAGTTCGCATACGCGCGCGAGCTCTTCAGCGAGGTCTACGACTCCGACCCGGTGCGGGAAAAATATCCGCTGCTGTTTTTGACCGCGCGCGCTCCGGGCCACAGCAACATCGGGCCGCAGGTCCATCTCGACCTATGGGAGGCGAACCGCCGCCAACTGCTCGGCGCAGGCGTTCCGGCCGGGCGCATCACGGTCATCGGCGAGTGTACGGCCTGCGCGGGAGTGGGGACCGACGCGGGCAGAAAATACTTCTCCCACCGCGCGGAGAGCGGCTTCACGGGAAGAATGATGGCCGTCATCGGCGTAGCTGGCGATCGAGCCCGCGTCCAGCCTTAGGGATTGCTCTTTCCGCTGGCGGGAGCCGGAACTGAATTCTTGTGGAAGGCGATCCGGATGATGTCGGGCGCGAACTCGTACATCTGACCGCCCAGCGCGCCGAAGAGCGTGACCTCGGTGCCATTCTCCAGCGTCAGCCCAATGCCCCGCTGGTTGGCCGGGTAGTACGCGTTGGAGATGGCACCGGAGATGTAGTTGCCCAGCACGTTGGAGACGTTGGGCTGGGTCTTGCCATTATCGCCCTTGCAGACGAAGGTGGAGATCGCGGCGACCCAGATGCGGCCCTTGATGGAGCCGGTGCCCTTGCGGAAGTAGCGCGGGTCCTGATGCAGCAACTGGGGCAGCAGAGCGTTGCCGATCAGCTCGCCGTTGACGTTGTCGGCGTAGTTAGCGCCGACGCGCTTGAAGTAGCCGGAAGGCCCCCAGCCGTAGCCGCTGTTGCTGTCGACCAGCTCGCTGTATCCTCCGCCAATGACAAAGGCCCAGCCAAAGTAGAAGGGATTGACAGCTTCATGCAGCGCGAGGTCCCACTTCTGGCGGCCGTTGATCGGCAGGGCCTGGCCGTTCAGCACCACGTTGAAGTTGGGCACCACGCCGAGCAGATGCTGCTGCTCCTCCTGCTTCAACTCGCGCTCGGCCTTGTCGTGCTCTTCCTGCTTCGTCTCGGGGCCCGTCGCGGTTGCTGCAGGAGGCGTAGAGGCAGGCGTCGGGGCAACAGTCGGTGTGGCCGGCGTTGCGGCGGATGCAGGTGCAGCCTGCGACGACGAGGAAGACGCGGATGCAGCCGGAGCGCCGCTCTGCGGCCCGGGGGCCTCCGGCAGCGCGAGCAATGACTCGGCTGTTTGTGGCTGGCTTAACTGTGCAAGTTGCGGCAGGTTTGGCTGTGCAGGCTGCATCTGCGCTGGGAGAGATGCGGGAAACAACGCGGCAACAAGCGCGACTGTGGCTCCAACGAGCCACGCAAAGGAGATTATCTTCACCTCGTTAGTCTATCGCACAGAGCTGCGCTGAACTCTGTCGGGAACAGGCCGCGCTGTACCTGCATCTGACCCGCAAATGGGGACGGAGCCTGTGCGCGGTACGCGCGGTGCGGTAGGCTGGATCGATGAGGAGAATGCGATGAAGTTCGAGATGGACAAGACTCCCGCGCGCCAGGTTTACAACCTGCTGATCGGCCTCGTCGCTCCGCGGCCCATCGCCTGGGTGACCAGCATGGATGAGAACGGCCGCCTGAACGCCGCGCCGTTCAGCGCGTACAACTACCTGTGCACCGATCCGCCGATCGTCGGCATGGGCGTGATGAACCGGCCCGGACGCGGCTCCATCCCCAAGGACACGGCGCGCAACATCCGGCGCACCGGAGAGTACGTCATCAACGTGGTGACCGAAGACCTGATCGAGAAGATGAACGTCTGCGCCACCGACTTCCCGGACGGTGTCAACGAACTGGAGATGGCGGGCCTGACCACCGCGCCGTCGAGCGTGGTCAAGGTCCCGCGCATCGCCGAGGCCCACGCTGCGCTGGAGTGCACCGAGTTCACCACAATGGAGATCGGCCGCTCGCGCATCATCCTGGGACGCGTGGTGGCCATGTACGTGGAGGACCGCTTCATCGAACCGCCCGTCGACGGCCACGGTCCCTACATCAAGGCCGAAGAACTGCACGCCATGGGCCGGATGAACGGCCTGGGAAACTACGTCAAGACGCGCGGTGCGTTTGTCGCCGTCCCGCGCATCTCGTATGAGGAGTGGGAAAAAGGAAAACGCTAGGGCCGTTGCTCCCCCTACTCCAGGTAGCGTTTGACCCACGGGTCGTCGGAGCGGACCAGCTCCTCGGTGGTCCCTTGGAATGCGATCTTCCCCTCGTTGAGCAGAAGGAACTTCATGCCTTCGTCGATGCCGTGGTCCGGGCCGTCCTTGGGCAGAGGCTTCATACTGTTGGTTGCGGGATCGAAACGGTTGGCCGCAAGGATGAACGCGTCCTGCAGCCGGTGCGTCACCACCAGCGAGGTGGTATGCCAGACGTCGCGCTGCTTCATCACCAGCTCGATGATGGTGGTCGAGGTGATGGGATCGAGCCCGCCGGTGGGCGAGTCGTAGAGGATCAGGTCGGGGTGGCTGACGATGGCGCGCGCAATCGAGACGCGGCGGCGCATCCCTCCCGAAAGCTCGGAGGGGAACTTGTCGATCGCGGCCTCCAGCTCGACGAACTGCAGCGCCTCCACCACGCGCGCGTGCGCTTCGGCCTCCGGCACGTGCTCCTCGTGCAGCCGGTAGGCGACGTTTTCCTCGACGGTGAGCGAGTCGAAGAGCGCCGACTCCTGGAAGACCATGCCGATGCGCGCGCGCAGCGCGTACAGTTCCCGCCGCCGCAGCCTGTCGATCTCCTCGCCAAAGACGCGGACCGTGCCGGAGTCGGGCTTGAGCAGCCCGTTCGCCAGCTTCAGCAGAACCGACTTGCCGCAGCCCGCCGGGCCCAGCAGGACCAGCATCTGCCCGCGCTCCACCGAAAAAGAGATGTTCTGCAGCACCGGATTGGCGTCGAAGCCAATCGACACATCCTCGAACTGCACCACTGGAGTCCGATCGCCGGGCGAGCCGGCGGTTGCCGTGGTGGAGCTGCTGCCGGGGCTGGCGTGGTCTTCAGGCATGGGCGCTCTCAACTGCCGAAGATGCCGATCATGGCTCGGGTGACGATGAAGTCGACGACGATGATGAAGACCGACGAGACGACGACCGCCTGGGTGGTGGCGCGGCCCACGCCCTGCGTCCCGCCGGTGGTCCTCATGCCGAAATAGCAGCCCACGGTGGCGATAATGAAGCCGGAAAAGAGCGGCTTGGTGAGGCCCTGCACGATGTCGCCATGCACCAGGCTGCTGTAGGAGCTGTGCAGGTAGGAGCTGGCGTTGAGTCCCAGCATGTTGACCGCGACCAGCGCGCCGCCTGCGATGCCCGCCGCATCGGCGATGATGGTGAGGAAGAAGAGCATGAAGATGGTGGCGATCAGGCGCGGGGCGACCAGCTTGCGGATGGGGTCGGTGCCCAGCGCGCGCATCGCGTCGATCTGCTCGGTCACCTTCATCGAGCCAATCTCCGACGCCATGCCGGCGGCGTTGCGGCCCGAAACCATCAGCCCCGTCAGCACCGGGCCAAGCTCCTTGACCATGGAGAGCGAGACCAGCGAGCCGGTCATGCTGACGGCGCCGAACTCCTGCAGCGCGGTGACGGACTGCAGCGCCAGCACGCATCCGGTGAAGAATCCGCTGAGGATGATGATGGGCAAGGAGCCCACGCCGATGGAATCCATCTGGGTGAAGATGTCGGCCCAGTAGCGCGGGCGCGAGAAGATGTCGGCAATCGCCCTGCCCGACAGGATGGAGTACTCCTGCACGGCTGCAATCTGCTTCTTGATGAAAACCTCTGGCGACAAGATGGGCATATCTTCTGTGGCTCAGGTTATCAGATGCGGCAACCGCCCCGCTGAGTAGAGCCCGCGTTACCCACACCCCGGCAACCACTGTGATACTCGCCGGCTCTTCTCCGTGGCCTCGAAGCCGTTGAAAGTGAGAAGATGGAGGGATGATTGCACCAGGTACGGCGGAGACGATGTTGGCGGCGGTGTTGTATGGCAGCGAGGACCTGCGCATGGAGCGGATTCCAGTTCCGCAGATCGGCGCGGGCGAGCTGCTGCTGCGGGTGGGCGCGGCGCTGACCTGCGGCACCGACCTCAAGGTCTACCGGCGCGGCTATCACGCCATGATGCTGAAGCCGCCGGTGGTCTTTGGCCACGAGGTGGCCGGCGTGGTGGCCGAGGTGGGCTCCGGGGTGAAGAACTTCCGCGTGGGCGACCGCGTTCTGCCGCTCAACTCCGCGCCCTGCGATGCGTGTTACTTCTGCAAGCACGGGCAGCAGAACCTCTGCCAGGACCTGCTCTTCAACAACGGGGCCTACGCCGAGTACATGCGGATTCCGGCGCGCATCGTGGAGAAGAACACGCTGCCGGTGCCGGACAATGTGCCGCTGCAAAACGCCGCGCTCACCGAGCCGCTGGCCTGCGTCATCCTCGGCCTGGAGGCGTCGGGCGCGCGGGCGGGCGACACCATGGTCGTCATTGGAGCCGGGCCGATTGGCCTGATGTTCCTGCATGCAGCCCAACTGAGCGGCATACGGGTGATCGCGGTGGTGAAGCGCGAGGACCAGATCGCGGCGGCACGCCGCTTCGGGGCCACGGACGTGGTGCGGATCAGCACAGGCGTGGACACCGTGGCCGCGGTGCGCGCTCTGACCGATGACTCGCGCGGCGCGGACGTCGTCATCGAGGCGGTGGCCCGGCCCGCCACCTGGGAGCAGGCCGTCGGAATGGTGCGCAAGGGCGGCGTGGTGAACTTCTTCGGCGGCCCACCCAAAGGTACCGTCGTCGGCCTGGACACCAACCGGCTGCACTACGGCGACATCACGCTGAAGGCGACCTTCCACCTCACGCCGGCGACCGCGCGCACGGCCTTCGGGCTCATCACCAGCGGGCAGTTCAAGTCCGCAGAGTTCATCACGCGCACAGCCAGCCTGAATGAAGTTCCCGCCGTCTTCCAGCGCATGATGACGCGCAGCGCGGACAACATGCGCGACATCAAGACAGCCATCCTGCCCAATGAAAACGAGCTCACTGGCAACCAGCCAACCGGCGGCGGGAGCAGGCAATGAGCGAGCCGTTGGCCTCCACCGGCGAGACTTTTGCAACCGACTCGCTCGGCGGCGCGCCAGCCGAGTATCTGACCCCGGAGGACCGGCCCACGCTGGACGAGGCGCGCGCCTGGTGCCACCAACTGGCCAGCTCGCACTACGAGAACTTCCACGTTGCGACGTTTTTTTTGCCCCGGATCATGCGCCCGCACTTCGAGGGCCTCTACGCCTTCTGCCGCGTATCGGACGACCTGGGCGATGAGGTCGGCGACACGGCAACCGCGCTTCTCCTGCTGAATACCTGGGGCGGTATGCTCGACCAGTGTTACGACGCGCCGGAGCGGTCGCGTCATCCCGTCTTCGTCGCTCTGCGCGAGACCATCGCCGCCTGCGACCTGCCGCGCGGCCTCTTCCACGATCTGCTGCGCGCCTTTATGCAGGACCAGGTCAAGACCCGCTACGACACATGGGACGAGGCCGTGGAGTACTCGCGCTACTCGGCCAACCCCGTGGGCCGGCTGGTGCTGATGGTCTGCGGATACCGCGACGAGGCGCGCGCGCTGCTCTCCGACAAGATATGCACCGCGCTGCAACTGGCCAACTTCTGGCAGGACGCCGTGCGCGACTCGGAGATTGGGCGCCGCTACATCCCCTCTGAGTCCATGCTGCGCTTCGGCGTCGAGGAGGGCCAGATTGAAGGCCGCGTCTTCACCCCGGAGTTTGGCGCCATGATGCACGCGCTGGTGGAGCGCACGCGCGCGATGCTGCACCAGGGCTCTGCGCTCAGCATCACCGTGGACGATGAGCTGCGCGTCACCCTCGACCTCTTCCGCAAGGGCGGCGAGGCCATCCTGGACGGCATCGCGGCGCAGAACTACGACGTGCTGCGCGGACGGCCCGTGGTGACACGGCGCAAGAAGCTGATGCTGCTCGGCGGCGCATTCCTGGACAAGCTGCGAACGCGGCGTACGGCCGGGGTCCGAGCGGCATGAGCGAAGTAGGCAGCAGAAACGTGGATGCGCGAACGGCTGCGGCCTACGCCTTCTGCCGCGCCATCGCGCGCCGCGAGGCGAAGAACTTCTACTGGGCCTTTCGCGTTCTGCCGCGCCATAAGAGCGACGCCATGTGCGCCGTCTATGCCTTCATGCGCCGCGCCGACGACATCGCGGACGACGAGTCGAAGCCGCTCGAAACCCGCCGCGCAGAGATGAACTCGTGGCTCGAGGCGTGGCGCGCGGCGAGGAGTTCCGCAACAAATGGTTTTTCGTCCAGCACAGACGAAGACCTCGTCTTTCTCGCCCTCAGCGACACGCAGCGCCGCTTCAACGTCCCCGATTCCCTCCTCGAGGAACTCGTCGCCGGAACCACGATGGACCTCGAACCGCGCACCTCGAGCCACGAACCCGTCCAGACTTATGCCACCTTCGACGACCTGTACCGCTATTGCTACCTGGTGGCATCGGTCGTCGGCCTGGTGTGCATCCGCATCTTCGGCTACAGCGACGCGCGCGCGGAAAAACTCGCCGAAGAGACGGGCGTTGCCTTTCAGTTGACCAACATTCTGCGCGATGTGAAGGAGGACGTGGAGCGTGGCCGCGTGTATCTTCCCCTCGACCTGCTCGACGAGTTCGGCGAGTCGCTCGACGATCTGCGCGCCCTCGCCGCCGGCCGTGCGATGACTGAGCGCGAGCGCGCCATGCTTGCCACGCTGGCCATCCGCGCGGAGAAGTACTACCTCGCCGCGGGCAAGCTGACTCCGCTGCTGGACCGCGACAGCCGCGCCGCAATGTGGGTCCTGGTGACGATCTATCACCGCCTGCTGGCGCGCATCGCAGAGCGCAGAATGGAGGTCTTCGGCGAACGTATAGCCCTTTCCACCGCCGAGAAGCTCGCCGTCCTTCTCCGGGGAGCTACAATGGCCGCATGGAACCGCGTGGCAGAGTGAAGCGCGCCTCCGACCTGCGCCGCCGGGCCGCGGATGCACGGCCCACTGACGTGACCGTGGTCGGCGCGGGCGTGGCAGGGCTGGCCGCGGCCGTTGCGCTGGCGGGTGACGGCGCGTCGGTGACGCTGCTGGAGCGGCGCGGCTTCGTCGGCGGCCGTGCCTACTCCTACCCGCATCCCACGCTGCAAGAGACGATCGACTCGCAGCACGTCGTCCTGGGCTGCTACGCGAACTTCATGGAGCTGATCGAGCAGGCGGCCGCGGAGTGGTCTATCCGCTGGTACGACGAGCTTTGTTTTCTGGAGCCATCCGCCGCAGGGACCCCGCGCCGCAGTTGGATCCGACTCTGCCGTCTGCCCGCGCCCGCACATCAGTCCATCAGCCTCTGGCGCGCGCCGATGCTGAGCCTGCGCGACAAGGCCGCCATCGCATCGGGGTTGACACGCTTCCTGCGCGGCTATCCCGAGAGCGACGCGGAGAGCTTCGCCGCATGGCTCAAGCGCACCCGCCAGACCGACAGAGCCATCCGCCACTTCTGGGAGCCCATCGTCACCAGCGCGCTGAATGACCGCTTTGAAAATTGTTCCGTGAAGTACGCAGGCAAGTTTTTTCACGAGGCCTTTCTGCGCTCGCCGCAGGCCGGCCGCCTGGGCATTCCCACCAAGCCGATGAGTGAGTTCTTTGAGCCGGTGGTAAAGCTGGCGCGCAGGCTGGGCGTCGACCTGCGCCTGAACACGGGCGTGGATGCAATCGCGCGCACGCCAGAGGGCCGATGGAAGGTCCGCACCGGCGAGACGGAGCTGGAGACCGGCGCAGTAGTGCTTGCTACCGGCCTCCGCCAGACCGAGCGCCTGATGAACACGCTGGCCGGCGCGGACGCGGGACCCGGCGCGTACAAGCCCTTCGAGTTCGAGCGCTTCGTGCTTGCGCCCATCACCACCATCCATCTCTGGTACGACCGCGAGGTCACCGACCTCGACCACGCCGTGCTGCTGGACACGCGCATCCAGTGGCTCTTCGCCAAGTCGCGCATCCGCGGATGGGACCCGTCGCTCGGCAGCTACCTGGAGCTGGTCGTCAGCGCCTCGTGGCCGGAGATCGCGATGTCGCGCGAGCAGATTCTCGCGTCGGCGCTCGGCGAGGCCGAGCTCTTCTTCCCCGCTATTCGCGAGGCGCGCCTGATGAAGAGCGAAGTAATCAAGGAGGCGCGCGCCACCGTCTCCGTAACGCCGCGGTTGGACGACCTTCGCCCGCCGCAGGTCACCGCCTACCCGCGCCTCTACGTCGCCGGAGACTGGACCGCGACCGAGTGGCCCTCCACCATGGAGGGCGCGGTGCGCAGCGGACGCCTGGTGGCGGGCGAGGTCGCGGGCGACCGCACCCTCTTCCTCGCCCCCGAAACCCCCGCCACCGGCCTCATGCGCTGGCTCAGCCGAAACCAGTAGCCCACCCATCGCAATAAAGCCGCGATGAATGGGGCACCCGGACAAGCCCAAGATATATTACTGTCCAGTCTCACGGGCTACTGGAGACATTTTTCGCACGACATTTGTCATTGCTGCCACCATGGAACCCACATCGCTGAGATTCAAAGGTAAGACGAGGGTATTGCCCGCTTTTGCTAGCTTGCCGAACTCGGGGATGTACTGTTCGGCAACTCGAAGCTGCACAGCCTCAAACCCACCGGGATTTTTAATAGAGTTTGCAACGAGCTGAATCCCCTCGGCAGTTGCTTGGGCGACTGCAAGAATTGCGGCGGCTTGACCTTCAGCTTGGTTAATCTGCTGTTGTTTATATCCTTCAGATGCCTTGATGACTTTCTGCTTATCGCCTTCGGCAGCGTTGATAACAGAATCGCGTACGCCTTCGGACTGGAGTATTACAGCACGTTTCTCGCGTTCCGCTCGCATCTGCTTTTCCATTGCCGCCAACACATCCTGAGGCGGCATGATGTTTTTAATCTCGTACCGCAATACCTTCACGCCCCATGCTTCCGACGCCTTGTCCAGTTCCGTTACAACGGAGATGTTAATATGCGTTCTCTCCTCGAACGTACGGTCCAGTTCAATCTTTCCGATTTCACTTCGTAGCGTCGTCTGGGCAAGCTGCGTTATAGCAAATTCGAAATTGGAAATACCATACGATGCATTCTTAGGATCGAAAATCTTGAAATACAGGATGCCATCGACCTTAACTTGTACATTATCGCGAGTGATGCAGATCTGTTCCGGTATTTCCATAGCTCGTTCTTTAAGAGTTTGCCGGTAACGAATAACATCCATAAAAGGCAACAAGATGCAGAAACCCGCACCCAGCGTGGAGTGGTATTTGCCCAAACGTTCAACAACATACGCACTTTGCTGTGGAACAACTACAGCCGTCTTGGCAAGCATGATAAGTACGAATACGGCAAAGATTAGAGCGATTACTAAAGAAATGGGCATACTCCCCCTAAGAAGTAGCTGAATTCGGTTGAACTGCATCTGCGTCAGAGTTTACAGAGAGCGGGCAAACCTCCAGAGCAATGCCGATACTGCGCACAACCCGGCATCGCTGACCCATTGCCAAATCGCTAGGGCCAAGGTTGCGAGCGCTCCAGGTGGTGCCTCTCATTTGTACTTGTCCCTTGGTATCTAGAGAAATGTTTTCAGCCGCTATCGCAATCTGACCACTGAGGTCGTCAATATCCGGCAAGCTAGAATGCGGCCTGAATCTTTGGACTAATTTGGGACGGAATAGGATGGCAGAAGTAAGTGATATGCTTGAAAATAGCAGCCACTGCAACCACGCCGGACCTCCTAGACCAAGTCCAGCTATAGCACCGATAATAATAGCGGTGCCTCCGAAGAATACAAAGTAAAAGCCGCCTACTCCCGACAACTCAACAAGAAGCAAGACAAAGCCGAGTATTACCCATATCCACCAATCCACTTTTCACCTGACCTTGTAAAACGAGATAGCAATATTCGTGAAGAGGCTAAACGGTGCCTACCATACGATTCATATGAGAGGATTTAGGGCAAATCGATGCGAAGGAAAGCCTATACCCCTTTTTGTCCCATGTAAAGTGTTAGAGGCGGGTGGCCCAGCCACGACAACATTTCGGGTGCCCCATTCATGCGCATTGTTTGCGCTAGTGTGGGCATTCGCGAAGCGAACCGCTCCAGACAGAATTCGCTCGTCAATCTACGCGGTGGCGTCCTTGGCGGAGGCAATTTTCTCTTCGGCGCGGCGGGTCAGGGCGTTGGCTTCTTCGTACTTGGCGGGGTCGTCGCCCGCCTGCTGCCACATCTTCCCGCCCTCGGCCAGCTCCTGTTGGGCCTCGGCTGTGTCGATCTCGCTGGGAAGCACCGCCGTCTCGGCCAGGATGGTGACCCGCTCGGGGAGCACCTCGACGAATCCCCAGGCAACGAAGAACTTGCGGTCGCCGGAGGTGCCGCCGTGCAGACGCACCTCGCCCGCGCCCAGCTCACTGAGCAGCGGCGCCGCGCCGTAGAGCGCTTCCAGATAGCCGGAGCTGGACGGCAGCTCCACCGACTCCGCCGTGGCATCCAGCAGCAGCCGGTCCGGGCTTACCAGCCGCACCGCCAACAAACCCGAATTTGCTCCCGCGTCAGCCATCTGTGCTTCGCCTTTACGAACAACGGTCAACGAACAACCGTCCTTACGCCGTCTGCTGCATCTTCTCTGCGGCCTTCAGCACTTCCTCGATGCCGCCCTTCAGGTAGAAGGCCTGCTCGGGGATGGCGTCGTGCTTGCCCTCGATGATCTCCTTGAAGCTGCGCACCGTGTCGGCAACCTTGACGTACGCGCCGGGAATGCCGGTGAAGACCTCGGCGACGTGGAAGGGCTGCGAGAGGAAGCGCTGGACTTTACGCGCGCGCGCCACGGTTGTCTTGTCCTCTTCGGATAGCTCGTCGATGCCGAGGATGGCGATGATGTCCTGCAGGTCCTTGTAGCGCTGCAGAATCTTTTTGACGCCCTGCGCCACGTCGTAGTGTTCCTGGCCAACGATGCGCGGCGACAGAATGCGCGAGGTGGAGGCCAGCGGATCGACCGCGGGATAGATTCCCAGCTCGGAGAGCGGCCGCGAGAGCACGGTGGTGGCGTCCAGATGGGCAAAGGTGGTCGCCGGGGCCGGATCGGTAAGATCGTCGGCGGGAACATAGACCGCCTGCACGGATGTCACCGAGCCCTTCTTGGTGGAGGTGATGCGCTCCTGCAGCTCGCCCATCTCGGTGGCGAGGTTGGGCTGGTAGCCGACGGCGGAGGGCATGCGCCCAAGCAGCGTGGAGACCTCCGAGCCGGCCTGCGTGAAGCGGAAGATGTTGTCGATGAAGAGCAGCGTGTCCGCGCCCTCGTAGTCGCGGAAGTGCTCGGCGACGGTGAGGCCGGTGAGCGCAACGCGCAGGCGCGCGCCGGGAGGCTCGGTCATCTGGCCGTAGATCAGCGTGGCCTTGCTCTTGGCGAAGTCCTTCAGGTCGATGACGCCCGACTCCTGGAACTCGATCCAGAGGTCGTTGCCCTCGCGCGTGCGCTCGCCCACCCCGGCAAAGACGGAGAAGCCGCCGTGGTTGGTCGCCACGTTGTTGATGAGTTCCTGGATGATGACCGTCTTGCCCACGCCCGCACCGCCGAAGAGGCCGATCTTTCCGCCCTTGAGGAACGGCTGGATCAGGTCGATCACCTTGATGCCGGTCTCGAACATCTCCTCGGTTGTGGACTGCTCGTCGAATGCCGGCGCCGGGCGATGGATGGGCATGTGAAACTCGGAGGTGATGGGCCCCAGCTCGTCGACCGGGTTGCCAAGCACGTTCATCACGCGGCCCAGCGTTCCGCGGCCCACGGGAATCGTGATTACACCGCCGGTGTCGATCGCCTTCATGCCGCGCACCATGCCCTCGGTGGCCACCATCGCGATGCAGCGCACGCGTCCCTCGCCCAGGTGCTGCTGCACCTCCAGGGTCACGTCCAGCGGCTTGGGCACAACGAAGCCCTCGCTGACGACGCGCAACGCCTGGTAGATGGGCGGCATGGTCTTCTCTTCGAACTGCACATCAACGGCCGGCCCGCTGACTGAAATCACTCGTCCAATATTCTCTGCCATAGTCTCTTCGTTCCCAATTCCTTCTGTACGCGATAGCTCGAAGCAAAACTAAAACCATTCCATGAACTATTGCGCCGCTGCCCCGCTGACAATTTCGATAATTTCCTTGGTAATCGCAGCCTGACGCACACGGTTCATGGTCAGGCTCAAGCTGTCGATCAAATCCTCCGCGTTCTTGGTGGCCGCATCGGTGGCCGTCATGCGCGCGGCGTGCTCGGCTGCCGCCGACTCCAGCAGAGCATGAAAGATCTGCGTGGTGACATACTGCGGCATCAGGTTGCGGAACAACTGCTCCGGCGCCTGGTCGTAGATGTAGTCCACCTCGGCGGTGCCGAACTTGGCCTCCGACTCGGCAGCCTTGTCTTCCATCTCGAACACCGAGACGCCTGCGCTGCTGGCAGCCAGCGCCGCCGCCTCGCGCTGCTCTTCGGTCATCTCCTGGGCCGCGGTAATCTCGCGCGCGCCGAGCTGGCGGATGGGCAACAGCTTCTCCACCACCAGGCGCTGCGAGATCACGCTCTTGAACTCGTTGTAGACCAGGTAGACCGAATCGATCTCCGCGCGCTGGTAGCGTTCGACGATGGAACGGACCATCGCCGACACGTCGTCGAAATCCACCCGCAGCAGCAGACCGGGATGCTCCGCCACCACCTCGATCGGCTGCGCGCGATGGCGCACCACATCGTAGTGGGTGGAGAGGTCGTTGTCGTAGCGCTGCTCGGTCTTCTCGTAGTTCGCCGCAGCAATCTTCTTTTTGTAGAGCGTGATCGCCTTCTTGCCCACCGGCTCCAGGTCGATGGTCTGGCCCAGCGCGCGCCGCTGGTCGATGAAGCGCTGCGCCGCCTTGCCGATGTTGGCGTTGAACGCCCCGGCAAAACCCTTGTCGCCCGCGATCACAATCGCCAGCACGTTCTTCTCTTCGCGCTCCACCAGAAGCGGATGCAGGATCTCGCCCGTCTGCTCGTTGTAGAGGTCCGTCCGGCGCACCAGCGAGACCAGCACAGTGGCCAGCATCCGCGCATAGGGGCGGGCGCGCATGGCGCGGTCCTGCGCGCGGCGCAGCTTGGCCGCCGAAACCATCTTCATGGCCTTGGTGATCTGCCGCGTGTTCTTCACGCTGCGGATGCGGCGCCGTAGATCGAGTACATTCGCCATGGTTTACTTTGCCGCCGCCAGTTCCTTCTGGCTGGCTTCCTTCTTGTCCTTCAGTTCCGCGAGAAACGGTCCCTTGTAGTCGTTGATGGCGTCGGTCAGCCGCTTCCGTATGTCGTCGTCGAGCGCCTTCTTGGTGGCGATGTCGGTCAGAATCGCGGGCGCGGACTCTTCCAAATAGGGATAGAAGCCGTCTTCGAAGGCGCGCAGGTCCGCGACCTCAACGTCGTCCAGCAGGCCGTTGACGCCGGCGAAGAGAATGGCCACCTGCTTTTCCACCGTCAGCGGCTGGAACTGCGGCTGCTTCAGCAGCTCGGTGAGGCGCGCGCCGCGGTTCAACTGCTGCAGGGTGACCTTGTCCAGGTCGGAGCCGAACTGCGAGAACGCAGCCAGTTCGCGGTACTGCGCCAGGTCCAGCTTCAGCGTGGAACCCACCTGCTTGGTCGCCTTGATGGCCGCGGCAAAGCCCACGCGCGAGACCGAGAGGCCGACGTTGACTGCGGGCCGCACGCCGGAGTTGAAGAGGTCGGTCTCAAGGAAGATCTGCCCGTCGGTAATCGAGATGACGTTGGTCGGGATGTACGCCGAAACGTCGCCGGCCTGCGTCTCGATGATCGGCAGCGCGGTCAGGCTGCCTCCGCCCAGCTTGTCGGAGAGCTTCGACGCCCGCTCCAGAAGACGCGAATGCAGGTAGAAGACATCGCCGGGATAGGCCTCGCGACCGGGCGGACGGCGCAGCAGCAGCGAGATCTCGCGGTAGCTTACCGCGTGCTTGGAGAGGTCGTCGTAGATGACCAGCGCATGGCGTTTCGAGTCGCGGAAGTACTCGCCCATGGCGCAGGCCGAGAACGGGGCCAGATACTGCATGGGGGCCGGCTCGGACGCGGTCGCCGCCACGACGATGGTGTACGTCATCGCGCCGTGCTCTTGCAGCGTCTTGACGATCTGCGCCACCGACGACCGCTTCTGCCCGATCGCGCAGTAGATGCAGATCAGGTCCTTCCCCGCCGAGTTGATGATGGTGTCCAGCGCGATGGCCGTTTTGCCCGTCTGCCGGTCGCCGATCAGCAGCTCACGCTGGCCGCGCCCGATGGGAATCATGGTGTCGATGGCCTTGATGCCGGTGGCCATGGTCTCGCGCACGCCCTGGCGATTGATGACGCCCGGCGCAAGCCGCTCCACCGGCAGCGAGTGTGCGGTGACGATCTCCCCCCTGTCGTCGATCGGTTCGCCCAACGCATTCACCACGCGCCCGATCATTCCCTCGCCCACCGGCACGGACATGATGGTGCCCGTGCGCTTTACCTCGTCGCCCTCGCGGACCAGGGTGTAGTCGCCCATGAGCACGGCGCCCACCTCGGACTCGTCCAGGTTCATGGCCAGGCCGGCCACGCCGTGGGGGAACTCGATCAGCTCGCCCGCCATCACCTTGTCCAGCCCATGCACGCGCGCAATGCCGTCGCCCAGCGAGATCACCGTGCCGACCTCATCCACCTGGATGCGCTGCTCGTAGTTCTCAATCTGCTGGCGGAGCAGCGTGGTTATCTCGTCCGCGTTGATCTTTGCCATGTCTTCCCTACCCTCAATCCGGCCCTGAGTCTCAGCCCTGAATCCCTTCTCAAATCCCGCGTCACAAATCCTGTGACCCTATGCGTTCACCAGCCTCTGCTTGAGCTGCTGCAACTGGCCGCGCACCGATCCGTCATAGACGGTCGATCCGATCTCCACCACCGCGCCGCCGAGAAGCGTGGCGTCTTCCACGTAACGGGCGTGAACGCGCTCCCCGGCCAGCTTCGCGATCTGCGCCTCCAACTGCGCGCGGTCCTCCGCGTTCAGCGGACGCGCGCTGGTGATGCGCGCCTGGGTAGCGCCCGCGTGCTCGTCCACCACCTGCTTGTACTCTGTCAGAATCTCGTCCAGCTCAGCCAGGCGGTGGTGCTCCAGAATCACCGCGATAAAGTTCCGCACCTGGGGAAACATCGCGATGCGGCGCGCGATCTCATCCAGCACCTTCAGCTTCTCGGCCATCTCAATCGAGGGGTTCTGCAGTATCTCGCGCAGCTCATTGCTGCCCGCCAGGGTCTGGGCAAAGTCGCTCATCTGCTGCTGGGCCGCACCTGCATCCAGCCGCGCCGACTCCGCGACCTCGGCGAATGCGCGCGCGTAGCGTGGAGCAGAGCTGGCCATCAGTTCTGTCCCTTCTTCGAATCGTCGCCCGTCAGCCGCTGCGCGAAGCCCTGCACCAGCAGCCGGTCGGTCTCCGCCGTCACCACCAGCTTGCGCGCCGCCTGTTCGATCGCCAGAGCCGCCGCGTACTGCTGCAGTTGCTTCTGCGCGTGGCTGGTCGCCGACGCGATCTCCTGCTCCGCAGCCGCCAGAATCCTGACCTTCCCGTCCTCCACCGTGGCCTTGATGCGCTGCTCCGCCCTGGCCGAATCCTGCTCCGCCAGCGCACGCATTGCCGCGATCTCACCGTCCAGCTTGCCCAGCCGCTCTTCCACGCCGCTCAACCGCTCGCGCGCCTCTTCGGTCGCCGTTCGCGCGTCTAGCAGGCTCTTCTGGATCGCCGAATTCCGGTCGCGAATGGTCTTGGGAAGAAACTTCACCACCAGCCACGCGACACCAAGCGCGAGCAACACAAAGTTCGTCACCGTGAATGCAGTCGCAGCTTGCTCGGGGTTCAGCCCGAGTTTCGCGCCCCACTCCACGACGTGAGGTGACATACGATACTCGTCGTTCTCGTTCTGCTCCTGCGGATTGTTCTTCTCCGGCGTCTGCGCCTCGGGCGCGCTCGCCGTCGCCGCCGGCTTCTGCTGCGAAGCAGCCGCTGCCTGCGCGCGCACCGCCCGCACATGGACCCCCATCCCAAGCAGGACCGCCAGCGTCAGCACGGCCAGCAAATTGCGCGTCAGGTTTTTCTTCACTGCGCCGCCTCCGGTCGAGTCCCGGCAGGCATCACCGCTCGCACAATCTGTTCGCTCAACTCCGCACACACCCCATCGATCTGCAGTTGCGCGATGGCCACGCTCTGTTCGATCTCGCCCTTCGCCGCCTTCACCTTCTGCGCGGTCGCCGCGCGCGCATCAGCCAAGGCCTGGTCGTGCTGCGCGCTCCACTGCTTCAGCTTCCCCTCGCGCTCAGCCAGGATCTTCGCCCGCGCCCTGCGCAGCCTGTCTTCACAGTCCGCGGTCCTGGCCTCGGCCGCCGAGATGGCACCGCGCGCCTGTTCCATAGCTCCGGTCGTGCGCGCGCGCCGTTCGGCCAGCACGCGGTCCAGAGGACGCCGGACAAGCAAGCCATAGGCAACCACCAGGAGCAGAAACAGGACCATGGTCGGCACGGCGTCGAGCGCAAGTCCACCGAGTTGATTCAGTATTTCATCCATGATTGGGGCGGGCGTGGGGCTGCAAAACCCCTTGAAATGCAGGGAAGGACGCGGCCTTGCACACTTTGGGTACAGCTATTTTCTAACAAAGCGCGGAGGGGAGTGTCAAACCTCGCAGGAGCGATAACCGGGCGTTTTAGGCGGTATCCGCGCAAAATGCAGCGCAGGGTTCGCTCGAAAAAATAGCCTTTGACAATCGCGCAAAGAAGCCTAGACTTTAAATACCACCAAGACCCGATGTCCAGGGTCGTACAGGTCGCGTGCAAGGGGACACCACCTCCGCTCCCCGACAGGCGGCCTGTTCTGTTTAACCCCGCAAATCTCTCCATTGAGAATTGTCATTCTGAGCAAAGCACTCTCCCTAAGGATCTGTTTAATAATGCCAGGGGTAGATCCCGCAACGTGACCTCAGCGGGTGAAGCCGCGGTGCGAATGCAGCATTTACGGCACGGGTGAACCCGTGCCCTTAAGCAAAACCACAGCGATCTAATCGGCGTCAATCGGTGTTTAACATTTGCGCAATCATCCCCGCTCGCGAAAGCGCCGATAGCGCTCCAGCAGCGACGCCGGCCCGCGCGCCGTCAGGAGCACCAGATTGCCTTCAAAGCTTTTCTCGCGCACCAGCGCGCCCGCCTCCAGAGCGGCCAGCGCGGCACCCTCCGACTGCGGCACGCGGAAGCGCGCCTCCACCAGCGGGTCCACCACCAGCGCCTCGTCGATGGCCGCCAGCAGCGCACTCAGCCCCATCTTCGTCAGCCCAGAGACAGGGACCGCGACTGGCGCGCCGCTCGTCTGAACTCCCGCGCCGACCGCAAGCCGCGCGCGCTCCTGCGGCGGCAACAGGTCGATCTTGTTCATCACCTCGATGACCGGCTTGCCCTGCACCTCCAGCTCGCCCAGGACCTTCTCCACCTGCAGCTTCTGCTCGTCGACCATCGCGCTGGATGCGTCGCACACATGCAGCAGCACCTCGGCCCGCTCCACCTCCTCCAGCGTGGCGCGGAAGCTGGTGACCAGCGTATGCGGCAGGTTGCGGATGAAGCCCACCGTGTCCGAGATCAGAATCTGTCGCCGGCTGGGCAGTTGCAACAGCTTCAGCTTGGGATCGAGCGTGGCAAACATCTTCGACGATTCCAGCACTCCGGCCTCGGTGAGCGCATTGAAGAGCGTGCTCTTGCCTGCGTTGGTGTATCCCACCAGCGCGACCACGGGCACCGGGACTGACTCGCGCCGCTGGCGCTGCTGACGGCGGATGCGCCGCACCGTCTCCAGCTGCTCCTTCACGTGGTCGATGCGCAGGTTGATCTTGCGCCGGTCTGTTTCGAGCTGCGTCTCGCCCGGCCCGCGCGTGCCAATGCCACCGCCCAGTTGAGACATCGCCTTGCCGTGGCCGGCAAGACGCGGCAGTTGATACTCCAACTGCGCCAACTCCACCTGCAACTGGCCCTCGCGGGTGCGCGCGTGGCGGGCAAAGATGTCCAGGATTAACTGCGTCCTGTCGATCACGCGGCAGGGCAGCTTCGCTTCGAGATTGCGCAACTGCGAGGGTGTCAGATCGTGGTCGAAGAGAACCACCTGCGCGCCGGTCGAAGCTGCCACGCCTGCAATCTCCTCCAGTTTTCCCTGCCCCACCAGGGTGGCCGCATCCGGGCGTGCGCGGCGCTGCACCAGGATTGCCGCAATCTGCGCGCCCGCGCTGCGCGCCAACTCCTCGAACTCGGTACGCAATGCGTCGAAGTCGAGGCCGCCAACCGCACCGCGACAGGTTTCCCCATCGGTCGCAGACGGGACCTCGTTTGATGAGGAAGACTCTTCGTCCACGTGCGCCGCAGCCGCATCCCGCGCCAGACGCGCCGCCGCGCTCAACCGCCTGCGCTGCGCGGTAAACTCCACGGCGACCAGCACGGCGAGCTCGTGTCCCGCCGCCGCGCGTCTCTTCGTCGCAGCAGCGCGGGCCGCTGCTGCATCGTCCACAAGGCTCACCTGCGGCCTCCTGGCCATGTAGCGTCCAGTCGTGCCGGTTCCGGTCTGGTCGAGGCCAGCCTTGTCTTCATGAATGTGGCCTTCAGGTTTGGAATATCGATCGCCCGTTAGCCCGCCGCCTCGTCCAGCATCGCGCCTGCAGCCCCGACCGGCCCGTTCTGCGTCCGCAACTCCGGCTTACCCGCAGCCTGGCCGTCTGAGTGCGGGCCAACCCGCCCGCTCACCACGGTCGAGATCGCGTGCTTGAAGACCAACTGCTCCTGCGAGTTGTTCTCCAGCAGCACCGAGTACTTGTCGAAGGACCGGATCTTGCCGGTCAACTTCACGCCGCTCACCAGGTAGATGGTGATCGGACTCTTGTCTTTGCGGACCGTATTGAGAAACGTATCCTGAATATTCTG
>JBEKRR010000047.1:0-19884 GCA_049518555.1 Acidobacteriaceae bacterium
CGCTCAACCAACTGCTGGTGGAGATGGACGGCTTCGAGTCCAACGATGGCGTCATCCTGATCGCCGCCACAAACCGTCCCGACGTACTCGACCCCGCCCTGCTTCGCCCCGGCCGCTTCGACCGCCGCGTCGTGGTCGATAGGCCCGACATTCGCGGACGCGAAGAGATCCTGCGCGTCCACTGCAAGAAGGTCCCCATGGCCGAGGACGTCAACCTGAACATCCTCGCGCGCGGAACACCGGGCTTCTCCGGGGCCGATCTCGCCAACATGGTCAACGAGGCCGCCCTCACCGCCGCGCGCTACAACCGCAAGTCCGTCCACATGTTCGACTTCGAGGTAGCCAAGGACAAGGTCCTGATGGGCGCAGAGCGCAAGTCCATGCTGCTCTCCGACGACGACAAGAAAGACACCGCCTACCACGAATCCGGCCACGTCCTGGTCGCCGCCAAGCGCGGGAACTCCGACCCGCTGCACAAGGTCACGATCATACCGCGCGGTATGGCGCTGGGCGTTACCATGCACCTGCCCGAAGAGGACAAGCACACTGTCACCAAGGACTATCTCGACACGCAGCTCGCCATCCTGATGGGCGGTCGCTGCGCCGAAGAGATCTTCATGAACCGCAAGACGACGGGAGCTGGCAACGACATCGTCCGCGCCACCGAGCTTGCCCGCAAGATGGTCTGCGAGTACGGCATGAGCGACCTCGGCCCGCTGACCTACGGCAAGAAGGAGCAGGAAGTTTTCCTGGGCCGCGACATCGCCCAGATGCGCGACTACTCCGACGACACCGCAAAGCAGATCGACGTGGCCGTGCGCGCCTTCGTCGACGAGGGCTACCGGTCGGCCTACAAGATCCTCGAGGAGAACGCCGACATCATGCACCGCATGGCGGCCGCGCTGCTGGAACGCGAGACCCTCGACCGGGCGGAGATCGACCTCATCATCGAAGGCAAGGAGCTGCCGCCCTTCAAGTCGCCGCTGGCCTACGCAGACCCCGGCCCAGGCGAGGGCCAGAAGGTCATCAAGCCCGAGACAGGCCGCAAGCCGGGCTACGGCGAAGGCCGACCCAGCCCCGCATAGACCTACACCAGTTCAGAAAAGCCATGAGGCGGCCTACGGGTCGCCTCATCTGCTTGCCCCGGAGACACCCGCCCCACATTGAATAATTGGGCACAATGCAAAGACGCCCACCTGAAACCCCTCCCCTCAGTGCGACAATAGAACCACCACGAATGCGCATCCTGTCCCCCACCGCGGCGCGCCGTCTCTCCTGCCTGGTCCCACTCGCCTTTGCGCTTCTGCTCACTGGCTGCGGCTACCACTCCGCCGGCTCGGCCACGCACATTCCGGCCAACGTCCGCACCATCGCCGTGCCTGTCTTCGCCACGCATTCCCAGGCCTACCACAGCGAGATGGCGCTCACCCAGGCGGTCGTCCGCGAACTGGACACGCGCACGCGCTACCGTGTACTCACCAGCGGATCGGCCGACGCCGACGCCGTCCTCAGCGGCACCATCCTCACCCAGACCTCGGTGCCGCTGACCTACGACTCCACCAGCGGCGAGACCTCCAGCTACCTGGTCACCCTGACGGTCAAAGTCGTGCTCACCGCGCGCGATGGCCGCGTCCTCTACCGGAACGATGCGCTCAGCTACCGCGAGCAGTACCAGTCCACGCAGGACCTCAGCGGTTTCCTGCGCGAGGACCCCGCCGCCGTCAACCGCCTGGCCCGCAGCTTCGCCCAGGCGCTGGTGGGCGATATGCTGGAGTCCTTCTGATGCCCGCGCCCTCCGCCAACCCGTCCCGCGCCGCCTCGCTCAAGAGCTTTGCATCGACGGACCGCTTTCTGGCGGAGATCAGTTCGTCCTCCACTCTGCGTCCCGGCTACGTCCTGCTGGGCGACGAGGCATTCCTCTACCAGCGCTGCCGTCAGGGCATCTTGGCCGCGCTCGCGCCGGAGGCAACCCGCGACTTCTCGCTGCACGACTTCGACCTCGCCGACACCCCCATCTTCGAGGTCCTCGACTGCGCGCAGACGCCGTCGCTGATGGCTCCCTTCCAGGTCCTCTTCGTGCGCAACCTCAAGCTGCTCTACGGCCGCGGCTCCAAGAAGGCCGAATTCGCCGCCATCGATACCTACTTCCGCAGCCCCAACCCGCAGGCCGTCCTGCTCTTCGTTGCCGACCACCTGCGCATCCCCACCGACCTGCGCCGCATGGACTATCAGGACAAAGAGCGCTACGAGCGCATCCGCGAGACGCTGGGCGACGCCTGCGGCCTGGTCGAGCTGGCCCGTGTCTCTGAAGTCGACGCAATACGCTGGGTCACCTCCGAGGCCGAATCACGCGGCATCCGCTTCGACCCCGACGCCGCCCGCGAGCTGGTGGACGCACTCGGCGCGGACATGATGCTGGTCGCCGGCGAGATGGAAAAGCTCTGCCTCTATGTTGCCGCGCCCAACGAAGCCATCGCGCGCAACCACATCACGCTGGGCGACGTGGAGACGATGGTGCTGGCGGCCAAGCAGCGCTCGTTATATGAACTGACCGACGCCATCAGCCAGCGCGACCGCACCCGCGCGCTGCTTCTGCTGCACGGCCTGCTCAATGCCTCCGACGGCGGCGAGGACGCGGCCATCGGCCATCTCTACATGCTGGCCCGCACCTTCCGCCAGATGCTCATCATCCTGGAGAAGAACGTGCGCGACTCGCGCGACCTGTGGGCGGCGCTGTGGCAGGGATTCCGCATGCCGCCCTTCGCCGCCGAAGACCTCATCCGCCAAGCCCGCCGCTACAAGAGCCGCCGCGAGCTCACCCGCGCCCTGCGCCTGGTCGCCAAGGCCGACCTGGAACTGCGCAGCTCGCCGGCCAACAAGCTCCTCGTCCTGGAGCGCCTCATCCTGGCCCTGGCCACCGAACCCACCCCCGCGACCCACGCGACAACCCACCAGTTCGCCATGGAGCTGTAGAGCATTTCTCGAATTCACGTGGAGTTGGAGAAAGTGTGCGAGGTGGCTTTTACTTCCACCCCAGCGACGAGAACCCGTCGCCGGGGACCCCGGTTGAGGAAAAAGCCACTCATATGCCGTGGTTTCCCACTACACCAATTCGAGAAATGCTTTAACGGCCAACGGGGCAACTCTGATTGAGAGATGCCCCGTTGGATTGTATCTGTCGAAGTTACTCAGCCCTGGAAGTCGAACGCACTCCTAGAACTTGTAGCGCAGCGCGAGTTCCATGATGCGGGGATCGGCCGCACCGGTTACCTTTCCGTAGTTCGCGTTGCCCAGGGTCGCATTCGGGTTGTTGGGATTGGTATGGTTGAAGGTGTTGAACGCCTCCGCGCGGAACTCAAAGTAGTTCGCCTCGGTGATGTGGAACTCCTTGAAGAGCGCCATGTTGTAGATCTCCTGGCCCGGCCCGCGAATGATGCCAGTCATGGCGTTGCCATAGAGGCCGAAGCTAGTCGCGGGCATAGTGACACATGTAGCCCCAGTTGTAGTCCCTGGGCAGGAGAAGGCCGACGTGTTGAACCACTGCTGGCTTGAGCCGTTCTTCCAGGTCTTCGGTCCGTTGGTCGAGACACCCGGAACCACGTCCGGCCGGGACGCATTGCCCTGCAAGGCCACGCTCAGGCCCGGATCAAATGAACCTCCGCTGCGGAAGGTTGTGATGTCGTTGATGCTCCATCCGCCCATCGTCAGTTTTTCCAGTTGATTGCCGCTGTTCTGGAAGAACGGCAGTTTATAGAGCAGCGTAATATTCAGCGAGTCGGGATAGTTCAAGCCCGATGTGTTGCCGTGGTAGCGGTTGAAGTTATGCACGTCGATGGTGCTGTTGCTTGTGCTGTGCGACCAGGTGTAAGCCACCGAGACGTTCAGCGACTTCGTCACCGGATGCTTGATCTGCGCCTCCAGCCCGTTCCACTCCTGCCAGAGTGGCGTCATATAGTCCGTCATGCCGCCATAACCCTGATACGGCGCCCAATAATACTGATTGTCGCCGGGAGAGCCGGAACCGTTTGCAGGATTGCTGTTGATCAGCGGGTTGAAATCGTAGTTCACGCCGCCCGAGCTGTAGTACGGCGGAACGTTGATGTTGGGATTGGCCTCCTGATGCTGGATACGGCTTCCCGCTCCAACGATTGCGGCGGTAATGTTGCGTGGAAATTCATGCTGGAGTCCGAGCGAGTAGCTGGCCACCGGCGAGGCCTGGATGTTCGCTTCCGCCATGGTAACCGATTGGACGGATACGACCGCCCCCGTGCCTCCCGCAATGCTCCAGGTCGAGGTGGATGGGAATACCAGGCTGGTCAGGTTCTCGCTGGTAAAGACCGGCGGGTTCGCAATGCAGTTGAAAGAGCAGTCCTGGTTGGTGAAGATGCGCGTGTAGCTAATACCATAGCCGCCGCGCAGACTGGTTCTGCCATCGCCGAAGACATCCAGGGCAAAGCCCACGTCCGGTGCGAAGTACCAGATGTGGTTTTTGGAGAAGTTGACCGGCAAGCCGCCCGCCGCGCCGCTGTTGTACAGCAGGCCGTTGCTGTAGGTGGTGCCGGTCACGAAGCTGGGTATTTGGCCGTTTTTCTCGAGCACCGCCGGCGCCAGAGTGGGATTGTAGGCCGAGGGCACAAAGTTGGTCTCGGAGTTGGGCACGCCGTAGGGCAGGGGCAGGTGGTAGATCCGCAGGCCCACGGTAAGGGTCAGGTTCTTATTGAACTTGTACTGGTCTTCGAAGTACGGCGTCCAGGAGAAGGCATGCATATCGCCGTGAGGCGCGTTGCTGGCCTGGCCAAAGGTGTTTATATAGCCGAGCTCCATGTCCGCGATCGAGTCGTCCTCTTGCACCGCGCCGGAGGCAGGCTTGCTGAAGTTGCCGTTGAAGTTGAAACTCCCATTGGTCTGTTGGCCCGAAACCTGGCGCTTGGTGTTGAAGACGAAGGTGATGCCCGCCGTAAAGTAGTTCTTTCCCTTGAGCCAGCTCCAGTTGTCGGTGATCGTATTGTCAAGATCGGAGGCGTGGGGGATGGGCCGCGCCGCCTGGATGCCCTGCGACGCCGCTCCGCCGGAAAACGACACCACAGGAGTGCGGGAGGCATACAAGGCGTTGGGATAGAAGAGGGTCTCAGTGAAACCCTTGAGCTGGCTGATGTCCGTGACCCCCTCCAGTACCAGGTTCAGAAGGTAGATATTCATGGCCACGCTGGTGGTGTTGACCATGTTGGGCGACAGGGTCTGGGTCAGCGCGACCTGGGCGATCTTGTTGTGGGTAAAGTCAGTCTCGTAGCTGATCGGAGTTGTGCCTGGACTCTCAACATTATTCGAGTAATTCTGGTATTCCTGCAGGTACTCCGCCAACAGGTGGTACTTGGGGGTGAAGAAGTGATCGATCTTGATCTCATCGTCCCGCTGATAGGTAGTCACTGGCTGGTTGTTGATGTAATTGTTGGCGTTGCCTGAGTTTGGATAGTTGGGCGCCGGATAGAGATTTGTAAGGTACGCCGATGAGCTGGTGTTGATTCGACCGCTTGGGACCACATAATCGCCGACTGGGCATGTGCCGCCTGTAGACACCGAGAAAAGCGCGCCTGACACCGGGTCCTTTATCGGCGAGACAAAGCAGCCGGCGATCTGAAGTGGGGTAGGTACTTCGCTGGTGCCCTGGCTGGGCACATGCAGAACCACATACGACTCGTCCCAGAAGAAGAAGGTCTTCTGGCGGTTGGTGTTGTAGTGATTTGGAATAAATAACGGGCCGCCCACGTTGCCGCCGAAGATGTTCTGATGGTAGGGCGCGATGGAGGTTGAGTAGTATGGCTTTGAGTTCAGGTCGTTGTTACGCCAATACTCCCACAGGGTGCCGTGAAAGCTCGACGTGCCGCTCTTGGTTTGCTCCAGAATGACCGAGGAGCCCATGAGCGAATACTGCGCGGAGAAGTCGTTCTGCAGTACGCGAACTTCTGCCAGCGAGTCGGGGTTGGGGGTGATCGCATTCGCGGTCATGTTGCCGGTGTTCTCGTTCCATACGCCGTCCAGCGCATAGAAAGTGCGGGAGACCGACATGCCGTTGATCACCAGCACGCTGCTGGTGTTGCGGCCGCCGGTGCCTAGCGACGAGCCCTGGCTGGTGTTCACCACGCCCGGCGCCAACGCCGCCACGCCCTCGAAGTTGCGGCCATTCATGGGCAGTGAGCTCACCTGCTCGGTGGAGATATAGGACGAAAGCTGGGGAGAGGCCAGCTCCACGTCGGTGGAGGTTGCCGCCACCGTGATGGTCTCGCTGGCAGCGCCAACCGTGAGCGTTCCGTTCACCTGGACCGTCTCCGTGGGGTGCAGCTCGATGCCGGTGACGGTGTAGTTCTTGAAACCTTTCTTGGCAATGGTGATGGAGTAGGTAGCCACGTTCAGTTCGGGCGCCACAAAGACGCCTCTGCCGTTTGACTGGGTCTTCAAGGAGACATTGGTCGCATCGTTGGTAATGGTCACGGTCGCGCCCGGCACCACCGCACCGGAGGAATCCGTCACGGTTCCGGTGATGGTGGCCCTGGCGGAGAGCTGGGCAAACGCGCCAATGTTGCAGGTGAAGACAACCAAGGCTAAAACGAAGATGCCCCGGAAGATGCCGGACAACAGGGAGACGCGGCGCGCAGCTGCGATCATATAGATCCTCGATTCCAAATTAATGGGTTTTTAACAACCGAAGAGGATGCTAGTGGGCGCCAAGTCCATTGTCAAGATGTAAAAAGCAATTGTATGGCCATTTGAACCAAATTATGGTCATACGGACGGGCCTCTGCCAGTCGCGCCGGGTGCATCACCCATCGCTTGTGGGATGTGGGCCTCGTCCGCAGGACGACCGCATTTCTGCCATCGCCCAACCACATTCGCACCGCAGCCGCCCGGCCGCTCTGCGAGCAGTCTAGGACGAAGCGATCATCTTCAGGAACAGGCCAGGCAGTTCGGGACTGGCACCGGGGTCGTCGTCTGCCCTGTGGCCCTTGCCGATCCGGAAGTGTTCAATCTGCTGCTCCAGGTCCAGCGCGGAGTTGCGCAAGGCCTCGGCGCCGGCCACCGAAAGGCTCATCGCGCTCAGGTTCTCGCTGCCCAACTGATAGATGGAACTCAGCGACGAACTCGACTCCTTCGCCGACTGGCTCTGCTGCTCCGACGCGATGGCAATCTGCGCGATCATCCGGTCCACCTGCTCGACCATGCCGATGATCTTCTCCAGCGCCTCTCCTGCGCTGCCCGTGGTGACCATGCCGGCGGCAACGGTTTCGGTGCCCTCGCTCATGCTGGCGACCGCCTGGCCGGTCCGCTCCTGGATGCCACGGATCATCTGCGAGATTTCGCCCGTGGCCTTGGCGGTGCTCTCCGCCAGGGAGCGCACCTCGGCGGCGACCACGGCAAACCCGCGGCCATGTTCGCCGGCGCGCGCGGCCTCGATGGCTGCGTTCAGCGCCAGCAGGTTTGTCTTGCGCGCGATCTCCTCGATCACATGAACGATGTGGCTGATCCGTCCCGAATCCTCGCCCAGCAGATGAATGGTCGATGAGGTCGAACGCACCGCCTCGGCGATCGAGTTCATGCTGGCAAGCATCTCGCGCACGATGTCGCCGCCCATCCGCGCCGTCTCCGCCGCGGCCCGCGCGCTCTTGGCGGCGCTGCCGGCGTGGCGCGAGACCTCGGCCACTGTGGCGCTCATCTCATGCATCGCCGTCACCGTCAACTCGGTCTGTTGGTTCTGCTCGTCCATCCTGCGTTGCATCTCCATGCCGGATTCACCGATGGAGACTGCATTGTCGGTCACGCTGGCGGCCGTGCGCGCAACCGCCCCGATGGTCTGTCGCAGGCTGCGCTGCATCTGTTGCGTGGCGTCGGCCAGTATTCCCACCTCGTCGCCGCTCTCGATGCCCAGCGGCGGCCCCGTCAGATCGCCCTCGGCAATGGCGGCGGCGCGGCCCACAACCGAGCGCAGGCCGCGGCTGATGCGCCGCGCGATCATCATGGCCAACAGTCCGCTCAGAATTGCACTCGCCAGGGTGGTGATCCACAGCGTCCAGACCATCAGATGAGAGGCGCGGATCACCTGCTGCGATTCGGAGTTCGCGACGCTGTTCTCGTAACCCACCATATCGAACAGGTTCTGGTAAAGAACTTTCTCCCGATCGGCCATCTCTCCCCGAATCAGATCACGGGCAGCCGCGATCTCCGCAGGCTTCTGCGATTCGATCAGGTCCGCAATATGATTCTGGAGTTCCTGCAACTGCGTCGTCTGCGCCTCGAAGCTGCGGATGCGGGCGTTGTCCTCGCCCAAGTCGAACCGGCTGTCCATATCGCGCAGTTCCGCCATATGGTTATCCGTGTCGGCCCGTTGGAATAGGTACGCTGCGCGGTATTTTGCGTTGCTGGCGGGGTCCCCACCGTAGAGCAGCCACTCTTCCAGCACGCGATCGCTCTTCCCCAGCGACACACGCGCACCGCGGTTGCTGTATACCACCGGAACCTGCTCCGTGATGAACTTGCCGGTGATGCGGTTCATCTCAGACATGCGGTAATAGGCCACGGCTGAAGTGGCCAGCATCGCCAGAATGAGTATCCCGTAGGTCGAACCTAACTTCGCTTCCAGCTTCATGGTTCTCCTCGATCCATCACCCTTCCATCCGCGGAGAGGGCGCACTCCACGGCGACAATGCCACACACTCCTGCTATCTCTTCCCATCGGCATTCCGCCAGAGACCTTGAGCCGAGGTCGTGTCTTGTGCAGCATGGGCTGGGCGGGAGGGCGTTCGTCGCAGCAGCTCCACCCTGTGCCGGGCGCCCCTCATCCGGGGTCCCCGGCGAGCGCATTTGCTCGCTGGGGTGGGCATCCGGGGTCCCCGGCGAGCGCATTTGCTCGCTGGGGTGGGCATCTCGATTCTGAGATAGAGGCCTCATCCCAGCCCAGCCGCAGCCCAGCCGCCGCTCGCCCTCCGCCCTGCTACCATTATCGTTGACTCAATCATGACCATCCCCGGCAATCCCGGCTCCGCACCCATCCGCGTCCGCATCGCACCGTCGCCCACCGGCGACCCGCACGTCGGCACGGCCTACATCGGCCTGCTCAACTTCCTCTACGCCCGCCAGCGCGGCGGCAAGTTCGTGCTGCGCATCGAGGACACCGACCGCGCGCGCATCGTCGCCGGCTCCGAGCAGATGATCTTCGACTCCCTGCGCTGGCTCGGCCTAGAGTGGGACGAAGGCCCCGACGTAGGCGGGCCGTTCGGCCCATACCGGCAATCGGAACGCACCGATATCTACCGCGAGCACGTCGAACTGCTGCTCAAATCCGGCCACGCCTACCGCAGCTTCGAGACCCCCGAAGAGCTGGACGCCATGCGCCGCTCGCAGATCGCCGCCAAGCTGCCGCCACGCTACAACGGAGCGCACCGCGAGCTGACCCCCGCGCAGATCGCCGCCTTCGAGGCCGAGGGCCGCCCGGCGGTCGTCCGCCTCAAGGTCCCCATCGAAGGCGAGACCACCTTCACGGACGAGTTGCGCGGTCCCATCACCTTCTCTCACTCGAATGTGGACGACCAGGTCCTGCTCAAGTCCGACGGCTTCCCCACCTACCACCTGGCCAACGTCGTCGACGACCATCTGATGCAGATCAGCGACGTCATCCGAGCCGAGGAGTGGATCTCGTCCACGCCCAAGCACGTCCTCCTCTACAAGGCCTTCGGATGGGAGCTGCCGCGCTTCTGGCACATGCCCCTGCTGCGCAACCTCGACAAATCCAAGATCTCCAAGCGCAAGAACCCCGTCTCGCTCATCTACTACCGCGAATCCGGCTTCCTGCCCCAGGCGCTGCTGAACTTCCTCGGCCTGATGGGCGGAGGCATGGCGCAGCCCACCGAAGAGGAGATCGTCTCCAAAGGCATCAGCGTCAAGCAGGGAGACATCTTCTCGCTCGCCGAGATGCTCGACAAGTTCAACTTCCAGCGCATCTCCCTCGGCGGGCCCGTCTTCGACCTCACCAAGCTCAAGTGGCTCAACGGAGAGTACCTCCGCGCGCTCGCGCCGGAGGCATTCTTCCAGGCCCTACGCTCCACGATCTTTTCGGACGACTACCTGCGCCGCATCGCCCCGCTCGTCCAGACGCGCATCGAGACCCTCGCCCAGTTCGGCGAGATGACCGACTTCTTCTTCAAGGACGATGTGATGCCCCCGCCCGAGGTCTTCGTCCCCAAGACGCGCACCCTGGAAGAGACCCTCGCCTTCGCCGCCGAGCAGCTCGCCGTGCTGGAAGCCACGCCCTACACCCACGAAGAGCTGGAGGCCGCGCTCAAAAAGCTCGGCGAGGAAAAGCAGTGGCCGGTCAAGGACAACTTCATGCTGCTGCGCACGATTCTGACCGGCAAGACCGCCAGCCCACCCCTGATCGAGAGCCTCATCGTCTTCGGCAAGGCCCGCTCGCTGGACCGCCTCCGCCGCTGCCTCGAGACGCAAAAGAAACTCGCCGCTTCCGGAAAGTAAGCCGCGGGTCGCTTCCTGCAAGCCGTCCTGTAGCCGCTGCCTGCTGCCGGAGGCGTTATTCGTTATTGTTGCGGGAGTGCAGGGCCCGAAGTGGGATTCAGCTTTTCGGCTGCGGTCATGCCGGCCGCGCCCTTGGGGTCCTTGTCCTTCAGGCTCGCGTAGATCTTCCGGGCGGCATCGGTCTTGCCCTCCGACTGGTAGAGGTCGGCAAGCTGAAGCTGCGCGAGGCCATAAGGAACCGTAGCGGCTGGCTTGGCGCTGAGCTTGTTGTAGAGGTCGATGGCCTGGGGATCGCGCCCGGTGTTGCGGTAGAGCTGGGCAAGGGCGAACTTGGCCAGGGCGGCGAGATTGTTGTCCCATCCGCCGGCGACCTTCTTCAGCGTCTCTTCGGCCTGCTGGTTCTCGCCCGCCTCGATGTAGGTGAGGCCGGCGAAGTAGCGCGCGTTCTTGCCGTCGGGCGTCATGGGGTACTTGTCGGCGACGGCGAGGAAGAGCGCGCCCGCGGCCTTGGCCCGCTCCGCAGCGGAGGAGTAGGTTGTCATCCCCGGCGGCACAGCCTGGCCGGACTGCGCCAGCGGCGTCTGGTAGGCCTGCATGGCTGCGCCGAAGGCGACGGATGCGGCCTCCGACCGGCTGTTGTAGACCACCACGCTGACGATGGCGATGAGAATCACCGCCAGCAGAATCCCGCCGTTGACCATCACCGACTGGCGGTGCTCGCTGGCCCACTCGAGGCCGTGGGTGGTGGTAGTGACGAACTTGTCTTTCTTGAGGGCTGCCCTGGTCTTTTGGTCCACTGTCTCTGGTCTTCCTTTGTGCTCGGGCGGAACTTGCTCGCGAACGAATCCTGCACGCGAGCCGATCCTGCGCTCGAACGGAACTTGCTTCAGGCCTCACGCCGGTCTCCCTGTCGAGGGATTGCGGCGAGTGAGGAACTGCTGCGGCGCCGGTCTGCGGCGCAACCAACCAAGTCTATCAGCCCGCGCGCGCAAGGTGCTAGACTGCGCGCAGGATGAGGCGGAGGATTCGATTGCAGCGAACGATTCGTGCAGCGATGTGTGCGGCGGCGTTGGCTGCGGCGTGCGGTCTGGCACTGGGCCAGACGGCGGGTGTCGCAACAGCGAAGCCGGAGGTTGTCTCTGCCCCGCTGCCTTTGGCGCAAGAGCCGCCGCTCTCCCTGGCGCAACAGATTGCGGCGCTGGTGTCGCAGCCTGCGGTTGCGCGCGCGCACTGGGGCGTGATGGTGACCACGCTCGACGGCAGGCCGATCTATGCGCTCAACGAGGCCCAGCTCTTCCAGCCCGACAGCAACGCCAAGCTGTTTACGACCGCTGCCGCGATGGCGTTGCTGGGGCCTCACCAGAGATTCACAACGCGTATCGAATATGGAAGTGTAGGAAGTAAAGATAAGACGATATATGGTGACATCGTGATTATTGGGACTGGTGATGGCAATCTGAGCAGCAATGATTTTCCATACCACACACCGGGGGAGACAAAAAATGCTCCAGAGGCTGAAATTCCTCCCTTGCACTATTTGATTGAAGTTGCAGACGAGATTGCCGCTGCTGGTGTAAAGCGACTCAAGGGAGATGTTATTGGAGACGACACGGTCTTTCCTTGGGAGCCTTATCCTCAAGGTTGGTCGATTGACGACATGGTCTGGGGGTATGGTGCTCCGGTCAGTGGATTGAGTATCGGAGACAACCAGATCCGAGTCACGGTACGACCAGGGAGAACTGCGGCTGAATGGCCTACCTTGGAGTGGCAAGCGGGAATCCCGGCCTATTTTCAGGTCGATGCGGGTGCGCTCTTCACCGGCCCAGCCAAGTCCGGAAACCATGTGCAAATGGCCCGCGAGGTGGGATCGAAGGCGCTTCGCATTTATGGGTCAATTGCCGTAGATGCACCACCGGACTCAGAGGAGATTGCAATTGCCGATCCGGCGGAGTTCGCGGCAATTGCGCTGAAGGAATTGTTGGAGGAACGTGGAGTACGAGTGGATGGAAAAGCGGTTTCAAAGCATCGGTTTGTATACCAGGGGCCGGGATTTATGGAGGAGTCGCGGCAGGACCTTCCGAAGTTGCCAGCGGTCCCGATGTCAGCGGGACTGAGTTCTATCCTGACCGGCTTGGTTTCATGCTCTGATGCATGTCCTGTGATGTTGCAACATACTTCGCCACAAGTTCTGGACGATGTGGTTCTGACGAATAAGATCAGCCAAAATCTTCACGCGGAACTGCTGCTGCATCATCTGGGAAAGACCTACGGTGAGGCTTATGCAGATGGAGATGGTGGCGTTGATGGTTCGACCGCCGAGGGAGTTCGCGTAGTCCGTCAATTTCTCGTCAACGCGGGAATTGATAAAGACGATTTCGTCTTTTACGACGGGTCGGGATTGAGTGGATACGATTTGGTGACGCCGCGGGCGGTGGCGAAGCTGCTCTCCTATGCGGCGCACGATCCGAAGACGGGAGCGCCGCAGCCGTGGTTTGCGGCGTGGAAGGCCAGTCTGCCCATCGGAGGCGTGGACGGGACACTGGCAGACCGCTTCACCACGGCCCCGCTCAAGGGCCATGTATTCGCCAAGACGGGAACCCACAGCGAGGGGCGCGCGCTCAGCGGCTACCTGGACTGTGCCAGCGGGCAGACGGTGATCTTCTCGATTCTGGTGGACCATCATCTTCCCGGCGACAACGCGGACCGCGATGCGATGGACAAGATCGTGGCGGCGATTGCAGCGGCGGAGTAGGGCAAAGGCAACTGCAAAGACATAACACCGATCCGTGCGGATGAAGCACCAATTCAGAAGACGATTGGAGAACAGAAACGAATGCAGCGGAACTCTCGGATTGCAGCAGCTTTGTTTGCTCTTGGCGTTACGATGACGATTGCGGCGGCGGCGGGATGCACAAAGCTGCCTCCGCCCACGCCGCTGGCGGAGCTGAATGCGCAGCAGACGCGCGGGTACGACGTCTACCAGGCGCACTGCGCGCAGTGCCACAACGACCGCACCAACGATCCGCTGAATGGGCAGTCGCTGCGCGGCATCTTCAAGAAGCAGTATCTGGCCAGCGGCGCTCCGGCCAACGACGACCGCGTGATGGACGCGGTACTGTACGGGCGGGCCATGATGCCCGCGCTGGGCAGCAGCATGACTCCGCAGGAACGCGAAGACCTGATGGCGTATCTGCATACGCTGTAAGGGCGAGGTTCGAGGTGCAAGGTTCGAGGTTCGAGGAACAGCGGCGCGGGCGATACAATTTAAACAATGACGCCGCCGATCGCTGAAGAACTCGTGCAGATCGACCTTTCGCCGCGCCGAGCCGAGCGCAAACCGGAGTGGCTGAAGGCGCGCGCGCCGGGCGGCGAGACCTTCCACGCCCTGAAGAAACTGGCGCGCGAACTGAACCTGCACACGGTGTGCGAGAGCGCGAACTGTCCCAACCTGGGCGAGTGCTGGAACCAGCGGTCGGCCACCTTCATGATGCTGGGCAATCGCTGCACGCGGCGGTGCGGCTTCTGCGCGGTGCCCAAGGGCAGGCCGGAGCCGATCGACCTGGACGAGCCGCGGCGCGTGGCGTACGCGGTGGCGCAGCTTGGGCTGGCCCATGCGGTGATTACCAGCGTCAACCGCGACGACGACAACCTGGGCTCGGCGCGCGCCTTCGCCGAGGTGGTTCGCGAGATTCGCGCGCAGGCGCCCGGGTGCCGCGTGGAGGTGCTGACGCCGGACTTCCAGGGCAACGACGAGTCACTGCGCATTGTGGTGGCGGCGCGGCCAGAGATCCTGAACCACAACATCGAGACCGTGCCGCGGCTCTACCGCATCGCCAAGAGCGGCGGGAAGTACGCTCGCTCGCTCGAATTTCTGCGGCGGGCCAAGGAGATTGCGGCGGAGGCCGGTGCCACGCAGGTGACCAAGACCGGAATCATCGTGGGCATGGGCGAGGAGATGCACGAGCTGCTGGCGGTCTTCCGCGACCTGGCCGAGCGGAGGGTGGACATCCTGACTATCGGCCAGTACCTGCGGCCCTCGCGCGACCACCTGGTGATGCAGCGGTTCTACACGCCGGACGAGTTCGCGTTCCTGAAGCACGAGGCACTGGCGATGGGCTTCCGCCACGTGGAAAGCGGGCCGCTGGTGCGCTCGAGCTACCACGCGCAGGAGCAGGCGGAAAGTACCGGGCTGGCGTAATACTTGGCATCCCACATCTCAAAAGCGAGATGTGGGGCACCCGGAACCCGGCGGGTTCGTTTACACTCTTTGCACGCGAGGTGTGGGCATGGGCGGCGATCGGTTGAACAACAGGGCGAAGACGTTTGCGAGTGCGTGGCGCGGTGTGGCGTGGGCGCTGGCGCTGGTATTGCTGCTGGCGGCAGGGGGAGCCGCGCGGGCGCAGGAGGACAAGCAGGCGCAGGAGGACAATCCGCTGCACACAGCCACGCGCGTGGAGCTGGACGTGGCGAAGGTGCTACTGGCGCAGGAGAAGGCCTGGAACCGCGGCGATCTGGAGGGTTATGCCAAGGGGTACAAGGACTCGCCGGAGACGCTGCTACTCGGAAGGCAGGTCTTGAAGGGCTACGCGCAAATCCTGGAGGACTACAAGCACACCTATCCCACGGCGGCGTCGATGGGGACGCTGGCGTTCTCCGAGCTGGAGGTGCATCCGCTGGGCGAGAGCTTCGCCATCTGCATCGGCAAGTACCATCTTGACCGCACGAAGAAGGAGGGCGGAGGGGCCGACGGGATCTTCTCGCTGGTGCTGGAGAAGACCAGCGAGGGCTGGAAGATCGTTCTCGACCATGCGACGTAGGCAGGGTGTCAGTTGCAGATTGCAGGTTGGGTGAGACTGAGTTGTGAGTGGTGCACCCGGCGCTGGTCAGACGGTCATGATCTCTTTTTCCTTGGCTTTGAAGAGCTCATCGACGCGGCGGATCTCGGCGTCGGTGAGCTGCTGTACCTCTTCGCTGGCTCGTTTCTCGTCGTCGGCGGAGATGAGCTTGTCCTTGGCTGCCTTCTTGACCTGGTCGTTGCCGTCGCGGCGGATGTTGCGGATGGCGGTCTTGTGGTCCTCAAGAATACCGGCCAGGTGTTTGACGGTCTCGCGGCGGCGCTCCTCGGTCATGGGCGGGACGGGGACGCGGATGACCTTGCCGTCGTGCATGGGGTTGAAGCCGAGGTTGCTGGTGCGGATGGCTTTCTCGACGGCGGGGACGAGCGCGATCTCCCAGGGCGAGACGAGGATCATCTGCGGCTCGGGGGTGGAGATCTGGGCGACCTGGGAGATGGGGGTGTCGGTGCCGTAGTAGTCCACCTTGACCTGGTCGAGCATGTGAACGTTTGCGCGGCCGGTGCGGGTGGAGAGGAGGTTGGCGCGGAAGTCCTCGACCGTTTTTTCCATGCGCGCCTTCAACTGTGCGTGAACGTTCTTCAACGCCGGATTGCCTGCCATCGTGGATGCCATGTGTTGCCTGCCTTTCCCAGTACGCGATTCGAGGCCCGCTGGGAGGCGGGCGGATTCGACCTCGCCATTCTACAGAGGTTGGGGGTGAATTCCACAGAGGTTGGGGGTGATCGAGCCGGCCCGGTCTGCCGATGATCGTGGTGGATGCCTGGAGGTTGCGCGGGACGAAACGTGGCCAGGTTCCGATTCAGACTGCTGCGCAGCGATAATTTAGCATCGAACAGTTGACAGGCATATCCCACAAAAGTGTAAGGTAGCCTCGTGAATATTGAATTGAACTACGAGCAGAGCGCGCGGATTGAGTTGCTGTCGCTGTACGCGGGCAAGCCGTCGTCGCAGTTGTTGCTGGACGCGGCGATGCTGCTGCTGGACCGCGATGCGGGATGCTGCGAGCGCTGCCGCCAGGCGGGGGCGCAGGAGTTCCTGGACGAAGAGCAGGTGGAGGCGAGGTTCGCGCAATTGCTGCATCGTTGAGGCGAGGCGGCGCGTGGGGGATTCGATGGGTGGTGTACGCAGGCTGGGGAAATGTTGCGGCTTAGGCGAAGAGTTGGCCTCAGGTGCTAAAGCCCTCTCGCAGACAGGTGATCTTTGGCACGGGTAAACCCGTGCCCTTAAGCAAAACCGGATTATTTTCGAAGCCTGTCAACCCTTGCTCTGAAGCAAATCCGTTAAGCAAAACCGGATTATTATCGAAGCCTGTCAACCCTTGCTCTGAAGCAAATCCGGTTTTTCCGCGGCCAGTAGTTCCACAACGGACGCTTCATTCCGGTGGCGATGTTGACACGGGAGACGCTCGAGACTCGCGTGGAGCGGCATTGCTCCCATATAATCGAACTTTCCCCACGGGAGTCTGCGGGGCACGATTATGCAGCGAATGAGGGTGTGCGTATCTTTACCGTAAAGCGAGTGAGCGGAAGTTTGCTGGGCACCAAGCTAAAGTCTGTGCGTACGCGCTGCGGAGCGGTTCCACGGTACATGGGCCTTGGCGAAGCTGGTGCGATGCGATCTTCCTTGAGGGAAGATCGCGCGAAGTTCATTTTCTTCGGGAAACTCCCACTGTGGAACCGCTCATTCCGCTCCCGCATTGCTGTTGCCATGGTGTTGCCAGGTGTGCTAGGGGCGATGGTTTTTGTGTCGGCGCGAGCGGCGCGGGCCCAGGAGGCAGGTGCGGTCCCGGTTGCGCAGAGCGCGGCGTCGGCGGATGCGAGCGGCGGGGGGCAGGTGCTGTGCCAGCCGCAGGTGATCGGCAACCGCAGGATTCCCAAGGACTCGGTCCTGGCGCGGATCGCGAGCCACCAGGGCGATCCGTTTGATGCAGCGACGGTGGAGCGGGACTTCAACTCGCTGTGGAACACGGGCTACTTTGAGAATATCCAGATCGAGCGGGCGGACACCCCTTCGTGCGTGCAGTTGGTGATCTATGTGCTGGAGAAGCCGACCATCCGCTCGATCGATTACGTGGGCCTCAACGCGGTGACCCAGTCGGACGTGCAGGACCGGTATAAGAAGGCCAAGGTCGGATTGACGGTGGAGAGCCAGTACGATCCGACGCGGGTGAAGCGGGCCGAGGACGTGCTCAAAGACCTGTTGAGCGAGCACGGACACCAGTTCGCGACCATCCGGACCGAGGTAAAGACGATCCCACCGTCGTCGGTGGGGATCACCTTCCGAGTGAAGGAAGGGCCGACGGTGAAGGTGGGGAAGATCGCCTTCGACGGCAACTACAACCTGAGCAGCCGCGTGCTGCGCCATGCGATGGTGAATTCGCGGCCGATCGGGATCCCGCACTCGATCCTGCTGGAGAATTTGTTGGCGCGGACCTTCGACGCCAGCAAACTGGATGAGGACACGGATCGGGTGCGCATGGCGTACGAGAACCACGGCTACTTCAAGGCGGAGACGGCCGATCCGCAGACCCACGTGCGCGACGAGGGCGGGCTGAACTGGTTTACGCTGCGGCCTTCGACAGGCAAGCGCATCGACATTCTGATTCCGGTGGAGGAGGGGGAACGCTACCGGCTGGCTGGGATCAACTTTACCGGCAACAAGATGTTCAGCAACACCAAGGCGTTGCGGGCGCAGTTCGCGCAGAAGGACGGCGAGTGGTTCTCGGCGACGTCGTTCTCCAAGGGGCTGAAGGACCTGCGCAAGGCATACGGCGGCTTCGGCTACATCAACATGGTGGCGAACCCGATGCCGCACTTCGACGAGGCGAAGAAGCTGGTCTACTTCGACATCGACATCGATGAGGGCAAGCAGTTCTATGTCTCGCGCATCGAGTTTACGGGCAATACGGTGACGCGCGACAAGGTGATCCGGCGCGAACTGCTGCTGGAAGAGGGCCAGGTGTACAGCAGCCAGCGCTGGGACATGTCGATTCTGCGGCTGAACCAGCTGGGCTACTTCGAGACGCTGAAGGTGGAAGACGATACCGAGACGCGGCAGAACGCGGACGATGGGACGGTGGACCTGCTGCTGAAGCTGAAAGAGAAGGGCAAGAACTCGATCGGGGTGAACGGCGGGATCAGCGGACTGTCGGGGACGTTTATCGGGCTGAACTACGAGACCAACAACTTTCTGGGGTTGGGCGAGACGCTGTCCGCGGCGGCGAACATCGGCGATCTGTCTCGCAACCTGAGCTTCGGGTTCAATGAGCCGTATCTGCGCAACAAACCGATCTCGGTGGGCGCGGAGGTTTTCTCGCGGAAGTCGGACTACAACCCGGCCAAGGCGTACTCGATCGCCAACGGAACGAGCGCCAATGTATCGGCCGCGCAGCAGTCGCTGCTGACCAACTACAACACATCGACGGATGGGTTCTCGGTGTCTGCCAGCGAGCCGCTGAAACATCTGTGGGTGGGCCGGGGAATGACGCGGGTGGGCGTGACGTACGCGCTGTCGCGCGCGTCGGTGGAGACGTTCAACGACAATACGCGCAACATCTTTCAGTCGCTGGCGTTCCGTTCCGGGGTGGCCGGGCTGAACCAGTTGAATGGCATTGTGACGTCGACGATTGCTCCGAGCTTCAGCTACTCCAGCCTGGACCGCGGGGTTGGGCCGCACTCGGGCCGCGACTTCAACCTGTCGGTGCAGATAGCGGGCGCGGGCGGCAATGTGAAGTACATCCAGCCGGTGGCGAGCTACCGGCAGTACTACCCGATGCGGGGGCTGAGGATCGACCGCGAGGGACACAACATTCTGGGGATGCGGGTCCTGCTGGCGCACATCTCTGGCTTTGGCGGCGAGGTTGCGCCACCGACCAACCGCATCTATGGCGGGGGCGAGTCGGATGTGCGCGGCTTCGACATTCGCGCCAACTCGCCGTACACGTTCGTTCCGGTGAAGGTGCAGTTCAACCTGACCAACCCGGATGGGACGACGGTTCCGCGCGACCCGACCAACCCAAACCTGGGCAATATCCAGATTCCGCTGCCGATCTACCGGCTGGCCTCGGTGGGCGGCGATACGCAACTGACGGCGAACATCCAGTACATGATCCCGATCGTCAGCACGTTGAGCTTTAACTTCTTTACCGACTTCGGGCTGACCGGCGACTTGCAGAAGGCACAACTGCTGCAGAGCGCGGCGGGCACATCCGTGCTGTCGAGCCCGCTGTACGGCTGCCCGACGTTCATCAACGGCGCGTGCTTCGGCGGCCAGTCGGTGGCGGCGCTGGCGGCGCGGCAACTGAACACGGTCCCGGGGACCAATTTTGTGCCGCGCATGTCGAGCGGCGCGGAGTTCCAGGTGATTCTGCCCATCGTGAATGCGCCGTTCCGGCTGTACTACGCGTACAACCCGCTGCGGCTGTTCAAGAACCTGCCGCAGCAACTGGCGGTGGACGATCCGACGTTCCGCAGCATGTTCCCCAACTCGGGCGCCGGGCAGTACAGCTACG
>JBEKRR010000048.1:0-19614 GCA_049518555.1 Acidobacteriaceae bacterium
AGCACCCGCGCCGTGATCGGCACCGCGTGGGTGGCCCCCACCGGGCGCACCTCCTTCTCCTGCAAGGCGCGCAGCAGCTTGGCCTGCAGGTCCAGCGGAAGCTCGCCGATCTCGTCCAGAAAGACGGTGCCGCCGTCGGCCGCCGAAAGCAGCCCCCCCCTGGAGCGGTTGGCGCCGGTGAACGCGCCCTTCACATGGCCGAAGAGTTCGCTCTCGATCAGCGTCGGCACCAGCGAGCCGCAGTCCACCGGGACAAACGGCTTGGCCGCATTTGGCCCGTTGTTGTGGATCGAGCGCGCCACCATCTCCTTGCCTGTTCCGCTCTCGCCCAATATCAGCACCGGATGGGTCGAGTGGGCCACCTTGGAGAGGATGCGGTAGACCTTCTCCATCTCCGGCGAGCTGCCGATCAGGCCGCCCATGTCCTGCTGCGCGCGCAGCCGCTCGCGCAGACGCCGGCTCTCCAGGTCGAAGTGCAGCCGCCGGCTCGACCGGCCCAGCACGCCGGTCAGCTCCTCCAGCGCAAAGGGCTTGGTCAGATAGTCGCCCGCCCCGATGCGCATCGCCTCCACCGCGGACGCGACCGTGGCAAACGCCGTCATCACCACAACGCCCGTCTCAGGATAGAGGGTCTTCACCTCGCTGAGCAGCTTCAGCCCCCCGCCGCCGGGCAGCTTCAGGTCGAGCAGAAGCACCTCCACGGGCTGCTGCCGCAACACCGTCAGCGCCTCCTGCACGCTGCCCGCCGCCAGCGGCACAAAGCCCATTCCGGAGGCGATCTCGCAGCACGCCTTGCGCAGCGAGGCGTCATCGTCCACCACCAGAATGCGAAACGCAGGCAACCCCTCCGGCAGGCGTTCCAGCCGGTGCGTTCCCTCCAGGTCTGACACCCCAACCAGGACCCCCGACGGCGTAAACGCAGCAGCCTCGACCTGCACCGGCTCGCGCGCCCATCTCCCAGCCGGCGCAGCGGCCGTCTGTCCGGCCTTTCGTTCCCGGTCCGATTTGTTCAAAGGCGCCACAGGAAAAATAGGTCCCGGTGTCAGCATATCGTCCATCCCCCGTCGCCTGCCGCGAAATCCACACCGGAACCAGGGACCGCAGCCGCCTCAACCGCAGGCGGCCCCTGCGCCGCGTGCGCCACTCGCCGTGCCCGCCCCGGTCCCGGCAATTCGGAGGCTTCCGCATGCCGGCCCGAAGCCGTTGCCCCGCAAGATTCAGGGCTCCTCTGCGCCGCGTCCTCCTGCAAGACCGCCGTCACCGGCCACTCGATCTGCACCCGCGTGCCGATTCCCGGCGCGCTCATCACTCGCAGGTCTCCCGACGAAGCGGCCACCAGCTCCCGCACCACGCGAAAGCCTATCCCGTGTCTGCCTCGCGACGGTGCCCTGCATCCGCTCAATATCCGCTCCAACTGCTCCGCAGTCATTCCACACCCGGAGTCCTCCACCGTCAACCTCACCCGGCGCAGCGGCCACGGCTTGGGGTCATCGATGCGATTGATCAGCACCCCCACCCCAATCCGGATCGACCCCGGAGTATCGTCCGCGGTCCGGTCCGCAATCTTCTCCACGACCGAGCCTGGCGCCGTACTCTCCATCGCATCTCCAGCCGCATCGCACGGCCGTTCCGGCCCGCGCATCGCCGCCGCCGAGTTGCGCACCAGATTCACCAGAATCCGCTCCACCGCCTCCTCGCACACCGGCACCGGGACCGAGGCCGCCGCCCCGTAGCTCACCTCGATCACCCGGCCGTCCGCCACCTGGCTGAGCAGGCCCGAGCAGCGCTCGACGATCGCGCGCAGGCTCACCGGAGTGGGCAAAGGGACTGGACTCTCGACCGGCCAGCCCTCAGCCTCCCGCACCTTCGCCAGGGCCAGGGAACGGGCCGCCCCCGCCTCCCAGGCTGCGCCCATGCCGGAACCCTGCGGCGATTGCCCTTGCGCCGGCGAGGACTGCGTCCGATGGTCCATCAGGCGTTGGATCAGCGCCCCGCTGCGCGTTCCCAGCATCCGCAACTCCTCCGCGTAGTGGCGGTGCTCCGGCTTGAGCACATCGGGCATCGACAGCAGGTCACAGTAGAGCCCGATGGCGCCCATCAGGTTGCGTGCATCGTGCAGCAGGCCTTCGCCCTGGGTCGTCTCCGATCCAGCGTCCAGACTGCCGCGCCCGGCAGGCTTGGAGATCTGGCCGCGAAGAAACGGATCTGCGCAGATCGGGATCGGCGGCGTGAGTGGTTCGGAACGGCGATACATCCCTGAGGCGGTGGAACTCGGCTTTGCCCGCATGGTTCGTACTCCCGTCATCGTCAGCACTTCAGATATAGCCTGTTTCGCTCCTGATCCGAGGATGCCGGCACCAACTCTATAATCAGGTTGAGTGCCAAACTGAAACACCAATTGTAAGTTATAGATAATAAAACCGTAATCGAAAGAGACCCTGGGTTCCGTTCTGGCACACAATTCCCAATTGGGAACCGGAAATCCACCCCAGTATCGTGTAACTGCAACAAAACAAAAACAACATCGCTATTCCCAGATTGGAACGCATTCCCGTTTCGGGAACCAGCCGAAGACCTACGCTGAACCGCTCCAGCAGGCAGTGAAAAATCCCGCAAGCCTCCGTCCGCCGTTCCCTTTGAAGGACCTCAACCAGGCAAACGCGTCTGGCTGCGGAAGATGGGCCCGCTGCCGATTGCCCTGTCCCTGGTTTTCTTGCCGCCAGGTTGTCTCTCTCGGGAGGGCCAACTCCAACCCGTGCCACTATAATCGCGCCATGTCCCCAATCTCCCTCTCAACCTCCGTCCCGGCCCCTGCGCAGTCCTCTGCCGCGTCTTTCACCGCCGCTCCCAGCCAGCTCTTCCGCCCCGACGGCCGCGCCGCCGATGCTCTCCGCACCGTCCATTTCACCCCTGGGTTTGTCGCCACCGCCGAGGGTTCGGTGCTCATCGAGAGCGGCAACACCCGCGTCCTCTGCAACGCCACCATCGAGACCGGCGTTCCCAACTGGATGCGCAACTCCGGCCGCGGCTGGGTCACCGCCGAGTACGGAATGCTTCCCCGCGCCACCCTCACCCGCACTCCGCGCGAATCCGAACGGGGAAGGGTCGGCGGGCGCACACACGAGATCCAGCGCCTCATCGGACGCTGCCTGCGCGCCGTCGTCGACATGAAGGCCCTGGGTGAGCGCACCGTCATCCTCGACTGCGACGTCCTGCAGGCCGACGGAGGAACGCGCACCGCCGCCATCACCGGGGCCTCGGTCGCCCTGGCCCTGGCGCTGGGCAAGCTGGTCGCCGCCGGAACGCTGAAGGTCTCGCCGCTGCGCCAGATGCTGGCCGCCACCTCGGTGGGCATTGTGGACGGCAACATCCTGCTCGACCTCGCCTATGAAGAGGACTCGCGCGCCGATGTGGACATGAATGTCGTCATGCTGGCCGATGGCGGGTTTGTGGAAACGCAGGCCACCGCCGAGCGCGTCTCCTACACCCGCGCCCAGCTCACCTCCATGCTGGACCTCGCCGAGAAGGGCATCCGCGATCTGCTCGCCGCCCAGCAGGCCGCGCTAGCCTCCGCTGGCTAGACATCCCTAAGGAGTCTCTGAATAAGTCCCCGTTTTGAAAGGGCGGGACTTTAGTCCCGCCGCAAGCGGCCTATTTCCAATGCGGCTTTAGCCGCTGAGGGAATCTCGAAGACTTGTGTATACCTTCCCTAGGGATTCGGCGCAGCGGGTTGATCGGCGGGCGTATTTGCCGGCGCTGGCTTGTCAGCGGGCGCGGTGGAATCCGTCGACGCACCCTTGTCCTGCGTCGAGGTGGAATCGGGCGTGGGCACAGGTGTTGATGCGGGGACCGGCAGCAGCACGCGCTTTTGGCTGCCCGGCGCAGCCTCGCCCGGTTTCAGGATCGTCGGCGGCTTGGCGCTGCCATCTTCGCCGTTGCCCGGCTTCGCGTCTCCCATTGCGACTTCGTGCGTGTCTTCCGGATCGAGGTAGCCGCGCAGCTCGTTCTGGTCGTGAATGACGATGGGCTTGCCCAGCGCGGCGATGCGCAACTGCGTCACGCGGTCGCCCTCGAAGCGGACGAAGCGCACGGTCTGCGGCATCTGGCCGTAGATCCACTCCTCATAGCGCCGCGTCGTCGAGCCGGGGACCAGCTCGCGCACCTTCGACTGCGGCTCGCCCATCGCGGCTAGCACCATCTTGCGGTCCATCCCCACCAGCACGTCGTGATGCGCAACCGCGTCCTTCAGGAACGCCGGCAGGCTGTCGGCGTAGGCCTCGGCAGAGGTCTTCACCCCGAAGTCGACGATGGGGTCCAGCAGCGCCTTCACCTCCGGCGCGCTCACCTCCGGCAGCCCGCCCTCGAAGAGCAGCGTCACGCGGCAGCCCGTCACCTGCGCGCCATCCTGGGGAACGATGGGCACGTCGTTGAGGTCGATGTGGCGCAGGAAGCGGTGATTGAGGTACGGCCCGCCGTTGAGGTCGAAGACGATGCGGTCGTCCTTCACCGTCACTGCCGTCAGCACCACGCGGTCGCCGGGCGCGGCCGACTGCCCCTTCTTGTAGAGCATCTCCTTATATGCGTCGCCGCTTGGCGTCAGGTTGCCGTTGGCCACCAGGATGAGGTCTTCGCCCAGCGGCAACGCGCGGGCTGCGAAGCCCTGTTCGGCCTCCAGGTTGCGCACCAGCTCGCGCCGTCCGCGCTCTGTGATGGGGGCCGACGGCAGCTCGATCCGCGTGGGGTGAAACTCGGTGGAGACGCCCGCCATGGCCGTCTTTTCGCCCACCACGAAGACCTGCGCGCGCGCCGCGCCGCTCAGTCCACAGACCAGCCCTCCGGCCAGCAGACAGGCCGGGAGTATCGTTGCGTGCGGACTCCATCGATGGGAACGAAAGGCCATCGCAGGCACCTCGTGGTGAGGAAATCTTGCGCCTTCTCTTCCCAATTATCAAGCGCACTCTGGTTGCACTGCAGGTCAGTTTAGATTGTCTTGAAGGGGTGAGGCTTCAGCCGCACCGATACAACCAATAACTCATGGGGACTTTAGAGCAAAACTAGGGATGCTATATCCATCGCCTTAACTGATAGCTGTATGGCTGATCGCTTACAGCTCCAGAATCATGCCTTTCGTCTTTGCCGTGCCGTTGGCATTCCGGGTTTAAAGCACCTCACCAACTCTGGTTTTGCCCTAGTCCCCGAGGAAAAGCCTTTCAGACAAACTGCGCACTACCTTGGTTGCACGCAAATGGCCCGCATCTATTCGGACGGAGTGCGGACGCCGGCACCCTGCGGCGTGCCGGGAAGAATCTGCACCAGCACGGCGGGATTGACGGGCTGGGCGGATTCCGCAGCCTGTTCCATCGCAATGTGCGCGGCCGGCGGCGCAATCGTTACGTCGTAACCCCCGGGAATCAGTGGCGGATGGGTGTACTCCCAGGCGTAGTCGCTCGTCGCGCGCACCAGGATCGGAATTGCAGCCAGCAGAAGCAAAATTGAGAACGCCGCAGCAGCAGGCCCGTACTCGCCGCCGGTGAGCCAGGCGGGTCCGGCGGCGCGCGTGTCGACGATGGAACTGAAGCTGTTGTCGCCGCCAAGCGGCAGCCCGAAGAGCACTGCAATGCACACGGCCCACGCGAAGCTCAGGCCCCACAGCAGCCACAGTCCGTGCGTGCGCAGCCAGCACAGCGAGAGCAGCACGGCGATCAGCATTGCAACCAGAACGCGCGTCCCATCGGGAGTGCCGTAGGCGGTGGGAGTGAATGCGGCGCGGACCGCCGTCAGAAGCACCAGAATCATCGTCGCGCGCACCGGCCCGGTCGCCTCGATCAGCCGCTGGAAGCCGTAGCCATAGATTGCCAGCGCGTGGGCCAGCGTTGCGAGGGCGAGCGTCAACATGCCGAGCGCGAACAGCATGAAGGCGCGCGGCGCGGTCCATAGCTGCACGTTGAGCGCGCGCGCAAGCGCCATCGGCAGAACAACAGTGATGGCGAGTCCCCAGCCAATGGCAGCTCCCGTGGCCCATTCAGTGCGCGAGGTGGCGCGGCGCGGAAGGCCGAGCGTCAGCCGCAGCGGCGCGCGGCGGCCTTCGATGGCGCGCAGCAGCGCAAGTCCGCAGACCAGAAGGACAAGAAGGAGTGCGGTCTCAACCAGCGGGCGCGCGGCCCCGAGATCGAAGTGCAGGTCGAAAACACTGGCCGCGTCTATAGCGAGGGCCTGCGCGCAGAAGTACCAAAAGATCGCGGCCAGAAAGAGAACAAACTGCAATGAGCGCGAACGAGTCCGCGGGCCAGCGAAGCCGGGCTGCGGGGGCGGTGGAACGGCGCTGGTGGAAGTGGCTTGCATGGTTTCTTGCAGCGTATTGCTTCTCCTAAGAAATCTCGAATCAATCTCCGTTTTGAAAGGGCGGGACTTTAGTCCCGCCGCAATCGGCCTATCTCCTATGCGGCTTTAGCCGCCGAGGGAATCTTGAACACTTGTGCAGTCCTTCCCTAAACTGTTTTGCTTAAGGGCACGGCTTCAGAGCCTGTCCTGAGTGAAGTCGAATGGATGCCGAAAGAGCTTCTTTTGAGTTGGGGCTTTAGCCCCTGAGGTACGTTTCACATCCGCGATCACTCGGCGGTGGTATAGAACTGCGCGATGTTGCGGAACTTCTGGTAGCGCTCTTCCAGCATCTGCTCCATCGGTTTGGCGTCGAGCTCGGCCAGGTGGAAGCGCAGCCGCTCGTCCACCAGGGCCATGGCCAGCGCAGGGTCGTTGTGCGTGCCGCCTTCGGGCTCGCCCAGCACGTCGTCGACGCAGCCCAGCGCCTTCACGCTATGTGCCGTGTACTTCAGCGCGTCGGCCGCCTGCTGTTTCTTCGTCGCGTCCTTCCACATGATCGACGCGCATCCTTCGGGCGAGATCACCGAGTAGATGGCGTTCTCCAGCATCAGCACGCGGTCGGCCACGGCCAGAGCCAGCGCGCCTCCCGACCCGCCCTCTCCGGTAATGGTTGCGATGGTCGGCACCCGCAGCCGCGACATCTCCCGCAGGTTGCGCGCAATGGCCTCGCCCTGCCCGCGCTCCTCCGCGCCGATGCCGGGATTGGCGCCGGCCACATCCATAAAGGTAAATATGGCGTGGCCGAACTTCTCCGCGATCTTCATCGCGCGCAGCGCCTTGCGATAACCCTCGGGGTCGGGCGAGCCGAACTTGCGCGCCACGCGCTCCTTGAGCGTCCGCCCCTTCAGGTTGGCCACCACCATCACCGGCCGCCCGTGAAAGCGCGCCATGCCGCAGGCCATCGCCGCGTCGTCGCCGAAGGCGCGGTCGCCGTGGATCTCGCTGAAGTCCGTGAACAGTGCCGCGATGAAGTCCATCGGATAGGGGCGCTCCGGATGCCGCGCCAGCTCCGTCCTGCGCCAGGCCTCCGGCACAGCCGTTGCTGCCGCCTGCACCTGCGCGAGCTTGCCTGGTTCCTGTTCTGCCATTCAATCCATTGTATCGGAGTGCGGGTTGCAAAGCGCGCTAGTCGATGATGCGCACCGCGCCGCGCCCCACCAACTCCTCCACGCGGTCGATAAACAGGCGGTCGGCGGCGACGCTCACATTGCGCGGCTCCAGCACGGCGCGGAACTCGCCCGGCTCTTCCAGGTCCAGCAGCAGCTTGCCCGGCCCCGGCGCAGCCACAAAAATGGCTTGCAACTTCTCCAGCAGCGCGGCGTCGGGATGGTCCAGAGGGACCCGGATCCGCAGCGACTCCGGCAGCTTCACTACCACGTCCTCCAGCGCCTGAATATTGCTGACAGCCAGCTTCGGCGCGGAGTCCTCTTCGCCCCTCAGCACGCCGCGCACCAGCACCGGCACGTCGATCTTCAGCCGCTCGGCCAGCTTCTGGTACGCAGTCGAAAACGCGATCAGCTCGATCTTCCCGGCGGCGTCCTCCAGCGTCGCCTGCGCGTACATCTCGCCCGAGCGCTTCGACCTGGCCACCTTCAGCCCGCTGATGACCCCGGCGATCTGTATCTCGTTCGGCTGCTCATTCTGGCCGCGCCTGTAGTTCTGCGGCTCGGGCTTCATCTCGATGGCCGTTGCTGTATCAACGACCGTGAGGTTGCGCAGCTTCTCGCGGTACTTGTCCAGCGGATGGCCGGAGACGAAGAAGCCGAGCACCTCTTTCTCATATTGCAGCCGCGTATGTTCGTCCCAGTCCGGCGCGGGCGGCAACGCTTCAGCCTCACGCTTTGCGGCGGGCGCGTCGTCCGCGTCGAAGATGCTTCCGAACAGTCCGCTCTGCCCCGCCGCCGCGTCCTTCTGCGACTTCTGCGCGCGCTCGATCGCCTTGTCCAGCGCCGCGGCCACCTGCCCGCGCGGCCCGAACGAGTCCATCGCTCCGGCCTTGATCAGCGACTCCAGAACGCGCTTGTTCAGCAGGCGCAGATCGACCCTCTCGCAGAACTCCCACAGGCTGCTGAAGCCCTGCTTCCCTTCTGCGCGCAGCGCCTCGCGCGCCGTCAGGATCGAGACAATCGCATTGTGCCCCACGTTCTTGATCGCCGCCAGCCCAAATCCAATGGCCTCGCCCGCCTCCGTGCGCACCGGCGTGAAGTTGGAGTCCGACACCTGCACGCTGGGCGGCACCACCGGGATGTTCATCTCGCGGCACTCGGAGATGTACTTCACCACATTCTCCGGCTTCGACGTTTCGCTGGTCAGCAGCGCTGCCATGAACTCCACCGGGTAGTGCGTCTTCAGCCACGCCGTGTGGTACGCCAGCAGCGCGTAGGCGGCGGCGTGGGATTTGTTGAAGCCGTATCCCGCGAACTGCGCCATCAGGTCGAAGATGGTCCCGGCAACGTCCTTGGGATGGTTGTTGGCCGCGGCCCCGAACATGAACCGCTTGCGCTGCTTCTGCATCTCCTTCTCGTCCTTCTTGCCCATCGCGCGGCGCAACAGGTCGGCCTCGCCCAGCGAGTAGCCCGCAACCACGTTCGAGATCTGCATCACCTGTTCCTGATAGACGATGACGCCCAGCGTCTCCTGCAGCAGCGGTTCCAGCTCCGGCAGCAGGTACTCCACCGCGCGCCGTCTCCACTTGCGCTCGATGAAGTCGTCGATCATGCCGCCCTGGATCGGCCCCGGCCGGTACAGCGCGTTCAAGGCGGTCAGGTCTTCGACGCTGGTGGGCTTGTAGCGGCGCAGCACGTCGCGCATCCCGTTCGACTCAAACTGGAAGACGCCCGAGGTCAGCGCGCGGTGGAAGACCTGCTCATACGTCGCCGCGTCATCCAGCGCGATCGTGGCGAGATCAAGGTCGATGCCCTTGGTTGCTTTGATCAGCTTGAGCGCGTCGTTGATGACCGTAAGCGTGGTCAGGCCCAGGAAGTCCATCTTCAGCAGGCCCATCTTCTCGATCGACTTCATGTCGTACGCCGTGACGATGGCCTCGTCCTTGGTGCGCGTCACCGGCACAAGCTCGGTCAGCGGCTTGGGCGCAATCACCACGCCCGCCGCATGGACCCCCGCGCCGCGCACCAGCCCTTCCAGCCGCATTGCGGTGTCGATCAGCTCGCGAATCTTCACGTCTTCATACGCCGCGGCCAGCGGCGGCGAGTCTTTCAGCGCCTGCTCAATCGTGATCCCAATCGTCGTTGGAATCAATTTTGCGATGCGGTCCACCTCGCCGTACGGCATGTCCAGCGCGCGCCCAACGTCCTTGATCGCCGCCTTCGCCGCCATGGTGTTGAAGGTGATGATCTGCGCCACCTGGTCCTCGCCGTACTTCTGCTTCACGTACTCGATCACCTCGCCGCGCCGGTTCATGCAGAAGTCGATGTCGATGTCCGGCATGTTGACGCGCTCCGGATTCAGGAAGCGCTCGAACAGAAGCTCGTGCTGCAGCGGGTCCACGTCGGTGATCTCCATGCAGTACGCCACCAGCGATCCGGCGGCCGAGCCGCGCCCCGGCCCGACGGGAATCGACTGCTCGCGCGCGTAGCGGATAAAGTCCCATACAATAAGGAAATAGCCCGGATACTTCATCTGCTGGATGCAGGCAATCTCACGGTCCATCCGGGCCCGGTACTCAGGGACCGTCTTCTTCAGCAGGCCGCCCGCCCGCAGGTGCTCAATCGACGTGGCCAGCCGCTTCTCCAGCCCCTTGCGGCACACCTTCTCGAAGTAGCTGTCCAGCGTCTCGCCTTCGGGCACGGGAAACGCCGGAAAGGGATTGTCGATCTTGTTCAGCGTCAGGTTGCAGCGCTCGGGAAACTGCATCGTTCCGCTCACCACATGCGGCGCGTGCGCAAACAGCCGCGCCATCTCGTCCGCGCTCTTGATGTAGAACTCGTTCGAGTCGAACTTGAACCGCTTGGGATCGTTCATCGAGCCCGCCGTCTGCACGCACAGCAGGACCTCGTGCGCGCGGCTGTCGTCGGCGGCGAGGTAGTGGCTGTCGTTGGTGGCGATCAGCGGAATGTCCAGCTCTTTTTCCAGCTGGAACAACGCGTCGCACACCTGCTTGTCCGGCCCGAGCTGGTGGTCCTGGATCTCCAGGAAAAAATTTCCCCGCCCGAAGATGTCCTGATACTGGCCGGCGGTCGCCTTGGCCAGCTCGGTATGCCCCGCCATGATGTGCTCGGCAACCTCGCCCGCCAGGCACGCAGAGAACCCGATCAGCCCCGCTGAGTGCTTCGCCAGATACTCCTTGCTGATCCTCGGCTTGCGATAGAAGCCGTGCAGCGCGGCCTCGCTGGTCAGCCGCACCAGGTTGCGATAGCCCTCCTCGTTCTCCGCCAACACGATCAGGTGGTTGTACTTCAGGTCGGGATCGGGCTTGGCGCGGTGGTCCTCTTCCTTGCAGATGTACAGCTCGCAGCCCAGGATGGGCTTGATCCCCTTCTCCTTCGCCGCGTTGAAAAAATGCACCGCCCCGAAGATATTGCCGTGGTCGGTCATGGCCACCGACGTCTGCCCCAGCGCGTGAACGTGCTTCACCAGCTTCTCCACGTCGCATGCGCCGTCCAGCAAGGAATAGTCCGTATGCAGATGAAGATGGGTAAACTCAGCAGCCATCAGTTGATTCTAGGCGTTCGAGGCATGAGGAAAACTGGGTGTCTCTTTTGTGCGACTGCTTCAGTCACATACCCAGAAAGAGCGCGAGCGAAGAGGATATCTCCGCCATCTCAGTGCTGGTTAGATGACCGACAGCGTCGCTGATCTTCACGCGAGGTAAGGAGACAAGCTTGTCGAGCATCACATCCGAAAGCTGGCGCAGTCCGTTCCCATCTGTTGGGAGAATGGCCTTGCGAAACAGCACCGATTCAGGTCTCTGATCGCTCGTAATGAGTGCAACAACCACAGATTCAGTCTGTTTGAATGCATTGGATTGGAGAACAAGCGCGGGTCTTGGCTTGCCGTAGTCTCCCGGCGCTATCACAATCGCAATGTCGCCCCGGTTTAAACCCATCCGGAATAATCCATTGCATGTTCAATGAAATCCATAATTTCCTTCTCCTGCGGATCGTCACGCAGTGCGAGGCACTGGCGGCGTGCCTCTTCGGCGAAGCCGGGCTTGCGCGTGTCGGGTATCCATATCTGAATCGGCCGCAGGCCGCGCGCGCGCAGAGCTTCACGATGCTTGCGTACACGCTCTCTTGCGGAAGCCTTCTTCTTTTCCGCTTCGGGCGTTGTTCCGGTCTGTCGCCGCTCTGGCTTCATGTATTAATTGTTACATGTAACGCGCTGAGGCGCAACTAACTTGTAAGTTGAGTCGCCAGTTCCACATACAAATCCACGCACTCCAGCAATTCCTTCTTGCTGATCCGCTCATCCGGCGTGTGCGCCACGTGGATCGATCCCGGCCCCAGCAGGAACGGCTCGCCCCACGCCCTCAGCATCGGAATGTCAGTGGCGAACTTCGCCACCATCGTTGGCAGCTTGCCCACGCGTCGCATGCGCACGCACGCCAGGTCGAGCGAGGTGCTGACCTCGGCGCGCCCCGCAACCACGCGCGTGATCGCGTCTTTGACCTCCTGCGACGGCCCAACAGTACGCACCAGCAGGTGCGCCTCTGCCTTGTCCGCGATGACATTGGGCGCGTAGCCGCCGGAGATCAGCCCAATGTTCACCGTCGTCTCGCCCGCCTCACCAAACTCCGGCTCGATCGGCAGCGGCATCGCCAGAACGTCGTGCAGCGCCTCCACCAGCTTGGCGATCGCCGACTCGCCCAGCTCCGGGTACGCCGAGTGCGCCATCCGCCCGTGCGCGCGCAGCTCCACGCGCAGCGCTCCTTTGGTGGCCAGCGCCAGGTGGTTGCCGGTCGGTTCGCCGTTGATCAGGAAGCGCGAGCCGCGCGGGTTCGCGTTGGCAACCTTCGCCCCGGCCGAGTCGCGCTCCTCGCCCACCACGAACAGCAGCCCAACCTTCACGCCGGATTCGCGCAGGCGCTCCGCGGCGGCAACCTGCGCGGCCAGAATTCCCTTGGCGTCGCACGCGCCGCGCCCGTACAGAAACTCATCGTCTTCGCGGCATCCGAAGAACGGCGGAACCGTGTCCATATGGGTCGAGAGGACCACATCGGGCGTAACACCCTGCTCCGCGGCGTACACATTGAATCGCTCCCTCGCTCCGCCGCCGCTCGTCCGCGCAAGCTCCGGTTGCTCCACCGCCATGCGCTCCACGGCGTAGCCCTGCGCGGCAAGGTACTCGGCGAGGAACGCGCCGGCCGCGCCCTCGTGGTACGAGATGGATTCAATGTTGACCAGCTTGCGCGTCAGGTCGATGGCGTCGATGTTCATGTGATTCCAGAATAAACCCGACGGCCTTCTGCGGGGCATCGGTGCATCGCAGACGCGCCGATTAGACTGGAAGAGATGACTTCGACGCACGCGACTCACCCCACTTCACCAATCGCCTCGCAGGTCCGCTCGCTCGACGATCTGCGCGGCCCCGCGGGCCGGCTCGAAGCTCTCCTCAACACGGGACGCGAGAATGCGCCCTACGCGGCGCTGGTCTGCCATCCTCACCCGTCGGGCGGCGGAACGATGCACAACAAAGTCGTCTACCACGCGATGAAGGCCTTCTCATCCTTCGGCCTGTCCGTGCTGCGCTTCAACTTCCGCGGCGTGGGCCTTAGCCAGGGAGAGCACGACCACGGCCACGGCGAGCAGGAAGACGTGCGCGCCGCCCTCGACTGGCTCGACGCGGAGTTCCATCGCCCAATCCTTTTCGCCGGCTTCTCCTTCGGCGCGCAGGTCGGTCTGCGAGTCTGCTGTGGCGATGCGCGCGTTGCTGGGCTGATCGCACTGGGCCTGCCGGTCCACGCCGCCGGGCGAAATTACACTTACGGCTTCCTCCCGCAGTGCTCTGCGCCCAAGCTATTTATCAGCGGCGACCACGACGAGTTTGCCCCGCGCGATTTGCTGACCGCCGTCTTCCAGCGCGCGCCGGGGCCGAAGCGATTGGTGTGGATCGCCGGCGCGGACCACTTCTTTCAGGGAACAAATGAATCGCCCGGCGCAAAGCTCATCCGCATGCAGGCGGAGATGCGCTTGTGGCTTCGCGCGACGTTCGCGTTGGTGGGGACGGCCAGCCAGCCGGACCTTCGCATTTAACCCGCATCCGTCTCACCTGGTCCAAACCTAGAGCAAAACCAGGGATGCTAGTTCCATCGCCTTAACTTATAGCTTTATGGCTGATAGCTTACAGCTCAAGAATCATGTCTTTCGTCTTTGCCTTGCCGTTGGCCTTCCGTCTTCAAAGGACCACACCAACACTGGTTTTGCTCTACTCCAGACCTGGTTCAGGCTTAACCAACATCGATCGAAGGCAATATGACTTAAGCGCCCATAGTGGAGTACCGCCATGAACGACGCAACCGCAACAACGCCGGATGCCGGGTGCCCACCCCGATTCTAAGATGTGGGGGCGTCGATCGTCAGCCACGCTACGCCAGCACAACGAGCGGCTGCATCAGCGTCCCCGCAATCCGCTTCGCAATCGCCAGCAGTTCCGCCGGGCCGGTGAAGACCTTCACCAGCGGTGCGCCCGAGTACTCCGGCAGGTTCACCTGCATCCCGTTGCGCAGCCGCCCTGCCGCCTGTTCGTCCACTGTCACCGACGGCATCTCCGGCAGCAGCGTTCGCGGATGCGGCATCCGCCGCTCAATCTCGCCCGGCTCGCCCGCCAGTGCCTTCAGCTCGTCCAACCCAATCGCCTGCGCCAGCGTGAACGCCCCGGCCTGCGTTCTCCTCAGCGAGGCCAGGTGCGCTCCGCATCCCGCCAGCGTGCCCAGCTCGTGCGCCACTGACCGCACGTACCCGCCCGCCGACACCTGCATCTCGAAGCGCGCCTCCATCTCCTCGGCCGTTGCGCCCTCCAGCGACAGCAGCTCAAAGCGATGGATCGCAATCCGCGCCGGCTTCATCTCCACCGGCTTGCCCGCCCGCGCCAGTTTGTGCGCCGGGACCCCGCCAATCTTCTTCGCGGAAAACACCGGCGGCACCTGCTCCATCTCTCCGTGGAATCGCGCAGCCAACCCGCGCAACTCGTCCAGCGACTTCAGCAAAGGACGGGCCTCGCCCGCCGCCGTCCCCTCCGCGTCGAAGCTGTCGGTCGCAAAACCAAAGCGGATCGTCCCCTCGTACGCCTTCTCCGCCGTGCCGAAGAACTGCGCCAGCCGCGTGTACTTGCCCAGCAGCAGCGGCAGCACTCCGGTCGCCATTGGGTCCAGCGTCCCCAGGTGCCCCACCGAGCGCTCGCCCGTTGCTCGCCGCACAATCTCCACCACATCGTGCGAGGTCATTCCCGCGGGCTTGTCCAAAACCAGCAATCCATTCATCCCTACCAGACTACGCGGTCTTGACCACACGCACCGCCCCACCCATATCCTCGCAGTGGTTTGCTCATGTTTTGAAGGGGGCGGGCTTCAGCCCGTCCATCAGCGCCGGGATAATAATGGGCTTTAGCCCCCGAGGGATGTTCGTCCCATCCAAATTCGTCTTGAATCGGTTCCATCGGTGCAAATCGGTGTTAAGCCTTTGCCTAAATCTCGCCGCCGCCGTGCCGCACCAGCGACAAAAACTCATTGCGCGTCTGCATCTGCGTCTTGAAGACGCCGCGCATCGCCGAGGTCACCGTCGCCGAGTGCTGCTTCTCCACGCCGCGCATCATCATGCACAGGTGCTGCGCCTCCACAATCACGCCCACGCCCTGCGGCGCAATCGCCTCCACAATCGCGTCCGCAATCTGCGTCGTCAGCCGCTCCTGCACCTGTAGCCGCCGCGAAAACATCTCCACCAGCCGCGGGATCTTCGACAGCCCGATCACTTTTCCACGCGGCACGTACGCCACATGCACCTTGCCGAAGAACGGCAGCAGGTGGTGCTCGCACATCGAGTAAAACTCGACGTCCCGCACCATCACCATCTCGTCGTAGTCCACCTCGAAGAGCGCCCCGTTCAGCACCGTCGCCACGTCCATCGCGTATCCCCGGGTCAGGAACGACATCGCCTTCTCCACGCGCTCCGGCGTCTCCGCCAGCCCGTCCCGCGCCGGATCATCGACCAGCCGCGACAGTAGCGCGCGATACAACTCCTGCGTCGTCAGCGCCGCAGCCAAACCAGGTTCCGCAACTGTTCGTGTACTCATATCGATTCACCCTCTCCCAAACTCATCGCCAATCTCAAACGAATTGTTCCCCGTCTCCTCAATCCTTACCCGCACAACCTTCGCGCCCGTAAATCCCTGAAAGATGCGGTAGACCTCAGCCGTAAAGTTCTCCGTCGTCGAAACCTTATCGCGAAAAACTCCCAGCGTATTCAGGTTCATCCCGTCGAACCGCTCCAGCAAATTCGTTTGCGCAAACGCATCCAGCTCGCCCAGGTCGCAGACCATCCCCGTCTCCGCATTCACCGGCCCGCTCAGCGTCACCTCCACCGCATAGTTGTGCCCATGCCCATGCGGGTTGTTGCACTTGCCGTAGACCGCGCGGTTCTGCTCCGCGCTGTACGCATCCGTGTGCAGCCGGTGCGACGCACTCAGCCGGTACCGCCGCGAAAGATACGCCCTCGGCCCCGCACTCTGTCGTTCTTTTTGCGACAAGCCAGCCATTCAACGCTCCCCATAGTAGTCCGCAAACAGGTCGGCCCTCTCGTACACGCGAACCCGGTGCAATTTCGCATGAGGAATCTTCCCCTCCAGCCGCCGCCAGATCGCAATCGCAATGTTCTCCGTCGTCGGAATCATTCCCGTGCGCGCCGCAAACTCCGGCACCTCCAGATTGAGATGCCGATGGTCGTACACGCTCACAACTTCGCGCTCCAGAATCTCCTTCAGCTTCTTCAGATCGACCACAAACCCCGACACCGGATCGACCTCGCCCGCCACCGTCACCTCCAGCGTGTAGTTGTGCCCGTGCCCGTTTTTATTGGCGCACCTCCCAAAGACGCGCTCGTTCTCTGCCTCGGTCCACGCCTCGTTCCAGTAGTAATGCGCCGAAGAAAACTCCGCCTTCCGTGTCAGAAGAATCATCGTGCCTCGCTCATAGCTCATAGCTCATAGCTCACAGCTCATGTTTCATAGCTCATAGCTCACTCAAATAATCCGCTCATCTCAGTCACACATTTAGATGTAACAACAACCGCTTCGTTGCATCGCAAATCCGTTCAAAGAAGACTTACCGCCCAACTTTGTATCTCCGCCCCTTCCAATCCACCGACCTCGTCACCCGATGGTGAAGATAACTCCGCACCAGCAGCCAGCAAAACATCGGGACCCCCACAATCGAGATCGCCACATCGCCCGCCGCAAAGTTCGACCGCGCCGCGCGTTCATAGAACCGCCAAAGCGTCCGCAGCCAGAGCAGCCAGATCAGCAAGACTACCGCCGGTTGCCACGCTAACCGCGACGAAGTCAGCTCCAGCGCCAGCACCGGCAGCCCGAAGAAGAGCAGCAGATCCAGCACGCGCCACGCCGCCAGCCACAGCGGCCGCGGAAACAGCTGCGCCAGGTTCTTCGTCCATCCCTCCACCATCTCCGGCAGCGTCCGATACATCCGCGCCGACAGCGCATCCGGCGCGTAGCGGAAGCGAATTGCGTGCCGCGCGCGTTTGATCTTGCGCGCCAGGGCCACGTCCTCCAGAATCTCCAGCCCTACCACGCGATGCCCGCCCACGGCAAAGTAGGCCTCGCGCTCCACCAACAAAAACTGCCCGTTCGCCGCAGCCACCCGGCTCGCCGGATCGCTCACCTGCTTCGGCGGATAGACGCTCGCCAGCTCCGAAAACACCAGCGGCATAACCGCTCGCTGCCAGAAGCCCTCCACAATCTGCCGCGGCGAGTAGGACAGCAGCGCCGCCCCATACCTCTTCGCCTCATGCAACGCGCGCGTCAGGTCGCCCGGCTCATGCACCGTGTCCGCATCGGTAAACAGCAGCCACGCTCCGCGCGCCCGTTGCGCCCCGGCCCAGCACGCATTCGTCTTGCCGGTAAATCCGCCGCGCTCGCTCTGGTCCAGCGCCGGAGCAGCGATCGCCACCACGCCCTCGCGTTCCATCTCCCGCGCAATCTCCCGCGTCCCGTCCGTCGAATCGTCGTCCACGACGATCAGCTCCCACTCCGCGCCCAGCACAAACCCCACATCCGACTGCTCCACCAGCGACCGCAGGCACTCCCTCAGCACCGCCTCCTCATTGCGCGCCGGCACAATCACCGACAGCCACAGGCAGGCCTCCGCAGACGCCTCAGCAGCATTCACTACAGACGCAGCCGTTGAAACCACCCCGCTCTTCCCCGGCACTTCACCCGCATCGCTCACAGCTTCGTATTATAGGAAGCAGGAGCCTTGCGTGCGCATAGCCAGACCGACTCTTCGATCCGCCGTTCTTCTTCTCACCCTCTGCGCGCTCTCGCTCACCGCCTGTGATCGCGGCGACCACCCCGCACGCATCGGCTCTCCCGCACCCCAGTTCACCCTTTCCGACGGCGCCCAGACCATCTCGCTCGCCCAGTTCCGCGGCCACACCGTCGTCCTCAACTTCTGGGCCACATGGTGCCTTCCCTGCGTCGAAGAACTCCCCAGCCTGATGGAGCTCCAGCGCCGCCTTCCCCAGATCACCATTCTCGCCATCAGCCAGGACGAAGACCCCGCTGCCTATCGCCGCTTCCTGCTCGACTACCGCGTCAACCTGCTCACCCTGCGCGACCCCTCCGCGCGCATCCCCCGCCTCTACGGCACCATCAAGCTCCCCGAAACCTACATCATCGACCGCAACGGAATTCTGCGCCGCAAGTTCGTCTCCGCCCAGAACTGGACCAGCCCCGAGGTCCTCGACTACCTCAGCAAGCTCTAAGAATTTGTCGCTATCGATAAAACAAAATACTTGTCATTCTGAGCGGAGCTATCCTGAGGGCCGTCATTCTGAGCGAAGCTCAGAATCTCTGTAGTTGTTTTTTGATCAGAAATTCGTTTCGGGCAAACTGCCGCTACACCACGAAGTACTTCGCCTGCGGATGATGCACAACCAGCGCATTCGTGCTCTGTTCGGGCTCGATGTGGTAGCCCTCGGTCAGGCGCACATTGATCTTCTCCTCCGGCTTCAGCAGCGAGAAGATCTTCGCCTGGTCCTCCAAATTCGGGCAGGCCGGATAGCCAAACGAGTAGCGCGACCCGCGGTACTTCTGGTGGAACAGGTCGCGCACATCCGCCGCGTCCTCGCCGCCGATGCCCAGTTCGGCGCGCATCACCGCGTGCATGTACTCCGCCAGCGCCTCCGCGGTCTCCACCGAAAGCCCGTGCAGGTAGAGATATTTTGTGAAGTCGCCGCCCGCGAAGAGCTTCTGCGTCACCTCGCTGGCTCGGCTGCCGATGGTGACCACCGAGAAGCCGATCACATCCATCCGCCCGGACGATCTGGGCGAGAAGAAGTCCGCAATCGACAGCAGCCGTCCCTCCCTCTGGCGCGGAAAATCAATCCGCAGCAACTCCTCGCTCTGCTTCTCTGGATCGTAGACAATCACCTCGTTGCCCTCGCTCTGCGCGGGGAACCATCCGTAGACGACCTTTGGCTCGAACCAGCCGTTCGCGATCACCTCCTGCTCCAACTCCTTCAAGATCGGCCTGAACTTCTCCCCCACCAGCCGCAGGTAGTCAGTGGCCGAGGCCGTCTTCAGTTGCCACTGGTTCTTGAACAGCGCCGTCTCATTGATGTACCGGTACAGCTCGTTCAGGTCGAAGTCGCGCCGCGTGCGCACGCCGAAGAACGGAGGCACGGGAATCTCCTCCACATCCTTCACAATGCTCGAGCGCTCGGTCGTCGCCGGAGCCAGCGACGCCAGCCGCTCCTCCGCGCCCGGCCGGTTGAATTCGCGCCGCGTGGCGCCTTCGCTGCGCCGCTTCTCGCGCACGTCCGCGTCCTCGTCCGTCAGGTCGCTCATCACATGCAGCCCGGCAAACGCGTCCTCCGCGTAGAAGACCGCCGAACTGTACTCCTTGCGCAGATCGTCTTCCACATACTTGCGGGTCAGCGCCGCGCCGCCGCAGATCACCGGAATCTGCGACTGAATCATCTGCAGGTCCTGGATCACGTACTTCATCTCCAGCGTCGATTTCACCAGCAGCCCCGACAACCCAATCGC
>JBEKRR010000049.1:0-17307 GCA_049518555.1 Acidobacteriaceae bacterium
GGCCCAGAAAGACCTCCTGCTCCTTCTTGCCGTAGGTCAGCGGGCCAAGGTCGCTCATGCCGTACTCGCAGACCATCTTGCGGGCAAGCTCCGTGGCGCGAACGATGTCGTTGCCAGCTCCCGTCGTCTTGCGGTTCATGAAGATCTCTTCGGCGCAGCGTCCGCCCATCAGGATGGCGAGCTGGGTGTCCAGGTAGTCCTTGGTGACGGTGTGTTTGTCCTCCTCCGGCAGGTGCATGGTGACGCCCAGTGCCATACCGCGCGGTATGATGGTGACCTTGTGCAGCGGGTCGGAGTGGTGGCGCTTGGCCGCGACCAGGACGTGACCGGCCTCGTGGTAGGCGGTGTCCTTCTTGTCGTCGTCGGAGAGCAGCATGGACTTGCGCTCGGCGCCCATCAGGACCTTGTCCTTGGCAACCTCGAAGTCAAACATATGCACGGACTTGCGGTTGTAGCGTGCAGCGGTAAGGGCGGCCTCGTTGACCATGTTGGCCAGGTCGGCCCCGGAGAAGCCCGGAGTCCCGCGGGCCAGGATGTTCAGGTTGACGTCCTCGGCCATGGGAACCTTCTTGCAGTGCACGCGCAGCACCTCTTCGCGCCCGCGAATGTCGGGGCGATCGACCACCACGCGGCGGTCGAAGCGGCCGGGGCGAAGAAGCGCGGGATCCAGCACGTCGGGTCGATTTGTGGCGGCGATCAGGATGACGCCGTCGTTGGACTCGAAGCCGTCCATCTCCACCAGCAGTTGGTTGAGCGTCTGCTCGCGCTCGTCGTGTCCGCCGCCCAGGCCCGCGCCGCGGTGACGGCCGACGGCGTCGATCTCGTCGATGAAGATAATGCACGGCGCGTTCTTCTTGCCCTGTTCGAAGAGGTCGCGGACGCGCGATGCGCCGACGCCGACGAACATTTCGACGAAGTCCGATCCGGAGATGGAGAAGAACGGAACATTCGCCTCGCCGGCAACCGCGCGGGCCAGCAGCGTCTTGCCGGTACCCGGGGGCCCGACCAGCAGAACGCCCTTGGGGATGCGGCCGCCCAGGCGCTGGAACTTCTGCGCCTCGCGCAGGAACTCGATGATCTCCTTCAGCTCTTCCTTGGCCTCGTCAACGCCGGCCACGTCCTTGAAGGTGATCTTCTTCTGCTGCATGGAGAGCAGTCGGGCGCGGGATTTGCCGAAGCTCATGGCCTTGTTGCCGCCGGATTGCATCTGGCGCAGCAGGAAGAACCACAGGCCAAACAGAAGTGCGAAGGGCGCGATGTTGATCAGAGCGGAGAGCCAGGCGTTGGAGTTCGGGTCCTTGATGGTGATGGCGACGCCGTGGTCGTTCAGAATCTTGTACATGTCCGGGTAGTTGGACGGAATGGTGGTGCGGAACTGGTCTTTGTTGGTGTAGTGGCCAACCAGCGTCGAGCCGTCGATGGTGACATCGGACACCTTGCCTTCGTCTGCCTTGGCCAGCAGGTCGCTGAAGGTGACAGCCGTCTCATGCACTGCGCCCATATTTTTGCCGACAAAGGTCCACAGGCAGACGACGCCGGTGATCAGGAAGACCCAGATAACGAGTTGCTTGACGGTCGAGTTCAATCGCGTTTCCTCATTCTTCCGGCCTGCAGCGCCCGGTTGCAGCGGCGCGTCGGTGCGGCCATCGACCTGGCAGGCAGGCGCGTGTGCGCCAACCTGCTCTTTGTTAGACGCTCCGATGGACTGTAGGGTTCCAGGTCTTCGGCAGGAGTTGCCATCCCGGCCCGGCGTCGGTGCGCGTCAGATAGAAAGATTCTACTCTGAGCGGGCGGAATGATGCAGAGAAACGGTAACAAACCAGAGGGAATCCACCCCAGGCCTGTCCCAATTTGACTACTTCGCGGTGTTCTCAACGCTTCGCGTAACTACTTCGCAGCGTTCCCCACGCTACGCGCCACTTCGTGGGGTTCTCGACGCTTCGCGTAAAAGATAACCTTCGCGAGTGCGGTGCGTGTGAGTGGTTAGCTGTTCTTCGGGCCCTTTGGCGGCGCTTCGCGGAAGAGGCGAAGCTCGCGCGCAGAGCGCTCGGCGCGCAACTGGCTCGGCAGGTGGAGGCTGGAGCCGGCGACAGGGCGGTCTTCGGGGTTCGAGTCTGGCAGGAGGCCGGCCAGCGCCAGCAGCCGAGCAGTCTCGTCGAAGCTGAGGCGCGCGCCGAGCTGGCGTGCGGCAGCGCGCACCACGCGGCGGCGCAGCGCAGGGGCGAGCGCGCGCAGGCGGTCGATCTCAATGGAAACGGAGCTGGCGCCGGATTCGCCGGGCGCGGTGCTGACGGCGCGGCCCCCTCCACGGACGGGTTTGCCGGGCAGCAAGAGCTGCGGCAGGATTCGGCTGAGTTCCGTCTGCCAGCGCGCCTCGTCCTCGCGCGCCAGCTCGGCCAGGTTGGCCAGCGCCTGGTCGATGGCGGGGTTGAACTCCCTCAGCAGCGGCAGGACGGAGTGGCGGATGCGGTTGCGCGTGAAGGCGTCGTCGGCGTTCGTGGAGTCCGTGCGCCAGCCCTGGTTGCGGGATTCGAGGAAGTCGATGAGGTCGGCGCGGCGGACGGCGAGCAGCGGACGCAGAATTCTGCCGGTGCGCTCGGGCCCGTGATCTGCGGGCTGCGGGCCTTGAGGCGTGATCTGTGGGCCCTGAGGCGGGAGCTTTGAGCCAGAACTTGGGCTGGATTCGACCAGCAGGCAGGGATGGATGCCGCTCAGCCCCTCGGTCCAGGCCCCGCGCAGCAGCTTCATCAGGACGGTCTCTGCCTGGTCGTCGAGCGTGTGTGCGGTGAGCACCGCGTCGGCATGACCCTCGGCGATGAGCCGACGGAAGTGGTCGTAGCGCAGGTTGCGCGCGGCCTCCTCGACGGTCTCGGACTGGCCAGTGGCGCGCGAATGGGCGATGCGGCCGGGAACGCTGGCGTAGCGAATATGCAGCGGAACTTCAAGGCGCAGGCAGAGGGACTGGACGAAGGCCAGGTCGGCGTCCGCCTCGTCTCCACGCAGGCCGTGGTGGACGTGGACCGCCGACAGCCCCACGCCCAGCGCGTTGCGTGGCTGCGCGTTGGCGGCGTGCAGCAGCAGCAGCAGCGCCACCGAGTCCGCGCCTCCGGAGACGGCGGCGCAGATGCGGTCTCCGGGACGGATGTGGCTGCGTTCCAGCGTGGGCTCGGGGTTTGCCATCGAGACTAATGGTACTGCGCGACGCCGCTGCGGGGGTGGTTGGCGGCAGATTTACGGCTCAAGTCGCGGCACTCTTGTTATACTTCGTTGGCTATGCGAGTCTTTGTGATTCTTCCGGCGGCTGGGATTGGGACGAGGATGTCCGTGGGCAGCGCGGTGGGCGGCGGCGCGTCCACTCCGAAGCAGTTTCTAACCATTGCAGGCGTGCCCGTGCTGGTGCACTGCCTGCGCGCGTTCCTCGCGGTCGAGCGCGTTGCGTCCGTCTATGTCGCGGTGCGCGGGACGGAGATGGAGCGCGTGCGGGCGCAGGTGGCCGACTTCGGACTGGGCCAGAAGGTCCATGTGGTCGAGGGGGGCGACCAGCGCCAGCAGTCGGTGTCGAACGCGCTGGCGCTGCTCGTCGCCGAGAACGGCTGCAGCGACGACGACGTAGTGCTGGTGCACGATGCGGCGCGGCCCCTGATCGACGCAGCCACCATCGAGCGCACCATCGATGCCGTCGCCGAGCACGGCGCGGCCATCGTCGGCCTGCCCGCGGTGGACACCATCAAACAGGTGGAACGCACGGCGCACGGCGCCATTGTGACCGCGACCATTCCGCGGGAGAGGATTGTGCAGGCGCAGACGCCGCAGGGAGCGCGCTGCGGGTTGCTGCGGCGGGTCTTCGCCGAGGCCGAAGCGGACGGCTTCGTGGGCACCGACGAGTCCAGCCTGCTGGAGCGCGCCGGCATCGAGGTGGCTGTCGTTCCGGGCACGGCCAGGAACCTCAAGATCACCCAGCCCGGAGACCTGGATCTGGCCGAGTTCTACCTGCGACAGGGAAAGGCCTAACACCGATTGACACCGACGAGCACCGATCCAGGACAAAGATGGATACTGATGAAAGACAACTTCGAGGCAAGCATGATGATCTTACGCAGAAGATCATTGGTGTTTTTTACGATGTTTACAACGAGTTGGGGTGTGGGTTTCTTGAGTCGGTCTATCGTGAGGCAATGCGCATTGCTTTAGGCCAGGCCGGATTGAAGGTTCAGGCCGAAATGCCGGTTCCGGTTCGGTTTCGCGGTGAGTTGGTTGGAGTTTTCAGGGCTGATTTGGTTGTAAATAATGTTGTTCTGGTTGAATTGAAAGCCTGTGAAGCGCTTGTTCGTGAACACGAATCGCAGACCTTACACTATCTGAGAGCTACAGAGATTGAGGTTGCATTGCTGATGAATTTCGGACCGATGCCCAGGTTCAAACGGTTGGTGATGGATAACGAACTCAAGAAACCTAAAGAAAAATCGGTTTCATCGGTGGCGATCGGTGTTAAGCCTTTAGTGGACGCTGAGGTGCTCTCGTGAATATGAGGATCGGGGTTGGCTTTGACTCGCACAAGTTTCAGGCGGGCATCCCGCTCATCATCGGCGGGCTTGCCATCGAGCACACCGAGGGCCTCGCCGGCCACTCCGACGGCGATGTGCTGCTGCACGCCATCACCGACGCGCTGCTGGGCGCGGTCTCGGCGGGCGACATCGGCAGCTTCTTTCCGCCCAACGATCCGCGCTGGAAGGGCGCGGACTCCAGCGTCTTCCTGCAGACGGCGTTGGAGGAGGTGGCCACCGCGGGCTACCGCATCGTCAACGTCGACACGGTGCTGATCCTGGCGCGGCCCAAGATCGCGCCCATCGCCGGAGAGCTGCGCGAGCGCGTCGCCCAGTTGCTGGGAATCAAGCCGGGAGAGGTGGGAATCAAGGCCAAGACGCCCGAAGGCCTGGGGTTGGAACACACGGCCGTGGCGCACTGCACCGTGCTGCTGGAGAGCCTGAAGGCGCCCGATGCGCTGGCGCACATGGCCGCAACCGCGGAGGCTGGCTCCGAAGAGGAGCTGAACGCCGTCGTCGAGGGGCTGATCGGCGAGTCGCACAACCTCACCGCGCTGGGCCGCAAGAAGCCGTTCGACACAGACGATCTGACGTAAGTTGATTTGGGCCAGCGGAATTTTTACAGCGGGAGATTGCGATTTGAGCGGTGAGGTGGGAGCGGAGTTTACCGCCGTGGTGACGGACATTCAGATGGAGTCGCGCGACGGCGCGATGGTGCGCTGGAGGATGACGCTCAGCCGCACAGTCTTCGCCGCGGGCGATGTGGGCGTGCTTCATGCCGTCTCGCGCGGCGGAACGCGCATCCAGGTCCCGGTGCTGGCTGTGGTGGCGGACGAGGCGGGCGACCTGTGGCATGTGGTGGAGAAGCCGCTCGCCGCCGGCACCGATGTGGTGGGTCGAGTCACCCGCTGAACAGTGGTTATTGCGCGGCTGATGCGGCTTTACGGGACCGGGCTGCGCGATGCCCTCCATAGCGACCATGAGGCCGTCGCGAAGATGGGGCGCCTGGCCCTGAGGTGTTACGCGAAGAGGCAGAACATTGGGGAGTCGAGGGGGATGGTCTGGGTGGGGCCTCCGATGCGGCCGGAGGCGGAGTCGCGGCGGAAGATGGTGATGGAGGCGGAGTCCTGATTGCCGCAGAGGAGCCAGCGTTCGGAGGGGTCGAGGGTGAAGTGACGCGGGGTCTTGCCGCCGCAGGAGATGCGCTGCACGAGGGTGAGCGCGCCGTCGGCGGGGGCGATGGCGAAGACGACCAGCGAATCTTCGCCGCGGTTGCTGGCGTAGAGGAAGTTGCCGTCGAGCGAGATGGCGACCTCGGCGGCGGTGTTTTTGGCGACGGGGAAGCTGGGGGCGATGGTCTTGACCGGCGCGCCGGTGTTGACCAGCAGGCCCTGGGGCGCGGTGCGCGAGCTGGTTGTGGTCCAGAGGAAGCGGTCGATGGTGGAGTCGAGCTCGTTGATGGAGTAGAGCCAGCGGCCGTTGGGGTGAAACGCGATGTGGCGCGGGCCGGAGCCGGGACGGTTGTTGGAGAAGAGCGCGGGCGGGCCGAGGCGGGCGGTGGCCGGGTCGACGGTGAAGACGGAGATGCGGTCGGAGCCGAGGTCGTTGACCAGCAGGAAGCGGTTGTCGGGCGAGAGGTGGACGGAGTGGGGATGGGGGACGTCCTGGCGGGCGGCATTGGGACCTCGCTTGCCGAATTTTGGGTTCTTGTAGTCGATTCGCTCGACGGGTTCGGAGAGTGCGCCGCTGGGCAGAACGCGGTAGCTGGCGATGGAGGAGCCGTAGTAGTCGGCGACGAAGGCGGCCTCGCCCGTGGCGTCGAGCGAGACGTAGCAGGGGCCGGCGCCGGCGGAGGGCACCTGGTTGATGGGGCGGAGCGCGCCGGTTGCGGAATCGAGAAGGAAGCTGGTGACGGAGGCGGAGGCGTCGTTGACGGCATTGACGGCGTAGAGGCGGCGACGGCCTACGGCGTTGGGCGAGAGGGCGAGGAAGGACGGACGCAGGGTTTCGGCGGCCAGGACTGGCTGCGTGAGAAGGCCGGAGGTAGGGTCGAAGCGGGAGAGGTAGATTCCCCTGGCGACGCCCTTTGCGGTGTCGGTGCCGAAGTAGACGAAGACGGGCTGCGGGGGGAGGGGTTTCCTGCGGAAGGGCGCGAGGAAGGATTGGGCTGCCGCAAGGCGCGGAGTGGCGGCGAGCGCGGGGAGGGTGAGAAGAAATCGGCGACGGGAGAACATTGGCGGTGACTCCGAGGGCCAGTTCAGCGGTACGGATTTATGCGGCGGGTTCGCCGGGGAGGCGGATGCCAAGCTCCTTCTCGGGCTGCTCGTTCTGGTGGATGATGGGGAGGCTGGGGAGCCGGGTGGTCCCCCCAGCCTCGCGCACGACGGCGTTGGCGTGGTCGAGGACCTCGTCGACGGTCATGGTGTATATCTCGCGGCCGTTGTCGTAGCCGGACTCGATGGCTGTCTTCAGATAGCGCCCGGCGATCTGGGCGGCGAGCGCGTCGGTGATGACGTTGCCGGTGCGGCGCTTCTGCTCGACCCAGGCGAGGTTGGGCAGAGCGATCCAGACGGGCTTGCCGTTGACGGCGAAGCGGATGTCGGTGGCGTCGGCGTGGCGTGTGGCGATGGCGACGATGGTGCCCTTCCAGACGCAGTGCAGCGGCTCGCCGGTCCAGCGGTCGGTGACGATGAACTCTTCGTACATGAGATTAGCTTAGTGGACGCAAGCGGGCCGGGGCAAGGATTGGTTGGTGCGCGTGCGATTACAGGAGGGCGAACGCACGGTCGTACTTCCGTTCATCGCAAAAGCACGATGAATGGGGGCACCCGGAGTATAGTTTTTTGAGGCTGTGCAAGGTTGGAGTTTCAGACACCAAACAGGAGTGCAAAAAATGAAGGTCTCTTCCGTGATTCGCGCCGCGCTGGCGGCTGGGCTGGTTGTCGCAACGCTGCACGCGCAGGTGAAGCAGCGTCCCATTCCTCGGCTGGTGGAGAAGGACGGGCGGTACGCGCTGATGGTGGACGACGCACCGTACCTGGTGCTGGCGGCGCAGACACGGAACTCCAGCGCGTGGCCGTCGCGGCTGCCGCTGTTGTGGCCGGCGCTGGAGTACGACCACGTGAACACGGTGGAGATTCCGGTGTACTGGAACCAGGTGGAGGCGCAGCCGGGAAAGTACGACTTCACGCTGGTGGACATGATTCTGGCGGAGGCGCGCAAGCGCCAGGTGCATGTGATTCCGCTGTGGTTTGCCACATGGAAGAACGGCAGCCAGCACTTTATGCCCGATTGGATGAAGCTGGACACTGCGCGTTATCCGCACGATGTGAACAAGAACGGGGAGACGGTGGATTCGCCGTCGCCATTTGCGACCGCGTCGCTGGAGGCGGACAAGGCTGCGTTTGCGGCGCTGATGCGGCACCTGAAGGAGGTGGACGCGCAGCGCACCGTGATCATGGTGCAGGTGGAGAACGAGCCGGGAAGCTATGGCACTGTGCGCGACTTCTCGCCGGCGGCGCAGAAGTTCTTCGACGCGCCGGTTCCTCCGGAGGTGCTGCGCGCGATGGATGTAAAGCCGGCATCACCCGCTGCGACGTGGCAGCAGGCGTTTGGCGCGGATGCCGATGAGTACTTCAACGCATGGGCTGTGGCAAAGTACGTGGGGCAGGTGGCGGCCGCAGGGAAGGCCGTCTATCCGCTGCCGATGTACGCCAACGCGGCGCTGCGCAATCCGCTGAACCCGGGCCCGCCGAGCGGCTACGAGAGTGGCGGGCCGACGGACAATGTGCTGCCGATCTGGAAGGCGGCTGCGCCGTCGCTGGACCTGCTGGCGCCGGACAACTACCAGACCGACCCGGCGGCGTACTTAAAAGATCTGGAGCTGTACCATCGCGCGGACAACCCATTGTTCCTGCCGGAGACCGGACATCCGGAGAATGCGCGCTTCTTCTTTAAAGTGCTTGGGCTGGGTGGCATCGGGTTCTCGCCGTCGGGAGGGAACACGGAGGCCGAGTTCGCGCCGACGGACCATTCCAAGGCGCGGTTTGACGCTCTGGAGCCGTGGGCGCAGAACTACAGGCTGATTGGGCCGATGCAGCGCGAGGTTGCGCGGTTGAACTTCGAGGGCAAGCTGCAGGCCGTGGCCGAAGAGAAGGGCAAGGTGAGCGAGACGCTGCCGTTTGGAACGTGGAACGCGCTGGTGGGGTATGGAGCAACGGGACGCGGCCCGGCGGTAGGAAATCCCACTCCGACGGGACGGGCGATGGTGGCGCAACTGAGCGAGAACCAGTTCCTGATAACGGGATACTACTGCCGCATTGACTTCCGTCCGGCGGGAACCGAGGAGCAGCGGAGGACGCAGCAGATTGCGATTGGGAACGGGCAGAACCCGTCGGCGCTGATCGACGGCAAGTGGCTGCACCGGCAGTTTGTGCGCGTGGAGGAGGGGACATACGAGAACGGCGTCTTCAAGTTCCAGCGGATGTGGAATGGGGACGAGACGGACTGGGGGTTGAAGTTCGGCGGGGACCCGGTGGTGCTGCGCGTGACGCTGGCGACGTACTAGGGCGGCTACTACGGCGTCGGAGCGATCTGGAAGTTGTCGAACTGGACGAGGCCGTAGTTGAGGGCGCCGAGGCCGACCATGCCTTTCGCGTAGGTGGCGTCGGTGACTGCGTTCATTGGCTTGCCGTAGATCGTCACGGGCTTGCCGTCAATCTGCGGCGTGATCTGGCTGCCGTTGAACGAGAGCGAGATGCGGTGCCATTGCTTGACGCCGAGCGGATCGATCGTGCCTGCGGCGAGGACGAGATCGCTCTGCCTGGTGAGCTTGTCCTGCGCAGTGGAGGTGCGGCGTAGCGACCACGCGCCGGTGTCGGCGACGCGCAGGACGTAGGAGTTGGGGATGTCGCTGCCGCTCATGCCGGTGAGTCGGCCGATGAGATCGGCCGAGCCGGGCTGCTCGAAGAGGACGTCGGTGAAGACGGTGTAGTCGGGCCAGTCGAGGTTGCCGAGGATGGTGAAGGGGCGATTGTCGGTGCGCTTCCACGCGATGGGCTCGCGTGGGACGAGTTGGCTGAGGCAGGTGCCGCTGCGACCTCCGTCGCAGGGCGCGGTTTCGAATGCGCCGTACATGTCGGAGAAGTACTTTGCGAGGCGGCCCGTGGGGTAGGACTTGAAGTTGTCGGCGTAGGGAAGGTTGAAGGGCGCGGAAGCGGGTGGGACGGCGTCGCCACGGGCCTGGCCGGTGGTTGTAGTGACGGTAACGATGCGACCGGGCTGCAGGTCGAGGGAGAACATTCCGTTGATGGCGACGATGTCTGCTTGCTTCACGAACCACTGCGCGGGATCGCTGGAGGTGAGGTCGGTGGTCCAGAGGTGGAGCTTGCGACGGGGAAAGCCGGCGATGGTGAAGCGGGCGGTCTCTGGGGATTTGCACTGGACGGTTTCGATGATGAGGCTGAAGTCTTTGCGGTCGGGCGAACGCAGCGCTACGTAGCTGCCGTGCGCGCCTGTGGTATCGGCGGAGAAGAAGCCTGAGGCGGAGTCGAGATACTTCCAGCCGGGCACGGTGAACTGCGCAGTGTGCGCCATGACCCACACGGAGGGCGTGACGACGTAGTGGCCGGACCAGGGCTCGTTGGACTTAATGAGGCCGATGTCGTCGTAGGGCAGGTTGTCGTACATGGCGCTGACGATGGGCCAGAAGACGGTAGCGGTGACGCGGCCAGCGGCGTAGTTGCGATTGATGTTGCGCGCCATCTCGTTCGATCCGGGCTTCTGGTCGAAGTGGCCCTCGCTGTCCCAGAGCGGCTTATTGAGCGCGAGCGCGTCGGGCGTGGGATAGCCGCCCCAGCCGGGGCCATGCACGCCGACGATGTCGATGGCGTCGTTGACGGCGGGGTCCTTGCGCATCTCGGAGGCGATGTTCCAGAGCTTGTTGCGCTCCCAGTCGTCGGAGGCGATGACTTTAATGGAGCCGAGGCCGTTGGCGCGCAGGGCGGCCTTGAGCTGCTTGTACCACTCGACGTTGTAGCCGTGCTCGTTGCGGCCGCCTAAATAATCGATCGTCAGGTGATGGTCTGATTGCGCGTGCTGGAGCCATTTAATGATGTAGTCGATCATCTCCTGGGACCAGTAGTTGCCGTTGCCGACCCAGGCCGGCGCGCCCCAGGCCAGCGCGGCGAACTTAATGTTGGGATTGCGCGCCTTGGCCTGCTCCATGAGCCACCACTCGTAGCCGCGGTTGTAGTTCTGGTCGGCGGCGGTGTGCATGTGGCTGGACTCGGCGCCGTCGGTGGAGTCCATGTCGGCGCCGATCTCGACCTTGAAGATCTGAATGTTGGCGCCGTAGTTGGGCTTGAAGAGATAGTCGAGGACCTGGCTGCGTTGCGGCTCGGGATAGTCGATCAACAGGCGCGAGTTGCCGCCGCCTCCGCTGATGGCGCCGACACCGTCGAAGATCCTGCCGGGGCTGGCAGCATCGATGACGATGGGCTGGGATAAAGTGGCGATGCTTTGGGCTGGAACTGCGATGGTCTGGGCTGCGGCGGCGAGGCTGATGAGGAAGAGGCAGGCAAAAGAGAGAGCAATAACCCGGGAGGCTGAACGCATGGAGGAATTGTATTCGCAGCGGCGCGGTCTGAGGTATTGGGTCAACTAGGCGTGTAAGAATGAATCCGAGTGAGCCTCTTGGGGAGATTCCCCTGCGGGAACAAGGAGTGCCAAGCGATGCGTCGAGTTGCGCTGATCTACAACCCAATGAGCGGCCAGCATCCGGGACGGCGCGCGGCGCAGATCGCGGATGTGGCGTCCGTGTTGCTCGGGGCGGGGATTGAGGTGCGGGCGATTGCGACCGAATCGCCGCAGAGCGCGGGAAGGCAGGCACAGGAGGCGGTGCGCGGTGGTTGCGACACAGTGTTGGCATGCGGCGGCGATGGCACGGTGCATGAGGTGTTGCAACGGCTGGTGGGCGGGACGGCGGCGCTGGGCGTGGTCCCGATGGGCACGGCCAACGCGCTGGCGGCGGACCTGGGGCTGCCGGATTCTCCGGTGAAGGCGGTAAAGATGCTGCTGAATGCGACGCCGGTGCGCATCTCCGTGGGCCATCTCTTCTATCGCAGCGTCGAGGGCGGAGAGCGCTCGCGCTACTTCATTGTGGCGGCGGGAGTCGGCGCGGACGCATTCTTCTTCTCGCGGCTGGACTCGCGACTGAAGCAGCGCTTCGGCTACGTTGTGTACCTGGTGGAGGCGCTGCGCCTGTGGGCGACGTACAAGTTCCCCATGTTTACCGCATCGTTCACGGAGAGCGGACGCGAGACGCCGCGCGAGGTGGAGGCGTCGCAACTGCTAGCGGTGCGCATCAGCAACTTCGGCGGGCTGGTGAACAACCTGGTGCCGGGGGCTTCGATCAGCAACGGCAAGCTGCGGGTGATTGCGTTCAAGACGTTCAGCCGCATGCGCTACCTGCGATTCTTGACTGCGGTGCTGTTCGGACGGCACAGCTACTCGCGCACGATTGAGCTGGTGAAGTGCATCTCGGTGGAGTGCCGCAACCGGGAAGGCTCGGCGGAGCAACTGTTTGTGGAGGCGGATGGAGAGCTGCTGGGCACATTGCCGGTGAGGATTGAAGTGGAGCCGCAGACCCTGAACCTGCTGATTCCGCCGAAGGCGCTGCGCCGGATCACCGATCTGTGAGCGGTGCGCGCGTGCGCGATTCCCCACGCTCCACCCCAGCGAGCAAAGAGCACTCGCCGGGGACCCCGACCTTAGCGACGATATAACCGTCGCGAAGATGGGGCACCCGGCTGGTCGCGTCAGGTGTGTTGCGGGTCGGGTATAATTTCGGACTCATGCCGGGAGAGAGCGTGCGACAGCGGTTGTTTCAATCGCTGCCGTGGTTCGACCGGCGATCTGGACCATGAAAGACGAACTCAATTCCTAAGGAGCAGAGACTGACTATGCGCGACGCTGCCGCTGAGAACCGATTGGACCGACGGACTTTTTTGCAGGGTGTGGGGATGCTGGGGCTGGCTGCCGCGCTGCCGCAGGTTGTGGCGGAGGCGCAGTTCGCCGATGTGAAGGGCGCCGACCTGAAGACGCCGAGCGGCAAGCCGCTGCGCGGACTGTATCCGATCATGGAGACGCCATTCACGCCGGACGACAAGCTGAATACGGAGGCCCTGGCGGCGGAGGTCAAGTGGCTCAACCGGGGGCGCGTGGCCGGGATGATATGGCCAGCGTGGGCCAGCAGCTGGGCGACGATGTCCGACGCGGAGCGGATTGAGGGCACGGAGGCGATTCTGGCGGCGGGCAAGGGCGGCAGGTCGGCCATTGTGATCGAGGTGCAGAACAATGCGTGGGACACGCCGACCGCCGTCCGCTACGCCAAGCACGCGGCGGCGCACGGCGCGGACGCCATCGGCGCGATACCGCTAAACAACGGCTGGAACCGGAGCGACCAGGACATCCTCGACTACTACAAGGCCATCGCCGCGGCCACCGACCTTCCGCTGATTGTGCAGTCGCGAGGCACAGTGAGCGTGGACCTGATGGTGCAGCTATTTCAGCAGATCCCGACGATGAAGGCGACCAAGGACGAGGTCGGCAATATTATGGAGCGCGCGCCGCAACTGATCGAGCGCACCGGGAACAAGCTGGCGGTGTGGTCGGCCGGCGGGGGGACCGGCGACCAACTGCTGGAAAAGATGCAGCTGGGCATTGTGGGGCTGTGTCCGACGCCGCAGTACGCCGAGCTGCTGCAGCAGGTGATGGAACTGGAATGGGCGGGCAAGAAGAGCGCGGCCTTCGACATGTACGCGCGCGTGCAGACGTTTGCGGCGATCCCAGGCGCAACCGGGTACATGATGGTGGCGCGCGGCGTCTTTCCGGAGGGGACGAAGTCGCGGCCGCAGCCCATGGAGCAGGAAGCGCAGCGTGCCGGAGCACCAGCGGGAGGCGATCTCGGGGGTGCGGGCGGCAGGGCCGGCGGCGGAGCCAGACCCGGCGGCGGAGCAGGCGCGGGCGGAGGCGGCGGCAGAGGCGGCGCACCTCCGACAGACAAGCAGAAAGAATATATCCGCTACGCGATCGATACCTATTTGAAGCCGTTCTTCCGGAACTGAAGCTGCGGTTCAGATGCGGGGCAACCAGCGGTGGACGCGATGGCAGTAGGCTTCGTAGTCGGGGCCGAAGGTGCGGCGGAGGGTGGGTTCCTCGTAAAAGAGCACGAAGAGGCAGGCGGCGAGCAGGAAGATGCAGCCGTAGGCGAGCAGGAAGAGCGAGCGGTAGAAGAGAACTGCCCCGGCCAGGGCGAGCGCGCCGCCGATGTACATGGGGTTGCGCACGAAGCGGTAGGGACCGCGAACGACCAGGCGGCGCGGCGGGTCGAAGGGCGCGGGCGTTCCTTTGCCGATCCACGCGAAGGTGACGATGCACCACACTGCGATGGCCGCGCCGATGCTGGCGATGACGATTCCGGCGATCTGCGGAGCTTGCATCGCCGAGGGGCGGACGATGCCCGACCAGAGCAGGACGCGCGAGGGTAGATAGACGAGCAGGAACGCGACGAAGAGCGTGGCGTAGGTGATGGCTCGGAAGGTGACAAACATTGGTGCCCCCTTTGCTTGATGCGGAGTGTAGCGCGGTGTGGGGCGCGGGTCAATCGGTGCGCTTCGCGGGGGATTTTGCAGAGGCGGTCGCGCGTGCGCGATGAGACTGCGATGAATGGGGCGCCCGGTGATTTCAACCGGGAGAACCCCCCGGCTTTGCCGGGTGGCAGTAGCAGGTTGACATTTCCGGGAGTATGCCTTTCTTTGTTTCAAACTTCGAATTACGGCAGTCCACCCCCCCCCGGCACCACCTCACCTTGCAACGTTTGTGGACTGTTCTTTTATGGCGGTTGCCGCGTTCTTTCGGTTGCGGTTCTATTCCCTCATGCGCCGATGATCTTGAACGCAACGGCATGTTCACCGGGCTGCTTTTCCGGAAGCTGGACCGTGAGCGCGGTCTCATCCTGTGTGAACTTCATCTTGCCCGCGCCCAGCAGTTCGACGTTCTGAATTTTGCCGACGCCTTGCTTCGCGGTGGTTGCCAGCGACGGGATCACCGCTTGCGTGCCTGGCCAGCCCATCACAAACGCGTACAGCGTCTTGCCCTTGACGGTGTAACGAACGTCCTCCGCGGTCAGGTCCTGCCGTGTGTTCTCGTTGAACTGCGCGCCGGCGGGCGGCTTGAACTCCGCGCCGGGCCCCGCGCCGAAGATCTTCCACGGCCGGGTTGCGTAGATCCCTTCGCTGTTCACCGCCATCCATGCGGTGATGCTGTCCAGAATGGCCAGCTCCTTGTCGTCGGGCATGCCGCTGTTGGGCAACGGGAAGTTCAGCAGCAGATTGCCGTTGCGGCTGACGATGTCCACCAGCATGTCAATCACGCGCTTGGGGGTCTTATATCGGGCGCGGGTATCGTAGTGCCAGTTGCCGATGCATGTGTCCGTCTGCCACGCGCGCGGCCAGATGCCGTCCACCACGCCGCGCTCCACGTCGAGCAGGCACATGCCGTTCTCCGCGTCGGGCCGGCTCTTGCTGGTGTAGATCGCCTCCACCTTGCCGCCGTGATGGCTGGCGCTGGTGTTGTACAGGTGGGCGACGATGGCCAGGCCGTCATCGCCGAATGGAATGCCGCCGTCGGTATACAGCAGGTCCGGATCGTACTGCGAGACCACGTCCAGCATGCGGTTGAAGTAGTTGATGCGCCACGAATCGGGGCCTTCGCGGCTCATGGCGATCGCTCCCTTGGCCGGCGCGTTGACCACCTTGTCGACGAACTCCTTCGGCATCTGGCTGTAGTCGTGGTAGAGGTCGGCGAACTGCGGATCGATGCCATCGTAGGGCACGCCCGCCAGCGGGCCGGTCTTGTCGCTGCCGTGCGCCGGGCCAAACCAGCAGAAGCTGTTCGACAGGTGCTCGCTGACGCCGAAGCGCAACCCGTGCTGCCTCGCCGCCTTCCCGAAGCTGCCCAGGATGTCCTTCTTGGGGCCGCTGTTGGCTGCGTTCCAGCGCGGCTGATACTTCGAGTTCCACATGTCGAAGTTGTCGTGATGGCAACCCATGGCGACGTAGTACTTCGCCCCGGCCTTTTGATACAGGCCCATCAGATAGTCCGCGTCGAACTTGTCGGCCTTCCAAGATTTGATGACGTCCACAAATCCCGTCTTCGAAGGATGGCCGTAGTGCTCCAGGTGGTGCTGGTACTGCGGCTCTCCCTGGATGTACATCCGCCGCGCGTACCAGTCGCCGTACTCGGCCGCGGATTGCGGCCCCCAGTGGTTCCACATGCCGAACTTGGCGTCGGCAAACCACTCCGGCATGTGATACGCATTGAGCGATTCGCGGCTTCCCTGAAACGGGCCGCGCGCGATCGCCAGAACGGGCGCGACGGGAGCCATCGACGCAGCCTGCGCGCGGGCGCGCGATGGCCACAGAGGCGCGCTGACTCCGGCAGCGGCGGCAAGCGCGGACGTTTCCAGAAATTTGCGGCGAGTGAATGTACGTTTCATGGCGTGTCTCTCCAGTCCGTGGAATTAACTCAGCTTGAGTCCGGTGATCTTCAGCGCGTAGACAAAATCGCAGGGCTTCTCCGTTGGGAAAGTCACCTTCAATCCTTCCCCATCCTGCGTAAATTTGAGCGGCCCGGCGTGGCCGAGCAACTCGACCTTCTTGACGAACCCCTGCACCGGCGCACCCTTGGCCAGCGAGGTGATTGTGACCGGCGCGTCGCCCGGCCAGTTCATCACCGTCGCATACAGCGTGTTGCCGTGGGTGGTGAAGCGGATGTCTGCGGGCGTATATCCGTTGCGCGAGATGCCGCCGCCGCTCACTCCGGTTCCGCCCAGGTTTTGCCCATTGATGCGTCCGGCAACATCACCCTTCGCGCGGATCGCGACCATCGCCGCCGCCGCCGCGTCGGCCACAGGGCCTTCCCCATATTTTGTCCACGGGCGAGTCGAGTAGATCGCCTCCCCATTCACTCCGAGCCACTTACCGATGGCCAGCAGCACGTCCTGCTGCTCCTGCGGAATGGTGCCATCGGCGCGTGGCGAGATGTTCAGCAGCAGATTGCCGTTCTTGCTCGAGTTCTCCACGATCTTCCACACGAACTGGTCGGGCTTGTACGGTTTCTGCTCGGTAACGTAGCCAAACTTGTCGGTGATGGGATCGTCGGGCTGCCAGATCCAGTCGACCAGTTCCATCGGCGCGCGCCCTTCGCGTTCGTAGTCCATGATCTGGCCGGTGACCCATGCGGCCTGTTTGGCGCTGATACCCACCTGATGGCCCCACTGCCGGGCGCGGTTGAAGTAGTAGGCAGAGACCTGCGTCTTCAGCGGGTCGGTGCTGTGGTCGGTGTTCATGTCGAACCACAGCATGTCGGGCTGGTACTTGTCGATCGTCTCGATCCTCTTCGCAACCCAGTCATGCATGAACTTGATGCGCGCGGCGTTGCTCTTGTCCGCGACGTTGTAGAAGGCGGCCCACTTCGGGTCGTACTGATCGCTGCCGGCGAGCGCGGGGATAAAGACGAAGTGGAAGAAGGAGTGGTCGGAGATTCCGGTCTTGAGTCCCACCTTTCGCACCGCTTTGATCAGATCGCCGTCCAGGTCGCGGTGCGGCCCATAGTTCACGGCGTTGTATGGATTGATGGCGCTGTCCCAGTTGGAGAATCCATCGTGATGCTCACCCGGCGCCAGCACGTACTTCGCCCCGGC
>JBEKRR010000050.1:0-31388 GCA_049518555.1 Acidobacteriaceae bacterium
TTGGATTTGAGCGACGGCGCAAATCCGCCCTCATCGCCGACGGCGGTGTTGTAGCCCTTCTTCTTGAGCACGCCCTTCAGCGTGTGGAAGACCTCGACTCCCCAGCGCAGCGCGTCGGTGAAGCTCTCCGCGCCCACCGGCATCACCAGGAACTCCTGGAAGTCGACGTTGGAGTCGGCGTGGCTGCCTCCGTTCAGGATGTTCATCATGGGCGTGGGCAGGAGACATGCGTTGACGCCGCCCAGATAGCGGTAGAGCGGCAGCTTCAGCGCGTTGGCCGAGGCGCGCGCGGCGGCCATGGAGACGGCCAGGATGGCGTTGGCCCCCAGCTTGGACTTGTTCTCCGTGCCGTCGATGGCGATCATGCTTTGGTCCAGCAGGCGCTGGTTGGATGCGTCCATGCCTGTGAGCTCGGGGGCGAGGATGGACTCGACGTTCTCGACGGCGTTGAGCACTCCTTTGCCCATGTAGTGTTGCTTGTCGCCGTCGCGCAGCTCGACGGCCTCGTGCTCGCCGGTGCTGGCGCCGGAGGGGACGGCGGCGCGTCCCTTGGCCCCGCCGGAGAGGGTGACGTCGGCTTCGACGGTGGGGTTTCCGCGGGAATCGAGAATTTCGCGGGCGGTAATGGAAACGATCTCGGTCATATTGCTCCTATAAAAAAATAAGCGATTTGCTGTTGCCTTGAAAGAACTTTGCCGTGCGGAATGGATGGTTGCGATGAGTTCGACGGCGGTTTGCTTCACCTTCTCGATTCTAGCAAAGTGAGGTTGCAGGGAAAAAAGAGATGGAGGGGTAGCACAAAAGTTGCAGCAATAATGCGGGTTTTCGCGCATTCAGAGGACGGATTTCCATTGCAAATGCTGTTCGGGCAGGCCTATATTCCGGCATAGATGAGGCTGTGCCTGCAGGCGGGACGAAGCTGTTCCCGATGGAAGCCACGGGGCTTATCGAGAGGTCCTCTTACTGAAGAGGTCCCATAGAAACGCCGGCTCCTGGAGTCCGTATGCGTATGATGCGTTGCCTGTTTCTCTCCCTGATCGTCTGTGCCTGCTTTAGCTCTTCGAGGTCCGCCCGCGCCGAGGTTCCCCGGGCCGGAGTGGGGGCGTGGAGGATCTCCTCCACCGCGCCCGAACAGCGCCCGCTGATCATGTTCTGCAGCGGGATTCTGGCGTTGGTTGGAGTGATGAGCGGCCGGGTCAATCCGTAGGGAGACAAGTCAAACCGCGATGGGATGAGGTTGGAGGATGGGCAGCCTGCCAATGGGCTGTCCATTTTCTGCGTGCGCGCGAGAGGCTTGTGGGCACGCGAGGCTTGTGTGCGAGAGAGGCCGCGCGAGGCGGAGTTGCGTGCGCCTGCGCGCTTGTTAGCTGTCTCGATTCCCTGCCCGCGATTTCGCCGCACAGCGGAGGCGGAAGACTCTACCCTGAGCATTGAGATGTGTGGGCGCGATGCGTCTGGGAGCGTTCCACGCGTCCTGCGCATGGGTGCGCGGGTGCGAGGGCCCGCAGGCCTGTCGCGTTTGCCTGAGGGGGAGATGCCATGAGAATTGTGGATCGAGTGGAGAGAGTCGGCCGGGGGAGAGAGATCAAGGCCGCGGGAACCGTCTGCATGGCAGCGGCGTGGATTCTGCTTGCAACGCCAGCGCTTGCGCAGGACGCAAACGGAATGGCGCAGAACGGGGCCGATCTGAAAGGCGGCGCGGCGCAGGAGGAGCGGACGGGCATCTCGCGGCCCGACTCGGCGGCGATTACCGTGACACCGTATAGCGACGACGCGGACAGCAACTCGCCCAGCGCGCAGCCGGCGCCACCGGCGAAGCCCTCGGCGGCAACTCCCGCGGCGGCTTCAAACCGCAGAGCGACGGCGACGGAGCTGGCGCCGGCGGCGGCTGACAGCGAAGGCATTGCGGCAAGCGGCAAAGATGCGGCGGGCTTCGATCCCGATGCCAGCATTGTGACCGAGGAGACGGCAGGACGGGCCGACCGGTTGCTGCAGAGTGAGACGTTGGCGGAGGAGAAGCCGGACACGGGGATTGTGACGCTTGTGCCGTCGCGGCCGGGTGAGGTGCCGGATGGGACGCTGGTGAAGGTGAAGCTGATGGAGGAGCTCTCCTCGCTGACGACCAAGCCGGGGACGAGCTTTACCGCCGAGGTGAGCGAGCCGGTACTGCGCGATGGGCAGGTGGTGGTGCCTGTGGGCGCGCTGCTGGAGGGCCGCGTGACCTTTGTTCGCGAGGGCAAGCGGGTGGGCGCGGCGGCGGCGATCCACCTGGAGGCGAGCACGGTGACGCTGCCCGACGGATCGCGGTACATGCTGAGGGCGCGCGTGATCGACACCAATAGCTGGGACGACACCAAGGTCGATAGCGAAGGCACGATCCTGCGCAAGGACCACCCGAAGGCGATGGATGCCATGACATCGCTCTCGACCGTCGGAGGAATGGCCGCGGGTGCGGCGATGGGCGGAGTGCCGGGAGCGGTGATCGGCGCAGGCCTGGGCGCGGGCGTGAGTACGGCGGTTTGGATGCGGCAGGACCGCCAGGCCGATCTGCCCGTAGACCTGGGCGTCGTCTTCTGCCTCACCGAGCCGATGCGCGTCACGCCGATGAGCGCGCGTCTGACGCGGCCCGGCGCGGGGAGCGGCGGAGAGTAAGCGACGGAAGTGGAAGATCGATTATTGAAATCAAGGAAGCCGCTCGGATGAATCGAGCGGCTTTCTCTTTGTGGCGTGGGAGCACAAGCTGGATTCTGGCGCGGTGACTGGCGAGGCCGGGAACCGCTTCAGGAGGTGGCTGGCAAGGTCGATTGCGCCGATTGCGGTTGGGGCTTCCTGCGCAGGACCGCCGCGGAGAGCAGGGTGATGACGAGGCCAACCGGAAGCGGTTCGAGGAAGGTCATTGCTGCGTTGGTGAGCGGGTTGTCGTACATCACCTTGAGCTGCTTCAGTTGCTGAATCTGCGCCTGGATGGCTGCGGCGCTGGCGCCCGAGGCCTGTAGCTTGGCGACCGCGTAGGCGGCGTACTTGTCCATGAAGCCGGGCAGGAAGTTGAAGTAGAGAACCTCCCATGTGACGACATAGAAGACGCAGGCGATGAGGGTGATGGAGATGCCGACGGCAAAGCCCTTGGCAAAGGTGATGGCGCCGCCGGAGTTATCGCGGAAGGAGCGGATGCCGAAGAAGACCAGAAGGAAGGCGAGCACCATGGTGGTGTAGCCGACGTACTCGCCACGGTCGAAGCCGATGCGGTCCGCGAAGGGAATGGTGGCCGCCATCATCAGAGAGATAAGAACGCCAGAAATGAGCCCGAAGGTGAGAATGGTCTTTTTCATCTGTGCCTCCTGAGGGTTGATTTGTCTGCGGACACAACATACCGCGCCGGACGGGGCCTCTGTCGTCATCCTTTGGGATGATTTTGGCGGCGGAAGGACACAATCATTCGTTTGGGTGAGGCGTTCAGGGGAGCAGGCCGAGTTCCTTGCCGAGTTGCACCGCCTGCGTGCGCCGCCGGGCTCCCAGTTTGTCGAAGGCGCGGCTGCAATGGGTCTTGACCGTGTTCTCGCTGACAAAGAGCCGGCCTGCGATCTCGCGGTTGCTCATGCCCTGGGCGACCAGGGCAAGGATCTCCATCTCGCGGCGGGTGATGCCGAGGTCCTCCCGCTTCCTATCGTCGGGGACGAAGGGCCCGGCGGCGGGAACCGGGACCTCCTTGACGACGACGCGCTGGCGCGGGCCGGTGAGCCGGAGGCCGAGCCAGATGCCAAGCGCGGCGAAGACGATGGCGACGAGACCGCCGTAGATCTCGAGCGAGTGTTCGAGCACCAGGAACTGGTACTCCGACCACTTGAGCAGGGTGATGAGGACCCCGCCTACGATCCCGCAGATGAGCACGGTGCGCTTCATTGGCTTCAGAGGAATGGATGCGCGCCGGCGCCCTGCCGATCTTAACCCTGCGGGGAAAGATGCGGGGCTTGGCGAGGAGGCGCGGGCTATAGCATTTTTACAATTGCTATAGACCAACAATGAAGTGTCATTCTGTCCCTGAGCTTGCGAAGGGGAAGAATCCCCGCATTTTGCCCGCTACACGACGGTCTACACCATTAGCAAAAATGCTTTAGTCGTGGAGCTGGGCGAGGAGGCGCTTCCAGTTGGTCCGGTTGCGGCGGAAGGATTTTTTCAGGTCTTCGAGGATGCGCTCGAAGTCGGAGTGGCCACTCAATTTGCGCCACGCCGGATTCTTGGAGAACCAGGGATAATTTTCATTCCCCAGATAGATGGCGCGGCGGAGCCAGTGGAGGGCCTCGGACTCGTCGCCATCGACGGCGAAGTAGGTCGCCAGGCGGTAGGCCATCTCGCCGTCGGCTTCGGCTGCGGCGAGCGTCTCCTCCAGGATGAAGCTGGCGGCCTTTGTGCGGTCGCCGAGCTGGACGTAGCACATGGCGATGGTGGGGAAGACGATGCGCAGGCTGCGCTCGTCTGCAACGACCTGCTCGAGGGTCTGGACTGCGCTCTTCAGATCGCCGAGGCGCATCTGCTGGTAGCCGAGGGAGATTCGCAACAGCGGCTGGCGCGGCTCCAGGGTGAGTCCCTTCTCGATCTCCTCGCCGGCGAGTTCGAGCTGGTTCTGATACTGATAGACGCGCGCGCGGTGGTTGTAGATGATGGCTGCGTTGGCGGGGTTGAGGCGCAGCGAGGTGTTGAACTGGTCGAGCGCCTCCTCGTAGAGGCCGTCGATGCGCAGCGTCTGCCCGGCGACGAGGTGGACGTTCCAGTCGTTGGCGGCGGACTGGAGCAGGTGCTCGATGCCGTGGCGGGCAGATTCTTTTTCGCCGCGCGAGAGCAGCATATAGACGCGATAAAGATTGGCCTCGACCGAGCCGGGATCGAGCCGGAGGGCGCGGTCGAAGGCGCGGCGGGCCTCGATCACATGAATCTGTCCGCCCAGGCCGTGGCGCGCGTACTGCAGGTGCGCGATGCCGAGGCCGGACCAGGCGGGCGCGTAGTCCTCATCCTGCCGGACGACGCTGGCGAACATCTCGCAGGAGCGGTTCAGGTCGTCCAGCGAGCCGGTGCGCGAGATAAACGACGAGAGCACGGCGCGCGCCTGCAGATACTCCTCCGACAGGGCCTGATTGAGCGAGACGCGGCTCGGCGAGGGCGATGTGTCGCGCGCGGCGTCTGCGGTAGCGACTGGGTTCTCCAGATCGCCGAAGCCCTGCAGCGTGGAGAAAACCTCGTTGCATATCTCGGTCTGAACGCTGATCAGGTCGAACGATGCGACGTTGATGGAGCCGCCCGCGCGCACCGATTGGGTTGGAATGTCCAGCAGTTGCCAGTTGAGGTCGAAGCCGGTGCCGGAGCGCAGGAAGTTGCCCGCCAGCACAAAGCGCACCAGCAATTTTTTGCCGATGGAGAGCGGATCGAGCTGCTGGGCGGGGATGGCCATCAGCGAGCTGGAGGGGCGAACGACCAGCGAGGTCATCCGCGCCAGGCGCGCGGCGATGGCGTCGGCCAGCGCGTAGCCGTAGAGCGGCGCGGGGACAGTCTCGGGATCGGCCGCCGCCGAGGCGCCAAAGTTGACGAAGGGCAGCACGACGATGGAGTTGTGCCTGGCGGAGGCCGTGGCGCCGGATTCGCGGAAGCGCTCGGCCAGCATGGAGAGGAGGCCGGTGGCACGCTTTTCTTCTTCGGGGGCCTCCAGCTCCAGATGGCCCTGCGCGGGCAGTTGCGAGATGGCATCGCCGGGCATTCCGACGGAGTCGAGCTGAAGGGCCTTCATCGCGGTGCGCAGCGCCTCGCGCACATCGGCGGCGGAGGCAAAGCGCGCCGAGGGCTGCTTCTCCAGGCAGCGCAGGATGAGCGATTCCAGCTCGACCGGAAGGTCTGGGACGATCTCGCGAAGGCTGGGCGGGTCGGCGAACTGAGTGGCGCGGATGGTCTGGAACTCCGGCGCGTCGGCGCGGCGGAAGGGATGGCGTCCGCTGACCAGCTCGTAGAGGATCAGCCCGAGGGCGAAGACATCGGACTGCACGCTGGTGCGGCCGGTGACGAACTGCTCCGGCGCCATGTATGCGATGGTGCCCCCGCGCGCCGTGTAGGTCGCCCCAATCAACGGCGGATTGCGCAGGCCCGAGCTGGTGGGATCGAAGTCGGCCTCGTCCGGATTGAGCCTTCGGGCGAGGCCGAAGTCGAGGATCTTGATGAGGCCGCCGTCGGTGAGCATGACGTTGGCCGGCTTCAGGTCGCGATGGAAGATGCCGAGCTGGTGCGCGGCGGAGAGGCCGTCGGCGATCTGGATTCCGGCGGAGAGCGCGAGTTGCAGGCTGGCCGGGCCCTCGGCGATCACCTTGTCCAGCGACTTGCCGGGGATGTACTGCATGACGATGTAGGCCTCGTCCTCGCCGCCGGACTCCGACGGGGCCTCGCCGACGTCGTAGATGGCGGCGACGTTGGGGTGGTCGATGGCCGAGGCCAGCCGCGCCTCTCTCAGTTGCGTGGCGCGTACCTGCTCCAGCGAGAGCGCGCCGCGCTTCAGCAGCTTGAGCACAACGGGGCGCTGCAGCAGCGTGTCGGTGGCCAGATAGACGACGCCCGATCCGCCCGCGCCGATCTTGCGCTGGATCTCGTAGTGCCCGATTGTGCGGCGCTTCATGCTTTGATTATCGCAAGGTTGCAGCGGTCGCCGCGGGCGATCTTATCAACAGAGATGACGCTACTTCTTTTTGCCCTGGGCCGCGACGGCCTGCATCGCCGCTTCGATCTTCGCCGGATCGCCCAGATAGTAGTGCTTGACCGGCTTGAGGGATTCGTCCAGCTCGTAGACCAGCGGGACGCCGGTGGGAATGTTCAAACTGACGATCTCGCCTTCGGAGATGCCGTCGAGATACTTCACCAGCGCGCGCAGGCTGTTGCCATGCGCCGCAACGACGACCCGGTTGCCCGATTTCACCATGGGCGCGATGGTCTGGTGCCAGAGCGGAAGAAAGCGCGCGACGGTGTCTTTGAGGCACTCGGTCAAGGGAAGTTCGGCCTCGCTGAGCCCAGCGTAACGCCGGTCGTGGCCCGGCCAACGCGGATCGGACCTGTCCAGCGGCGGCGGCGGGATGTCGTAGCTCCGGCGCCAGATTTTCACCTGGTCCTCTCCAAACTTGTCGGCCGTTTCGGACTTGTTCAGCCCTTGCAGCGCGCCATAGTGGCGTTCGTTGAGGCGCCAACTGCGGTGCACGGGAATCCACATCAGGTCCATCTCGTCGAGGACAATCCACAGCGTTCGGATGGCGCGCTTGAGCAGCGAGGTGTAGGCGACATCGAAGGTGTATCCCTCCTGCTTCAAGATGCGTCCGCCTTCGAGCGCCTCGGCCCGGCCCTTTTCCGAGAGGTCCACATCGGTCCATCCGGTAAACCGGTTCTCTCTGTTCCACTCGCTTTCGCCGTGACGCACCAAGACCAGCTTGAACATCGTTCCTCCCTCGCGGCACGGCTCCACGCCATGCCTGCCGCCATTATAGAAGGGGACGATCGAAACGCGGGACCGCGTGAAATGCCGGCCGGAAGCGCCGGTTGCACAAGCGCATTATGCCCGGCCTGCGGTTCATCGCGGGCCTCGACAGCGACCTCTTCCGGCGGAGCGTGCGCGGCGGCGCGTGGGCCGGGCCACGCGCGGGGAATATGATTGCAGGCGTGAGTTCGCAGTCACAGTACAGGCTGGGAGACATTCTGGCCAACGCGATTACGCATGGCGTGGGCGCGGCGCTCGCGCTGGTTGGGGCGGTGGTGCTGATCGTACGGGCGGCGCATGGGGACGCCTGGCTCGTGGTGAGTTGCAGCATCTACGCGGCGACGCTGGTGCTGGTGTACGTGTGCTCCACGCTGTATCACTCGCTGGTGCGGACGCGGGCGCGGCATGTCTTCCATGTGCTCGACCACTCGGCGATCTACCTGCTGATCGCGGGGACGTATACGCCGTTCATGCTGGTGTCCATGCGCGGGCGGCTGGGCTGGACGCTGCTGGGCGTGGTGTGGGGGCTGGCGGTGGCGGGAGTGGTCTTCAAGAGCCTCGCACTGGGGCGGTTTCCCGCGGCGTCGGCGACGGTGTATGTGCTGATGGGATGGTGCGCCGTCTTCGGCATACGGCCGCTGCTGGCAGCAATCACCTGGCCCGGAATGATGTGGCTGGGCGCGGGAGGCATCGCGTACACGCTGGGAATTGTCTTCTTCGCCAACGACCGCCTGCGCTACTTCCATGCGCTGTGGCATTTGTTTGTGCTGGCGGGCAGCGTCACCCACTACTTCGCGGTGCTGCTGTATGTAGTGCCGGGAAAGCGGTGAGTGGGGGCGCGTTCCACTGGCGGATGCGATTCGCAGCTTTCAGTGCCCATGGGTTAGTGGCTGGGTCTGGCGGCGGTGGGATCGGCGGGTGCGGCGGGTGCGGCGGGCGCCTTGTGGCGCTTGCCGAAGAAGAACATGATGGCGCCGAAGGCGAACATCAGCCCGCCCCAGACCAGATTGATGTTGATGCCCAGCGACTTCTGGTAGAGCGCGGCGTCGCCCTGCGTAAACAAGCCGAAGACGCCCATGATGCCGCCGATCAGCAGAAAGACGAGGCCGAGAGGGATGCGGATGTCGAGACCCATGAGAACTCCAGTTCTTAGGCGAAGATGATGTTGAGGACGACGGCGAGGGCGAGGACGGCGAGCGCCCAGACGGTCGGCCTCTGGTACCAGGCCTTGTCGGCTTCCACGGGCTTGGGAGTGAGCGAGTAGACCAGGCCGGCCAGCTCCGGTTCGGGGCGCGGGGCCGACAGCCGCGAGACCACGACGGTGACGACCAGGTTGATGGTGAAGGCGAAGATGGCGGTCCAGAAGTTCTGCGCCATCTCGCTGGGGTAGCGGTGGAGGACGTGGATCCATCCGCCGTGAATGCCGGCCGCGTCGCCCAGCGGAAGCGTCAGTCCGTGGTGGACGATCGCGCCCGTCGTACCCGCCAGCAGTCCGGTGAATGCGCCGTGGCCGGTGGTACGCTTGGAGAACATGCCCAGCAGGAAGGTGGCAAACAGCGGCGCGTTAACCAGCGCGAAGACCAGTTGCAGCGCGTCCATGATGTTGTTGAAGCTGGTGACGGCGTAGGCCGCAGCGATCGACAGCACTACGCCCCCGATGGTCGCCATGCGGCCCATCCACAGGTAGTGCGCGTCTGAACCCTTCTTGTTGATATAGGCCTGGTAGATGTCGTAGGTCCAGACCGTGTTGAATGCGGTGACGTTGCCCGCCATTCCGGACATGAAGCTGGCCAGCAGCGCGGTCAACCCCAGTCCCAGAACGCCGGTGGGGAAGAAGGTCAGCAGCATCACCGGGACCGTCTTGTCGTAGTCGTACACCGGTTGGCCGTTGGAGTCGACCACGTCCTTACCGGTGATGGCGTCGGTCTTGACCGGGACGATGCCGTGGGGATGCGCCTGGTTGAGCGCCAGCGGCCTGCTCTGGGCGCTGACTGTGGCGTAGGCCGCGGTCCCGGCGGTCGCGCCGCTCACGTGGCTGGTGATGGAGACGGCGATGAGCCCGGGCAGGATCACCAGGAACGGCAGAAACATCTTGGGCACGGCGGCAATCAGCGGCACCTTGCGCGCGGAGTCCTCGGAGTCGGCGGCCATGGCCCGCTGGATCACCAGGAAGTTGGTGCACCAGTAGCCGAAGGAGAGGACGAAGCCAAGGCCCATGACCAAACTGAACCAGTCCGCGCCCAGAGCGTTGGTGTTGGCGTGGGCCATGCCCTGCCAGGAGTGGGTCATGTTGGCGGGCAGGGTGTGCTTGATTCCCTGCCATCCGCCCACGTTGCGCAGGCCGATCCACACCAGCGGAAGCAGCCCGGCGACGATGAGGAAGAACTGGAGGACCTCGTTGTAGATGGCGCTGGTGAGGCCGCCCAGGAAGATGTAGCCGAGCACGATCAGCGCCGACAGGATGATGGAGACGTGGAAGATGTATGCGTCGGGCAGGATGTTGTGGAAGAGGCCCAGCTCCTGGATCAGCAGCGCCATGGCGTACATGGAGATGCCGGAGGAGAAGATGGTCATGAAGGCAAACGAGAAGGCGTTGACCGCGCGCGTCTTCTCGTCGAAGCGCATGCGCAGGAACTCCGGCACGGAGCGCGCCTTGGAGCCGTAGTAGAAGGGCATCATGAAGATGCCGACGAAGCACATGGCGGGGATGGCGCCGATCCAGTAGAAGTGGCTGGTCAGGATGCCGTACTTGGCGCCCGACGCGCCCATCCCGATCACCTCCTGCGCGCCCAGGTTGGTGGAGATGAAGGCCAGTCCGCAGACCCAGGCGGGGATGGAGCGCCCGGCCAGGAAGAAGTCGCTGGAGGTCTTCATGTAGCGCTTGAGGGCGAATCCGATGCCCAGCACAAAGGCGAAGTAGACCAGCATGATGAGCCAGTCGATGTAGGTGAGGTTGGTTGGGTTCACGTTGGTCTGTCCTTGGACGGCGAGTTCGATGCGCGCGGTTGTGGGGGTTTCAAGTTCCCGAAAACTGTAAATGTTTGCATCGGGTGAGTCCAGCGCCGAATCGGGCCCCACGACAGAAGCCCGCAGCGGTGGCCGTTAAACTTGCCGGCAAAAAAATGTTGCGCGCGGCATCCGCGAGCGGCAATCTGCGCATCGTATGGTTGGTACGCGGAGGCAGGTTGCGCGGGCCGTGCCGGAGGCGGGCTGCCCGCACAGCACACCGCGCAGACTTCAGTGCAGGCGGCGGTGGTATGGATGTGATGGAGAACGGACAGCAATTGACCTCGCGGAGCGCAATTCCACAGAACGCAACCGCCGTCCTGTTGATCGACGACAACGCGATCCAGGCGACGACCCGCCAGGCGATCCTGAAGCGGGCCGGGTACTTCGTCATCGCGGCGCTCGATACGGCGCGCGTACTGGAGCAGTTCCGGCACGACGATTTCCCCACCCCGATCGGCGCGGTCATCACCGACCACGTGATGCCCGGGATGAACGGCGCGGAGTTTGTGCGCGAGCTGCGCAGGATGCATCCCGAGCTGCCGGTGATGGTGATCAGCGGCATGGAGGACGCGGAGGTCGAGTACGCGGGGATGAATGTGCGCTTCCTGGTGAAGCCCCTGATGCCCGATCTGCTGCTGTCGAACCTGCGTGAACTGCTGGAGCAGGAGCCGGAGATCGTGGCCTAAGCGATGCCGTTTCAGTGCATAGTCCCGCGATACTTAGAGATGTGATGCGCGTCACACCTCGAACTGCATCCCTGGCCTGATATCTGAGACAATGAATGGGCGATGAGCCTTCACCCCATGCCGGAGTTCGGAAGCTTCTGCCTGCTGCTGGCGCTCATTCTCACCCTCTATAACTTTGTGGTGGGAGGCTTTGCGCTGTGGGGCGCGACGCCGGGTGGAGTGCGCGCGACCGGCATCCCCAAGGAGCGCTGGAACCGCCTGGGCGAGACGGCCCGCCGCGCCGGAATCGCCAGCTTTGTTGCGCTGTGCTGCGCGGCCTTTGCCCTGGTGTGGGCGGCGCTGACCAACGACTTTTCCGTGGAGTACATCCGCGCGCACAGCAACATTGCGCTGAATCCGGCGTACAAGTTTGCCGCGATGTGGAGCGGGCAGGAGGGTTCGCTGCTGCTGTGGGCGTGGCTTCTGGGCGCCTACGGCTTCGTGGTGCGCATGCGCCACCGCGTCGACGTTCGCCTCAGCGCCTTCGCGTCGGTGATTCTGGCGGCCATTCAGGTCTTCTTTGTTTTGCTTCTGGTGGTCGCCGCGCCGCCGTTCTCCATCGCACCCGGACCGGTGGCGGCCGATGGCGCGGGGCTGAATGTGCTGTTGCAATATCCCGAGATGGTGATCCATCCGCCGATGCTGTACCTTGGCTACGTGGGGTTCGCGGTGCCGTTTGCGTTTGCGCTGGGCGCTCTGATGATGCGCTATCCGGGCGAGAAGTGGATCCACATCACGCGGCGCTGGACGATGGTGACGTGGCTGTTTCTGACCTGCGGAATCCTTCTCGGCGCGCACTGGGCCTACTCCGTGCTGGGATGGGGCGGGTACTGGGGATGGGACCCGGTGGAGAACGCGTCGCTGATGCCGTGGCTTACCGGCACGGCCTTCCTGCACTCGGTGATGATGCAGGAGAAGCGCGGCATGATGAAGAGCTGGAACGTATGGCTGATCTTCAGCACTTTCCTGCTGACCATTCTGGGGACGCTGCTGACGCGCTCGGGAATCATCAGTTCGGTCCACGCCTTCGCCGAGTCGTCCATCGGAACGTGGTTTTACACCTTCATCGTCATCGCCTTCCTGGTCTGCCTGCTCACCTTCATCCTGCGCCGCGACCATCTGAAGTCGGAGAACAAGCTGGAATCGCTGGTGAGCCGCGAGTCGAGCTTTCTGTTCAACAACATGATTCTGCTGGCGGCCTGCTTGACGGTGCTGTTTGGGACGCTGTTTCCTCTGCTCTCGGAGGCTGTGACCGGCTCCAAGGTCACGACCGGCGCGGCCTACTACAACCGCGTGGAGATTCCCATCGGGCTGTTTCTTCTCTTTCTGACCGGGCTTGGCCCGCTGCTGGCGTGGCGTTCGACGACGCTGCGTTCGATCCGGCGCAACTTCGTGCTGCCGTCGATTGCCATGGCCGCGACGGCAGTTGGGCTGATGATCGCGGGGTTGCGTCCTTGGAACGATGGCGACGACATGGAGTCCACCTTCTTCTCGCTGATCGCGTTTACGCTGGCGGCGGGCGTGATTACCGCGATTGTGGAGGAGTTCACGCGCGGGGCCAGGGTGGTGCGCACGCAGACGGGCAAGAACCTGCTGGCGTCGGCCGTGCTGCTGACGAGGCGCAATACGCGGCGCTACGGCGGGTACATCATCCACTTCGGCATTGTGGTGCTGTTCATCGGCATCGCGGGCGGCGCGTTCGACCAGAGTCGCGAGATGACGATGAGCTACGGCGATACGCTTGCGATTGGGCCGTACCGGCTGGTCAACGTGGGCAATACGCAGGAATCCACGCCCAACTACGACACTAGCTTCGCGCGACTCGATGTGTACAAGAACGGCAAGTATGTGAAACAGCTCTCCCCTGAGAAGCGCACCTACTTCGTCGGTACCGACCACGAACAGGCATCGACCATTGTGGCCCTGCACTCCACAGCCGAGGCCGATCTCTACACCGTCTACGAGGGGCCCGATCCGGATTCGAACATGCCTGAGATCAAGGTCTTTCTCAATCCGCTGATCAAGTGGATATGGATTGGCGTGGCGATTGTGGTGCTGGGGACATTCATCGCTCTGATCCCGAATCTTGTCCGCTCGCCCGTTCGGCTGCTCCAGGAGGACTCCGTTCCGGCCGGCGCAGAGCCGCTGGCCGAGGCGAGAGTGATTGCCGAGGCGCCCCATGCGTAGCCCTACTCCATTCCGGCGCGCGGATTTTGCATGCAGCCCAATCTTCTGGGCGCGGACGGTGCAGCTTGCGCTGCTGTGCGCGGTCGCTTTCGTCATGCTGGGCGCGGGGCAGTCGCGCTTCGACCGCCTGGGCCACGAGCTGATGTGCAGTTGCGGATGCGGGCAGATCCTGCTGGAGTGCAACCACGTGGGCTGCCCGGATTCGGCGCGCATGATCGGCGAGCTGAAGACGCAGATGGCCGCCGGGGGCAACGACACTGCGGTGCTCAACTGGTTTGTGGCGAAGTACGGGGCGACGATCCTTGCCGCGCCCATCCGCGGCGGCTTCGACAACGTGGCGTGGATCGTTCCCGTCGCAATCTTTTTCCTGGCCACGCTGGGCACCTTCGGGATTGTGTGGGCGTGGAAGCGGCGGGCGCTGCAGATGGCCGGCGCGGCGGCAGAAACCGGCGGCAACCTTTCCGCGGCCGGCGAATCCAATCCACAGGACGCGGCACAGGATGCAGCATTGCGTGAACGCATCCGCCGCGAGACGGAGTACTGAATGGGACTCATCGCCGCCATTACCGCACTGATCGTTAGCTGCTTCGCCTATATCTTCTGGCCGGAGCGGAACCCCTTCGTGCAGGCCGACAAGACGCGCGTCGACTATCTGCGCGAGCGCAAGGAGGCAATCTACGAGAACCTTCGCGACTTGCACTTCGAGTACCTGGCGGGCAAGTATCCCGAGGCCGACTACAACCAGCAGCGGAGGGCGCTGGTGGACGAGGCCTCGCACGCCATCACCGAGATGGAAGCGCTGATGGCGCGCGGCATGAAGAGCACCCGCGCCAGGGCGTTACGTATATACTTTCTGCAAGTGGTTCTAGCGAGGAACCGGAAGATGACGATAGCCAAAGTCTTCAAATCGGGAAACAGCCAGGCGATCCGCCTTCCCAAGGAGTTTCGCCTGAATGTAAGCCAGGTCGAACTGGTCCGGCGAGGGGAAGACATTGTCATTCGTCAGCCCAAGAAGCCGACTCTGATGGACGCATATGATGCATTCGCCGGAATAGCGGATGATTTTTTCAAAGACGGCAGAAACGATCCGCCGCCTGAGCCGGTCAAGGGCTGGTGAATATGCTGTATCTGCTCGACACGGATACCTGTGCCTTCATCGCAAGGCAGAAACACCCAAAAGTAACAAGCCGCTTTCGAAGCCATCGTGCCGGCGATCTTGCCATGTCTGTTGTGACCTATGGAGAGCTTCGCGTGGGAGCCGAAAAGAGCGACCGGTATCCTGAATCCCTCAAGGCGCTCGAGCTTTTCATTCAAGCAGTGCCAGTTCTTGCCATAGACCCCGAGGTAGCGAGGTTATACTCCAAGGTCCGGCTCGATCTGGAGCAGCGTGGCCAAATCATTGGCGCAAACGACCTTTGGATTGCCTCGCACTGCCTTCAACTCGGGCTGACGCTTGTCACCAATAATGAACGCGAATTCAGCCGCATCCCCAATCTTACGATTGAGAACTGGACCCGCTGACCCTTGACGACTTCGATGAGAACAATTCGCACTTCGACCGGAATGCTGCGCACTCTTTCGTCTGCTGTCTGCCTGATGCTGTTTGCGGCGACGGCCCTTGCCGCGCCGCTGACCGGCGTGGTGACGGACCGCACCACGGGGAAGCCCTCGGCGGGCGATACCATCGCCGTCATCAACACGGCGCAGAGCATGGATGAAATCGCCAAGGCAACCAGCGACGCGCAGGGGCGCTTCCAGGTGAACGCGCCGGACGGCGGGCAGATTCTGCTGCACGTCACTCATCGCGGGGCGGAGTACTTCAAGAGCGTTCCGCCGGGCGTGAGCAGCGTGGAGATCGACGTGTACGACTCGGCGGCGAAGATCGACGGCATCAGCGGCGAGGCCACGGTGCTGCGCGCGGAGACCGATGCCGGGGGCAAGACGCTGAACCTGGCGGAGAACTTTTTTGTGCAGAACGCCTCCGCTCCGCCGCGCACCCAGTACGGAGGCAATACGCTGGATTTCTACCTTCCCAAGGGCGCGGTGATTGTGCAGACGCTGGCCAGCTCGCCCGGCGGCCTGCCCACCAACACCGAGGTGAAGACGCTGGACGCGGCCAATGGGCACTATGCGTTCACTTTTCCCGTACGCCCGGGCGAGACGCGCTTTCAGGTGGCGTACAGCCTGCCGTACAACGGCAGGCAGGCGTTCTCGCTGAAGCTCACGGTGCCCACCGGCGACTTCGCCGTGATGCTGCCGAAGACGATGCAGTTCCAGGGTTCGGCGCAGTTCCAGCCGCTCAACCAGGACACGAATGCGCAGAGCTACGATGCGCATGGTCCGGACTTCGCGCAGCCGGTCGAGTTCAGCATCAGCGGCTCGGGCCAGTTGCCGCAGGCGCAGGAGGACGCGCAGGGTGCGGGCGACCAATCCGGCAACGGCCAGGCCTCCAACGGATCGCGTCCCGGCGGCGGGCTGGGCGCGCCAATCGACCCGAATGCAACCCACGATCCGTGGGCGCAATACAAGTGGTGGATCCTGAGCTTTCTGGGAGTGGCCCTGGTGCTCGGCGCGGGCGTGATGCTGAAGGCTGGTGCGCCCAATGCTGCCGTCGCAGTTGCCGGAGCGGCCCCGCCGCTTCCGTCTGCGGAGGGTTCTGCCGCAGTCGCAACACAGAGCGGGGTCTATGCCGCTGGCGTGGCTGCCGCGCCTGCTGCGGGGACAAGCGCGCTGTTGCACGCGCTCAGGGACGAGCTGTTTGTGTTGGAGACGGACCGGCTGGCGGGCCGGTTGAGCGAGGCCGAGTACGCCGAGCACAAGGCGGCGTTCGACGTGGTGCTGCGGCGCGCGCTGGCTCGCAGCGAAGCCTCGCTTGGCGCGTCTAATGAATGAAGCGGCAGGCGCGGCTGCATGAGGCCGACGAACGCGGCCAGAGGAGACTATGAATACTTTTAAATCGACGCTGATGCTGGTCTTGCTGATGCTGGTCCTGGTCCTGATCGGAGAACGTATCGGCGGAGAGAGTGGAATGCTGATCGCGTTCGCGATCTCGGTCGCCATGAACTTCACGGCGTACTTCTTCAGCGACAAGATCGCGCTGAAGATGTACCGCGCGCAGCCGGTGACGCGCGAGCAGTTGCCGCGCGCCTACGAGGTGGTGGAGCGGCTGGCCGCAAAGGATGGCCTGCCGATGCCGAAGATCTACGTGATTCCGAGTGAATCGCCCAACGCGTTTGCCACCGGCCGGAACCCGCAGCACGCGTCGGTTGCGGTGACGCACGGAATCCTCGGACTGCTGACGGACGAGGAACTGGAGGGCGTGCTGGCGCACGAGCTGGGCCATGTAAAGAACCGCGACATTCTGACCAGCTCGATTGCCGCAACCCTGGCCGGGGCGATCACGCTGATCGCGCGCATGGGTTACTGGGCGTCGCTGTTTGGCGGCTACGGAGGGCGCGGCGGACGGAGCCGCAATGGCGGGCTGGGCGCGCTGTTGATGCTGATTGTGGCGCCGATTGCGGCCAGCCTGATCCAGCTTGCCATCTCGCGTTCGCGCGAGTACGAGGCGGACGCGACGGGCGCGCATACCACCGGCAATCCCTATGCGCTGGCCCGCGCGCTCGAGAAGCTGGAGGACTACTCCAAGCGCGTGCCGCTGCAGGCGTCGGCCTCCACCGCGCACCTGTTCATCATCGCGCCGCTCATCGGAGGCGGGGTTGGGCGCCTGTTCTCGACCCATCCGCCCACCAGGGAACGGATCCGGCGGCTGATCGGGCGGGATTTGGTCTAGTGGCGATGGCGGCAGAGGGCGGTTCGCCGATACGGGTAGAATCGTAGAGAGATGAAAACTGGAATCATCGGCCTGCCGCAGGTGGGCAAGACTTCGCTGTTCAAGATCCTGACCAAGGCGAAGACGGAGGGCTTCGGCCACTCGAGGGAGGCGCACATCGGCATCGCTCGCGTGCCCGACGCTCGCCTGGACAAGCTGGCCGCGCTGGCCGGAACGCGCAAGACCGTCTACGCGACGGTAGAGTACGCGGACCTGGCCGCCATCGGCGAAGAGGCGCTCAAGGAGACTTCGTTCCTCACCAGCCTGCGCAATGTGGACGCGATCATCCACGTGCTGCGCGCCTTCGAGGACGACACGATTCCGCACGTCGGGCCCATCGATCCGCTGCGCGACATCGGCAACGTGGAGATCGAGCTGATTGTCAGCGACCTCGGCCAGATCGAGAAGCGGCTGGAGCGCGTGGCCAAGGACATGAAGAAGCAGAAGACCGCGGAGCTGGAGCGCGAGCATGCGCTGCTGCTGCGCTGCAAGGCGCAGACCGAGGCGGAGAAACCGCTGCGCGAGATGGAGCTGACGGCGGAGGAGAAGAAGCTGGTGCGCGGGTTCGTGTTCCTCTCGCAGAAGCCGATCCTGTACGTCCTGAACATCTCCGAGAGCACGACGCTGGGCGCGGACGTGGAGGCCGCGGTGGCGAAGTACGGACTGGCGGAGGCGGCGTCGCGGCCCAACTCCGGCGCAACCGCCATCTGCGGCAAGGTGGAGGCCGAACTGGCCGAGATGGAGGACGACGAGGCGGCGGAGTTTCTGGAGGGCTACGGCCTGACGGAGAGCGGGCTGGTGCGGCTGATCCGCAAGAGCTACGAGCTGCTCGGCCTGGTGAGCTTCTTCACCATTGGCGAGCCGGAGACGCGCGCCTGGACCATCCCCGCCAACTGCCGCGCGCAGGAGGCCGCAGGAGCGATCCACTCCGATCTGGAGAAGTACTTCATCCGCGCCGAGACGATCCACTGGGACACATTGCTGGCGGCGGGATCGGAGGCGGCGGCGCGGGCGCAGGGAACGCTCCGCCTCGAAGGCAAGGACTATCCCGTGAAGGATGGCGATGTGCTGAACATTCGCCATAGCGGGTAGCGCGATGAACATCACTACAATGCCGGCGACACGCTTCTGGCTGGCCCTTGCGCTTGGGCTGTTTGCCGGGCTGGCGGACTATCTGGGCGGATTTCTGCTGGTGCTGCGGTCGCCCTCGGCGCGCGCGCTGCGCTATTTCGTCGCCCTCGGCGCGGGATTCATGCTCTCCGCGGCGCTGCTGGAGATGCTGCCTGAGGCCTTCAAGTTGAACGCCAGCGCTAGCTGGACGGCGGCGCTGGTGCTTGCCGGATACTGCGTGGTGCATCTGCTGGAGCACACGCTGGTGCCGCACTTCCACTTCGGCGAGGAGACCCACGCTCACGAGTTCCTCTCCGCGCGCAGCAGTTACTCAGTGGCGTTCGGCCTGGCCACACACACCTTCTTCGACGGCGTGGCGATTGGGTCGGGGTTTGTGGTTTCGACGTGGTTGGGATGGGTGCTGTTTATCGCGATCTTCCTGCACAAGCTCCCCGAAGGCTTCACCGTGGCCTCCGTGATGCTGGCCGGAGGACAGGGCCGCCGCGCGGCGCTGAACTCCGCTCTCTTCCTCGGCGCGACGACGGTGCTGGGCGTGCTGGCCATCAACCTGGAGCCGGGCTGGGTGAAGGCAGGGCTGCCGCTGTCGGCAGGCGTTACCATCTACGTCGCCGCAACCGACCTGGTCCCGGAGGTCAACCGCGAGCCGGGCGTGCGCATGGCCCTGGTCTTCTTCGCCGGCGTCGCGCTCTTTTTCCTGCTTCGATTGCTGGGGCCGGGATAGAGTCCGCTCCGCTTCTGGTCATCATTCGGGAGCAGGAAATGTGCGAGCACCTACTTTTGATCTGCATGTGTGATAAATGACTCCAATGCCAGGCTCACCAGCTTGAAATTCGATGGTGCAGACTGACTTGGCATTGATCGATTTCAAGTGTCCAAGCGATCTGGCGTACTTCTTCCCACCAAAGTATATATTCCATGGAATGCTGAGCCGGTACATCGAAATTGCACCAAAGTCGAATAAATCGTCTCCTAAGACAAACCCGACATCGATAGCAGAAAGTCCCTTCATTTCCTTAGGAACGCAGAACTTCCCATCGATAGCTATCACGTTCTTTATGCCACTATCGGCTTTGAACAACACCGAGCTGGGATTGTCTATGAGAACTGCATCTCGGTAAACCTTCATGGTGAAACAAACTGTAGTATCCGTCTTTGGCTGCTGAGCAACCGCTCGATTCACATCACTCGGCTGTAGCACAATCAGAAGCAGCCCAAGTTGCAAAGTGCAATACATTTTCTGAATCATCGAAATTCTCTGTAGAAGAACAATACCGCATCTGCACTCTATTCGCTCTATTGCAGCACTTGCAGCGTCACCGTAGCCGTGTGCACCAGTGCGTTTCCCGTCGGCCCGGTTGCGGTTCCGGTGACGGTGAGCGTGTATGTAGTCGATTGAATCGACTCGTTGTCCGCGTTGATGCGATTGCCGCATCCAGTGGCCAGCGTTGCCAGCAGGAGGCAGGACGCAACGGCCATGAATCCATAGATTTTCTTGCGTCGTCGAGCGAAGGCGATCGCTGGCAGCAGCAGAATCACCAATGACGCCTGCATCCCAGAGCTTGCTGACGGTGGCGCGAAGGGGCGTGAACGCTGGTCCAGCGTGGCCAGCGGCGTCTGTATGGTTACGGTAAAGCTGGTGACCGCGCCGCCGGGCGGAATGAAGGAGGGGTTGATCGATGAGGTCGCCCCTGTCGGCACTCCCTGGACGGCGAGCGCGATGGGGCTGGCCATCGCCGCGCCCAGCATCGCGACGGAGAAGCTGTACGTCGCCGAGCTGCCCTTCGGAATGCTCTGCGAGGTCGCACCCGTGGCCGTCAGCGTGAAGTCGGAGGCCGGGCCCACCGCGAGGTTCGCCGTCGCCGAGCTGCTGGGCAGGAAGTTTGCGTCGCCGGAGTAGCTAGCGCACAGATTATGCGCGCCGAGCGCCAGCGAGCTGGTGGTAAACGTGGCCGCGCCGGCTGAGAGCGCAACCACGGCGATCGATGTGCTGCCGTCGGCCAGCGTGATGGTGCCGGTGGGCACGCCGCTGGTGGTGCTCGTCGCCTGCACGGTCAGCGTTATGGGAAGGCCCAACCCAGGCGCGCTGGTGGATGCCGTGAGCGAGGTCAGCGTGGGCGCCTGCGCAATGCTGAGGTTGGCGGCAGGCGTTACGGCGACCGTGTAGTTGCCCGCTGCGCTGCCGGTGAGCGTGGCCGCGATGGGATACGAGCCGACGGGAGATAATGCGGTCGCGCTGGATGTGAAGACCGCCGCAACCTTCCCCGCGTCTTGCGCGAGAACGCCGGTGAGCGTGCCGCTGAGCGCGGGAATGGCCTGGCCGTAGAGGGCCGAAGCTGGATTGGCCGCGGCGGTGACGGCGAGCGGCGTCACCGCCATCGCCAGCGCGGAGGACTGCGCGGCGGGGTGGCTCGCATCACCGGCGTAGGTGGCAACGATGCTGTGCGCTCCGGCATACAGCGTGGCAATGCTGAAGCTCGCCGAGTCTGAGTTCAGGCCTGCCGTGCCCAGCGTGGTCTGCGCTCCGCCGCTTGTGTCCAGAAATGTAACGCTGCCGGTTGCAAGTGTTGAGGTGGTCAGCGTCGCGGTGACCGAGCCGCTGCCATAGACAACCACAGATGAACCGCTGAGCGAGAGCGCGCCCGGCGAAGTGGTTCCAAGGCCGGCGATGGTGTGGATGTCCGGCCCCGGCGCGGGTAGGGCGTCGAGCTGGCGCACGCGCTGGTTGTCGCTGTCGGCCAGCGTCAGCAGCCCGGCGGGCGAGACGGCAACCGAGCGCGGCGAATCGAGGCTGGCAGAGACCGCGGGCGCGCCGTCCCCGGCGAAGTTCTCCGTTCCCTGCCCCGCAACCGTGGTGATGACTCCCGTGGGCGAGATGCGCCGGATACGATGGTTGGCGCTGTCGGCAAAATAAAGATTGCCCGCCGCATCCATCGCCAGGCCGCGCGGCAGAGCGAGGCCGGCCGCAGTTGCCGGGCCGTTGTCGCCGCCAAAGCTCTGCACATTGCCGCCCACGACTCCCGCGCCCGCGACGGTCGAGATCAGCCCCGTCGCCGCGCTCACCATGCGCACGCGGCCGTTGTGCGTGTCTGCGATGTAGAGGTTGCCTGAGGCATCGAGCGCGAGGCCGTTGGGCGAGTCGATGGAGGCGGATGTGGCCGGGCCGTTGTCTCCGGCGAAGGCCTCGATGCCGTTGCCTGCGACGGTTGTGATTGCGCCCGTGGCAGCCGCGATCCGGCGCACGCGGTGGTTCCCGGAGTCCGCCACGTACAAGTTTCCGAATGCGTCAAGCGCGAGCGCTGTGGGCAGGTCGAGCCTGGCCGCCGTCGCCATGCCTCCATCGCCGGAGAAACCTGCTACGCCCGTGCCCGCAATGGTCGCGACGATGCCCGTTGCGGCTGCAACCTCGCGAATGCGGTGGTTGTGGCTGTCGGCGATATAGAGATCGCCAGCCGCGTCCAGCGCAAGTCCGGCGGGCGAGTCGAGTTCGGCAGCGGTGGCGGGGCCGTTGTCACCGGAAAAGCCCTGCACGCCGTTTCCCGCGACCGTGGTGATGATTCCGCCGGACGAGAGCTTGCGGACGACATGGTTGCCTGTCTCGGCGAAGTAGAGATTGCCCTGCGCATCGAAGACGGTTGCGGAGGGTAGCATCAGCGGAAGAGTCGTGGCCTGGGTCTGCGCGCGCGCCGTGGTTGCAAGGCTAATCGTCAGACCCATCGCACAGCAGATTGCCAATGCTATCGAAGCGCCCAACGAGATGCAGCGGCGCACAACCCTGCCGTACGTCTCACAAGAGAGACTTGCGGTTGCGCGCATTGGGTCGGTGCTGCTCGGCTTCCCCATTCGCTTCGCTCATAATTCATGCACGTTCGCGCGCAGTGTTCTGCGCCATTCACGCGAACCTCTTCCGCGTTTCGCGCATTTTCGCCGCGCTCTGAGCGTAGCACGAGACGGATTCAATACCCAGCCTTTGCGAGCGGCCTTTGCGAGTGGCCTTTGCGAGCGGCCTTTGCGAGCGGCCTTCGCGCGATGATAGGCTGCTCAGGGAACAGCGGCGGGCCTGCCGGGCAATACGAATCCGGGAGAGCAGCCGCCGCGACTCAACCCAATTCCACGGAGGAATGATGCCAAGGTACTGTCTTACGTTCGACCTGCAGAACGACCCCAAGAAGATCGCCGAGTACAAGCGCCGCCACGAGAAGATATGGCCGGAGGTCCGCGACAGCCTCTACGCCGCCGGCGTCGTCGATATGGAGATCTATCTCACCGGCACGCGCATGTTCATGATCATGGACGTCAACGACAGCTTCTCGCTGGATAAGAAGGCCGCCATGGACCGCGCCAATCCCAAGGTGCAGGAGTGGGAGGCGTCGATGGCGGAGTTCCAGGACGTGCCGGAGGGCGCGGACCCGGTGCGCCGCTGGACGCTGATGGAGAAGGTCTTCGACCTGGCGAAGCAGTAAGGGCCGAGTGACGCAGCACAAAGAGGACCGATGATTCTGACCCCGCTCGACTGGCTGGTGATCGCCGCGTACTTCGCGCTGAACCTGGCCATCGGCTTCTTCTATATGAAGCGCGCGTCGGGCGGGATCGGCGAGTTCTTTCTCTCCGGGCGCAACGTCTCGTGGTGGCTGGCCGGCACGTCGATGGTGGCCACCACCTTCGCCGCGGACACGCCGCTGGTCGTCACCGGCCTCATCTACGCGCAGGGCATCGCCGGCAACTGGCTCTGGTGGTCGTTCCTGCTTTCGGGGATGCTCACCGTCTTCTTCTTCGCCCCGCTGTGGCGTCGCGCCCGCGTGCTGACCGACATGGAGTTCGCCGAGCTGCGCTACTCGGGCCCGCCCGCGACCTTCCTGCGCGGATTCCGCGCCGTCTACCTCGCCTTCCCCGTCAACACCATCATCATGGGATGGGTGAACCTGGCGATGGCCAAGATTCTGGCCCTCACACTCGGCCTCACCACCACCCGCCAGCAGCTCACCGGGGTCTTCTTCTGCCTAGCGCTCACGCTGGCGTATAACGCCGTCTCCGGCCTGTGGGCGGTGCTTTGGACGGACCTCGTGCAGTTCGTCCTTAAGATGTCCATGGTGATCCTGCTGGCGTACTTCGCCGTTCATGCCGTCGGCGGAATGGGGCCGCTGGCGGCGCACGTTCGCGCCTTCGACGCGGCGCACGCCATCAACGGCCACGCGCGCGACACGCTGGCGTTCATCCCGTCGTCCGCGTCGCCGTTCTTCCTCAGCTTCCTTGTGCTGCTCTCGCTCAACTGGTGGGCGAGCTGGTATCCGGGGGCCGAGCCGGGCGGCGGCGGATACATCGCGCAGCGCATCTTTTCCGCCAAGAACGAGAAGCACTCCCTCGGCGCGACGCTGTGGTTCAACATCGCCCACTACGCGCTGCGGCCGTGGCCGTGGATACTGACCGCGCTGGTCGCGCTGGTTCTGCTGCCCAACCCCACCGCCGCGCAGGGGGGGATGGAGGGCGCGTACGTGTGGGTGATGGTGCACTATCTGCCGCCCAGCCTGCGCGGGCTGATGCTGGCCGGATTCGCGGCGGCGTATATGTCCACCATCGGGACGCACCTGAACCTGGGCGCGTCGTACATGATCAACGACATCTACAAGCGCTTCTTCGCGCGGGGGCGCAGCGAGAGGCACTACGTTGCGGCGTCGCGCATCGCGACGGTGCTGGTTGCGGTGCTCTCGGCCAGCGCGATGGGATTCATGCTCACGCATGGCGCGTCCATCGCCACGGCGTGGAAGTTCCTGCTCTCGATGGGCGCGGGCGCGGGACTGGTCTTCATCCTGCGCTGGTACTGGTGGCGCATCAACGCGTGGAGCGAGATTGCGGCGATGACCGCGGCGGCGACCATCTCGCTGACGCTGGAGAGCGGGTGGGGAATGCCCGCAGTGCGCGCGCTGCACCGCATCGACCCGGCGCTGGCGCTGGCGCCGCTGAACCAGGACGACCCGCACGCCTTCGCATGGCTCATGCTGACGACGACGCTGCTGACCACGGCGATCTGGCTGGCGGTGACGCTGGCCACGCAGCCCGAGACGGAGGCGACGCTGCAAGCCTTCTATGACCGCGTGCGCCCGGCGGCGCTGGGCTGGCGTCGCTTCGCCGCTGTGCGGGAGCAGGTGGACTCCACGCTGGGCTACAACTTCTTCCACTGGGTGCTGGGCTTCACGCTGGTCTACGCGATGCTCTTCGGCGTGGGCGACCTGCTCTTCGGGCGCATCGCTCCCGGCTGCGGCCTGCTCGCCCTCAGCGGAAGCTGCCTTGGCGTGCTCTTCTACAGCCTCAACCGCCGCGGCTGGTCCGTCTGGCGATAACAGATTCTTCCGCGTCATCACCTCGTTAGTTTGTCATTCCCGAAGTCGGGGTCCCCGACGAGCGCGTTTGCTCGTTGGGGTGGAAAGGGAATCTGCTTCTGGAATTCGTCTTGCTTAAGGGCACGACTTCCCGCGGCGTTCTCAGGCCACCATCTTCAAGCCGTGCTTCTCAGAGGGTTCAGGGGCAAGATGGCGACCCGCCCACTCGATCAACCTTTGAAAAGCCGGTTCTCGTTGCCTGTCCGATTTATGCAGTGAGTGTCCTAAACGGAACAGACAATTACCGGTTGCAATGCTAGCTTTAGCCTGAGAAGAATTGTGCGCTCTGGAACGAAATGATGGTCCGTCGCCGCCCCCACGCAGCGCTGATGAAGATTATCCGCGACCGGACCACTCCCAGGAAGAGGCCGTCTAGATGGGTAGAGTAACCAGGAAGCCCTTTGATATCGTTGCTTTTCTCGTGGCCAAAGTGCCAGGACGACGCAGCAGCAATTACACGGCAAAGCAGATTTTCTTTTCCCAGGGAGGCCCAGCCGACTCTGTGTTTTACCTTCAGACTGGCCGAGCGAAGCTCACCGTCATTTCCAAGGGTGGCAAAGAAGCGACGGTTACGCTGCTCGCCCCCGGGGATTTTTTTGGCGAGGAGTCGATGGCCGGAGCGGGAACGCCGCGAACGGTCACGGCCTCAGCCATTACCGCCTGTACGGTACTCAAGATCACGACGAAGGAAATACTCCGCGTCCTCCGGGCGGAACGTAAGTTCTCCACCTTTTTCTTGAAGTTCATCGTGATTCGGGGCATGAGGACCCAGGCGGATCTCATCGATCAGCTATTCAACTCCAGCGAGAGGCGGTTGGCGCGGACGCTCTTGTTGATGGCGGAATATGGTGAACCGGGTGCGCCGGAGCCACTGATCCCACCGGTAACGCAGGGGACTCTTGCGGACATGATCGGTACAACCCGATCACGTGTCAGCTTCTTCATGAATCGCTTCAGGAAGCTCGGCTACATCCATTACAACGGCGGCATTCGGGTTCACAAGTCGCTGCTCAGCGCGGTTTTGCACGACAAGTTACCAGAGCAGAATGCGTCACGGCCCAAACTCCTCGACCCTCCACCCAGTCCAGCACGAACCGCCAAACGAGCCAAGCTCGTGTGAGCAGCGGATGACTCGCATCCAATTGCATGTTGGCAGAGCCGGGTGCTGGGCTTCACCCTGGTCTACGCGATGCTCTTCGGCGTGGGCGACCTGCTCTTCGGCCGCATCGCTCCCGGCTGCGGCCTGCTGGCGCTCAGCGGAAGCTGCCTCGCCGTGCTCTTCTACAGCCTCAACCGCCGTGGCTGGTCCGTCTGACGATGATCCGCGGAATTGAGCGACGCAGGCGACTCCGCCGTTTGTTCGTTGTTTGCTCGCTGTTTATTCGCCTGCACCCCCCCCCATCCCCCCTTTCGGGGGGATTTCGTCCAAGTGCAATGGAATCATGCGATTGCGTTGGGTGCTGGACGGCAAAGTCGTCATTGCAGACTGGTTACAGGTAAAGTCGTCTAAACATTTGGGTTAGGGGTGAAAATCGGCCGGATTTACGGATTTATCCTGTAAAATAGTCATTCCATTGATGTTACATCTAAAATAGTCATTCGCAATGAGTTGCGGCGGTGACTGTTGCGTTAAATGCGAAGGCCCGGCTGTTGGCCGGGTCTGTTTGTTTTCTACTGCTTTAATTATATGCCTTCGAGCATAACTACTATGCCACTTGCGGGTAGGTTTTTTCTCTTTTGTTTTCTGGTGGTTGAGGTGATTTTGGCGGGTCGGGGGGCTTGACACGCGGATTTGCTGAGGTTTTTGCAGAAGATTTTGTGCCCGGCGATGGCGGCATCAACCCCACCCATGCGCGATGAGGCTGCGCATGAATGGGCACCCGGCTGCGGCCTGCTGGCGCTCAGCGGAAGCTGCCTCACCGTCCTCTTCTACAGCCTCAACCGCCGCGGCTGGTCCGTGTGGCGATAGCAGAAATGACCTAGTTTAGATTCTGCAAGCCTGCGAACGGCCAATTGAAACATCCGCCCATCCTGACCTATTGGCAATATAATCTGATCGCGAGTGGATGCAAATGGGCGTATATTAGCTCGTAGTCTTGATGTTTGACGGTAATTCCGGTTGTAATTCGGTTTGTATCATGCCTGATTCGCAACAGTGCAACATCACCCCAAAGTGAATTGTTGCACTTCGGGATTGAGCACGGCATTGTATTCCGTATCGCATCTCGGATGCGCTCTCGTCTCCGAGAAGGAGTCAATCATTGATCGACCTGTACGCAGTTCAGTTTGAAGCTGACGAACTCAACATATCTGCGGCAAGAAAGAGAGTCCAGACTACTATCGATCTTGTGGAGAACTGGATTGTGTCGGCATATCGCCGTCAGTTCGGCGTATCCTTGTCGATTCCGAAAGATGACTTTTCTCTTGATCTTCAGAACGAGCGTCTAATCTCCAGATCCACCGAACAGACGGTGGATTCCTCATGCAGTATTATAAAATTTATTTTTACATATCCATCCAGACCTGACGGGAATCTGCTTTGGACGGCACGAATCAACATTACTCATTTCCGTGAGCTTCTCGACTTTTCGATGCGTCTGGGAATTGATTCGTCACAATTTGTAATCGCTCCCGTTGACCTGAAGCTCGGAAGACCACAACTTATACCGACACTGCTTGCATCGGAACCTTGGACTTTAGGCGGAACACGAGTTTCGAGTTTGCCTATTTTGATTCAGACGACTGAGGTTGAAGCATTTGTTTCCGAGCGACTCCTGTCTACACAGCGACGCCTCCCAATAATACTTATCAGTCGAGTCGCGGAAGATGATACCGCCCTCGTGGACTCACGGGACGTAGCAAATCACTTGGCCGGCATTGCTGAAGTCTTCGAACTTGCCGACAAGTGGGCAAGTTACAAATTAACATACTTGATTGGCCGAGACCATGCTTGCTTTAACGGTGCTATTCGCGTCTATTGGCCCAAAGGTACTAAGACAATTTCCACTTACTGCCCAGTGATTCTCCCTCATGAGATTAGAACTGAGAAATCTGGTAATATTAGAGCTCAATTATTCAAGCAGTTAAGCCAGATATCTGCACTCCGTTTCATAGATGGTCCCATAACGATTGATGCACTAGAGGCTATTGACCTAGAACGGAAGGAAAAAATACGTCTTGAAAAAGAGGCGGCGAGAGTAGCCGGAAACACGGATGAACTGATTGCCATCGCTGAAGAAGAGGTTCGTGAGCTACGCCAATCGAATGACCGCCTGAAAAAAGAGTCAGATCAGTTGCGTCTCGAAAAGAGCCTCTTGGCAGCTGACCTTCGAACTACTCAAGACAATTTCCGGGCTGTTTACTCTCCGAGTATTCCTAACGCCGAGCCACAAGTTGATTCATTTCTGTCGTCTCCGACACCAGATACAGTCTTCGACGCTGTGACCGAGGCATCAGAAATGTACCCAAAGACCCTTGTCTTTCATTCAAAGGCTCTTCAATCGGCAAAAGATTCACCATACCTGGCACCCGACGATGTGAGATATGCTCTTTTAGCCATGCATGAGGTTTGCTTAATGCTCCAGACATCTCGGAAAAATCATAAGCCAATTGGTTTACTCGAAGACCTTTTTGCTGAAAAGGGATTTACTTATATAGCTCACGAATCTTATACATCAATGAGCGGGAAAATGGGCGATGAGAGAAGACTGTTACACGATGGAAAGAAAGTTTCCCTCGTAAAACACCTTGCCCTCGGTAAAGGCGGTCCCGACACATGCCTACGGATATACTTTTACGACGACGAGACAGACGGGAAATTTGTAATTGGTCATGTCGGAAGGCACAAGACAAACACTAAAACTTAATTGCCGGGTGCCCCCAGGTCTCGCTTTTGAGGCCTGGGATATCCACTGTACTCCACCCTACGATCCGGCGAGGTGGCCGATGCCGACGCCGATGATGTAGGTGACGGCGCCTTCGAGGGCTCCGACGGCGGTCATCTCCAGGCCGCTGGACCACCAGGAGCGGATGGTGATGAGCGACTTGGACGCGCCCACGGCGAAGTGCGCCAGCAGCGAGATGACGGCGGCGACGATGATGGCCGGAATCCCGGACATGAAGAAGAACGGGAGCACGGGGATGAGCGCGCCGATGGCGGTGGAGAGCGCGCCGGAGGTGGCCGAGACCCAGGGCTTGCTGAGGCCCTCCGCGGTGGTGTGCAGGCGCTCGCGGGCGAGGGCCTCGACGAGCTGGCCCTTCTTGGCGGCGATGTGGCCGACGAAGTGGTCGGCGTCCTCGGCGGTGAGGCCGCGAATCTGGTAGGTGAGCGAGAGGAGCTCGCGCGCCTCGGCCTCGTTGTACTCGACGGCCTCGCGCTCGCGCTCGTACTCGGCCTCGTAGATCTCGCGCTCGCTCTTGGCGGCCAGATACGCGCCCGATCCCATCGACAACGCGCTTGCGATCATGCCGGCGAGGCCGGCGATGAGGACGTAATGCGCTCCGCTGGGGCTGCGCTCGGTGGCCCCGGCCACGCCGGAGACGATGCCGAAGATGGCGCCCAGTCCGTCGTTGACGCCGTAGATGGCGTCGCCGATCCAACTGGCGGCCTGGGGCTGGCCCTTGGTGCGGGCGGCCATCAGATCGTCGAAGGCGCGTTTGGCCTGGTCGGGGTCGAGCTGGGTGGACGGCAGATGGTGGCGGATGAGGTTGCCCAGGGTGATGTAGTGCTCGCGCTCGTCCTCGATCACCTGGTTGAGAATGTCGATGGTGGGCGGGTCGCCGAGCTCCTGGATCTGCTTGCCGTAACGGGCGATGTCGCGGCTCTCGTCCAGCTCCAGGCGGCGCAGCGCGAGGTCGAGGCCGCCGATGCGGTTGGAGAGCGAGTCGGCGTCGCCGGACTCGGAGCCATCGTACTCGGGCACAGGCGCGCCGAGAGAGGTGAGGCGGCTGGCCCAGAGATCGGCGTGGTGCTGCTCGGCCAGGGCAAGGTGATGCAGCGAACGGCACTGCTGCGGGTCGATGGCCTGGCGCGAGAGCGCGTCGTAGGTGTGAAAGCCGCGCATCTCCACCTGCCAGTTGTGGGTGAGCGCGTCGATGAGATGTTCCTGGTCCCGGGTGTCCATGCGTAACAGTGTGCCACGCATTGGGGGTTTGCGTCGCGTTGAGATTTGTTCAATGCAGCAGCCAGAGGCTGAGGCGGAAGGTGATCCAGGCCATGGTGTAGGCGATGGCGCTCATGTAGGCAAACTGGAAGATGGGCCAGCGCCAACTGTTGGTCTCGCGCTTGACGGTGGCCAGCGTGGAGGTGCACTGCATGGCCAGGGCGAAGAAGACAAGCAGCGAGAGCGCGCCGGCGAGGCCGATGGAGTGGCGCAACGCGATGCCGACTTGCGGCGTCTGGTAGAGCGTGCCCAGGGTGCTGACGACAGTTTCGCGTGCGACGAAGGCGGTGAGCAGGGCGACGCCGACGTTGCGGTCGAGGCCAAGCGGACGCAGCGCGGGCTCCATCGCATTGCCGATGGAGCCAAGGTAGCTTTGCCCAATGGGGCTGAGCTCTCCGTGATGCACGGGGAAGTTGGCCAGCACCCAGACGGCGAGGCTGGTCAGAAGGATGATGGTGCCAACCTGGCGGACGAAGATGCGCGCGCGGTCGAGCAGGTTGATTCCCAGCGAACGCCAGAGCGGAAGGCGGAACTCTGGCAGCTCGATGGCGAAGGCCGCGTCGTCCTTGCGCAGAAGCGAGAGATGGAGCAGGCGCGAGGTGATGAGCGCGGCGCCCATCCCGATGCCGTAAAGGCCCATCATGACGCATGCGCGCAGGCCGAGGAACTGGCCGACGACGGGACGGTCCGGGATGAACGCGGCGATGATCATGGTGTAGAGCGGAAGCCGCGCCGAGCAGGTCATGAAGGGCGCGACCAGAATGGTGGTGAGGCGGTCGCGGCGGCTGGAGATGGTGCGCGTGGCCATGATGGCGGGAACCGCGCAGGCATAGGCCGAGAGCAGCGGCAGGAACGAGCGGCCGCTGAGACCGAAGCGGTACATGGTGCGGTCGGCGATGACGGCGGCGCGCGCCATGTAGCCGGAGTCCTCCAGCAACGCAATGACCAGGAAGAGAAGCAGGATCAGCGGCAGGTAGGTGAGCACCGAGACGACGCCCGTCCACAGGCCGTCGATGACGAGCGAGTGCAGGACGCCCGGGGGAATGAAGCCGCCGAACCAGAAGCCGAAGGCGTTCAGCAGCCTCTGGAAGAGAGCGCTGGCCGGAGCGGCGACGCGGAAGACGGTCTGGAAGACACCCAGGGTAATGATGAAAAACAGGGCTGGGCCAAAGACGGGGTGTAGCGCGACGCGGTCGATGCGGCGCGACCACTCGGAGGGCAGAGGACGGCGGTAGAGGCCCTGGTTCTCAATCTCGGACATGCTGCGCGGACAGCCGATCTGGCGCGGCTCGACGCGGGGCTGCATTACGGGAAGCAGCGGGGACTTGGCCGAGGCGGTCTTGGCGCCGACAAATCGCCGGACCGCATCCATGCCGCTGCCCGTGCCGGCGCTGACCATGGCGACCGGCGAGTTCAGCGCCTGGGCCAGCGAGAGAGGGTCGAGATAACCCTCGCGCGCGGCCAGAACGTCGGTCA
>JBEKRR010000051.1:0-18243 GCA_049518555.1 Acidobacteriaceae bacterium
ACCAGGTCGGCAATCGTGCTCTTGCCCGCGCCCGACGGCCCCACCACCGCCGTCAGCAATCCCGCCTCGATCCCCAGGTCGATCCCGCGAAGAACAAACTCCGGCTCCTTCGGCTGCGACTCCGTCCCGCGAAGGCTGTCGGACGCCTGGTAGGCGAACCACACCTTCTCCAGCCGGAACTCGCGTTCCAGGCTAAGCCGCGCCGCCGCAAGCTCCTCCGCGCCATCCCCCTCCGCCTGCGGCTCGGCGTGGGCCGCGCACTCCGCCTCGATCGCCAGCACATGGTCGAACGACGGCAGAACGCCGGCGAGCTGGTGCGCCTCGCTCTGCACGGTGGCAAGCTGCGGCATCAGCCGGGTGAAGACCGCCAGCAGCATCAGCATGGTTGCCGCCTGCACGTGCAGCACGCCCAGCGCCAGAAAGATCACCGCGCCCAGCGCCGCCAGCGTCCCCACCTCGAAGCGGAAGGTCGAAGCCGCCTGCTGCTTCGCGGTGCCCACGGCGTGGCGCGCCATCTCGCCGCACAGCTCGGCAAACTGCCGCACATCGCGCTCCTCGGCGTCATAGGTCTTCACGCTCTTCAGGTTGCCCAGGTGCTCCCCGGTCGCCGCGTAGACCTCGCCCACGCTCTGGGCAAAGACTTCGCCGCTCGCCCTCATGCGCCCCAGCGATCGCCGCTCCAGAAGCATCAGCCCTCCGCCCATCGCCAGCACCAGTCCCGTCATCGCCGCCGAGAGCTTCAGCGCAATCCACAGATACAGCAGCGTCAGGCAGCCCAGGCTGATCAGCGAGAGCAGGAGGCTGATGGCGTCTTCAACCTTGCGCAGCTCCCCGGTCAGCAGGTGCGTCAACCGCCCCGCCCTCTGCCGCACCAGGAACCCCCACTGCGCCCGCACCACCGACTCGTACAACTGCCGGCTCAGAGCCAGATGCACCCGCGTCGTCGTGGTGAAGCTCATCATCGTCTGCGCGCGGCGAAGCATCGAGCGCAGCGCGCCCGTCGCCAGAAAGACGCCAAGCACCGTCGGCAGCCACAGCCCATGCGGCACGCCCGCGCCCGTCAGCAGCCGCTGCGATGCCCCGCTCAACCGGCTGGCCACGGACGGGCCGCTGAAGTTCATTCCCGCCGCCGACAGCAGCGGCAACAGCAGCACCAGCCCCACTCCTTCGGTCAGCGAGCCCGCCAGCGCGGTGGCCACAGTTAGCGCGAACGCGCGCGGGTCCACTGCGACGGAAAACCTCACCAGCCGCAGCGCCGTCCTCCATGTCGGTCCAGCGTTGCCGCTTGCCTGCGCCAGTCCCTCCGCGCCCGCGGCCACCCCCGCACCCTTCCCCGCAACCGCGTTGTCGGGCCTCGGCGTGGAGGTCGTGTTCATGGTTGCTACGTTACCACCACCGCCGCGCACTGCCGTCTTTCTTCCTGCCGGAACCACGCCATATACTTAACGAGGCTGGGCACGCGTCTGCATCCTGCTTCGCCGCCGGCCTGCCCTCGCTGAAACCAATCGAGCAGTTTCACTATTGCTGTAGAGGGGAATGAATTGTCATTCTGAGCGAAGCGAAGAATCCCCGCATTTTGTTCGCAGCGCGATACTCTGCACCTTTGGTGAAAACGCTTTAGAACCGGGAGAACCACAGCTTCATGGCCGCACTCATCGATGCAATCGAAGTCAAGCGCAAGGCTCTTCGAGTTTGAGAACACCCCCTACGCCTGCCTGGACGCGGAGGTCAACACGCCCACCGCGCGCGGCGGCCAGACCCTCGTCCGCCTCAAGATGCGCAACCTGCTCACCGGCGCCGTCTTCGACAAGACCTTCAAGGCCGGCGACAAGTTCAAGGAGCCCGACCTCGTCCTCGTCCCCGCAACCTATCTCTACAGCGACAACGACGGCTCCTACTTCCTCGATCAGGAGAGCTACGAAACCCTCACCCTCAGCGGCGCGATGCTCGGCACGGCCCTCGACTTCCTCACCGACGGCGTCATGGTCCAGTTGCACAAGTACAACGGCAACCCTATCGGCCTGCAACTTCCCATCCACGTCACGCTCGACGTCGTCCACACCGAGCCCGCCGTCCGCGGAGACACCTCCAGCGGCAGCGTCACCAAGTCCGCCCGCCTCCAGACCGGCCTCGAAATCCGCGTCCCTCTCTTCATCAAGGAGGGCGAAAAGGTCAAAGTCTCCACCGAGACCCGCGACTTCGCCGGCCGCGCCTGATCCCCCCCCTCGACGCTCTCTCGACCCGCAGCAACTCCACCTCGCCGCACTCAGGGAAATGAGACCATAAGTGGCGAACCCTTTGGAGCGATGTAGGAGAATACTGGCATGTCCAGAACACGACCATTGGCAGTTAAGCTTATTGCCGTCTACCTCTGTCTGAAGGCGGCAGCTCTGATTCTGGCGGTATACATCGCGCATACGAGACCGGATCTTCGTCCGGATGCAAATGAATTTTTTAAGTATTTCTCAATCAACATAGGCGTCACGCTACCTTATCCTGCAGCTCTTCTCAACCTCTCGGTGGGATTGGGAATCTGGTTTCAGCAACGATGGTCCCGTACAGTGACCGTTCTGATCAATTCATACTATTTCTTTAAACTCGTGGTCGGTTCGTTGATACTGAAGGCTCTTGGCCAAGAGTCTCTTCTGTTGTCGAAAACTATCTCGCCATATTTTGCGATTAGCAGTCTCGCGAGTCTCCTCATTTTGTGCTACCTCCTTGACCCCCGCGTTAAGCGTGAATTTGGAGAACGGGACTGATGAGCGAAGATTCTGCTTTGAATCGTATCGGGTGGCAGGTGCGCAGTTCCATGCCATGAGTCCCGATTCGGGTGGGGTAACCTGTGCCCCCCCTCCAGCCAATCCAGCCCATTTGTGGGGTTCCAACCGCCTTATCCACAAGATGTAGAGTTTGTATTGTTGATGCCGCCCCCGCGACCGGATAGATTGGAAGTTGCGCGGTGCGTCATTCTGATTGCGCACGGCGCGAGGCTGAAGGTGTGCCTCGCGCCGTTGGTTGGGTCTGGCTGCGGTCCCCGGAGGTGTGGTTTGCTCAAGCTCAAAAAGGTCCAGATGCTCGGCTTCAAGTCGTTCTGCGACCGCACGGAGGTCCATCTCGCGGGAGACGGCATCGCCGCGGTGGTCGGCCCCAACGGCTGCGGCAAGTCGAACATCTCCGACGCCATCATGTGGGTGCTGGGCGAGCAGTCCGCCAAGAGCCTGCGCGGCGTCCGCATGGAGGACGTTATCTTCGCCGGCACACGCGACCGCAAGCCCACCGGAATGGCCGAGGTCTCGCTCACCCTGGTCGATCCCGAGGTCTACGACGGCGCTGCCCTGACTGGTGAGGAGGGCAGCGACTGGTCCAGCGACGGCTCCAGCGAACGCGCCCTGGACTTGGCCGGCGACTGGGACGAGACCCGCCTCCGCCGGCAGAAGGCCGAGGAGACCGAAGAGGCCGTCCGCGCGGCGCAACCCGGAGTGGTCATCGGCATCGACGGAAGCGTCGTGGACGCCGGGCAATTGGACCGCGACCAGCTCGACGAGAGCGAGAACGAGGACGAACCCGCTCCCTCCGAGGCCGCAAAAGACGCCGCCCCCGGGGTCGTCCTCAAGGTCCGCCGCCGCCGCTTTGGCCGCTCCTCGGTCCGCGCCGGTGAGGTCACCATCACCCGCCGCCTCTTCCGCTCCGGCGACTCCGAGTACCTGCTCAACGGCAAGATCTGCCGCCTGCGCGACATTCAGGACATCTTCCTGGGCACCGGCCTGGGCGGCGAGACCTACGCCATCATCAGCCAGGATCGGATCAGCCAGATCCTCAGCGCCAAGCCCATGGACCGCCGCGCCATCCTCGAAGAGGCCGCCGGAATCACCCGCTTCAAGACCAAAAAGCGTCTCGCCGAGCTGCGCCTGGAGTCCGCCAAGGTCAACCTCGCCCGCGTCAACGACATCTTCGAGGAGGTCACGCGCCAGATGAACTCGCTCAAGCGCCAGGCCTCCAAGGCGGAGCGTTACAGCCTGCTGCGCGACGACCTGCGCGCCCGCCTGCGTGTCGTCCTGGCCAGCCGCATGGGCCAGCTCGACGCCGAACAGTCCGCCGTCGCCTCGCAGATCGCCGTCCTCGCCGCCCGGATCGCCGAACAGTCGGCCGCCGTCGACGCCATGGACGCCGAACACACCGCCGGGGTCGAGCAGGGCTACCAGTTCGACCAGCAAGTCCGCGAGGCTGGCGCGCGCGCCAACCACTCCGCCGTCGAGCTGGAGCGCGTCACTGCCCGCATGGCCGCCAACACGGACCGCGTCGCCGAACTCACCGCGCGCATCGCCTCTGGCGGCGACGACCTGGATCAGGCGCGCGAGCAGCTTCGCGTGCTCGCCGGCGAGCTGGAATCGCAGCGCAGCTTCCTCGAAAACGCAACCGCGGAGGCAACCGTCTCGCGCCAGGCTGCGCAGGCCCAGCAGCAGCGCGCGCAGGATGCGGTCCGCGCGGTCGCGGCCAGCGAGCAGCAGGCCGAACAGAACCGCCGCAGCGGCTTCCAATTGCTGGAGCGCGCCAGCCAGAGCCGCAACCAGCAGGCGCAGGCCGAAGTCGCCCTCGCCGGTCTCGACCGCGAGTCCGAGCGCCTCGTCGCCGAGTCCGACGGAGCGCGCCGCGAGCTGGCCGAGCTGGGCTTCGAGCGCGGCCAGGTCGCCGCCACCTTCGGCAACGTCACCGAGCGCCTCAAGTCCCTCGAAGCCGAAATCTCCCAGTTGCAGCGCAGCATCGACGAGGCCCGCGCTGCCGAATCCACCGCCCGCCGCCGCGGCGACCAGTTGCGCTCGGAGCGGGCCGCCCTCCAGGGCCGTCGCACCTCCATCGAGGGCCTCATCCGCGAGCACAGCTACTCCACAGACACGGTGAAGAACATCTTCAAGGCCAACTCCGCCGCCGCCGCAACCAACCCGCTCTCGCCCCTGGGGACCCTCGCCGACTTCCTCGAAGTCGACGGCCAGTACGAGGGCATTGTCGATGAGTTCCTGCGTGACGAGTTGAACTACATCGTCGTCAAGAGCTGGGACGCGGCCGACGCGGGCGTCCGTCTGCTCGCCTCCGACGTCGCCGGTCGCGCCACCTTCCTCGTCCACGGAGAGGAGGATGCGGACCGTCAACTGGGAATTGCGAATTGCCTGCAGGCCCCCGAAGGCGTCGTCGCGCTCAAGGACTGTGTGCGCGTACTCAACGGCTTCGGCACATCGCTGGAGTCCATGCTGCCCAAGCTGGCCGACGGCTTCATCGCGCCCGATGCCGCCTCCGCGCGCAGACTTGCAGCAGAGCATCCGCGCGGCTTCTTCCTCAGCCCCTCCGGCGAGGCCTTCCACAACTCCACCGTCACCGGCGGCCAGGTGCGCGCGCAGGGGCCGCTCGCCCTCAAGCGCGAACTCACCGAGGTCGAGCGCAAGCTCGACGCCACCGAAGTTGAACTCGCGCAGGCCGAGCAGGAGGCAGCGAACCTCGAACGCGAGGCCCGCGAACTCACCGCCGCGCTCGACGGCAAGACCCAGGAGTGCCGCGACGCCGAGCGTGAATCCGCCAACTCCGGCGCAGCGCTGCGCCAGATGGAGCAGGAGTCCGCGCGCATCGAGCGCCGCCTCGAGGAGTGGGCGCTCTCCGCCGAGCGCAACCGCGAGGCGCGCGCGCAGCGGCAGGACGCCATCGCCCGCCTCGAGCGGGAGGCCGCCGCCTTCGAGAGCGAGCGCGCCGCGCTCGACTCGCAGTTGGCCGAGCTGCAGCAGCAGCTCGACGCACTCCGCAGCCAGCGCGAATCTCTGCAACAGTCCGCCGCCGAAGCCGCAGCCGCGCTCGCCGGCCTGGAGGAACGCCGCCGCAACGCCGCCGCCACCTTCGAGCAGACGCGCCGCATGGCCGACGCGCACTCCGCGCGCATCAGTCAGATCGAGCAGCAACTCCAGTTCGCCGGCGCGGAAAAAGTCCGCCGCGAGCAGGAGACCACCGAACTCGCCGCGCAGCACGCCGCGCTGGCCGAGACGCGCGCCTCCGCGCTGGCCGAGGGCTCCCGCCTCACCGCCGAGGCCGCCGAGCTCCGCGCGCGCATGGCCGAGCTCGACACCAAACTCCGCACCCTCCGCCACCACACCGAAGCCCTCCGCGAAGAGCGCGCCAACCTCACCGCGCGCGCCGCCAAGCTCGCCTCAGACATCGAGCACATCGACGCCACCTGCCTCAACGACCTCGCCGTCGAGGCCGCCGTCCTGCGCGCCGACGACGCCATCCTCCGCATCGAGGGCGAAGCCCTCGCCGCCGCCGAGGACGAATCCCGCGCGCTCAGGCAGCGCCTCGAGGCCATGGGCCCGGTCAACATGATGGCGCTCGAGGAGTACCACGAGACCGCCGCGCGCCACGCCTTCCTCGAAACCCAGCGCCGCGATCTGCTCGAGTCCATCCAGAACACCCAGGCCTCCATCCGCGAGATCGACGAGGTATCCCGCGTCAAGTTCGACGCCGCCTTCGAGGTCATCAACCGCAACTTCGGCGCCACCTTCGCCAAGCTCTTCGGCGGCGGCCAGGCCTTCATGCGCCTCACCGACGAGGAGAACTCCGCCGACTCCGGCATCGACATCGTCGCCTCGCCCCCGGGCAAGAAGCTGCAGAACATCATGCTCCTCTCCGGCGGCGAAAAGGCCCTCACCGCGCTCGGCCTGCTGGTCGGCATCTTCCAGTTCCAGCCCGCGCCCTTCTGCGTGCTCGACGAGGTGGACGCCCCGCTCGACGAGGCCAACATCGGCCGCTTCGCCGATCTCATCACCCAACTGGCTGCCACCACTCAGTTCCTCGTCATGACCCACTACAAGCGCACCATGCAGATGGCCGGCGTCATCTACGGCGTCACCATGCAGGAGCCCGGTGTCTCCAAGATCGTCAGCGTCAACCTAACCCGCCGCGAGGCCGCCCGCGACCGCCGCGAGGTCGCCTAGAGAAATGTCGCCGTCATCCTGAGCGTAGCGAAGGATCCCTGTATTTCGCTTTTGCTTGTTTTTGCACCAACGCACCAACCAACTTAGCGCACGCTGGAGGAGCTTCATTCAGTCCTCCAGCGTTTTTTTGTTTCCCAAACCAAGCCGAAGAATCGCCAGAATCGGAAGGGCACGGCTTCACAGGCTGCGGAAAAACCCTGTCTTGCTTAAGGGCACGGCTTCAGCCGTGCCATAAGTACCGCAGAATAAATGGGGCTTTAGCCCCTGAGGTACGGTTTTCGTCCGCACCAAGACTTCATCCGCAGCCCGTTCACACGTGCCGCCGTCCGCGCCTTCATCCCAAACCGCACCATCGAGGACTACACTGTTCTCGCGCGTAACGGGAGGTTCCCCATGCCACAACAGGTCGTGGCAATCGTCGGCAGCTACCGCAAGGGCGGCGCCACCGACTCCGCGGTGCAGGCCATTCTCGCCGGCGCGCGGGAAAATGGCGCCCAGACGCACGCCATCTATCTCACGGACCGGCATCTGGAGTTCTGCACCAACTGTCGCCGATGCACCCAGGCGCCGGGCCTGCAACGCGGCTGCTGCGTGCAGCAGGACGACCTGCAATCCATCCTCACCGAGATCGACGCCGCCGACGCCCTCGTCCTCGGCGCGCCCGTCAACTTCTGGAACGTCACTGCAATCTTCCGCCAGTTCACCGAGCGGCTGATTGGCTACGCCTACTGGCCGTGGGGTCAGGCATTGCCCGCGCTGCGCAACCGGCGCATCACCCGCAAGGCCGTGCTGGTCAGTTCGGCTGCCATGCCCGGCTTCTGCATCCCCCTGCTCACCGGGGCCGCGCGCGCCCTGAGCGTCACCGCGAAGTATCTCGGAGTCAGGCCGGTCGCCAGACTCTGGATCGGTCTCACCGGAAAAGAGCCACACCAGCCGCTCTCCCCGCGCACCCTCGCCCGCGCCCGCCGCATCGGCCTCTCCCTCGCCTGAATCCGCGCCGTCTGCCCCATCCTCAACCAAACAACAATACCGTCATCCTGAGCGAGACGTGAAACGTCGAGTCGAAGGACCTGCGGTTGCATGTTTCTGTTTGTCATCCTGAGCGGGTGCCCCAGGTGCCTCGCATTTGGGCACCTGGGAGAGCACAACCACCGAAGACGGGTGCCCCAGGTGCCGGGTGCCCCATTCATGCGCGTTCTTTGCGCATGAGTGGGATCAGCTCTACGCCGTCATCCCGACCGGAGCAACGGACAGCCTGATCGTCCGTTGCGCAGTGGAGAGCCTGCCCTGAGCGAGGCGGAGCCGAGTCGAACGGGGACCCCCGCATTTCGCCTTCGTCGTTGCCTATTCCTGTTCTTCTCCGTTGTCTGTTCTTGCTGTCATCCTGAGCGGAGCAGCTCGCGCACTTTGCGAGCTGCGCAGTCGAAGGACCCCGATGAACTCGCGCCCGCCCCAACCGCCCACCCCTTTCTCCCACAAACTCCTGCTCATCGCTCACAGCTCATAGCCGAAACAAAAAAAACGCCGTCGTCCACCCGCAAAATCCCCAGCATATCCGCATGTCAAGCCCCTCAACACCCCAAAAAACAATAACCAACACCATATCAATCACTTGCATCCGAAAAATAGTTGGCATAGTAGTTATGCCCCGCTTGATACACTTAACATATGGATCAAATCCATCGAGGGGCAGCTTCGATCGTGCGGAAACAGACCTCCGCCGCCCGCTCGAACCGCTCTTTCTCAACTGAATAAGCAGCACAGAATCAATATTTTGCCAGCAACTCCCATGCAATGAATCTTTTGCCGGAGCCACCCCGCAAAATCCGTAATTTCCACCCATAACCCGTATGCTCTGAATCTTTTAGCCGCAACTCGCCGCGAATGAATATTTTAGCCAACCACAGCCAGCGCAACAAACTGATTCCAAACCACTTGCTCCTAAATCATCCAGTATGTAAATTTTCCCTGTGGCCACCACATAACAATCCACTTACGCACCTACCCGCCGCCAAGGGGGATGGCAGGGGGATGGGGAGAACAAACAGCGATCAAATGGCGAACAAAAGGCAAGCAACTCCCTTACTGCTTCGCCACGGGAGGCGGAGGCGGAGGCGGTGAATTCGGAGGCGGCGGACCCGGACGCGGCGGGCGAGGAGGCAACGCAATTCCATCCTGCTTGGCGACCTCCGCGATCATCCCAAGATGATCGTGCATCGTTCTCATGGCATTGAACACAGTCGACGCCAGCGTGGGGTCAACCGCCACCGACGCCTCCATGTAGAAGTCGTGCAGCTTCTTCCGGTGCGCCTTGAGGATAAACGGGATGTATTCCGTGTCGAACTCCTTGCCCGAAAGGCCATTCAGCTTGTCGTACTCCGCTTGGTCGTCCTTGTTCATCTTCTTCGGCAACAGCACGCCCAGCGAGTCGGCAACTGTCGCAAACTCCTTGTTGATCGCCTCGTGGTCGGGGACAATCTTCTCCGCGAAGGCTTTCACCTCCGGCCCGCCCTTCTGGATGGCGAGCTGCCCCAGCTTCACGTCCGCGATGCCATCCTCGGTCGCCGTGCGCACAAACGCCTTGTCCTGCAGTTGCTGCCCCATCTGCCCGGGAGCGCCCAGCGTCTCGCGCATCGAACCCGGCACCGCCGGCTGCGCCCCATTCGCCCCATTCGGACCGGGCGGCATCGCACTCTGCTGGTCAGGCTGCGGCGAAAGACCCGTATCCGTTTGCGCCACCAGCGACCACGGCAGCAACACTACCGCCGCTCCAACCACCGCGATCCAACGAATTTTCTTCATGGCAAGACTCCTGGAGTTTGATGACACTCCCTAGCTCTGGTTCCCGGTTCGCAACTGTCTACTGCACTCCCCTGCTTGGAGCGTTATCCTATCTCCATATGCTCTGAAGTGGCAACATTCCTCTTTCATAACGTTCCGTTCAAACAATCAACTCCACCCATGTACTCGGGAGTCTCACCCAGCAATGTCGCACGCCAGCGCCTCCGTCGCATCGAACCCGCCCGCTCAGCCGCCGGTTGCCCGCCGCGATCCCACGTCCACAACGCTGCACGGCGTCACTCTGCACGACGACTTTCGCTGGATGCGCGACAAGAGCTCGCCCGAGCTGTTCGCCTACCTGGAAGCCGAGAATGCCTACACTGCCGCCGTCATGGCACCCACCGCCGAGTTGCAGACCAAGCTCTACGACGAGATGCTCTCCCACATCCAGGAGACCGACGAGAGCGTTCCCTACCGCCTCGGCGACTGGTTCTACTCCACGCGCACGGTCGAGGGCAGCCAATATCCTATCCACTGCCGACGCGCCGCAGCCAGTCCCGACCTCAACTCCGCCTTCGATCCATCCCAGCCCGAGCAGATCATCCTCGACGTAAACGCGCTGGCCGAGGGCAAGCCCTTCATGGACGTCGGGGCCATGGCCATCAGCCCCGACGGCAACCTCCTCGCATACACCACCGATTCCACCGGCTTTCGCCAGTACACGCTGCACCTGCGCGACCTGACCACACTCACCGACCTCGCAGACTCCGCCGAGCGCGTCGGATCGCTGGCCTGGGCCGCCGACTCGCGCACCCTCTTCTTCTCCACCGAGGACGAAACCACCAAGCGCCAGGACCGCATCTTCCGCCACACCCTCGGCGCAACCGCCGCCGAAGACAACCTCGTCTTCCACGAAGAGGACGAGCGTTTCAACCTCGGCGTTTCCCGCACCCGAGACGGCCTCTACCTCATGATCGAGTCCGGCAGCCACACCACCAACGAGTTCCACTCTCTCTCCGCCGACGAACCACAAGCAGACCTTCGCCTTATCGCCCCGCGCGTGGACGAACAGGAGTATTACCCGGACCACCGGGACGGTCTCTTCTACCTCCGTACCAACGACGCGGGCAAGAACTTCCGCGTCGTCACAGCCCCAGTCGCCACGCCCGGCCGCGACCACTGGCGGGAGCTGGTCCCGCTCGATGCAGACTGCCCGTTGGAGGACTTCGACCTCTTCCAGTGCTTCGCCGTCGCCACCCGCCGCAAACTCGGCCTGCCCACGCTGGAGGTCCTCCGCTTCACCAACGATTCGTTGTCATCCCACACCCTGAGCGAGTGTAGCGAGTCGAAGGGGGAGGGATCTGCTTCTGCTGCTTCGTCGTTCGAATCACCCGTAGAGATCGCCTTCCCCGAGCCCACCTACTCCGCAGCCGCGCACGTCAACCGCATCTTCTCCACCGATGTCCTCCGCTACAGCTACCAGTCGCTGGTATCGCCGCCCTCGGTCTACGAGTACAACGTCGCCCGGGCCGACTCCGCTCTCCCCATCGGCCAGTCGAAGCTGCTCAAGCAGCAGCAGGTTCCCGGCGGCTTCAACCCCGCCCACTACGCCTCCGAGCGCCTCTGGATCACCGCCTCCGACGGCACTCTGGTCCCCATCTCCATCGTCTACCGCCGCGACCGCTTCCGCCGCATCGCCATCAATCCCCTCTATGTCTACGGCTACGGGTCGTATGGCTACCCCCTCCCAGTCGGATTCAGCCCCACGCGCCTCGCGCTGCTCGACCGCGGCGTCGTCATGGCCTACGCCCACATCCGCGGCGGTAGCGAGCTGGGCGACGCATGGCACGACGCCGGCAAGATGTCCCTCAAGAGCAACACCTTCACCGACTTCATCGCCGCCGCCGAGCAACTCGTCATGCGCGGTTACGGCAACGCCAACAAAGTCGCCATCGAAGGCGGCAGCGCCGGAGGACTCCTGATGGGCGCGGTCGTCAATCTCGCCGCCGCATCCGGCAAGCCCAACCTCTTCCGCGTCGTCCTCTCGCATGTCCCCTTCGTCGACGTGATGAACACCATGCTGGACGCCAGCCTGCCGCTCACCGTCGCCGAGTACGAGGAATGGGGCAATCCCAACGAACCTGAGGCATTCGCCAGGATGCTCTCCTACTCGCCCTACGACAACCTCGACGCACTCAAGGACAAACCCATCCCGGCCATGCTGGTCAAGACCAGCCTCAACGACTCACAGGTAATGTTCTGGGAGCCGGCCAAGTACGTCGCCAAGCTGCGCACCATCAAGTCCGACGCCACACCCTTGCTGCTGCACATCAACATGGATGCCGGCCACGGCGGAGCATCCGGCCGATACGACTACCTCAAGGAGATCGCCTTCGACTACGCCTTCATGCTCACCCAGCTCGGCGTCGTCCCATCGCCCTGAGCCATCCCTTTTCAGAAATGGTATAGTCGGCGAATCAGCAACTCAGTGAGTCAGCAAAACAGAGAGCAAGAGGGAGAGCGACATGGGATTAGTACCGATGGTGATCGAGCAGACGAGCCGGGGCGAACGGGCCTACGACATCTACAGCCGTCTGCTGCGCGACAACATCATCTTTCTGGGCACGCCGATCGACGACAACATTGCCAACGTGATCATTGCGCAGATGCTGTTTTTGAGCGGCGAGGACCCGGAAAAGGACATCCAGCTCTACATCAACTCGCCGGGCGGATCCATCACCGCCGGCCTGGCAATCTACGACACCATGCAGTACATCAAGAACGATGTGGTGACGTTCTGCATCGGGCAGGCGGCGTCGATGGGGGCGTTTCTGCTGATGGCGGGCAAGAAGGGCAAGCGGTTCGCGCTGCCCAATGCGCGCATTCTGATTCATCAGCCGTCCATGGGCAACCTGAGCGGGCAGGCCACCGACATCGACATCCACGCGCGGGAGATTCTGCGCATCCGCGAGATCACCAACAAGCTGATCAGCAAATCGACGGGGCAGTCGCTGGAGCGCATTGAGCGCGACGTGGAGCGCGACTTCATCATGACGGCAGCGCAGTCGAAGGAGTACGGCATCATCGACGACATCATCGACCGACCGCGAACGTAGGCTCTGAACTGTTGTGTGCCGAGACCCCGGCCCAGGTACCGAAGTGTGTAACCAGAAAGGGGTATCTCCGTGACTTCCGTGTAATGAGGCGGGGGTGGATTCGGTGTAGACTTTAGAAGTTCCCTATACGACGGTACGTGCCCAGGAGTTGCCGCAACCATGAAAACGTCGCGCGGTTCAGACGAATCGCTTCGCTGCTCATTCTGCCACAAGTCGCAGGACGCAGTGGCGAAGCTCATCTCGTCGCCATCCGACTATCCACGGGCCTACATCTGCGATGAGTGCGTGGGGGTGTGCAACTCGATTCTGGAGGACGACCGGGGCGAGGCGCTGCCGGGGGCTGCGCCGGCGCCGCTTCCCAAGCCGCAAGAGGTGAAGGCGTTTCTGGACGATTACGTAATTGGGCAGGAACAGACCAAGAAGAAGCTGGCGGTGGCGGTCTACAACCACTACAAGCGCATCCAGATGAACAAGACGCGCGGCGGCGATGTGCGCGGCGGCGATGTGGAGCTGACGAAGTCGAATATTCTGCTGGTCGGCCCGACCGGTTCGGGCAAAACGCTGCTGGCGCAGACTCTGGCCAAGATGCTGGATGTGCCCTTCGCGATTGTGGACGCGACCACGCTGACCGAAGCGGGATATGTGGGCGAGGACGTGGAGAACATCATTCTGAAGCTGCTGCAGGCGGCCGAGGGCGATGTGACGCGGGCGCAGAACGGGATTATCTACATCGACGAGATCGACAAGATCGGGCGCAAGGACGAGAACCCTTCGATTACGCGCGATGTGTCGGGCGAGGGGGTGCAGCAGGCGCTGCTGAAGATTCTGGAAGGGACGGTGGCGAACGTACCGCCGCAGGGCGGACGCAAACATCCGCACCAGGAGTTTACGGCGGTGGACACGACCAACATCCTGTTCATCTGCGGCGGGGCGTTTGTGGGGCTGGAGAAGGTGATCGGGAGGCGCGTCGGCAAGAAGGCGCTGGGCTTCCGCGCGATCGCAGACCCGGGTGCGAAGGAGGGCGAGGTGACTCCGATCCGGGCGCAGAGGGACTGCGAGTTGCTGCGCCAGACCGAGCCGCAGGACCTGCTGAAGTACGGGTTGATTCCGGAGTTTGTGGGGCGGCTGCCGGTGCTCGGGGTGCTGGACGAGTTGGATGAGTCGGCGCTGATCGAGATCCTGACCAAGCCGCGCAACGCGCTTCTGAAGCAGTATGCCAAGCTGTTCGACTACGAGGGCGTGAAGGTGACGTTCTCCGACGACGCGGCCAAGGAGATTGCGCGCGAGGCGCTGCAACGCAAGGTGGGGGCGCGCGGGCTGCGCATGATCCTGGAAGAGCTGATGCTGGACCTGATGTACTATGTGCCCGGCAACAAGAAGGCCGGCGACCTGACAATCACGGCTGAGATGGTGAAGAAGCACAGTCTGACCCTGCTGACACTGCTCGAGAAGGCTGGATAAGGCAGTGTGAATTGTCGCGGTTCCAGGGGCTTTCTCATCCTCCAGCCGCGCGGGCTATCGTCGATTGTGAATCCATGAAATACGATGCACCGCACCAGTGAGTTCGAAGCCTGCGACCTCCTATGATTGCACTGTATAGAACCCTTCGCGCCATCCTGAAACATCCTTTGAACGCTTCCAATCGCTGGGGAGCAATTGTGAGGTACGTGAGGTGGCAGGTGGGCAGCCGGCTCGTGCCTGGAGCGGTCCTCGTCCCTTTTGTCAATCAGACGTCTCTGCTCATCTCTCCCGGCATGACGGGCGCAACGCAGCAGATTTATACGGGTCTCAGCGACTTTGCCGATTGTTCTCTCCTCCTGCACTTGCTGCGAGAGGGTGATCTCTTTGTCGATGTCGGCGCTAACGTCGGTGTCTACACGGTGCTGGCCGCGGGCGCCCTGGGAGCGCGAGTTGTATCGATTGAACCGGTGCCAGCGACCTTCAGCAAACTGTGCGCGAACCTGCGTGTCAACGACATCGTCGATAAGGTTGAGCCGCACAATATCGGGCTGGGCCGGGCGGAGGCCAGGTTACGATTCACGGCGAACCAGGACACTACGAACCATGTGATCGAGGACGAAGCATGGAGCGGGCCTTCCATTCTGGTGCCTGTATCGACCCTGGATGCAGTATTGAACGGAAGCACGCCGGTCCTGATAAAGATCGACGTCGAAGGCTGGGAGTCGGAGGTACTGGCGGGAGCCGCCGCGACGCTTCGTTCCCCTTCTCTTCTTGGGCTGATTGTCGAGATGAATGGGGACGACACGGCAATGAGCGCAAATGAGCGCGCAGTTCATGACTGCCTGCTGCACAACGGCTTCCGTCCCTACTCCTACAACCCACTGGCCCGGGCGGTGACTTTGCTGCCATCGAAGAGCCTGGGATCGAACAATACAATCTATTTGCGGGATTTAGACCGCGTATCGGCCCTTGTAGCCTCGGCGCCCCCTTTTCGGGTCCACGGCAAATCGTTCTAAACATGGCGTAACCTGTAGGCGAGCCGGGGCGCGCAAATTGTTGCTGAGTTACCAAAGGGTGTGAGGAAGAATCGGCGCGCAGGCATTACAATCACTGGGAAGCGTTATCCGCAGGTTGCATTCTGGGCAGCGAACGGCACGTCTTATGGAGTGAGCCATGGCAAACCAATCCAAGACCGTTTTGACCGGCCAAGCCCGTAAACTGCCGATGATGCCGATCCGGGACATGGTGATCTTCCCCCATATGATGACCCCGTTTGTGGTGGGACGGGTGTCGAGCGTGCGCGCGCTGGAGGAGGCGCTGAGCAGCGACCGGAAGATCTTTCTGGCGACCCAGCACGATGCCTCGGTGGATGAGCCGAGCGTGGACGACATCTATGAAACCGGCACGATAGGCAATATTGTGCAGAGCGTGCGCATGCCGGATGGCAACATCAAGGTGCTGGTGGAGGGCGTGGAGCGGGCGCGGTCGATTGAGGTGAGCGACGACGACGGCTTTTTTGTTGCGACTGTGCGTACGGGCAAGACGCAGCTCGAGATGACTCCGCAGGTGGAGCAGATGATGCAGCGCGTTCACACGCTCTTCGAGCAGTATGTGAAGCTGCAGCAGTCGCTGAACCACGAGACGATGGCGGCAGGCGTGCGCATGGACGAGCCGGCCAAGCTGGCGGACACGATTGCGGCCAACCTGCAGCTTTCGATCGACGAGAAGCAGCAGTTGCTGGATGTCTTCGACCCGGAGACGCGCCTCTCGCGCGTGGGCGATGTGCTGGATGTGGCCATCGAGAAGCTGAACATGGACCGCACCATCCAGTCGCGCGTGAAGCGGCAGATGGAGAAGGCGCAGAAAGAGTACTACCTGAACGAGAAGATCAAGGCCATCCAGAAGGAGCTGGGCCGCGGCGAGAAGTCGGAGTTCGACGAGCTGAAGAAGAAGATCGAGACGGCGGGAATGCCCAAGGACGTGACCGAGAAATCCTTGCAGGAGCTGCGCAAGCTGGAGGCGATGCCTCCGATGTCGGCCGAGTCCACGGTCTCGCGCAACTATCTGGACTGGCTGCTGGCGGTGCCGTGGAAGAAGCGCTCGAAGGAGATTCGCTCGATCGAGCACGCAGAGACGATCCTCAACACCGACCACTATGGATTGGAGAAGATCAAGGAGCGGATTCTGGAGTTCCTCGCGGTACGCCAGTTGGTGAAGAACCCGAAGGGGTCGATTCTGTGCTTCGTTGGGCCTCCGGGCGTGGGCAAGACTTCGCTGGGAATGTCGATTGCCAAGGCCACGGGGCGGAAGTTTGTGCGCCTGAGCCTGGGCGGCGTGCGCGACGAGGCGGAGATCCGCGGGCACCGGCGAACATACATTGGCGCGCTGCCGGGGCAGATCATCCAGTCGATGAAGAAGGCGGGGACGAAGAACCCGGTGTTTATGCTGGACGAGGTCGACAAGATGGCCTCGGACTTCCGGGGCGATCCGGCCAGTGCGTTGCTGGAGGTCCTGGATCCGGAGCAGAACGGCTCGTTCCAGGACCACTATCTGGATGTGGAGTACGACCTGTCGAACGTGCTGTTTGTGACCACGGCGAATGTGTTGCACACGATTCCCAGCGCCTTGCAGGACCGCATGGAGATTCTGCGGCTGCATGGCTACACCGAGCTGGAGAAGATGGAGATTGCGAAGCAGTATCTGGTCCGCAAGCAACGCGAAGCAACGGGGCTGAGCGAGGAGCAGATTGTCTTTGAGGATGAGGCACTGAGGGCGATCATCCGCGGATATACGCGCGAGGCCGGGGTGCGGAACCTGGAACGCGAGATCGGCAATGTGTGCCGCAAGGTGGCGCGCAAGGTGGTGGAGGGCGGGACGAAGCATCGCGAGGTGCTGACCGGAGAGAATCTGGGCGATCTGCTGGGCGTGGCGAAGTTCCGCGACTCGCAGGTGCATGAGAAGAGCGAAATTGGCCTGGTGACCGGGCTGGCCTGGACGGAGGTCGGCGGGACGATCATGCAGACCGAGGTGCAGGTGCTGGATGGCAAGGGAAAGTTGACGACGACCGGACAGCTCGGCGAGGTGATGCAGGAATCGGCGCAGGCCGCGTTGAGTTATATCCGGTCGCGGGCGCAGTATCTCGGCCTGGGCAAGGAGTTCTATCGGCATGTGGACATCCATGTGCATGTTCCTGAGGGCGCAATCCCGAAGGACGGGCCGTCGGCGGGCATCACGCTGGCGACGGGACTGGCCAGCGCGCTGACCAAGATCAAGGTGCGGCGCGACATCGCGATGACCGGCGAGATCACGCTGCGCGGCAAGGTGCTGGCGATCGGCGGACTTAAGGAGAAGCTGCTGGCGGCGCACCGCGCAGGCATCTTCGAGGTGATTGTTCCCGAGGACAACCGCAAGGACATGGCCGACATTCCGGAGCTGCTGAAGAGCGAGATGAAGCTGCACTTCGTGGAGCAGATGGACGAGGTGTTGCAGATTGCGCTGGAAGAGAAACTGCCGGAGTTGAAAGTGGAGACTCTGGAGTTGCTGCCCGCGGCGATGCCGCCGATGATGCCTGAGACGCTGCCCATCTCTCCGCAGTAGAACAGTTGCCGGTTTGTGGCGGTTCTTCTGAGCTTCTGTTAAGGTGCCCCCCCCGTGCTAATAGCGTAAAGTATTCAAAAAATGTAAGTTAAGCTCGCGCTAAGCGCGTGAGACGTATTTAAGGCGAAGATTTGACGGGTTGCTGCGGTTTCGGTGCTGCGGGTTCTCCCTTTGTGTGCGAAAAAGTCTAAAGTATTCAAAAAAGGCATGTTAAGTCTGGACTTGTCTGGATCGGGTCTGGACTTGGTCTGGACTAAGTCTGGACTTCGTGGAGACGGTTGAGGGTTAAATGCGAAGGCCCGGCGGTTGGGCCGGGT
>JBEKRR010000052.1:0-31255 GCA_049518555.1 Acidobacteriaceae bacterium
AGGCGCCCAGCGGCAGAAGACGCCCAACGAGATCGCGCTAAATATTTTGCTGGCCGGGCTGACCATTATCTTTCTTCTCGCGGTGGTGACGCTGGAGCCGTTCGCGGTGTATTCGAGCGCGCCGCAGACGGTCTTCGTGCTGATCTCTCTGCTGGTGTGCCTGATTCCCACCACCATCGGCGGGCTTCTCTCGGCCATAGGAATTGCGGGCATGGACCGCCTGGTGCAGCACAATGTGCTGGCCGTCTCCGGCCGCGCGGTGGAGGCCGCGGGCGACGTCAACACGCTGCTGCTCGACAAGACCGGGACCATCACGCTGGGCAACCGGCAGGCCTCGGAGTTCCTGGCCGCGGCGGGCGTTACGGCGGAAGAGTTGGCGGACGCGGCGCAGCTCTCGTCGTTGCCCGACGAGACGCCGGAGGGCCGCTCGATCGTGGTGCTGGCCAAGGAGCTTTACGGCCTGCGCGGGCGCGAGCTGGCAAACCTCAACGTGGAGTACCTCCCCTTCAGCGCGACGACCCGCATGAGTGGCGTGGACATGGAGGGGCGCAGCATTCGCAAGGGCGCGGCGGATGCGATTGCGAATTATCTCAAAGAAAACGGATCGATCCTGCCGGACGAGGTGCGGGCCACCGTGGACAAGGTGGCCCGTCAGGGAGGCACGCCGCTGGTGGTGGCGGAGAATGGCCGCGCGCTGGGCGTCATCCACCTGAAGGACATCGTGAAGGGCGGAATGCGCGAGCGTTTCGAGCAACTGCGCGCCATGGGCATCAAGACGATCATGATTACCGGCGACAACCCGCTGACCGCGGCGGCCATTGCGCGCGAGGCGGGCGTGGACGACTTTCTGGCCGAGGCCAAGCCCAAGGACAAGATGGACCTGATCCGCCGCGAACAGGCGCAGGGCAAGCTGGTGGCGATGACCGGCGATGGCACCAACGACGCGCCCGCACTGGCCCAGGCGGACGTGGGCGTGGCCATGAACTCCGGCACGCAGGCGGCCAAGGAGGCCGGCAACATGGTCGATCTCGACTCCAACCCGACCAAGCTGATCGAGATCGTGGGCATCGGCAAGCAGTTGCTGATGACGCGCGGCGCGCTGACCACCTTCTCCATCGCCAATGATGTGGCCAAGTACTTCGCCATCATTCCGGCGATGTTCATGGTGGTCTTTCCGCAACTGGCGGTGATCAACGTGATGCATCTGCGGTCGCCGGAGTCGGCGATCCTGTCGGCGGTAATCTTCAATGCGCTGATCATTGTCGCGCTGATCCCGCTGGCGCTGCGCGGCGTGCGCTACACGCCAATGTCGGCGGCGGCGCTGCTGCAGCGCAACTTGTGGGTCTATGGAATGGGCGGGATCGTCGCTCCGTTCATCGGAATCAAGCTGATCGACATGATTATCGCGTCGGTCCATCTGGTGTGAGAAACAGCGAGTCAGCAAGTCAGCAAGTTAGCGAGTTAGCAAGTTAGCAAGGAATGAAGCCATGAAGAAGACGATGATTACCGCGATCCTCTACACACTCATCACGGCTGTGCTGCTGGGCGTTGTCTATCCGCTGGCGGTGACGGGGCTGGCGCACCTGTTCTTCCCCAGGCAGGCCGAGGGGTCGCTGATCCACCGCGCCGATGGGACGCTGGTGGGCTCGCACCTGATCGGGCAGGCGTTCAGCGGGCCGGGCTACTTCTGGTCGCGACCGTCGGCGGCGGGAAATGGCTACGATGCGGGGAACTCCGGGGGATCGAACTACGCGCCCACCAACAGCGCTCTGGCGGCGCGGGTAGCAGGGACGGTGCAGACGCTCAACCCCAAGGGCACGGGCGCGGCTGTGCCCATCGATCTGGCGACGGCGTCGGCGTCGGGACTCGACCCGGACATCTCGCCCGCAGCGGCGTTCTATCAGGTGGCGCGCGTGGCGGCCGAGCGGCATGTCAGCGAAGACGCGGTGCGGGGCCTGGTCATGGCCCACCTCACGCCGCGCCAGTTCGGGCTGCTGGGCGAGCCGCGGGTGAATGTGCTGGAACTGAATCTGTATCTCGACAAGATGGCGCCTGCCCCTGCCAAGTAGCGGGAGCGATTCCCTCGGGTGCTAAACAGGCTGCGGAAATACTCGTGTCTTTGCCTTTGGGAGGGAGCAGGGGGCTTCAGCCCCCTGAATAAGGCCAATCGAATCAAGGGGCTTTAGCCTCGGGTCTTTTGCTCGAAGTGCCAAAACAGCCTTTTTCCGCAGCCTCTAAAGCCCAGTCAATTTTGTGGCACCTATGGCGGGACTGAAGTCCCGCCCTTTCAAATCACGGGCTGGATCAGAGCTTTCCTAAGTGTTACGGCTGACCGTTGTACCCTGAAAGAGGGTGCATCGGGAGACGCCGTTCATGTCCCAACAGAAATCCAAGGCAGTGGTGTTGTTGAGCGGCGGGCTCGATTCCGCGACCGTGCTCGCCATCGCCAAGGCCGAGGGGTTTGACGCCTATGCGCTCTCCTTCGCCTACGGGCAGCGGCACTCGTGGGAATTGGAGTGCGCGCGCGTGGTTGCGTTGTCGATGGGAGCGAAGGAACACCGAACGGCAACCATCGATCTACGCGCCTTTGGCGGCTCTGCTCTGACTGCGGAGATCGACGTGCCCAAGGGACGCGCTCCGGAGGAGATGGGCGGCGAGATCCCCATTACCTATGTGCCTGCGCGCAACACGATCTTTCTGTCGTTCGCGCTTGCGTGGGCGGAGGTCCTGGGATCGAGCGATATTTTCATTGGGGTGAATGCGCTGGACTACAGCGGATACCCCGACTGCCGGCCTGAGTTCATCGCGGCCTTTGAGCGAATGGCAAATCTGGCGACCAGGGCGGGCGTGGAAGGGCGGCAGGCGCTGCGAATTCATACGCCGCTGATCGCGCTGACCAAGGCAGAGATCATACGCAAGGGGCTGGAGCTTGGCGTGGATTACTCGCTGACCAGCAGTTGCTACGATCCATCGCCGAGTGGCGGGCCATGCGGGAGCTGCGATTCCTGCGTGCTGCGGCAGAAGGGATTTCGCGAGAACGGACTCGTCGATCCATTGCGGTATGGCGAGGCGCGGGCGGACGGGCGCCCATGAGTTACAACGAGAAACAGCCATGAGCTACGCGGTCAACGAGATCTTCTACACGCTGCAGGGCGAGGGAGCGCAGACGGGCCGCGCGGCTGTCTTTTGCCGGTTTGCGGGATGCAATCTGTGGTCGGGACGCGAGCAAGACCGAGCTGCAGCGGTGTGCCAATTCTGCGATACGGAGTTTGTGGGAGTGGACGGCTCGGATGGCGGACGGTTCGCAGATGCGGAGGAGTTGGCGGCGCGGATTGAGGCGAGCTGGCAGGCAGTTTCTTCGGCGGGTCCTTCGGCGGGAAAGAAGTTTGTGGTCTGCACCGGAGGCGAACCGCTGCTGCAACTGGACCGGCCGCTGATCGACGCGCTGCACACGCGGGGGTTCGAAGTTGCCGTTGAGACCAACGGAACGATTGCGGCCCCCGATGGAATCGATTGGCTCTGCGTCAGTCCCAAGGCGGGCGCTGAGTTGGTACAGCGCTCGGGCGATGAGCTGAAGCTGGTCTTTCCGCAGGCGGGCGCGACGCCCGAGAGCTATGCAGGGCTGGCGTTCCGGCACTTCTTCCTGCAGCCGATGGATGGCCCGCTGCGGCTGGCCAACACGGAGCAGGCGCTGCGCTACTGCCTCGGCCATCCCGCGTGGCGACTGAGCCTGCAGACGCACAAGTTCGTGGGGATTCGATAAGAAAAGAGGGGCAGACGACCTGCCCCTCCATACCGTACGGATTGTTTGTTGCGCGGACTGCTTTGCGAACTCCGCTCTACCGCTTGGGCGATAGGCCGAAGGTGACGGAGAGAACAATGCTGCGGCCGGCGAAGATACTGATGGTGTCTGCGCCGCTGAGCGGCGCCTGGGCGACGGTCGCGACGAACGGGTTGGTGTAGGACTCCGAGTTGCCGGCGGTGGAGGTGCCGGTAAACGTGGTCCCCGTAACCGAGCCGGCCGAGGTGATCCCGGTGGCGTCGTGCAGGTTGAAGAGGTTGTTGACGCTCAACCGGATCTTGGTCTGGTCGAAGCGCGAGCCGCTGCGAACGGTGTAATTGATGTAGGTGTTGGTCATGTCGAAGGGATTGATGACGACTTCGTTGTGGTACCCGCTGACGTCCTGGTAGAACTGGCCGACGTGCTTGTTGAAGATGCCGACATCCCAGCCGTCGTGGAGGTAGGTGACGCCTTCAGCATAGGTGTCGGATGGCGTCTGCTGGACCCAGAGGCCGGAGGGGGTGGCGAGGTAGTACGGATTGGCGTTATTGGTGGCGCCGGTCGGGTAGATGATCTGGAAGCCGGTGTACTGGGCCTTCTCCCAGGTGGCGTTCAGGTAAGCGCTGAGGCCATGTCCCATGTAGAGGTTAGTCTGGCCTTCGAAGCCCTTGCTGATGGAGCTGGGCTGGGCGAAGTAGTCCGGCTCGCCGGTGGTCGCGTCGGTCTGCGACGAGAAGCCACTCTGAAAGCGGATGTGGAAGGCGTCCAGATCGAGCGTGACGTTTTTCAGTTTGAAGACCGTTCCGCCCTGGTAGGTGGTGTTGTGCTGTTGTTTGGGCAGGGTCTCGACCGGAATCGCGAGGCCCGTGGTTCCCTGGCTGAAGTCGAAGGTGCTGCTGGGCGGCACAATGCTGCCGGTAGAGACCTGGAAGTAGGCGGACCAGTTGGACTGGATGCGGTAGTTGGCGTCGATGGAGGGCAGGGTCGAGTAGTAACTTCCACGGTTACTGATGAAGCTGGCGGGGTTGTTGGTGCCGAGTCCGCCGATGGTCTTGCCGTCGTCGGCAAACTGCTTGGTGACGATGGTGTAGTAGGCGAACTTCACGCCGGGGGTAATCTCCAGTTTTTTGATCGGATGGAACTCATACTCGGCGAAGGGCTGGTAGGAGTTGGTCCAGAACTGCTCGGCAAAGTTGGGCAGCGGCTGGTCTGCCCAGCCGCTGAGCGGATCGCTGGGGTACTGATGACGGTTGGTGCGCGCCCACTCGTACCAGACGCCTGCACGGAGAGTGCCGAGCTTCGACACCTGGTTGAGGTTGAAGGTCTCGCCGTACTTGCGGTAGCTGTTGTACTTGTCCACGCCGCAGGGAATGGCGGTGACGCCCTTCTTGGTGACCGCAACGTTGCAGGGCGCGACGGTGATGCCAAACCAGGTGGTGGAGGCAGGGTTGCCGTTGTAGTTGACCGTGGTCGACTCGGTCATCGGGGTGGCGTTCGAGTAGACCTCTGAGTTGTCGTAGTCGTAGGTGTAGGGCTTGAAGTCGAGGTTGATCTTGAACGGGAGGACGGTCTTGAAGTCGACGTACTCGAAGTCGGTGGGGACCTGGTAGCGGTTGTACTGGTAGTCCAGGTAGTCGACGGGGTCGGTATTGTCGGCGAGGTAGAAGCGGATGCCCGTGCCGGTGTATGGCAGCAGCGGCCCACTGGTTCCGGACGCGTAGCAGCTATAGGCGCCGGTGGCCGAGACGCCGTACATCTGGCAGCGCGTGGCGCTGAAGTTGGGCGTGTTGGCGTGCAGGTAGACCACGCCGGAGAAGCCGCTCAGGACGGTGTTGTCGGAGAATTTGTACTGTGCCTTGATGTACCCTGCGTTGCGGTTCTGAAAGTTGTTGGTCTGATAACCCTTCGAGTCCATGTGTTGCACGTCGAGTTCAAAGCCCGCTTTATTGTTTTTTCCGAGCGAGCCTGAGTCGTACTGGAAGTCGGCCAACAGCGTGCCCCAGGAGCCGTAGGAGATGCCGCCGCGAACATCCTGCAGCGGCGAGATGTCGCGCGAGAGCAGATGGATCGAGCCACCAAAGGGCGTGGGCCCGATGGTGGAAGCGGTACCGGGCGAGCGGTCGAAGTCGATGCCGCCCAGCCACTGCGAGGGGAAGAAGGCCCAGGAGTGGTGGGTTGGCGTGTTGGTGTCGTAGAAGGGGATGCCGTCGAAGTCGATGTCGTAGTCGCCGTCGGGAAAGCCGCGGAAGTAGGTCTTGGACTGGCCGAGGCCGGGGCCGTTCCCGTTGGTGGTATAAGTGCCGGGGGCCATCTCGACCGCCTCGCCGTAGTCGGCCAATGGCGAGGTGTAGTTTGCAATGAAAGCTTGCGTGATCTCGGTGCGTGCGGAGTGCTCCTCGAGCAGCGCGTCCATCGGGGCGAGCGCGGCAGCGACGGAGTTGGCTTCGCTGGCTTCGACGGTGATCTCCTCTGAAGCGTTGCCCAGTTCGAGCGTGATGGGAACGTCGGTGGGCTGGCCGGCCGCGAGCTCCACGCCCGTGCGTTTACTGGTATTGAATCCGGGTGCATCCACCTGGATGGTGTATTTGCCGGCGGGCAGATTGGCAAACGAGTACTTGCCCTGGCCATCGGACGTCAGCTTCTGCACCACGTCCGTGTCTTCGTCTCTGATGGAGACGGCAGCGCCCGGCAGAGCCACCCCGCGCGGATCGAGGACCGTGCCGGTCAGGGTCGCGTTGGATTGGGCGTAAAGATGCGCTGGCGCAACGGTTGCGACGACAGGCAGCGCCAGCACAGCGCAGAGTGCGATGCGGACAAGACGGCGGAGTGGTGAATTCATCGTAGAGGATTCCCTTCGTGGTGAGCAGAATTGAATGTGAGGGTTATGGCCTGATGTGAGTCTGCGGAGCTGTCATCAAAAGAAATTGAACGTTGCGTTTCAGCCCGGTTACAGACTGCGATCTTTCGGTTAATTTCACTGCACCGAGGAACGGTTTTCGTCGAGTGGCGCAGGGCCGAGTACAATCAGCGGAATGATTGCTTTCCTGCGCGGATGCCTGCTCTCCAAGTCGCCGAACCGGGCCATCGTCGAGTGCGCCGGCGTCGGCTATGACGTGACCATCAGCGTTGCGACCTTCACCTCGCTGCCTTCCGAGGGTGCCGAAGCGCGCCTGCACATCTACACCCATGTGCGCGAGGACCAACTCGCCCTCTTCGGCTTCGCGGAGCCCGATGAGAAGCGGCTCTTCGAGAGGCTTCTGACCATCTCCGGCATCGGGCCGAAGCTGGCGATTACGGTGCTCAGCGGGATCGACGCGGCGCGGCTGGTGACGGCCATCCGCGGGAGCGACCACGCAACACTGACCAGGATTCCGGGGATAGGGAAGAAGACCGCAGAGCGCGTGGTGCTGGAGCTGAAGGACAAGCTGGACGATATGGCCGTCGCGCCGTCGGCACAGGCTGCGCGCTATGGCCCGGCCGGCGACGATGCGCTCTCCGCGCTGGTGAACCTCGGCTATGCGCGGCCCATTGCGCAACGTGCAATCGAGACCGCCATCGCCAAACAGCCCGAAGCCGCGCAGGACTTTGAAGTGCTCTTCCGCGCGGCGATGGCCGCGATTCGCTAATACTACCTATTACCAAGTATCCCTATGTTCTCGCGCAGACTCACCATCGAACGCATCGACGCCGCAGGCCTGGCGCACCGCTGTCCCATCGCGCAGATCGACAACTTCGCCATGCGCAACTTCACCAACGATGCGGTCTTCGACGACACGCTGCCCATCGCGGACGGGCAGATTGAGGTTGGCTCGCGCGTTCCGCTGGACCGCCTCGCCGAGGCCATGGAGGACTGGTTCCGGCGCAAGAGCTATCTGGCTCCCGGCGAGCGCCTGCGCATCACCGAGGCTGCGTATGACGCGCAGCGAAGGTCCATGACGAGTGGTGGGGTTACATGACGAGGGCGACTTTTTCCAGCTCTTCCTGCATCGACTTCAGCGAACACCCAACCGATTCGATGCGCGATGCCGCGCCGCACGCCTCGTAGCTTGAAACTCCGTATCCGCGCACACCGAGAAATGCGCCGATGAGTTCAGCCGCCTGCCGGGAATCGAGGCCGGACCGGGTTAGCTCCTCGCGCAGGGAAGAGAGGTCGGTCGCGGTAAATTTTTCTATCGCACAGCTTGCGTGGAAGTTGTCTTCCATGGCCATCCTCCCTGCCCCGTTTATCGGCAGAAGCCGGACGGAGGTGAACCGCGGCGCGCGGGACGGGCGGCAACATCGGCGGGCTCGCCCGATTCGGGACGCGCGGCCGGCCACGCGGCGCGGTACCATGGTACTTAGGATGAATCACACAGCGCGAATACTGAATGGAATTGAGATTGCCGCCCAGATCAAGGCGGAGGCCGCCGAGGAGGCGAGGGCGCTGGCGGCGGGCGGAATTACTCCGGGGCTGGCTGTGGTGCTGGTGGGCCACATCGCCGCGTCGGAGATCTATGTGCGCAGCAAGGTGAAGACCTGCGCCGAGCTGGGGATATGGAGCGAGATGCTGACGCCGCCCGAGAGCGTCACCACGGAGGAGATGCTGGAGCTGGTCGCCGGGCTGAACGCGCGCGATGAAGTGGATGGCATTCTGATCCAGCTTCCGCTGCCCGCGCATGTGGACACGCGACGTCTGCTGGAGGCGGTGTCGCCGGAGAAAGATGTGGACGGCTTCCATCCCATCAACGTGGGGCGATTGCAGAGCGCAGCGTCCCATGGAGTGCAAGCCGGGACGGCGCTGGCGCCATGCACGCCGGCGGGAATCATGGAGATTCTGAAACGCAGTGGAGTGCCGGTGGCGGGGCAGCACGCGGTGGTGCTGGGGCGGTCGGAGATTGTGGGCAAGCCGGTGGCAATGATGCTGCTGAACGCGTCGGCGACGGTAACGGTGTGCCATAGCAAGACGGTGGAGATCGGCCGATACACGAGGGACGCGGACATTCTGGTGGCGGCCATCGGCAGGCCGGGATTTGTGACCGCCGAGATGGTGAAGCCGGGAGCCACGCTGATTGACGTGGGTATCAACCGCGTCACCGATGCGGCCGAAGTCGCGCGCTTCTTTCCCGGCGACGAGGCGCGCGCGGCGCAGTTCGCGCAGCGCGGATCGACGCTGGTGGGAGACATTCATCCCGCTGCGTTCGCGCTGGCCGGAGCGTACACGCCGGTGCCCGGAGGCGTGGGCGCGTTGACGATTGCGATGCTGATGAAGAACACGGTGGCTGCGGCGAAGGCGCGGCGCGGCGCGGCGGCGGGGCGCAGCGAAGTTGCGGCGGCGAAGGCGTAGCGCGATGCTGCGCGTGGGCCTTACCGGCGGGCTGGGCAGCGGAAAATCGACTGCGGCGCAGCGGTTTGCGGCGCTGGGCGCGCAGGTTTTTTCCGCCGACGCGATTGGGCGCGAACTGATGCAGCCGGGCGAGGCGGTATACGCGCAGATTGTGGCGCACTTCGGCGCGGCGGTGGTCTGGCCCGACGGATCGCTTGACCGCTCCGCGCTGGCGCGCATTGCATTCACGGACGGACGACTGGAGGAGCTGAACGCGATCGTGCATCCGGCGGTGATTGCGCGGCAAGTGGAGCTGATCGACGAGATCGCCGCGCGCGATGCGAATGCTGTGGCGATCGTCGAGTCCGCGTTGATCTTCGAGACAAAATACGGGGAGACCAAGTACGGAGGCGAGGGCGACTGTCGGAGGCGCTTCGACCGGCTCATCTTTGTGAAGGCCTCGGAGGAGTTGAAGATTGCGCGCTTCGTCGCTCGCGCGGCGGGCAGCAAGACGCTGAGCGATGAGGCGCGGCGTGCGCTGGAGGCCGAGGCGCAGCGGCGGATTGCGCGGCAGATCGACGACGAGAGCAAGGCTGCGAAGTGCGATTTTGTGCTGACGAATAATGGATCGATTGAGCAGTTGCAGGCGCAGGTGGACGCGCTGTGGCCGGTGCTGAAGGACGCCGCCATGCACCGGCCAGGCTGATTCGCACGCCTTTCGGAAGCCCCGTTGGCCTGGAATGACTACAATACCAATGTGCGGGGATGTCTCCGCCGATACCGACGTTTCGGGTGTTTCTGCGATGAAATTACGTCCTGTTCTGCTTGTGGTTTTGCTGCTTACCGGGTTTTATTTCGTGACGACGCATCTGGCGTTGACGGGAGCGCTGGCTCCGTGGCTGGCCTCGCTGCACCCGGCCGGCCCCGCGGCGGGCATTGAATCGCTGCGCGGCACGGATGGGGCCTTCGATCTGAATGTGGCCTCCGCCGCGCCGGCCTTCGACTCCGAGGAGCAGCAGAACATCGCCGTCTACAAGAGGGCGCTGCCCAGCGTGGTCAACATCACCACGACCGAGGTGCGCTACGACTTCTTCTTCGGGCCGGTGCCGCTGGCGGGCCAGGGGTCGGGCTTCATCCTCAATAAAGACGGGCTGATCCTGACCAACAACCACGTGATTGGCAACGCGCAGTCCGGCAATATTGAGGTTCGGCTCTACGACAAGCACTCCTACAAGGCGACGGTGGTGACGGTGGACAGGGGCCACGACCTGGCGCTGCTGAAGATCAACGCGCCCAACCTGGTTCCGGCGACCCTGGCCGAAACCAGCACAGGGCTACAGGTGGGGCAGAGGGTGTACGCCATCGGCAACCCGTTCGGGCTCTCGGGCACGATGACGCGCGGCATCATCTCGGCAATCCGCACCATTCGCGGCGGGGAGAACAACCTGATTGAGGACGCGATCCAGACCGACGCGTCGGTGAACCCGGGCAACTCCGGCGGGCCGCTGCTGAACTCGCGCGGCGAGGTCATCGGGATCACCACCATGATCGCGTCGAACGGCGTGGAGCAGTCGGCGGGCATCGGCTTCGCGATTCCGATCAACACGGCCAAGGCGGTGCTCGCCGACTACGCCAAGTACGGGAGAGTGCGGCGGCCTACGCTGGACATTGTGACACTGCCGATCAACCCCGATATTGCCGAGCAGATCGGGCTGGCCGCCGACTACGGGGTGCTGGTCGAGCGCGTGCTGCCGGGCGGCGCGGCCGAGAAGGCAGGCCTGCACGGAGGCACCCAGGTTGCCTACGAGGGAACGATGCCGGTGAAGCTGGGCGGCGACCTGATTGTGGCCTTCGACGGGCAGCAGATTACCAGTCCGCAAGACCTGGCGGAGGCGATGAACGCGAAACACGCAGGCGATACGGTCACCGTCACCGTCTTTCGCGGACGCAAGAAGATGGACATCCATGTGACGCTGGGCGATGCCAAGGACCAGACACAAGGGACTTAAACACAGGTGATGCGAAAGACTTTTTATGCGATCTTCGCGGCTGTCGTGGTCCTCTGCGGCCTGGCGTGGCCGTCCGCAAAGGCGCATCTGCAGGTGGCCGTGGTGCTGCGCCAGGTGGCGGGACAGCCGGCGCCGTGGATTGCGCGCGACCTGACGGCTGCGGTGACGACCCAGGACTTCAGCTTCCCCATCGAGACGGCGATCGGGCCACAGCAACTGCGCGCGCGGCTGTACACTCCGCAGGGCAAGCCGAACGCGCCGGCCATGGTGATCTTCCACGGCGTGCATTACCAGGGCATCGACGAGCCCCGGCTGATGGGTTTTGCAACGGCGATGGCGAGTTGCGGCATTCGCGTGCTGACGCCGGAGCTGCCCGGCATCAAGGACTACCACGTGAGCCAGGCCTCGGTCGAAGCGATCGGCGAGTCGGTAAAGTGGTTCGCGGCGCAGACGGGCGGGCCGGTGAGCGTGATGGGACTGAGCTTCTCCGGCGGGCTGGCGCTGGTGGCGGCGAGCGCGCCGCAGTATCATGCGGCCTTCAAGTTTGTGGTTGCGGTGGGATCGCAGGACTCGATGCTGCGCGTGGCGGAGTTCTACATGACGGGCCGCGACACGCGCCCCGACGGCTCGGTGGAGGCGCTGGCGCCGCACGAGTACGGGCCGCTGGTGCTGGAGTACGAGCACGTCGATGAGTTTGTGCCGGCGGCGGACCTCGGCCCGGTGCGCGCGGTGCTGCGGGCGCATCTCTACGAGGACAGACAGGGCGAGGCTGCCGCAACGCGGCTGTTGAGCGACGTGCAGCGGCGCGAGGCGCGCAACCTGATGGACACAACCCTGCCCGCCACGCGCGCCGCGATTGCGGCGTCGATTGCGCGGCACGCGGGTGAGTCGCCGGGCCTCTCGCCAGAGGGACGGCTGCGCACGCTGGACACGCCGGTCTACCTGCTGCACGGCGAGGCAGACAACGTCATCCCCTCGGCCGAGACGCTGTGGATGGCCCGCGAGCTGCCGCGCAACGACCTGAAAGCGGTGCTGGTCAGCCCCGTGCTCTCGCACCTCGACCTCAACGGGCCGAAGCCGGGGCCAATGGACCAGTGGCGGCTCATTCACTTCTTCGCGCGGATCATCCGGGCGGCTAAGAGCTGAGCCGGACGCTAGCGCGTCGGCGTTAGTCGAACATTTCAGTCCGAATGCGACTGTGTCTCTTACTGGAATGGATGGAATGCGATCTTGAGTTGCTCTGCAACCTGAGCCAGCCGCTTATCGCGCGTCCATAATGTCGTATCCGGTGTCAGTTGAACTGCCCCGAGCAGATGGGCGTCGATGTAGCCGATGCCCAGGCCGAAGAGCTTGTGCTGCAAGATGAAGCGCAGGACTTCGTCGTGGCTGGCGACGACGACCGAAGGGAGCCTGCGGAGAAATCTCAGAATCGCATCTCTTGGGCGCAGATCGCCCATGGCCAGTTCGCCAACCACCAGCGGATGCGAGAGGACTTGGTCTTGGTCGAGAAGGTTCTCCATGGCCGGATCACTCTTGCGCAGATGATCCACCCATACCGATGTGTCGACGAGAATCATCTTGCGGGACGGCGGCGCGGGATGGGCCTAAGTTGGGGCTGGCTTCCGCCGAGTCTCGCAAGCCTCCGGGCTGCCTCCCGCTGGACGAGCAACTTGAGTCCCTCGCGAACAATGGCTGATTTTTCGGTCAGGCCTGTGTACTCCTGCGCCGTTGCGACCAAGTCGTCATCCAAATTGATTGTGGTTCGCATAATATCCCTCCCGCCCGCATACACCTATTTTAGCATCATTCGATGCTAGTATCGATGCATTCATCTACGGCTTGCGGCCCTTCTTGCCGCCTGCGGCCACGTTGCGGCCGAAGTGGAAGCTGGGGCCGACCGAGAAGCGGTAGGTCCAGCGGCCATCGGCGAGGATGTCGTTGAAGGGATGGTTGTAGACGAAATCCATCTGTCCGCGAATGCCGACGTGCTTGCTGAGGGCGACCTCGGCTCCGCCCCCCACGCCATAGAAGCCGGTCCAGTCGCGCTTGAATCCGGCAGGCGCAAGCTGGCCAACAATGACGGTCTGGAATGCGTCCTGCGCGTGGGGCACGGCGCGCTCGCGCAGCGCTCCCAGCGACGGCCGGAGAAAGAGCGTGAGCTTCGAGTAGTGCCGGTCGACGAGCTGCGGCCCAAAGGCGAAGGTCTGGGTGGCGGCGTCGGTGGGCACGGCAAGGCGGTAGTTCGCCGGCAGATAGCCCAGCGCAATGTATTGGGCCTGGGCGCCGTTGACCGTGGCCTGCAGCGCCGCGGGCAGAAGGTCCGTGGTGAGGATCTGCGAGCCCGTTCCCTCGCTGTAGTCCGCGCCGACCGAGAGCCAGCGCCGCATGTTCATCCCCGCCTGCGCGTGGAATCCTTGCTCGTTGAGGCCGAGCATCGGGCTGTCGATGTCGGCGAATCCCGTGTAGACGTCATAGCGGCTTACATAGGACTGTTGCGCGTGCGCGTTGGTTCCGGGGAACGCGAAGAGAACTGCCAGAGCGGCGCCTGCAAGCAGGCAGCGAATTGCGATCTTCAAGTTTTTACCCTCCTGGAACGCTGGCACAGATCAAGCGTTACGGCCTACGCCGCTCCATTCCCTGCCAGATTCATTGAGCCGTAACCTTACCCGACTACAGCCTTGTTTGTCACTCGCAATTAATAAGTGCCTGCACGATGCGAGACCGCCAGCTCGGCAACCCCTGCCATAATAGGGGGATGATCTACGCCAAGAGCGATCCCGCGCGCTACCGAACCCTCTTCTCCGACGGCAAACACGACGGAATCGCGGATACTATCGCCGAACATGGCGGAGAGCACGCAGGCTTCCGTCCACACGACCTGCTGGAGGCGGCCCTTGCTGCCTGCGTCAACATGACCGTGCGCATGTACGCCGATCATCACAACATCCCCCTGCAAGACGTGACGACAAAGGTCACCCTGGACAGGACCCATCCCGAAAAAGTGACCTTCCGCTACGAGGTCGAACTCGACGGCGATCTGTCGCCGGAGCAACGAGAAAAGCTGGCCCAAGCTGCCCGTGCCTGTCCCGTGCGCAAGACGCTCTCGAAGCAGATCGAGTTCAAATGCGGCGACGACCTGGCAGGCGCAGCACCGCGGTGACGCAGACTGCGACTGGGAGTCTAATAGATCCATGAGGCCTGCCTCCATGAGACCGATGCGGATGCGATCCGCTCTGCTGTTTGGGTTGCTGATGATTGCCATTGCCGCCAGCGGCGCGGCGGCGGCACTGGCGCAGAAGAATCCGAAAGACACGCGCTCCGGCTACGACCGCTCGGCGCGCGCGACCCTGGTGCATCCGGCGATTGTGTACGTCGCGGCGGACGATAACGCGCAGCACATCAGTGAGGTGCTGCCGGGCCACGAGGTGGTGGTGATCGAGCGCAACGGCGCGTGGGTGCGCGTCTTCGCCAACACCGATATTCCGGACGAGCAGGCCGACGACCAGAAGCCGGAGTTCAGCGCGGACGAGACCGTGACGCCGGCCTCGGGGTGGATTCACGACAAGGGCATCGTCACGCCGGCAACGGCCAACGGCGATGCGATTCTGTACGGTACTGCCGCGAACTTTGAGGAGCAGGCGGAGCAGCCGCACGCACCCAAGGACGCGGCCGAGGAGGCGCACCTGCTCTACCGGCGCGTGGCCGAGTACTTCCCCGACTCGCCGCTGGCGGCCGAGGCGATGTTCCGCTCGGCCGACGTGCGCTGGCAGATCGACAAGGCCGACATCAGCACCCTGCCCTCGGCCCACGAGCAGGAGGCGTATCTGCGACCGCAGCTCTACGAGGGCGAGATGCAGCGGGTAATGAAGCTGTATCCGGCATCGAAGTTTGCCGCGCTGGCCGCCTACGACCTGATCGACAATAAACTGTGCGGCGACTGGCAGGGGCTGCCCAAGTGCCCGGAGATGGAGGCCGTCCTCTACGAGCGCTACGCCGACCGCTATCCAGACAGCCCCAAGGCCGCCGAGGCGCTGTATGAGGCGACCTACCGCGAGGGCGTGCTGGTGGAGATGTACCTGGTGCAGGACGAGAAGAAGCGGTCGGAGCAGGCGGCGGCGAACGCAGTGGGTCTGGCGGCGGAACTGAAGCAGAAGTATCCGCAGTCGGACTTCGCGGCGCGCGCGGCCAGCATCGCGTATTGCGTGCAGCAGCAGATTCCCATCTACGGGAATGACCGCGAATAAACCGCGTCTGCACAGCCTTCAAGACCGCGCAACTCTTCCCCTATAAAATGGCGGAATGCCAATCTATCAAGTTATTGTGCTGGCCATTGTGCAGGGACTCGCCGAGTTGCTGCCGGTTTCCAGCTCCGCCCACGTTGTCGTTGCCGAAAAGCTGATGGGGCTCGACCCCTCGACGCCGCAGATGACGCTGCTTTTGGTGATGCTGCACACCGGCACCATGTTCGCGGTGATTGCGTACTTCTGGCGGCAGTGGAGGCAGAGCTACTTCGCCACGGTGGACGCATTCAAGCGCTTTGCGCTGCGCCTTGTCTATGCGACGGCGCTGACCGGAGTCCTCGGCGAGGCGCTGATCAAGCTGGTCGAGCACACCATGTTCAAGGGCGCGCCCAAGGCGGAGATCGAAGACCTCTTCGGGCGGCTGGACCTGGTCGCCCCGGCGCTGGCCTGCGCGGGAATTCTGATTCTGATCGCAGGTCTGCGCGAGAAGAAGCAGGACGCGGCGGAGGCGAAGGCGGCGGCAGCGGCGGCGAGCTTAACGCGGCGCCCCACCGACAGCGTCACCATGCGGCAGGCGGCCTGGATGGGCCTGCTGCAGGGACTATGCCTTCCCTTTCGCGGCTTTTCGCGCTCCGGCGCGACCATCTCCGCCGGAATGCTGACCGGCGCAACCAAACAGCGGGCGGAACGGTTCAGCTTCGCGATGGCGGTGGCGATTACGCCGTTTGCGATTGCGCGTGAGGCGATGCGGCTGGTGCATGCAACCCACGCGGCGGCGGCGACGGGCTCGCCTATCGATCTGCATGGGACGGTGGCGATGAGTCTGCTGGGCGCGCTGTTTGCGTTCCTGGCCGGACTAGTGGCGCTGAAGTGGCTGAGCAACTGGCTGGAGAATGGCCGCTGGACCTGGTTCGGAATCTATTGTCTGGTGGCGTCGGCGGTGGTCTTCTTCCTGCATACGAAGGGATATTGAGTGCCGCGGAGGGGTGTCCCGGGTTTGAGTGGCATAACCCACCCATTCGCAAAAGGCGCGAATGAATGGGGCACCCTGTTTGTGTGGCTTGCGATGCCTACCAGGTGTTGCCGGGCTGGAGGAACTCGGGGCTCACCGGGTTCTCGTAGACGGAGTAGTCGCGGGTGACGACGGTCAGCCCGCTCTCGGAGACGAAGTAGTTCTTCTTGTCCTCGTTGGCGTCGTAGCCGATGACGGTGCCGTCCGGGATGTGCACGTCGCGGTCGATGATGGCGTGGCGGATGCGGCAGTGGCGGCCGATGTTGACGTGGGAGAAGATGACCGATGAGTCCACGTCGGCGTAGGAGTTGACGCGCACGTCCTGGCTGACCCGGAGACGATGGAGCCGGAGCAGACGATGGAGTTGATGGCCATGCCGGTGCGTCCCGGCTCGCCGAAGACGAACTTGGCGGGGGGGTACTGGTAGGGGCGGGTGCGCATGGGCCAACTCTTGTCGTAGAGGTTGAAGACGGGCGAGATGCCGGCCACGTCCATGTTGGCGTCGTAGTAGGCCTCCAGCGTTCCCACGTCGCGCCAGTAGAGGGCGCGCTGCTTGTTCTCGTCGACAAAGTTGAAGGCGTGCATTTTGATCCGGCCGAGCAGCTTGGGCAGGATGTCGTGGCCGAAGTCGTGCGTGGAGTCGGGGTCTTCGGCGTCCTGGATGAGTTCGGGCAGCAGGATGTCTGTGTTGAAGAGGTAGATGCCCATGGAGGCGTCGACCACGTTGGGATCGACGGGCGAGCGGATCTCGGTGGATGCGGGCTTTTCCACGAATCCCGTGACCTCGCCCGTGCGCGCGACCTCGACGATGCCGAAGCGGGAGACCTCGTCGGGCCGGATCGGCAGGGTCGCCAGCGTAACATCGGCGCCGGAGTCCTTGTGCTGCTGCAGCATGCGGCCGTAGTTCATCTTGTAGATGTGGTCGCCGGAGAGGATGAGAACGTAGCGCGGCTCCTCCGACCCGATGGAGTAGATGTTCTGGTAGACCGCGTCGGCGGTGCCCTGGTACCAGGACTTGGAGACGCGCTGCATGGGCGGCAGGATCTCGATGAACTCGCCCAGCTCGCTGGCCACCACCGGGCCCCAGCCCTCGCGGATGTGCCGGTTCAGCGAGAGCGCCTTGTACTGGGTGAGGATGTAGACGTGGCGCAGGTCGCTGTTGATGCAGTTGGAGAGCGTGATGTCGATGATGCGGTACTGGCCGGCAAAGGGAACGGCGGGCTTGGCGCGGTCGCGCGTAAGGGGGAAGAGCCGTTCGCCGGCCCCGCCTGCAAGCAGTACACCGAGTGTGTCTCTCATCGTCCTTTACCTCGAAAGCGAAGTGCCAGCAAACCTACGACAATCTTAGAGCGAACTTCCGGTTGCCGGTGGAGCGCAAGACTCTCTCCGCCTGGCTTTCATTGCGCGCAGACCGCGCATGGTTTCTTGGCTTCGGGCAGCTCTGCTGCAAATCTGCTGTTGAACGTCATGAACCTAGAGTATCGGATGCGAAATAACAGATGCATGAGTGGTGCGAATCGAGAGTCTACCACGCGCGTGTTGCATTTTGCCGGGGTGAGGGGCAGAGGCGGCCCAAGGGGGACCGGAAGCAGTTCCCATGGGCGGGTAGAGACAGCGCGGACGGCGCAGGCCGGGCGCGGAGGGGGCAGCAGTTGCCGGTTATGCGTCGGTTGAAGGGCCCGCGGCCGAATCGGCAGCGGAACCGATGCCGAGGCTGTTGGAGTGGGCTTCAGAATCGGAATCGGGAAGGGTGATGCGCAGGGACTTGAGGAAGTTGAGGTCGTTGCGTGTAAAGGCGCCCATCGCGGCTGCGCTGTCGGAGTCCGTGGCCCGGCCCGCTTCGCTGACGGGTTCCACCTCATTGAGGCCGATGGTTGCCTCCAGCATCAGCAGAACGTCGAATCCCTGGTCGCGGATGTTCTTCACCACGCCCGCGATGCTTTCCGACTCGGAGACAGATTCGTGGATTGCCTCTCCCAGCTTCTGGATCAGGTTCTTCACTTTTGCATTCAATGCCGCCTCCGCGCTGCCCTGGGATTTTAATCCAGCCTGCGATTCGACCGCACTGGGTATTCCCTGCCCTCGGAAGACGCCCACCGGCGGGAACGGCATTGCGGTCCGTTCTCTCTGACTCTGAACTCAAGGATACGCCGCGCCGAAAGCCGCCGCAATGCCACTTTGCGGTTGGTTTTCCTCACCCACGCGCGCGCAACCTGCTCTACACTTCGAGCATGGATGTGGTTCGCTTTGGGCGTGCGCTTGGCTTCGGAGCGCGGCAGGCGGTGAAGACGGTGACGGCTGCGGTGGACGCGGCCACGGCGGAGAACCCCTCGCGCAAGAGTGCGGGCAGGAGCGCGAGCGCGGGGGAGAATGCCGGTCCGGCGTCGCCCAGGCCGCAGGCGAGTGGCGCGGCGGACCCGCCCCATACGACGGCCCCTGCGGCGATGAGCAAGGCAGCTAGTATTGCGGCCCATGGCGCGGCCCAGACCGTCATCAAGGCGCGTGGAACGAGGCGGGGGCTGCAGCGCGGGGGACGGCGCTTTGGCCCGGCATGGAGGACGTTTGTGCGCCTCTGGGGGGTGCTGTGGCTGGAGGTTGCAGGCGTCGTCTTCGGGCTCTTCGTGCTCTTCGCCGCAACTGGCGTGTGGCGTCTGCGCGGCGAGTGGCACTCCAACGCGGCCGGACACCGGCAACTGCTGGGCGCGCTGGCGATGCTGGCGCTCTTTGGCTACTTTTCGGTGAGCAGCTTTGTGCGGGCGCGGCGGCGGGAACGGCGGCGCTAGGGATTTCCCCGTTCCTTCGTTGAATAACTCATGACATAGCCGCCCATTTGAGCGACACTGGTACCACCATGACCCATAAGCGCATGCAACAACTCCTCGAAGCCGCCAACCTGCTGATCAACGCACGCCGCAACCACAAGCCTATCGCCGACCTGCCGGCCGAAGTGCAGCCGAAGTCGCCGGAAGAGGCTGCCATCATCCACGGCATGATCGCCACTGCCTTCGGCCCCATCGGAGGCTGGAAGATCGGCGCAGGCTCGCCCGACGCCACGCCCTTCTTCGCTCCCATGCCGCTGGCCTGGATGGCCCGTAGCGGCACGCTGCTGGCCGGCCCGCGCTTCCGCTATCGCGTGCTGGAGGCCGAGATCGCCTTCCTGCTGGGCAAAGACCTGCCCCCGCGCGCCAAGCCCTACACGCGCGCAGAGGTGGTCGCCGCCATCGCCAGTTGCCATCCCATCATCGAGGAGCTGGAGTCCGGCCTTATCGACCCCAAGGCCGCCGCGCACCTCTCCATGCTCGCCGACCTGCAGATGCACGGCGGCTTCATCCACGGCCCCGCCTGCAAAGATTGGAAGAAGATCGACTTCAAGACAGAGACCGTGACGCTCTCCATCAACGGCAAGTTGGAAGTGGAGCGCACCGGCTCCAACACATCGGGCGACCTGATGCGCCTGCTTCCCTACCTCGCCAACGAGGGCGCGGCGCGCACCGGAGGCCTCAAGGCCGGGCAGTGGATCACCACCGGAAGCTGGACCGGCAATACGCCCGCCCGCCCCGGCTCGCTGGTCGAGGTCGCCTTTGCCCACGCCGGCAAGGTCAGCCTGCGCTTCGCGTAACTCATTTCAACCACAGAGTGCGGCGAGGCCGGGTTCCTAGAGCTAACCGGGGATGCTAGTTCCATCGCCTTAACTGACAGCTTTATGGCTGATAGCTTACAGCTCAGGAATCATGCCTTTCGTCTTTGCCTTGCCGTTGGCCTTCCGGCTTCAAAGGACCACACCAACACTGGTTTTGCTCTAGCTGATCTCCAGAATCTGCTCGCTCGCGGCGGCGATCTGCTGCGCGCGCGCCGCAACTTTGCGCGCCACCTCGAAGAACTCCTTAGCGCCCGCGCTCTCCGGCCCAGCCAGCGCCACCGGAAGCCCGCGGTCGCCGCCCTCGCGGATGGCGGGATCGAGGTCCAGCGAGCCCAGGAACTCCAGGCCAAACTGCGCCGCCGTCCGCTCCGTGCCGCCCGAGGAAAAGATGTCAATCCCCTGCTTGCAGTGCGGGCAGGTGAAGTGGCCCATGTTCTCCACCAGGCCGATCACCTCGACCTTCACCTGGCGGAACATCTCGATCGCCTTCCGCGCGTCCTGCAGGCTGACGTCGCTGGGCGTGGAGACGACCACCGCGCCGGTCAGCGGCACCGTCTGCACCAGCGAGAGCACCACATCGCCGGTGCCCGGCGGCAGGTCCACGATCAGGAAGTCCAGCTCGCCCCATTCCACCTGCTGCAAAAATTGGCGGACGATCTGGTGCAGCATGGGCCCGCGCATCACCATCGGCTGGTCGCCCGGCGCCAAAAGCCCGATGGAGATGAACTTCACGCCGTGCGCCGTGAGCGGCCCGATGCGGTCCTCGCCCACCATGCTGGGCGCTCGCGACATGCCCATCATGATGGGCACATTCGGGCCATAGATGTCGGCGTCGAGCAGCCCCACGCGATGGCCCAGCTTGGCCAGCGCGACGGCCAGGTTCACCGCGACGGTCGTCTTGCCCACGCCGCCCTTGCCGCTGCCCACGGCCACTACATACGTCACGCCCGGCAATGGCTGCGGCCCCTGCACCGCTCCTGCTCCTGTGTGCCCCATCAACAATCCTCCCTTTCTTTCGATGAATCCGTCATCTCGACTGAAGGCGGCGCACTTTGCCTCCCTAGTGGAGAAACCACCGCATTTCGTCATTGCATTTGTTCTTGTTCTTACTTACCACTTACCACCGACCACTTATCCCTTACACGTGCCACCCGGCCCCCAACGCGGCGCGAATCTCCCTTGCCCGCTGCGTCTCTTCGCCGCGCAACTCGCGGCGCCGGCCCGCGTCGGCGAAGCGGCGCTTCTGGTGCTCGGTCTCCGCGATGACGCAGGGCACGGAGATGGGATGCCCCTCGTGGTCCACCGCAACGTAGGTCACATAGGCTGTGGAGACGTGGCGCAGCGTCTGCCCGCGCGCATCTTCCACCATGGCGCGGACGCCGATCTCCATGCTGGTGTGGAAGGCGCGGTTGACGCTTGCCTTCAGGATCAGCAGGTCGCCCACATGCACCGGGGCAACGAAGTCCAGGTGGTCCATGCTCGCCGTCACCACGATGGCATGCGAGTGGCGCACCGCGGCCACCGCGCCCACCAGGTCGATCCACTGCATCAACCGCCCGCCGAAGAGGTTTCCAATGGCATTGGTGTCCGCGGGAAAGATGATCTCGCTGCGCTCCGCCTGCGACTCCGCCACCGTCCGCGATACTACCTTAGCGTCGCTCATCCATCCATTCTAAATCCCAAAAAGAACGAACGGCTTAACACCGATCGACACCGATGGACCACAGATCGAAAACCTTTCTATTTCAACGGCCGTCATTCTGAACCCGGTGAATGGCACCTGATTTTTTTGCTCGTTCTCGTCCAAGGAGATCAGAGTTGTTTTTCTTGTCCGTGTTGTTATTGATCGGCGCTCGTCGGTGAGGATCGGCGTTATGCCTTTTGCTGCGAGCCAAGCCACTACTGCAGCCCGAGGTCGGCCAACTGCTTGGGGTTCGCCTCGTCCACAGCCAGCAGATTGTGGCAGGTCGCGCAGTCGTTGGTGAGCGTCTTGCCGTCCTTCGACGCGTGGTTGCCGTCGTGGCAGCGGAAGCATCCCGGCGATGGATTGTGCCCCGGCGCGCTGTGCCCCATGCCGTTGGGATAGGTGCCCCACGTCACCTTCATCTCGGGAAAGACGTTGCGCCGGTAGATGGCGACCAGCGTCTTCGCCGCCGCGTCCACCTGGGCGCGCTGGCCCGCCCACACCGCCGGATACTGCGTGCGGTAGAAGTCGTCCAGCCCCGAGGCGATCTTTGCGGCAGCCTCGGCCTGCGAGGCGTACTCCGCCTGAATCAGTTGCAGCCCCTCCTTGTGGACGAAGGGAAGGCTGGCGCTGGGCGTGCCGTCCACCATCACCTCGTCGATGGCGTCCTCGGCGGTCTGGAAGGTGTGGGTCGCCTGGTTATGGCAGTCCATGCAGTCCATCCGGCGGGTGACGCCCGTGACCGGCCCCTTCCAGTCGGAGCTTACATATTGCGTGGTCGATCCGTCCGCATTGTGCTTGCTGACCGCGATGATCGTCTGGAAGGTGGTGTCGGTGGCCACATACTCGTAGTCGTCGAGATGATGGCCGTGGATGCCGCTGAGGTGGGAGAGCGAGTCCACCCCTCCCAGGTGCAGCGCCAGCACCGTACGCGTGATGGAGTTCTTCTCGTCGTCGCCATACGCCGTCTCCACCAGCAGCTTCTCGCCCACAAACCTGGTCGGCGAATGGCACTCCTCGCAGGTGGCGCGCGCCGGGCGCAGCACGGAGAGCGGGGCCAGGACGGGACGCGGATAGTTGCCCAGCGTCACCTCGATCAATTGTTTCGTCCCGTTCACCTTGGCCTCGACCGCCGCCGAGAATCCAGAACCGATGTGGCACTCCACGCAGGCCACATGCGAGTGCGGAGACACCTGGTATGCGGCCCATTGCGGGGCCATCACATGGCAGCTCTGGCCGCAGAAGTTCGCCGAGTCCATGTAGGAGACAGTGCGATAGCTCGCCGTGCCCACAATGATGAAGTTGATCAAAGTGGCCACCAGAACGATCTCGATCCCGCGCCGGAAGACCGGGTCCCTGAGTTCGATCCGCGGATAGATGGAAGGGATTTGGCCGAGCTTCGTGAGTTGCCTTCGCCGCAGCCAGATGCCGATGGGAATCAGCACCAGCCCGAAGATGAACAGCCCGGGCAGAAACACATCGAAGAGAATGCCCAGGTAGGGATTGGAGGAGCCGCCGTGCCCAAAGATGCTGACAACCCAGAAACCGACCAGCACAACGGCTGACGCGCTGGTGATTGCGCCGCCGATCAGGCTGGTCCAGTTGTTGCCATAGAACAGGACCAGCCGAAGGCTCTTCCTCAGCTTTTCGTAATCGAACATGCATGCCTCTGTAGATTGTTATGCGTTGCCGAAGTATCCGATCAATGTCAAGACAAGAAGGAGTAGCCCAATCAGAATGGCGGTGAACCCGATGACACGGGCGAAGTTCACCCACCAATATACCGGATTGTCCCCAACCCTTGCCTCCAGCTTCCCCTCCGCGGCCAGCCGCCGATACTCCAGCGTGCGCTTCTTCTGGAACTCCTCGTCCGTCTCCTTGCCGGTGAAGATCACCATGTCCATGGGGAAACTGTCGGGGCGCAGGTGCGTGTTGACGAAATGAATGGAAAAGATGAACAGGATGGCCAGTAGGGCTTCCTCGCCGTGGATCACCAGAACGGCGTTCAACGCCCAGCCCGGCAGGAAGCGGGCAAAAAATGGCGCAAACCACATCGCGTATCCTGAAAAACCGATGACGATCATGCCCCAGAAGACTGCCCAGTAATCGAACTTCTCCCAGTAGGCGTAGCGCTCGAACCGCGGCTTGGGCCCCAGTCCCACAAACCAGCGCAGGTGGCCAACCACGTCCTGCACGTCCTTCCAGTTGGGCACCATCGATGTCGGCCCCCAGAAGATCCCCTTCTCCTTATGCACCAGGGCGCGGGTCGCGATGTCTTTCAGGTGATAGAGAAACGCCAGCGTCAGGACCACGGCGCAAAACTTATGCAGGAACAGAATCGCGCCGAAGCCGCCCACCTCGCGCGCGAAAAAACGCGCCGCTGGGTTGTCGCTGAAGCGCATCGGCAAACCGGTCGCCGCCAGCCCCAGAAACGACGTGAACAGGACCACGTGGAGGTACCGCTGCGCCAAGGTGAAACGCACATAGTACTTCTCTTTGCCGCTCTCCTGCGGCTGGCCGTCGCCTTGCGGCTGGCTTTCCGGCTGCTGCGCGGGTCGAGCGCCCGTCTCGTCAGTCATCTTTTGCCTCCCCCGTTGGCCCATTCCTGCCCTGTTCCCTCTTCGCCCGGATAAACCACAGCAGGGTATGCAGCGCAAAGAACCCGAGCACGCCCCATAGCAGCAGGTTCATGAAGAACCGGGTGAAGTACAGCGCCGGGTTCAGTCTGCGATTGCGTGGATTGGCGTGCGGCTGATACTGAACGAAGCTGGCATTGGCGTCCGCGTGGCAGCGGCCGCAGGTCTTGATCAGGTTTGTCTTGTTGACCGGCGAAGCAGGATCGGACGCGGGCCGGATGTCGTGCGCTCCATGGCAGTCCCAGCAGCGCGCCGTCTGCACATAGCCGCCCAGCAGCCCCAGTTGCGAGTGGAACGTGTCCTGGTAGGTGGCGAACCTCCCCTTGTGGCACGAGCCGCAGATCGGCGTGGACTGCATGCGGAAGTCCGCCAGCGTCGGCTGCAGGATCGCGTGCGCCGTGTGGCAGTCCGAGCATACCGGCGCGTTCAGGTCCCCGCCGGCCACAGCCTTGCCATGCACGCCCGCGGAGTATTCCGCCTCCACTCCCCCGTGACACGTTCCGCAGGTGTTGGGAATGTTTGTCTTGTAGGTGGGGCTCTGCGGGTCTTTGTGGCTCAGGATGTGGTGCGATCCGTGGCAGCTCATGCAGTTCGCCGCCACCAGCAACCCCTCCTTGCTGACGGCATACCCATGAATGGAGTCCATGTACACCGAGTAGACATTCTGCAGGCCGTACTTCTTTGCCAGCGCCTCGCTGGCGTGGCATGACCCGCAGGTGCGCGGAATGTTCAGCGGGTACACCGCGGATCGCGCATCGCTCTTGGGGAAGATGGCGTGCGCGTCGCCATGACAGCCGGTGCAGGGATGCGCGCTGGCCGACGCATGAACGCTGCCGGCGATTCCCGTTGCCTGATCGGCGTGGCATGCGGCGCACTTCACCGCAACCGGCGTCTCCGGATGGGGATACTCCTTGATTGTGGTGTGGCAATCGGTGCAGCCCAGGCTGCCGTGAATGCTCGAATGAAAGACGTCCGCATCCACGCCGACGCTGTGCCCCGCTGCGTCCTGCATCGTCTTGTCCGCATGACAGGCGAGGCAGTCGGTCTGTGCACGCAACATGGACGGGAAGCCCGCAAGCAGCAACAGGCCAAGCGCCGCAGCCAGAGTTCTCCGGCCTGGGCCAATTCCATGCGCCCCGGTTCCGGGCAGAACCGCTTTCATGGCGCGATGCTTTCCTGCAACGCAAGCGACTCCCGGGAGCGCAAATAACGGCCCAGCCATGCCACACCCTCACATCCGAAAACCCGGTCGCACATGCGGGTGCGCCCCGCAGACAGCCCGGCAGATTCAGGAGAGCGTGAATCCGCCGCTCGCTCCTGATGCCCTATCGGTCCGGCCACAGCCCACTCAGCCGCGACTACTACTTCTGCAGGGTGCGGATGTACGCAACGACACTCTTGATCTGCGCGTCGGTCAGCTTGCCGGCGTAGGCCGGCATCTTAATGGGTCCTGTGCCTGTGCCGTTTTTAATGGCGGCAATCAAAGCTGCATCCGTGGCCTTAATGGACTCGGGCGATTTGAACGGCGGGACCTTCATTCCGGCATTTCCTGTCCCGGTTGCGCCATGGCACATCGCGCACTTGGTGCTGGTGTAGACATCCGCTCCCGAACCCTGGGCAAAGGCGGTGGTGCCAGTCATGGCCGCTAGGATGGTGGCAAGCGCAATTCCAGTCCGAATCTTCATGGGCAATCTCCTGTTTTGCTGGAACTCATCTTTCACTGTAACTCATACTCAAAACTCATAATGGATTGCAAGGGTCAAATTATTGGCGTGGAAGTTGCGCGGCGCGCTCAGGCCGGAAGATGGCTCGGTCAGCCCGGTTGGGCCGGTCAGAGTGGAAGAGTTGCAGGGAACAACGGCTGACGTCGCAGTTGTTGAAGTGCTGCAGAAGGGCGCGCCGGAGGGTCCGCCTTCGCCGTATCCATAGAAGTTGTACTCCGCCCTCCATACCAGTCCGGGATGGACCGTCCATGCAAGATTCAGATAGGGCGACTGATAGGCGGACTGCAGCGAGCCGTTGACCTGTTGCGCATCGCTGAAGAACTGGTTGCCGCTGACGGCGCTGATGCGATAGCCCAGGCCGGAGCGGAGCACCTTGTTCGGGGAGTAGGTGACGCCGAAGGATGCGTACTGCGTGGGAGCATCCATGAAGTCCTTGACCGGCCCCCAGTCCGTCAGCAGGTTTGGGCACAGATTGGGCGCGCCCGCGCTTGTGGTTGAGGCCGCGCCGGGCAAGGCGGCGGTGGCGCCATTCAGGTAGCAGGCGTTGGTGGAGATATACACATCGCTGTAGGAGTAGTTGAAATCGAAGCCGTAGCGCTCGTTGGGAGCCAGCACAGCGCCCAGGCCCACAGTGCGGCTGTGATCGACGTGCTGCAGCGGGCCGTCCGCGGGCGGAGTATCTGTGTTGTTGGTGTTGTTATGCCGTTCCAGGTCGTTGAAGGCGCCGGAGAGCGTCGCCCAGGGCTTCGGCCGGTAGAGGGTGTGGATTCTGTAGTGTCTCGTCTGGCGCGCGCCCATCGGGGTGAATACGTTGTCGTCGTAGAACGCTTCGATCGTGCCGTTGAGGTCCCAATGGTTGGTGGGACGCAGAGCGGCATTGAAGATCGCGCCGTTTTCGTTGATGGTAACCGTGCCGCTTGAGCCCGAGACCAATTTGACGTTATGGGGAAATCCCTGAGCGATGACGTGTTGGCTGACGCGATAGGTGAGCGCGACCGTGGCGCGCGGCGTGGCGTCCCAGCTTCCGGTCACGTTATTGGTCAGGAACGACTGGCCAAAGTAGGCCGGCAGGGGCGTGCCGTTGGGATTTCCGGTAATGCTGTATGCGGCTCCCGAAACCAGCGCGCCCGAGTAGTTGATGGTCTCATTGGGGTTCGTCAGTGTATTCTGCGTGACTCCAGTAGAGATGTTCGAGATGCCGGGCTGGTGGGCATTGGAGAAGTCGATCTGTTCAGAGAGGGCAAACGTCTTTGTGGCCTGCCATGTGAGGCCATAGTCGATGCCAAGCACCTGCCTCTTGGCTTGCGCGTTGCCCGTAAACGTCGCCGAACGGATCGTCCCGTCCAGGCCCGTCCAGTTCTCGTAGTAGTTGGGAAGATTGGTGTCCGCCATGGTGAAGCGGATGTCGCCGTTCATGGCGATATTCCGGATGCTTGAGCTTTGCAGGCGCAGCATCTCGGTGGGTGTGATCGAGCGCGTCGGCTGCGAGCGCAGGTAGCTGGTGATGACATCGCACGCTGGATTGACGATGGGCAGGCCGCCCGGCGTCTGAGGGGCCGAGAAGATGGTGTAGGTGAGCGTGCTGCCTGAACCGCTGTACGCGCTGCCCATGCTGGCTGTATTGCAGGCGGAAATCGAGTAGGGAGAGGCCAAAGCGTCCCAATCGCCAAGTGAGACCGGGGTGCCGTCCGCCTCCTGCGCCAGGAAGCCGTTCGGGTTCAGAGTGAAGTACGAGTCTGCCTTGTAGTGGGTGACCTGCTCCTCAAATGTCACCTTGGTGTGCTGCACGGGCTTCCAGTCGATTGCGCCGGTAAAATCGTCGGTGCTGTTGCGCTGGACCTCCATCACCAACGAATCGTATTTTCCGACCGACCGGGCGGGGCTGAGGGTCGGGCCCTGGAAGATGTTCTGCGAGTACCCGGCCCGGAAGGAGACCTTGGAGAGCGGCAGGACCGTCAGGTTGGTGTCCGTCATTCGCCGCACGGTGTTGAACATCACCGGCGAATCGTTGTTCTGGGGCCAGGTGAGGGCCGCAGCGGTGGGAACAGTGTTGACCACTCCGTAGGGGACCGTCAGTCCGGAGTTGTCCGGGTTTGCCAGCAGGTCGTAGTCGGAGTACTGGCGGTCGCGGCGGAACATTCCGGAGAACTCGTAGAGCTTGCCCTTGGAGAAGTCCAGCTTGGCGAAGTTGTTGGGATCGCCGCCAAAGCCGCTGCTGAAGGCGGTGAGGTCGTCCAGCAGTGGGTGCTTTGTGCCCTCGACGGCATGCATGGTGAAGGTCTCGCCCAGCACGCGCGGCCCGGACTGGATGTTGACCAGCGTGTCATACATGGCTCCGCTGCCGGAGAGACCGACCATGTGGCCGCCCAGATCCGCCGTCTGGTGGACCGTATACCCATCCTGCACCGCCTCTGCCGGCGGCTGGGTCTGGGCGGCTGCGACTCCCGCCGTCAGCAGCAGAATGGCGGTTCCGATGCACTTCGCGAGCCGGGGTTTGGCCGCGTGAGAGAGCTGTTCCGTGGCGTGCAGAGAGGGCCCGTCAATTTTCGTCATCTCAAGCCTCGTTGGAAGAAAACATTGCCAGCTTTGAATCCTTCGATCTTTTGCAACTCTTGCTGCGCGTTATGCAACGCGCCGTCCAAACCGTATTGGACGGCGCGTCAAACTCCATTACCGGATGAAAGCCGGATTGACGTTGGACCCATGAATCATGGTGTGGCAGGTGACGCAGGGAGGACGGTCCGCCGATCCTGCGTTCATCCCATGGACCGTTCCGGCGGAGACCGGGCTATGGCACTGGTTGCATAGCTGATTGATGTTGGGCACATTCAGCAGCCGGGCGTTCTGCGAGCCATGCGGCGTGTGGCACCCCAGGCATCCCTCCCCCTTGACCGCGGCATGTTCGAAGACAAACGGCCCGCGCGTCTCCGTGTGGCACTTGGTGCAGATTGCGTTCTGGTCGGCGGTGGACCGGATGTTGTTGTTGCCGAAGGTGCCGTGAACGTCGTGGCAGTCGCTGCACTTCACCAGGCCTTCGTTCACCCGGTGGTGGAAGGGCATGTCGAACGCCGGCTTCACATCGGCATGGCACTGGAAGCAAAGCTGCGGCTGCGCGGCCTTCAGCAGCTTCGCCTCCGTGTCCCCTTCATGAATGCTGTGACAACTGGTGCAACTGACGCCGGCCTTGGCATGGGGTGAGCGCAGGAAGTTGGGATGCACGCCCGCGTGACAGCCCAGGCAGGTCGCATCCAGGTCCTTCGGCGAAAGCTTGCTCAGTTGAACGATCTTGGTAACGTCCCCGCCGCTCTCTACGTGGGCCTTGCCCGGCCCGTGACAGCTCTCGCAGGTCGCGCCCGTGCCATGGTTCCTTAGCGCAAGCTTCGAGTGCGGGTTGTCGCTGAACTTCTTGGCGATATCGGCGTGGCACGTCGCGCACACATCCGAACCGACATAATCGGCAGAATTGGGAGCAGGCGCGTTCTGCGCCACAGCCGCCTGCTGTTTTGCGCCCGCAGCATAGAGCGAACCGGCCTTCGTCGAAAGCCCCGGAAGCAACGCGATCAAAGCCATGCACAGCAAAATCCGTTTCATTCAGCCCCTCCGCGGAGTGCCTCCGCACAGATTGCTCGCCCATGAATTGCAACTTGGTTCTTGTGTTCGATGACTGCTTGGTTCTTGTGTTCGATGAGTGCGACTTCGTTCCGGTTGCTAAAGAAAGCACCAATTCAATTGGCGAAAAATAAAGCGGGTTGAGAAACACTAGAGAGTCAAATCACATATTATGTGTGACTGCCATCACTCACAATAAAGGTACGATAGAGTGCAAAATGGCGATTTGGATGTGACCGCCGTCACTCACAATGAAGGTACGGTCAAAAAAAAGTGGGGTGGCGAGCCTGTGTGATTATAGTCACTCTACCAGGCGAGCGACGATCTTTTTTCCGTCTTCCATGCTCACCCCCCCGCCTCTACCCGGCAAGCTGTGACGTGGCTCACATACAAACCTCTCTCCCGCCCCGTAGGAATGAATTGCCGGTGCGGAGACGAGCAGCGGACGCGGCTTGCTGTTCCTCCATTCCGGCCCGCAACGGCGGCAACGGCAGGCCCCAATTCGGAAGGAAGTAAGATTACGCAATGAGTCTTTACAAGGATGCAGGACATCTCTTCCGCTTTGCCCTTCTCTTCGTTGTGGCGTTCGCGGTGTTTCTTGTGGTTCGCCACTTCGTTGTGCCCAGGAGCTTCGGAGAGTATGGCCACTACCGCGGAGCAGCCATTGCGGAGATCGCCGCCCACCCGCTGCACTACGCCGGCCACGAAACCTGCGAGACCTGCCACGCGGACATTGCCGAGGCGAAGAAGGCGGGCAAGCACGAGAACGTGAACTGCGAGGCCTGCCATGGTCCGCTGGCCAAGCACGCGGACGACCCTTCGATCCAGCCGGTGAAGATCGACACCACCGTGCTGTGCATTCGCTGTCATGCGGAGAGCGCCGCCAAACCCGGCGGGTTTCCGCAGATCGACCCGGTGCAACACTCCGGCGGCGTGCCCTGCGAAACCTGCCACCAACCGCACAACGGCCTGTGATTCAGACTGGAGAAACCAAGTGGACCTCGACCGACGCCATTTTCTTGTCATGCTGCCCGCGGCTGCGATCGCCTGGAAGTATGTGCTCGCCGGAACTCCCGACGCCTCGCCCAACTACACCATGACCGATCACTGGTGGAGCATGTTGATCGACATTCCCAAGTGCATCGGCTGCGGCAACTGCGTGCGCGCCTGCGCGGCGGAGAACGATGTGCCGGATGGACACTTCCGCACCTGGGTGGAACGCTACCACGTCAACGACTGGCACATGGAGAGCCCCGAGGTGATCTCGCCCGACGGCGGCAAGGAGGGGTTCCCCGCCGTGGCCCAAAGCGCCGGCGGCGAGGAGGGCTTCTCTTCCGCGCCCCAGGATGAGGGCAAGTATTTCTTCGTTCCCAAGCTGTGCAACCACTGTGCCGACTCGCCCTGCACCCAGGTCTGTCCGGTGGGCGCCACATTCATCGCACCCGACGGAGTGGTCCTGGTGGACCAGACCTACTGCCTCGGCTGCGCCTACTGTGTGCAGGCCTGCCCCTACGGATGCCGTTACATCCATCCGGAAAAGAAAGTCGCGGACAAATGCACGCTCTGCTATCACCGGATCACCAAGGGCCTGACCACCGCCTGCTGCGAGAACTGCCC
>JBEKRR010000053.1:0-16504 GCA_049518555.1 Acidobacteriaceae bacterium
CCAGCGACACCGCCGCGTAGTCGAACTGCACCTTCATCCCCTGCACCCGGTAGGCCTCGCGCACCGCCGCGTCCGTCACCGTCGCCCCGCCCGTCACCATCGCCTGCAGCCGTTGCAGCTCCATCTCCTCCTTCACTTGCTGCTCGAAGTAGCTGCGGGTCATCTCCGAACCGTACTCCGCCTGCAGGAAGTCGATGTACTTGTCGTCGCCCACGAACTGCCCATTGGGGAACAGGTACTCGGCAAACGGCCCCGTGCGCAGCTCGCGCACCAGGTCCGCGTCACTCACCTCCAGATGCATCGCGTCTGCCGCCTGCTTCTTGATCGCTTGCTGCACCAGGTACTGCCCAGCCTGCTGCATCATGTACGGCAGCAGGAAGTCCGGGTAGTGCTGCTGCTGCAACTGCCGCTGCGCCAGCTTCGTCACGTCCTCCATCTTGATCTCTGTGCTCTCCCCGAACCCGATCCGCCCCAGAATCCCCGGCTCCCGCACCGTCGCATACACCGACGCATTCTGAGAGTTATTGGTGTTGCCCAGCAACGGCAACACCAGGTACCAAACCATGCCAACGATAACAATGCCGATGATGCTGGCGAAGATAAACTTGATAGCCTTCGTGTCCTGCTGAAGAAAACGAATCATGCTAGACCAGCGCCCTTGACTTCGCGCCCCGCCTGCCCCTCAAGAACGAGAACGGCGACGCACCTGCCATTTGATTTTGCGGAGCCAGCCACGCCTTATTTCCGCGTGTCAGACCCATTGCAAGGCAAGCAACCAGTATAGATCAATCGGCTATGGCCTTCCGGCTCGGGCTGTTCAGAATCGCCTCTCTTTTCGACAGTAGACACGGTCCTGGTCTTGTGCAGCCGATCAACGAGCGGTACTATTCGACGAATCACTGTATGAAAGGGAAGTCATGGTTGGGCCACGCCCGGAATGCTCCCTTAACCTAGGAATACTAGGAAGGATGAGAGGCGATTATGGCGGATGAGCCTGATTTGGTTGAAAACAATGAGGCAGCTCAATATGATGCACCGGCGCAGTCGGCTGGTGATCGGGTTGGGACTGCGCAGGTCATAGCTCCCGCACAATTCGACGAGGAGCATAGCATTTGGGGCTTTAAGGGCCGGATCACCCGCAGTGAGTTCTGGATCCGGATGGGAGCAGTACTTGCCGGCAGCGTGATTGCATGTTTGCCGTCCATGTTGATATATCTACTCCCCTCGGCGGGGATCGGAGCGGGGATCGGAGAGGGGATTGGAGAGGGGATTGGAGCGATTCTCGCGGGGATATTAATGTTGGCCATGGTGACCTGTCTTGTCTTTACCTGCTGGCTCAGTTTGGCAACCCAGGTAAAGCGTTGGCATGATGTCAACCTCTCTGGGTGGATGGTCCTCCTCAACTGCGTGCCTTATTTGGGGATAATCCCTTTCATCGTCCTAGGCTGCCTTAAGGGCACAAAGGGCAACAACCGGTACGGCATTGACCCCTTGGCCTCGCAGACAGAGTCCCACAACGAAAACCCGTCCTAGTCGCTTCGGCAAGTATTGCCGGGTGCCGGGTGCCCCATCCTCGCCCCGGGAGCCCCATCCTCGCCCCGGGTGCCCCATCCTCGGCGCGGTCTTATCGCGCCAGGGTGGGGTATCGTTCGCGGTAGCGAACGACCGGCTGTCGCCGGGTGCCCCATCCTTTCGCGCCTTTGCGAAAGGGTGGGATTTCGGGTGCCCCATTCATCGCGCGTCCTTTGCGCGATGGGTGGGGTATCGCGCGGTTGCGCGTCCCGGAGGGAGCACGGGCCTTCAGGCCCCTGAATCCATCCCCTCGAAGAGACGGGCTTCAGCCCCGGGCCTCGGCCCGCGGCCCCTCGAATCACGCAAAAGTCAGATCGCTTCAGTAGGGATATGGATAGCCATAAGGATATGGCCGATAATATCCCGGCCCATACGGCCCGTAGTACACCGGAGGATAGCGCCGCCGAAGTTGCTGCGGCTGCATCCCTTGCGGAACTCCCTGCGCCAGCCGGTCCATCTCCGCCTGCGACAGGGTCGTGACGGTCGCCGGCTGCGCCAGATGGAACGTCAGCAGCCCCTCCGACGGCACATAGACCTGTCCGCTGCCCGATGTCGCCGCCGATCCCAGCCCCAGCGCTCCGCCCACACCCGCGCCGATCGCCGCGCCCCGTCCGCCGCCCGCCGCCGCGCCAATCAAGGCTCCCATCACGCCGCCGGCCGCCGTGCTATTCACCGACTGAGCGGCCTTGTCACCCGTCGCCCTGCCCCACACATCGGAGACGATCGCATAGCTCTTGCCGCCCAGCGTCACCTGCGTCAGTTGCAGCGTCAGCTCGCCGCGTCCGCTCAGCGCGCCGGACTTCTTCGCGTCCACCACCGTTCCCTGCACCGCCGCGCCGCGTGGGATCGCCACCGCGCCGTCGGCCACCACATCGTTCACCACAATGCCGTCGAAGCGGTCGCCCGCCTTCGCGCTCGCACTGGTCAGCGTCTGGTTGATCCGCATCCGCAGCAGCGCGCCCGCCGGAACCGTCACCGCCGCCCCACCCTCCTGCCCGCCATACACCGGCTGCGTCTGCGCATAGCCCGGAGGCGGCCCGCCGTAGGGCTGCTGTACCGCAGGATTCGCACTTTGATTCGGGGCCTGATTTGGAGCTTGATTTTGAACCTGATTTGGAGCCTGATTTTGAACCTGATTTGCACTTCCCGTGTTGTCCGAGTCGGGCGACCCCTCCTCGATCGGAGCCTGCGCCTGCGCTGCAGGCGGCGCTGGGGCCATGTTGCCCTCCGGCTGAGCGTTCGCGTTCTCGCCGCCCAGCGTCATCTCGTCGACCACCTTCTGCACGCCCTTGGTCTTCGACACGATCGTCTCGGCCTCAACCCGCAGCGCCTCGCTCTCCACCGAGCCGCTCAGCGTCACCACCCCATACACCGTGGTGGTCGTCATCGGCTGGTTGGCCAGATCGGGCGCTCCCGCCAGCGCCTTCAGAACATTTGCCTCCACCGCTGCGTCCGGCATCGTCTTGGCCGCCGGGGCCACCGTTGCCGGTGCCTGCTCCGCCGCCGGCGCCGTTGCCTGTGCCTGGTTCTGGTCCGTGCTCTGTGCCGTGTTCTGGTCCGTGCTCTGGGCCGGCGCAACCGCGCTCCAACCCAGCAGCGCCGCAGAGAGCAATAGAGGAGCTACAACCTTGATCGACCGAACTGAACTTACACAATTCAAACCACGATCCATGCGACGTTCCATGCGTTCCTCCAAAAACTCCGCAGGCCGGGCAGTTTCGCACCCAGCCTCTACTCTTGCAGACTCAAAATTCAGAAAAAAGTTACGCCTGCGCCACCGATTATTGGTCCGCCGTTCGCAACATTCCCTGCGCTCTTGGTCTGCCCCTCGCAATCTTCCCGCTCCTGCACAGTTGGATGCCAACCTGCCGCTCGCCAGCCACACGCAAGGTTTGACCTGTCCCTCTCTACGGCAGTATACTTACACTGCGGGGTGGAGCAGCCCGGTAGCTCGTTGGGCTCATAACCCAAAGGTCGGAGGTTCAAATCCTTCCCCCGCAACCATTTGCAGTTTTCTGCCCGGCGCGTTCCGAACCTGCGGGTCTCAGACCCCGCAAAACCCCGCCTTTGCGTGGGGTTTTGCCTTTGTGTGTCGGATTTGTGCGCTGCATCGCCCCGCGCCTCGCGGTTTCCGCAGCCGTGCTGCTTCGCATCGTCAAGCGGCAGCGTCCCATCGGCCCCAACGCAACGGAATGGAACTACGGCACCAGCAGGATCGGCGCCTGCCAGAATGCTCCCTTCACTCCCGTCGGATCGAGTACACTCACCTGGCAGTCGTACTTGCCCGGCGGAAGCTGGCCCAGATCGACCATGAAGTTGAGCGGAGCGATCTGCAGGCTCTTGTTCGGACTCGGCGACACCTCCACGGGCTGCGTCTCGTACACCTTCGTCTGCCCCTGGTAGAAGCTCACATAACCCATCAGCGGCTGAGCGGTCGCCGCCGCCTGCTCGTATGCCTGCAGGAACACATACAGGCTGCGCCCCTTGCTGAACACCCGCGTCACGCTCGGCACCAGTTGCTGGCCGTTCTGCACCAGCGGGTCTGCGGCCACCTGCTTGGCTTGCTCCTTCCCATTGGCGACGTTATAGATTGCGTTTGCATACGGCTGCCGCTGGCCCGACAGCACAACCGAGCTGATCGCCACCCGCTTCGTCTCCTTGTTCAGATTCGGAATCACAAAGCTGGTCTGGAACGTCCCAATCCGCCCCGTCTCGTCGTCCCGCGCCAGCACTTTGATGGTGTACTTGCCCGGCAATAGCGTGTATCCGGACGAGAACACAATCGGTCGCTTGGCCCATTCCGTAGCCGTCGCGTCGCTCAATTTCGTATCGAAGTGGTCGCGGATATTGCTCACCGTCGTCCCGCCGTAATCGTCCTTGATCTCTCCCACCAGGTCGATATGCGTATGGTCGGCGCCCCCTCGTCTTGCCAGGATGATCTCGCGTCCAGGGACCTTCACAAAGACCGGAACGTAATACTCCGCTTTATTCAACTGGAAATAATTGATCTCCACCGCAACGGTCAGGTCCACCCACGGATCGCCCTGCATCAGCGCGTCCTCCAACTGCCGCTCTTTGTCCGCAGTCGTAAATTTGCCCCACTCCTTCTCCCCGAAATATCCGTGGCGGAAGTCCAGATCGGCGGCCTGCTGCGGCGGAACGAGCGAAACCACAACCTTGCGGAACTTCCCGTTCACCGCCGTATTCGTCGTGTAGTAGCCAAGAATGTAGTAGTCGGAGTCCGCGTGTTGCGCATTCACAATCCCACGGTCCAGGTCGTTGTTGTCCAGCAGGGCCTTCCCCCCGGTATCGCCGGCCAGCGCAAACAGCGTGTCCTGCGACCGCGCGAATCGGCTCATCACCGCCATGGCCGCTCCCCCGGTATACATCGACGAGCCGCCCTGAGAGCCTTGCGTCGCATCGCCCAGAGGCCCCGACGCCACCAGCCCGCGTGCGTCGATCGGCCAAAACGACACGCCTGCACGGATCGCAGCCTGCTCCGTTGCCACCAGTTGCGCCTGGTTGTCCAGCCCATTCAGGTTCAGGCCGCTGGCAAAGTAGATCAGCGACTTCTTCTCATTCAGCCGCCCCAGCGCCTCGGCCGCCGTCTGCAGCGCGGCCAGTTGGCGGTCCGTCGTAAAAATGTTGAACTCGCTGTCGTCCTGCCCGAAGGCCGCGCCGGTATCGGCGGAGCTGTCGTCGTTCGCCGCCTCCGCGCCCTCCTGTCCCTCTCCCACCACCATCGTCTGCAGAATGCTCAACAGGTGGCTGCGGTCGGCGGTGAAGTCCTGCAGTATATCGACGGAACTTCCGTTGTATCGCAAAATCGCCAACAGGTCCGCCGTCGTCATCTGCGTCCGGATAAACTTCTGCGCGGCCTCCAGCGCGCGGAACTGGTCCGACTGCGGCATCGTCGTCATATCGAAGTACAACGCCAGCAGACGGTGGTCCTTGTACCGGATCTCCCCCGCCGCCTCCGGCGCGATCTGCGTCCGCGCCAGCCGGTTGTAGATCTTGATGTTCTCTTCGCCGGCAGGGGCCGCCGCCAGCGGCGTGGCGTTCTCCGTCAACATCTGGTGTTCGCAGAAGCTGATCTTCTGCGCCACGCCGTCTTCGGTGATCGTGAAGTCCTTCGCCGTCAACCCCTCGATGGGGTTCCCCTTCTTGTCCTTCACTCCCACGGCCTCGATGATCAGCCGCGACGTCACCTTGATCGTTGCAGCCTGGTCCGCCGTGCCAACCGGCTTGTTCTGCCCCGTCAACTGCGCACCGGCAGACAGAGTTCCAGCCCACGCAGCTAGCGCAACGGAGCACGCGGCCAGAGTCAATCGCATCGGCATCGAAAAAGTCATTCGCATTCTTCAGTACCTCAGTCGCATCGTAATCTGCATGGTCCGCATTCCATTGGTCCCGGACGGCGCGCCGAACTGCGGGCTGCCAACCGACGTGTACCAACCGGAGTACATAACGTGGTTCAGTACATTCGTCGCATCGAGCTGGGTGGATAAATTTAACCGCTTGCTCAGCCGGAACGTCCGTTGCATCGACGCATTCAGGCTGAACTGGTTTGGCCCGGTGATCGAATCTCGCCGCGCAGTCCCCCACTGGCCCGCCGCCGGCGCCGCAAACGCCGCCGCATTCAGGAACACTCCCGGCGACTTCAGATGGACCGACCCGCCCACATAGTTTGCGCGGATGCTCCCTGAATTGCTCCCCCCACCCAACACGGTCTCGCCGCTAACGATCGGCGTCTCCGGCAACCCGCTCGCGTATTTGATCGTCGTGCTCACCGTCCACTCTTTGTAGGCCAGCCCCTTCCATCCGCTCATCAGCGTCTTTCCGCCCAGCCCCATCCCTGTCGTGTACTGCGCATTCGCGCTCAGCACATGGCGCTGGTCGCTGGCCGACAACCCCCGTTGCCCGCTCAGGTCGAGCCAGTTCTGCGCCACGCCGCCCCCTGCGCCAACCCCTCCCTGCCCGCCCAGCGAATAAACGTCATCCAGCGACTTTGAAAAGACGTACGTCGCTCCCGCCTGCAGCCCGCTGCGCAGTCGCCGTCGCAACTCGATGCTCCCCGCCTCGCGCGTCGAGTTTCCATTGGACGTGCGATACAGATAGCCCGATGGATACGCCGCGTACGGGTCCGTTCCCCCGGCCGGAGCGGTGTTCGGCAGGAACTCCTGCACGCCCCGCGTCCCCTTGTTGCCCAGATAGCTCGCCACCATCTGCAGCGAACCCGGCAGGTCGCGCTGCACAGACAGGCTCCAGATCTGTACATAGCCCACGCGCAGGTTCGGGTCCACGGCAAACGTGTCCTGCGTGGTGGTGGAACAGGGAAGAACGGCAAACGGGTTCGCCATCGTGAACCGGCACGCCGCGCTGTTGGAGACGCTCAAACTCGTCGACAGCGGCGCCTGCTGCGCCATCATCATCGCCGACGCCTGATACACCGATGTGTCGTGGCTGATCTGATAGCCGGACCGGATCAGCAACGACGACCCCGAGATCGGCCGCCACGCAATCCCCACATTCGGCGCAACTCCAGTCTTGTCCGGGCGGACCAGCGACGTCGGATAGCTCTGTCCGGTCAGCGCTCCAACCGGACTGCTCGCAAGCACCGCCTGCTCCGCGGTAAATCCCGGCCCAATGTCCAGGTTCACCAGCCGTCCCTTCAACTCCGTAACCGGCGCCCCATACTCCCAGCGAATCCCCCAGTTCACGGTGAACTCCGAGTTCACCCTGAAATCGTCGCGCGCATACAGATCGTAGACCGATTGGCGAAGGTACTTGTCCGCGTTGCCATACGCAATGCTGCTGGTGTCGGGAATCCCCAGCAGAAAGTCCGCGAAGTCCGATCCGCCCGTGGCAACCCCGTTGACCGTGCCCTGCGTCGCCGTTCCGGTAAACCCAAGCGATCCCTCCGGGTTCGCCTGCGACCGAATGTTGGACTCCTGCCTGCGAAAGTCCCCGCCCATCTTGATGTTGTGCCGCTGGTGGTCCCACTCCACGTTGTAACTCAGCGAGTTCGTCTCCGGGCGGTTATAGGAGCTCGTCGCGTCGGACAGGCCCGCAATCCCGCTGGAAAAACTCAGCCCAGGAGGCCCCCAGTTCGCCGGAGTCGCGTTCGCCCCGTTCGCAATCTGGGCATCGCCCTCCACATTCTCCCGGTTCGCAAAGTAGGGGGTCACCTGCGTCCGCGACCGGCTGAACGAATAGGTCGCAGTCATCCACACCCGCTGCGTGAAGCGATGGTACCAGGTGGCATTCACGCTCAGATTCAGCAGGCCGGTCGAATCCTCAAAGCCGAACAGGTTTGTGTTGCTCGACCTGGCGCTTGTGAAGTTGAACCCTCCATACAGGTAGTTCTTGTTCCCGATCATCCGGCTCATCATGGCCTGGATCGCATCCTGATGGCTGTCGCTGTTCAGCGGGACCTGGTAGTTGTACTGCGCATTTCCCGCCAGGCTGGGCGATGGCAGCGGATAGAGGTTCAGCAGCGCCTGCGCCTGCGCGCTGATCGGCACATTGCCCGTATACGGGGTTCCCGTGGCCGGGTTGAAGATCTGCAAGCCGGAAAAATTCCCCGCACGCTCGGCCGCGGTCGGCACCAGCGCCTGCTGCGCTGTAATCGTGCTGTTCTGCGTCCGGTTGTACAAGATGTTGAGGTAGGGCCCGCGCGGCATCAGGTGTTTAATATTCAGCGGCCCGCCAAAGCTCACCCCCGCGTTGAAGTTGTTGAACGACGGTCTCGGCGTGTCCAGCCCGGTCAGGGAATATGGCTTGGCGTCCAGCGCCGAGTTGTTCAGCACCAGGCTCAGCCCGTAGTTGTATAGCGACCTTCCACCGCTGCGGGTGTTGCCGAAGGCCTGCGACATGGAGTACTGCGACGTCGCCGCGTTGTTCACGCTTCCATTGATGAGCAGCCCATCGCTGGCCTGTTGTGCCGTGGCGTCCGGCTCGGGCGCCGGCATCGGCGCCGCCGGGGCCGCCGCGCCGGCCTCCTCGGTCTTTGCCGCCGCTCCCTTCTTCTTCGCGGGTGCCCCAGGTCTCGATTCTGAGACCTGGGTCGACGGCGCCGCCGCGCCCGTGCCCGCCGCGGGTGCCCCAGGTCTCGATTCTGAGACCTGGGTCGACGCTGTTGGCGCGCTCGTACTCGCCGCCGCCGCCGGATTCGTGCTCTCCGCCGCAGTCGCCGCACTCGCACTCGCCGCCGGCGCCGCCTCTTCCTTCACCGGCTTGGCCGCTGCGCGCATCTGCTCCAGCGTCAGCAGCTTCATCTCGAACGCGCCGGCCGCCGCATTCGGCGCCACCGTCACCTCCTGCTTCACCGGCGCAAACCCCGTCATCTCGATCGCAATCGTCCACTTCCCATCGGCCAGGTCGGCAAAGGAGTAGAAGCCCTGCGAATCCGTGATCGCCACCGCCGTCTTCTCTCCTTGCGTGGCCGTCACCGTCACCGTCGAGCCCGGCAGCGGCAGCCCGCCGAAGGTCACCTGTCCGTGATACTCCGATGCCATCGCCAGGCTCAATCCACTCATCCACGCAATCGCGCAGAACAGCAGCAGCCATCCACCCTTCCCGGGCCTGCGCAACTTGCGCTCGGTCATTCCTCGCACCATTCCTTTTTTTGTGATTGCTGTCTTGAACCGCTGTGTTGAGATCGCTGTCTTGAACCGCTGTCTTGAGTTCGCCGTCTTGAGCCGCTGTATTGAACCGCCGTCTTGAGTTTGCTGTCTTGAAATCGCTGTCCGAAACTACGCAAAGACAGCCCGTCCGGTTCCGCAGATCATGCACTGTGAAAGAAAACTCGCGCTGAAAAATTCACGCTGGAAGTATTCATTTAGCTGTGAGACGTTTTGAAATCCAGATTCGTTCATATCAATTCATGCTAATTCCCTTTTGCTTCGTTCCCTTCGCCCAGCATCTTCCTTTGCTTGTCATCCCCGTAGGGAATCTGCTTTTGCCTTTGCCTAATTCTCTGAAGGCCTCTCAATATGGTCGATGACGAGAAACTTGACCGTGATCTTGGCGGGTTGGAGCTTGAGGCCAAGCTGCTCCTCGACAGCAGTGAAGATGGAAGCCTGGTTGGAATCAGGGGCAGGATTGCTCTCATCCGGTGCCCACTGCATGGTGAAGTCATATCGACCCATGAGGCCGGTCTTGTCGACGACCATGCGTCCCGCGCCGAAGTGCGATAACCACATTGCCAGAGCTGACATAGGAATGGCTTGAGCTCTCAAGCCGCCGACTCCCATTGGCACCAGAGATGATCCCATGGCTTGACCGTTCGTGAATTTGGAGCCGTTGGCGTATGTGTCACCCTCCTTTGCCTCCTTCAGCTTTGGACCATTCTTGGCAACGACGAGCTCGTAGACGTTAGTTTCCTTGGACTCTTGGTGAAGTTTCAGCTTGAATCGATCCTCCAAAATGACCTGAAACATCCGTAGTTGCTGTTGTGAGCTCAGTTTCCGGTAAGCAGGAATGTCGGAATCGGCAACCTTGGCCTGAATGTCGAAGTGTTCGGATTGTGTCCAACCGGGCAGTCCTCTGACGTCGCCGGGCAGTCCACTGACGTCGCCGTATGCGGAGGAAACAATTGCCCCCAGCGGAAAGTCTGTGATCGTCAGACCATCTCCGTCTTGCGGAAAGCTCCATGCGCTGCGATCTTCGAATTTGTCCGGTCTGACCGAGACCACGTCGAACTTCATCCCGAGGGTCGGGTCCTCCTCCGCCGTCGCGCCCGCGGCTGCCGTGGCTGGAGCAGGAGCCTTGCCGGCGACCGGCGCTGTGCTCGTCTGCGCAAGGGCAGTCGGCACGCCAAGTACCACCCATGCAGCCGCCAGAAACAACTTCCATCGTCCGCGATTCACTCGGAAAGCGACAGGCCCGTTCATCATTCGGTCTTCTCTTTCTTGCTCACAGGGATTGCCGCAGTTCGTCTTCCCAATGCCTCTCGACAATAACGCTCACGATTGAGACGTTTGCGAATCGGAATCGATAGTGTCCGGTCTCGAAAGTTCGCAGCATAACAAATCTGTCATCCTGAGCGGAGTTTGGCGCGTTGTTTGCGCCAAACGAAGTCGAAGGACCTGCGGTTTCGCCTACCGATTAATTCAGTGTACTTCTGGGACACCACGATAGATTCACATCGCATGTTGATTGCTTTCACTTCACGCCAACACCTTAGTACGATAAATATCGTATGTCAACCGTCCTTCCCGTTGGCATGGGTGCGGGCGCGCTTTCTGCGGCACGTCCCGTTCCCAGGCCGCCGCGAGGTTCAGTTCTCCGTGGGGGTCTTCTCCGCGTGGTCCACGATAAGCTGCTCCACCGGCGCTTTGCGCGAGTCCAGCTTCAGCCCAAGCTTCTCCACTGCCTCGGACACCGTCAAACCGCCGCCGCCCGGATCGGACGCAACCGCCACCCCAGAGCCTCCCGCAGCCCCGCCGCCCGGCCCACCTCCAGCCTGCGCGCGCGCCTGCGCCACCATGTCCGCCATCGAGAAATCCAGCGCTATCTCGTAGTTCCCCTTCAGACCGGTCATGTCCAGCACCTGCCGTCCGCTCCCGCCGGCCCCGCCCATCTGCATCATCAGCTGCGTCAGCATGTCCGCCAGCGCCGCCATGGTCGCCTTGGACGAGGTCACATGCAGCGTCATGGTTTGTACGTCCACGCTGTACGTGATGATTCCCTTGGTCCCCATGTTCATGGTCCCGCCCATGCCGTTCTTGTTCATGCTCACGCGCGCCGGCCCATCCGGGGTGTCGATTTTCATCTCGCCCGGCTTCAACGGATCGTCGTCGTTCAGCGGCGGCGCGTCCCCGGGAGACTCCTTCATCTTTGGCCCGCCCTTGCCCGCCACCAGCGCCAGAACCGGGTGCTGCTGCGTCTCGCGATGGACCGCTACTTTGAACCGGTCCTCCAGCAGCGCCTGCAGCATCTTTGGCACGTCATCCTTGGACGACCCTTCCGGCATCCGGGCCACGATGTCGAAGTGTTGGTCCCTCAGCCAGTCCGGCCCGGTGATCTGATAGTCCTTCACCTTGTACGCGACGACGATCAGATCTCGCAGCGTCAGATAGATGAACTCCGCCCGCAGCCCATTCAGATGCATCCCGAAGTTCGGCATCTTGCCCGCCCGCATGTCCGCCGCCACCTTCGCCATGTCCACCGGGGCCGACGGCCGCACCGATGCCACCTCGAAGGTCAGATCGCTCGCCGTGGCCGTGGCCGCAGGTTGTGCCGCCGCGGCTGGATTTGTCGCCGCGGCTGGCGCGGCAGGAGACGCGGCCGCCTGTCCCAGCGCAGCCGGCGCGGCAACGGCCATCCATGCCGTCGCGGTAAGCAATAGGCTGAAACTCAGTTTGTGTGCGTTGAAACTCATTCTGCGTGCTGCACCTTCGACCATGACATGCACCATCCTTTTCTTGAATTATTCCTGATCTACGTTTTCTAAATAAATAAGTTCCATATTTAAAATCGTGCCTTGCACAGCGGATACACGATGAAAGCCAGAATCCCCCCGAACCAGATCGCAAACCATATCTGAAACGCCCGGCCCCTCCCGAAACACGACGAGCGCCCGAACGGCGTCTTCCAACTTCCCGGCGGCCGCAGGTCCCCGCCCATCGCTTTCAACTGCTGCTGCCCGCGGAACATCGCGATCATGCCGTATCCCCAGACCGCGAAACAGGAAGCCAGCGCCAGCCAGCGCCACATGGGTGCCGGTCGCATCGGAGACAACGCATGTATCAGCGCGCCGCTCAAGAGAACGACCACCATGAACCACTCGAAAAAAATCCCTGACACACGGATCCAGTAGCGCCTCGCGGCGTCCTGAAAGCGGTAGTGCTCTTCGGCTCGCTCTGCCGGTAGCGGCCAACTCACGCGCACCATCGCCATCTTGCCGGGAATCAATCCCAGCGCCCCCCAGCTCAGCGTCAGCGGGGTCAACCAGTCGAAGTGCTTTCCGCCGTGGCGCAACAGCAGCCACCAACTGAAGCCGACCAGCGCCACCGCCAGCGCCTCCGCCGGCCAGGAAATATAGTCGCTCAGCCGCCGCGACTCCAGCGCCAGGGCCACCGGCCGCACCGGAGGGTCGGCCCCCAGCTTGTGCCGCGCCCAGGCTTCGAAGCCCAGCATGGCTGGCACGAGCAGGATCGCAAAACCCCCAGCCCATAGGGGCGTCATATCCCACCGCCGCGTCAACACAATCGCCCCCAGAGCTACCGCCCAGACAAGATAGAACACCGCGAGCGTCGCGTGGTAGCCCGTCATCCAGCGTCTTCCCGCCCCCTCATAGAATCCCGCCGGGACCTCGATGCCCAGAAAGTAGCCCGGCCCGTTCTGCAGCGGCTGGTTCCACAGGTACTTCACCAGCGCATACGTCAGCACCGTCACCAGCAGACAAATCGTGAAGATATAGATACCCACTTCGCTTGGTGCACTCATCGAGTGGCCCCTTTCTGTTGTAACTGCGCAAGCTGCTCCCGTACGGCCTCCACAATCTCTCTCCCGCTCAGCCCACGCAACACCAGCTCGGTCAGCGCCGTATGCAATGGCTTGTACAGTTCGGCCTGGTTCACGGGATGCGGGCTTCGTGACGAGATCACCGCACCCGCCCCATGCCGCACCGTCACGAACCCCTCGTCCTGGAGCTGCCGGTAGGCCACCGCGACGGTGTTCAGGTTCACGCCCAGGTCGCCCGCCACCTGCCGCACCGAAGGCAGCGTCATGCCCTCGCGCAGCTCGCCGCGCGCGATCAAGTCCTTAATGCCATCCGTGATCTGCTGGTAGATGGGCCGTTTGTCGTTGTCCTGAAGGGTTAGGAACATCGCCGCTTCCTCTGTCTGCTGTATGAATACACCATACACTTCCGGCAGTCAAGATGTTTTTTTGCGCTGGCTTTTCTGTCGGGTCACAGAGCTGTCCCCGCAAATTCGAACAGAGTATTCGTTGAGAATTTGTTGCCGTCCTAGAGCAAAACCGGGGATGCTAGTTCCATCGCCTTAACTGATAGCTTGATGGCTGATCGCTGACAGCTCAAGAATCGTGCCCTTCGTCTTTGCCTTGTTCGCTGATAGCTTGATGGCTGATCGCTTACAGCTCAAGAATCGTGCCCTTCGTCTTTGCCCTGTTCGCTGATAGCTTGATGGATGATCGCTTACAGCTCAAGAATCGTGCTCTTCGTCTTTGCCCTGTTCGCTGATAGCTTGATGGCTGATCGCTTACAGCTCAAGAATCGTGCCCTTCGTCTTTGCCTTGCCGTTGGCCTTCCGGCTTCAAAGGACCACACCAACACTGGTTTTGATCTAAGCTGGCTTGGCGGAGGGGTTCGCCGTGCCATGCAAAGCGCCGCACATTGCACCTTCGGTGAAAATGCGCGAAGGACGCAGCCGCGACAGGCACTTCATCAGGCTGCGGAAAAACTCTCGTTTTTGCCTTTGGGAGGGAGCAGGGGGCTTCAGCCCCCTGAAGTTGGCCAATCGATTCAAGGGGCTTTAGCCCCGGGCCTTTTGCCAGAAGCTGCAATCAAGCCTTTTTCCGCAGCCTGTCATGCCGTTCGCAACGGAACTGGTTGCCCCCCAGGGATTCGAACCCCGATTGATCGGTTCAGAGCCGACTGTCCTACCATTGAACGAGGGGGCAGCGGCGATCGAGGCGCTCACCCGGCGCGAGTCGGCGAATGGCTCCGCAGACTGCCTTTTAGAGTGTACTGGCCGGGCTGTGCGCGGTCAACGCCGCGGGGTGTCGCGTCACATGCCCGCTACAGTTGTCCCGGCCAGTTCAGCCACCGCTTCGCTGTGCGCATCCGGTTCATCTTCCAGCACCGCGCGGACCTGTTCCAGGCCCCACTCCAGGTCCGCCTTGGAGATGATCAGCGGCGGCGCCAGCCGGATGACGCGTTCGTGCGTCTCCTTGCACAGCACGCCGCGCTGCTTCAGCGCCTCGCAGAACGGACGCGCCGGGCGGTTCAGTTCAATGCCGATCCATAGCCCCTTGCCGCGCACCTCGACGATGTACGGGCTGCGCAGCCCCTTCACATATTTCAGCGCGAATTCGCCCAGTTCAGCCGAACGCCCCGCCAGGTCCTCATCCACAATCACGCGCAGCGCGGCGCGCGCAATGGCGCAGGCCAGCGGGTTGCCGCCGAAGGTGCTGCCGTGGTCGCCCGGCCCGAAGACCCCCAGCACCGCGCGAGAGCTGAGCACCGCCGACACCGGATAGAAGCCGCCCGACAGCGCCTTGCCGATGATCATCACGTCCGGCGTCACTCCCTCGTGCATCGAGGCGAACAGCTTGCCCGTGCGCCCCAGGCCGGACTGGATCTCGTCGGCCATCAGCAGCACATTCCGCTCGCGGCAGATCGCCGCAGCCTCCCTCAGGTAGCCCTCCGGCGGAATCAGAATGCCAGCCTCGCCCTGGATCGGCTCCACCAGAAACGCGCATGTCTTTGCCGTAACCGCGCCCCGCAGCGCCTCGATGTCGCCGAACGGAACCTCGCGGAAGCCCGCCGGAAACGGCCCGAAGCCGCTGCGATACTGCTCCTCGGACGAAAATCCGACGATGGCGATCGTGCGCCCGTGAAAGTTGTTGGCGGCAACCACAATCTCCGCCTCGCCCGCCGCAATGCCCTTCACTTCCTCGCCCCACTTGCGCGCGGCCTTCAGCGCGGTCTCCACCGCCTCCGCCCCGGAGTTCATCGGCAGCGCCATCGCGTAGCCGGTCAGCTCATGCAGGTCGCGGTAGAGCAAGGGAAGCTGGTCGTTGCGAAACGCGCGCGAGGTCAGCGTCACCTTCTTCGCCTGGTCCAGCATTGCCTCATAGATCGCGGGATGGCAGTGCCCCTGGTTCACCGCCGAGTAGGCCGCCAGAAAATCCAGATAGCGCCGGCCTGCGGTGTCGTACACCCAGGCACCGGCGGCGCGCTCCACAACAACGTCCAGCGGAGCGTAGTTGTGGGCGCCATAACGGTCTTCAAGAGCAATCAGTTCAGCGGGAAGCATGGCATGCACCTTCGGTTGCAGGTTGTTGGCGCGGCCGCGAAAGAGTCGCAGCCAGTGGGAATACCAACTCATCGCTCCATGCTACAAGGTTGCATATTCATACAGCTCCGCGCTGCATCTATATGCAGAAGAATGCCCTGAAAATGCACGACGCCTTGAATGAAACGGGGGCACCACATGCTGAGGGAAAAGCCAGTTTTGCTTAAGGACACGGCTTCAGGGCCTGTCTGAGCGAAGTCGAACGGACGCCGTAAGTGCCGACACATCAATGGGGCTTCACAGGCTGCGGAAAAACTGCCGTTTTTGCCTTTCGGAGGGAGCAGGGGGCTTCAGCCCCCTGAATAAAGCCAATCGAATCAAGTGGCTTTAGCCTCGGGTCTTTTGCTCGTAGAGCCAACACAGCCTTTTTCCGCAGCCTCTTTACCCGTGCCGTAAGTGCCGATACATCAATGGGGCTTTAGCCCCTGAGGGCTTTTGCCCCTGAGGGCTTTTGCCTTCGGCGAATGTCTTGTGCAGGATTTCCCTAGTGTGCTGTCCCGGAAAGCCGTGACACAATCGCTCTGACCGTTAACCCATCTCACCCGTCGTCATTCTGGAGCGAAGCTCCAGAATCTCTGTAGTTTGCTCTTTTCGTGGTTCAAATCTTTCGCCGCCGTTTACGCTTTTAACTTCTGGGACACCACCCTAGCGAAGATCGCTCCCCCCTGCAGCACCAGCCTCGGAGGAATCGCAAATCTCCAGCCGATCTCCCACTTCCATCCGCGACAGAGAGATCGTTCCGCACGGCAACTCCAGAACGCTCCTCATCTTGAAGCTCACCGAAGTCACCCGCCACGGCACCAGGCAGCGCCACAGCTTGATCACCCTGAGGTCCCTGTCCAAACCCACAACATCGATTTTGAACGCCATGAAAAAAGTATGAACAC
>JBEKRR010000054.1:0-16384 GCA_049518555.1 Acidobacteriaceae bacterium
TCCACGGGAAGCCGCGAGTCCTGATAGGGCAGAAGCTTGGTCTGCGCCTGCGCTGCCGGAGTCGCGGTCTTCGCGGTTGTCGCGGGCGTGGTCGTCGTGGGCGCGGCCGGCTTGGTTTGGGCATAGGCCAGGCCAGACAGCAGGACGAGAATTGCTGCAACGGATGCGATGCGTTTCATTGGAGGGGTCCTTTTTGAGTCGTGGCCAATATACCAGCAAACACAGGGATTGTGGGTTACAAACTCCACACACCTGTAGCCACAGCCTCTACGAAGCTACGACACGGTATTCCGCCTCGCACTCGCTGAACCTGTCGATAGCAGAAAAGCCGGCACAGCGCAGGCGCTCCACCAGCTCTTCATAGTGAAACGGATAGTAGACGATGGGATACGATCGAAGCGAAACATTACCGCCAGAATCGAAAAGCAGGACCACTTCTATCGTGTGGGCGTCCTCGAACCTCTCGGGAAAGTTCCAAATGTACATGGGCAAACACCGCTGCCCGGCGCGCTCTCTCCACTGGGGATAGGGCGTGAAACGTATTTTCTCTTTGCGGAGCTTCTCCCAGTTGCGAGAGTCAATGACAAGTTTGCCGCCGGTCTTAAGGACCGCCCGCATTCCTTGCAAAGAACGAAGCATCTCATCCCCGCCTCGAGCGTGGCCGATTGAGTTCCCGAGACAGAAGATCAGGTCGAACGGACCTGCGAAGCGGTTCGGCAGCTGCTCCCATGTGCAGCAGTGCAGCGGAATACTCAAGCCGGCATTCCTGGCGGCAAGCTTCGCTTGATCGATCATTCCCTGGCTGGCATCGGACCCGCTCACTTCAAAGCCGCGCTTGGCCAGAGGTATGGCAAGAGTGCCGATCCCGCAGGAACAATCCAGAATGCGCGCCTTCTGACCGGCGCTTCGCAGCACGTCGTCGTATTCCTTCAGCGCCAACGCGCCAGACAAGACATAGTCCGAGTAGAGCCAATGGTAGTTCTCGGAAAGGCCGTCATACTGCCGGATCGATTCGTCGTGCATCCTAAGTCCGTTCCGCCCATGGTGGGCAACTGTGCTGGCATCGTGGTCCGGGAGATTGCTTCAGCCTTTGTGGCCAATCGCCCGCTCGATGAATTTGACGACTGTATCCAGGCGCTGCATGGACCCGGTTCTGTCCTTAGGATCGAGACCGAAGAAGGCCAGAAGCCACTCTTGTTCTTCCGGCGACCAGTTGAGGCGGTCGTTAAACGCTTCGATACGGCCAGCCGTGATTCCGTCGTTGCCGCCACTCCAGCTTTCCACTAACTGCACCCACCTCTTCGCGAGCGCCTGAGCTGCCTCACTTGCAGGGTCCAGATCGAGGGACGCTTCGATCTCTGTAATGAGCTGCGGCCAGCCTAGCCTTTGTTCTTCGATGGTCCCCGCGGGCATGTGCTCCATGAGCTGGGTCCTCTCAACCCACGCTTGTTCGGTGTAGTACTTTCGCGTGAAGTACTCTTGTGGCTGCATGTCGATCACCTCGATTATCTTTCGCAGAATGGATGCGTCGGTTGTATGTCCGGCTCGAATGGCCTTTTCCGCCGCTTCAATTGCGACGAGGGCGCGATCGATCAGCTTGCGCTTCTCGCTCAGAGCTTCCCGTTGCATGTGCAGCGAGTCGGTAAGGGTCAACGGCCCATGTTTCAGCAGCAGCTTGATCTCCCGCAGCGGGATGCCCAGGAACTTCAGTGCCGCAATCTGTTCGAGGCGCTCGAGGTCTTGCAGGCTATACAGCCTAGCGCCGGAGGCGCCGCGCTGGGGCTTGAGCAGACCGATGCGGTCGTAGTGGTGCAAAGCCCTGACGGTGACGCCCGCCAGATCCGCGAATTCGCCGATGCGATATGTGCCGCTCATTGCTCTAAAGACAATAGTCGGCCCTGACGCAGCGTCAAGGTCAAGCGAAGAATTCGCCGGGTGTCATTTTTTATGCGTCGACCGCGCACCAGTCCGTACGACATTAGACCTGTCTAATAACTCTAGTACGAGGACTGGTCCCTGACCTCAGCGGCTAAAGCCGCAGTTCAAATGCAGCATTTACGGCACGGCTAAAGCCGTGCCCTTAAGCAAGACAAGTGAGAGTATTCCGGTTGAATCGAGTTATAAAACAGGTTCTTAGACCTGGGGCCGAGGGCCCCCGGGTGCTCCCGGGCCTCCCGGGCCACCTGGCCCTCCCCGGCCTCCGCCGCCACGGGCTGGCGCAGGTGGAGCGGGTTTGCCCTGAGCCAGCGGAGTGGGCTGGTCGTCAGATCGCTTGACCCATTTGTAAATCTTCGACGAGTTCTGCCAGAAGTACTTCTCCTGCTGCGCGCGCATCTTGGTGGCGTAGAACTGCTGCATCAGGCCGACCTCCTCGGAGATGGTCGCCACGCCGTAGCTGTTGGGGTAGTCGGTGCCGAACAGCACGCGGTCCTCGCCGAAGGCCTGGAAGAGATATTCCAGTCGCGCGCGCAGGAACTCATAGTTCTTGACGATGACGCCGCCGTCTCCGGGCTTGGGATGGTAGACCTCGGTGAGCTTGACGAAGATGTTGGGGCGCGCCGCCATCTCCTTGATCACCGCCTCGTAGGCCGCCTGGCCGTTGGGCCCGGAATCGCCCTCGGGATCGAAGCTGGGCAGGTGGTCCATGATGATGCGCAGGTCGGGAATGGCGTCGGCCAGCAGGACGTTGGCCTGCATCAGTGGCATGGATGGATTGGCGGTGTCCAGCGCGAGGTCGGCCTGGGCCAGCAGTTTCAGATTGGCGACCTGCGCGGGATTGAGCGCGACCTTGCCGCCGTCCGAGGTGTAGAAGCGGCTGGAACGGATGGCGCGGAAGAGCGGGTCGCGGTGAAAGTGGTTCAGATACTTGGTGAATTCAGTGGAGCCTGGATCGATGTTCCCCGAGACGCCCACCATGATGGGATTGTCGCGGGAGACCTCCAGATACCAGAGGTTGTCGTCGATGAATTGCGCGGCAGACTCCACCACGATGGCGCCGACGATGCCCGCCGGCCGAGCCAGCGCAGCGTACATGGCGGGCGTCGACGGCTTGTTCAGCGCCCGGTAGAACAGCCCACCCGTGTAGCCGGTGAAGACGGGACGGGTTTGGTCGAAGAGGTGGATGTGGCTGTCGATGATGGGGATTGCGCCCGGCGCGGGCGGGAGGGCCTGCGGAGCATCCGGCGCGGGAGGAGCAGCGCCGTTCTTCTCGTCCCAATCCGGAGCGGATTTGGGCGCCTGCGCGGATGCAAGTGTGTTGCTCATGCCTGTAAGCGCGGCGCCCGCCATGGCTGCGGCGCCGATAAACTGCCGGCGTGAAATCGGTTGCGTCATCGGTGCTTCCCTTCCCTCACTCGTTGGTTGTGGCGGATTGCGCAGTCCACGAATCGGACGGGGCTGCGAATCGAATCAAACGGACCGCTCTTCGGCGGACCGAATCTTTCGGGAGGAGTGTAACTGGCGGCATACGCGCCCGTCCAGACACACCCGGCTCCTATCCGTGGACGACCAGCACATCGCGTTTCGGGTCGATGACGAGCCATGCCAGCGCGCCCAACGCCGCAATCGCCGCAGCGGTTGAGAACGACGCATTCCAGCCGAAGTGGGCCTCGATGACGGGGGTCAATGCGGCCGTGCATACGCCCCCAACCTGTGCCCCCATGTTCATGATTCCCGAGACCACGCCGACGTACTCCCCGCTGATGTCGGCCGCAACCGCCCAGTAGATGCTCTGCGCGATGAAGAGGACGCCCACTCCGAAGGCCAGCATAAACGCAGCCGCCATCGCGCTCTCGATCCGCGAACCCATAATCAGGAGAACGGCGGTAATCGCGAGAGAGACGGCAGAGAGCGTGCAGCGTCCCTGGCGCAGGCCGTAGCGCTTCGCGATGGAATCGCTCAACACGCCGCCCAGCAGGCAGCCGGCGGTCATGGCGAGGAACGGCAGCATGGTGTAAAGCGCGCTGGTCTTCAGGTCGAGGCCGCGCGCCTGCACCATGTAGGTGTAGAACCAGGTGTAGAACATCCACGCCACATAGCCGTAGGCGAAGTAGCTGAGGGTGATGGCAAGGACCGCCTTGCTGCTGAAGATCTGCAGCCAGGGAATCTTATGCTTGCCGTATTGTGCATCGTCCTCTTTGACAGCGACTTTGGCGACGCGGCGCTGGCTGACGATGAGCTGGCGCTCCGCATCGCCCACCCACTTATGTTCCTCCGGGGTATTGCGGGCGGCAAGGTACCAGACCAGTCCCACCAGCGCGCCGAGACTTGCGCTGAAGCAGAAGGACGCTCGCCATCCGAAGTGCTGGATGATTGCAGTCATCAGCGGCGGAGTGAGACCGGAGAGGCCGATGCCGGCGAAGATAAGGCCGTTCGCCTTGCCGCGCTCACTGACCGGAAACCAGCGCTCGACAAACTGGCTGGTGGCGGGAAACATGGTGGCCTCGCCCGCGCCCAGGGCAAAGCGCAGCAGGATGAGGATGATCAGCGGATTTCCAATTCCACGAGGAATAAACGCGATCAGGACGATGAAGATCGGTCGCCACACGCCCAACAATCCTAGAGTGAGACGCGCGCCAAGCCGCCGCGCCAGCACGCCGGCGGGAATCTGCAGGCCTGCGTAGCCAACCAGGAATGCGGCGAACACCCAGCCCATGTGGACATCGTTGATTGCGAATTCCTTGCCAATCCCAAACTTGGCAATCGAGATATTGGTGCGGTCGAGGTAAACCGCCGCACTGATGACCATCAGCCAGAGCACAAGCAGATAGCGGACCGGAAAGCGCATGGAGCTGGTCTTGCTGGAACCTGGATTCATCATCTGCACACAATCTCCGGATGCTTGTTCTGTCAACACTCGCTCGCTGTAAGCCGACCCAGGTCAGAGCGAATTGACTTCCCCCGCGCGGCTATCTTTCAGCGCGGCAATCCTGCATTATGGCTGCACCGCGGCGGGCGGCGAGCTGCCTCTTACATGCACGTCCCAGACCTTGGCCAGCCGCGATGTGCCCTTGGGGCCGCTGACGTCAAGGATGACGGAATAGATCCCCTCCTTGCCCGGACGGTCCTTGTATTGATGGATCGGGTTCTGCTCGGTCGATGTGGTGCCATCGCCGAAGTCCCACTTCCAGCTTGTGATCTCGCCCTCGGATTCGTCCTTGAAGACAACCAGACGGCGCTCCGCGTCGGCGACCTTGAACGACCACTTCGCGTCGATGTCCTTGCGGAACTGCGGCTCCAGCGGCATCAGGCGGAAGGCGACCAGGTCGGAGGCGTTGCCGAAGAAGGTCTGCTTGTGGGAGAGGTTCCAGAACTGCCGCTTGTCGGAGTCGTGATACGCGATGACGGCCCAGGAAAGCCCGATCAGCTTATTTTCGGTGAGGACCGACTCGACCGCGCGCTCCGGCCCCTCGCATCCGGCGTAGTCGAAGGGCGTGATGTAGAACTCCAGCACCAGCTTGCCCGGCTCGCCGGGCTTGAAGTTGTACTTGATGGCGTGGTTGGCGTAGGGCAGCTCCTTGGTGTACTGCGCGCAGCCCCAGTCCATGGTCCAGTCCTTGTTCAGCGCCGGTGTGAAGATGTGGTAGTTCTGCGCGTGCGCACCCTGCTGGGCAAAGTAGGCATCCGAGCTGGTGATGCGCGGATCGAGCTTGGACATGTCGCCGACCGCCTGCTGCGTCCACACGTCGCGGTGGTACATATCGATCAGCGGCCCGCCGGAGAGGTCGCCGTCCACCACCACCTCGAAGATGTCGTTGTGCAGGTCGGGCCGCGAGAAGTCCCAGTAGTCCTTGGACGCCTCGTAGAGGAAGTACAGCCTGTTGAGGCCCTTCACCCAGCCCACCTTGACCTTGACGTCCAGCTTGCTGGGATCGCGCGGCGTCACTGTCCCGGCCGGCGCTTCGGTGTCTTCCAACTGGTCCATACCGATGGCGTAGCTGTCCGGCACCATCGCCCAGTCGTCGTCGTTGCCGTCGATGCGCGGAATCATGTTCGGCGGGAACTGGAAGACCTTGAAGGTGACCTCCGGCCTCTCCAGCGCTCTTGCCGGAAAGATTCCCAACAGCAGAACGCACAGAAGTATCCTGGTTCGCAACATTGCGACTCCTCCTTATCTGACGCGCGAGTGCAGCCGCCCCTCAGCGGTCGATTCGCAGGGTGACCTTGTCCAGCGCCGCGCGGTCGATTGCGTAGCCCAGCCCCGGATCGGTTGGCGCCGGGATGTAGCCGTCCTTGTCTGGCCGGAACTTGTAGCTGAAGAAGGAACGGTCGGTATACTCCGCGGGGAAGGGCATCTCGAACCAGTAGACGTTGGCCAGCGCCAGCTCCACATGGAAGTGCACCGCCAGGTCGAGAGGGTTGCCCCAGTTGTGCGGAGCGCACTCCAGTCCGTGCGCATCGGCCAGCAGGCCCACGCGCATCGATCCGGAGATTCCTCCCACGTTGTCGGCGATCAGGCGGACCACGCCCAGCGCGTCGCGCTTGATGTACTCGGCGAAGTCCGCGATGGAGAAGAGGAACTCGCCCACGTGGATGGGAAGGCTCAGCTCCCGGACCAGCTCGATCAGGCCCTCCTCATCGATGGTGCGGACCGGGTCCTCGAACCACGCGTAGTTCAGCTCATCCAGCAGGCGGCCGACGGCCATGGCTTCGAAACGGTTGTATTGCTGCACGGGATCGTGCATCAGGACAAACTCGTCGCCCACGGCCTTGCGCACCTCGCGGATCTCCTCCATGTGCCCGATGTAGCTGGGGATCGCCGGGCCGGTTGCGTGCTGCCCGCCGCCGGGATGGATCTTGTAGGCGCGGTACCCCTGCTCCTTTGCCTTCAAGACATCCGGCACATAATCTTCCACGGTGGGCAGGTGCTGCGAACTGGCGTAGGCCATCAGGCGCGTCTTGGTCGGCGTGCCGCCGGAGAGGATCTTGTAGATCGGCTGGTTGACCGCCTTGCCCAGGATGTCCCACATGCATACGTCGGCGGCAGCAGCGTAGTAGTTGGGCCATGTGCCGCCGCTGCGTGCCATCAGTCCCGTTTCCGGACGGCCCGGGGGCGCCGTTGGCGCGCCGAATCCGCCGCCTCCGCCCGGTCTGGCCGCACCGGCCCCTCTTGCCGCGCCGGCCCCTGCGGCAGCGACGGGCGGCGGCGGTCGCCGGACAGGGGAACCCGCGCCTCCGTTGAAACCCCCGGAGCCTTTCATCCCGGTGGTGGAGGTAAAGGTGGGCAGCAGGTCCATGACGTTCTTTCCAACCAGCATCGGCTTGGCCCACTCCAGCCATCCCGGAGTCGTACTGCGATCGCCGATGGTGTAGTTGCCCTCGATCCCGCTGTTGGTGACCACGGAGATCAATTCGCCGGTCTCGGAACCATTGAGCTTATGGATGCCGCTCATGTCCGTGACATAGACCTTGACCTCCTTGATGGTGAGGTCGGGAAGGTCGCCCGGTTTGACGCCCACCGTCTGCGCGGCGGCCGCGATGGGGTTCGCGAGAGAGGCCAGACCAGCCGCTGCGAAGCCAGTTGAAGTGCCGATGAAGTTGCGGCGCGATGTCTTTCGATTCATTGTGTTCTCTCCCTCGTGAGTGTGGCCAGTGCCGCCTCGTCCTCAGCGGTGAGTGGGAAGCGGCCCTGGGCCGGAAAGCCGGTGCGACTTGGAAAGCCGGTGCAACGAAAAAGCTGGAGTAACTAAATATAAGCCGGTGCAACTTGGATAATCCGGTGCGGTTGAAAAATCCCAAAACAACTTCAACAACAATTTCTTTTACTTTAAAGACGTTACTTCGCAAGCGCAAACGATAGAACATTGGTCCCCGATGCGATTGCGACGTACTGCTTTCCATCGATTGCGTAGGTCATCGGCGAGGCCTTGATCGCATGGTTGGTCTCAAAGTGCCAAAGGTACTTCCCGGTGCGGGCGTCGACCGCGGCAAATCCTCCGCTGCTTTCGCCGAAGAACAGCAGGCCGCCCGCGGTGGTCAGCACGCCCGAATAGTTCGATTGCACCGGCCCGGGCAGGACGATCTGCCACACCACTTTACCGGTTTCTATATTGAATGCGCGAAGAATTTTTTGCGGCGGGTGGGCGGGGTCGTTGTACCGTCCGTAGCCGCCGTCCTCCGCCTTGCGATAGAGGGTGCAGTCCTCCACCGTCATCACGGTATAGAGCCGCGTGGCCGGGTTGAATGCCGTCGCGTACCAGTTGGTGGCGCCGCGCACCGCGGGACAGGCCACCGTGCCCTGCAGGCTGGGTTCGTTGGCCGGAAGCAGGCTGGGCGCGCCGGTCTGCTGGTCGATCCCGCTGGCCCAGTTCATCTGGTCCACCATCTGCGTGGCCAGCAGCAGCTTGCCGTTGGTGCGGTCCAGAACGTACAGGAAGCCATTGCGGTTGGCGTGCAGCAGCAGCTTGCGCGGCTGCCCCTTCCACAGCGTGTCCGCCAGAACGACCGGCTCGTTGGCGTCCCAGTCGTGCAGGTCGTGCGGAGTGAACTGGAAGTACCACAGCAGCTTGCCGGTCCTGGCGTCGATGGCCAGATCGCTGTTGGTGTAGAGGTTGCTTCCCAGCCGCTGGTCGCCGTCGGTGTCGGGATGGGGATTGCCCACCGGCCAGTAGATGACACTGCCATCCGCCTCGGCGCTGCCCGTGGTCCAGGTGGCCCCGCCGCCCAGCCCCAGCGCCGATCCCTTCCAGGTATCGGCCACCGGCCCGGTGTCGCCGGGCTTGGGGATGGTAAACAGCTTCCAGGCCTCTTCGCCGGTGGTTGCCTTATAGGCGGCCACAAAGCCGCGAATCCCATTGTCGCCGCCGCTCACTCCGGTGACGACCAGATCGCCCACCACCAGCGGCGCGGCAGTTCCGCCATACTGTCCGGCCGCACCTTCGTGGGTGTTGACGTCCCACAGCAGCCCTCCGGTCAGGCGATTCAGGGCGATCAGGTGCGCGTCGTCGGTGAGATAAAAGACGCGATCGCCCAGCACAGCAACGCCCCGGTTGACGCCGATGGCCGCGTCTCCGCTGATCTGCGCCGACGCGCTCTTGGGGCGCTGATAGCGCCATATCTCCCGCCCCGTCTTTCCACTCACGGCGTAGACCTGGTTGTTGCCGGTGACAAACATGACTCCATCGACCACGACCGGGGTCGTCTCCAGGCCATTGAATTGGATCGAATAGACCCATTGCAGTTGCAGATCTGCTGCGTTCTGCTGATTAATCTGATGGAGCGTGCTGTTCCGGTTTCCGTCCAGAGTGCCGTTGTAGTTGGGCCAATCCCCCTGCCTGGGATGGAGGACCTGGTCGATCTCGGGCTGGGTGACGGGCGGCAGCGGCGCGGCCAGCGCTCCCACGCCCACTCCCTTCAGCGTGCTCAGGTACGCCAGCAGATCGCGCAACTGGCCGGCAGTTCCCTGATACGCAGGCATGGCAGACGTACTGCCGGGAACCACCGAGAGGTATTCCCCGACCTGGAGCAGATGCAATTTGCCGTCCCTGGTCTGCAAGACCAGGTCGTGGCTACCCTGGGCGCGGTTGAGCCCCTGTAGCCGGCTGCCATCCTTCAGGACCACGGTGACGCTGTTGTAGGTGGCGGGAGCGGCCCCAAAACCGCCGCCGCCTCCTGAACTGGCGCTGGAGCCCGGGTTGGTGAGCGCCTGCTGCATGTTCGCCAGTCTCAGCCGGCTGGCGATGCTGGAGAGGTCGGGCCCGTAGGAGCTTCCCCGGCCCTCCGCCGTGTGGCAGGAGGAGCACTGCCCCTCGCCAAAGAAGATGCTCTCGCCGGCCTTGGCATCGCCGGCAACCGCGGTTGTCTCAGGAGCTGCGTTGCGGCTGCGGATATAGCGGACAATCTGGTCGATGTCGGCCTGCGGCAACGGAAAGGGGGGCATGTTTCCCTTGCCCTTCTGGATGATGGCTGCCACATCGCTGTCGGCCATTCCGCGCAGATGGGCGGAGTTCACCAGCGTGGGCGCGCGGTCCGTGCCCAGTCCGTCCCCGCCGTGACAGAGCGTGCAGGTCTCCACAAACTGTTGCGGCGCAGCAGGGGCCGGCGACGCTTGCTGGGCTTGCGGCTCCTCAATCTTGTACGCACCTTGCGACCACGCAAACACTCCCGCACAGCCAGCAATGACTACGCCGAATGCGACGAACGCCGCCGGTCGCAATCCGGACCGCCTCGTGGAAGAGTGAACTCGACTCAATTGCATCTCCTCGGTCGTTTAACTGAGAACCTGGACCGTTAACTTTACTGTACGTCGGTCTTGGTGATGGCCTCGCCCTGTTTCACGTCGAGGGTGAGGCCGGAGAGGTCGATGTCGCGTGCGTGGGAGATGCGGAGACCGGTGTTGGCGGTGATCTTGCAGTTCTGGAAGGTGACGCCCTGGATGGGGCTGTCTGGAAGACCATTGATAGTGCCGGCCGTCTGCGCGTCGCCGGAGACGTTGATGATCTTGACGTTGCGGAAGACAGGCAGCGGATTGGCCGGCGGAGGCGTCGGCTGCCGCGCCATCGCGCGATTGCTCCAGTTCAGATTCATCTCGATGAATTGACGGGTCTGATGCAGCACGAGGTTGCGATAGGTGATGTTCTCCACCAATCCGCCGCGGCTGGGGGCCGATTTGAAGCGGATGGGCGCGGAGTTGTTGTTGTCCATGACGCAGTTCTGGATGACGACGTTGCGGATGCCGCCGGAGGTCTCGCTGCCCATGTCGACGCCGGAGCCGCCTGCGCCAAAGTGGGAGTTCTCGACCAGGATGTCTTCCGCCGGGCGGTTGACGCGCAGGCCGTCGGCGTCCTTGCCGCTCTTGATGGAGATGCAATCGTCGTTGGTGTCGATGTCGACGCGATTGACATGCACATGGCGGGAGGAGTCGATGTCCATGCCGTCGGCGCTGGGGGTGGAGTGATCACCCCGGATGGTGACGCGTTCGACCTCAACGTTCTGGCTGTAGAGGATGAAGAGGCACCACACGGCCTGGTGCTCCAGGGTGACACCGGTGATGAGCACGTCCTTGGCGTTCTGGATGGCGACCAGGCGGGGACGGCCGCGGTACTGGCGCGGGGCGGCTGGCGAGGAAGCGGGATTCATGGCATCCGGAACCGCGACAGGCTGGGATAGAACTGGGACAGGGCCACAGGTGGTGCCGTATGCGAAACCGCAGTGTTGTGGAAAAGTGAGTGGCGCAGCGGCTGCATCTCCTGCAGCGGGCGGCGCGGGCGGGCGATTCTGACCCCAGTTTTCTCCCGATCCATCGATGGTTCCTTCGCCCGAGATGGTGAGGCCAGTAACGTTAAAGGCGTTGACGAAGGCCGAGGTCCACATCTCCTCCGTTCCCTCCCAGCGCGTCTGCACCTGCGGATAATCCTCGGGGTTGGTCGTTCCCTTCAGCACGCCATCCTTCTCCACCAGCAGGTTCACGCCCTGCTTCAGGAAGATGGCCCCGCTGAGGAACGTTCCCTTGGGAACGACGACAACTCCGCCCTCTTTGTTCGCGGCGCACTTGTCAATGGCCGCCTGAATGGCCTTGGTGTTCACCGTCTTGCCGTCAGCCACCGCGCCGAAGTCGGTAATCAGGAATCGCTTGGTCCGCTTCGCCGGATTCGCGTAGCTCTTGGCGGAGGTCGCGGCAATCTGGGCCGAGGCCACAGTGGTACACAGCGCCAGCGCGGCCAGAGCCACGGGCAGCGCACCCAGTAAAACCGAAATCGTCTTTCGCATCGGGGCACCTTCTTCGATCGGGTTAAATCTTCCGTTGTCCTCTACTCCACGTCGGTCTTGGTGATGGGATCGCCCTGTTTCACGTCGATCGTCAACCCCTTCATGTCTACGTTGCGTGCGTGGTCCAGCCGGAAGCCGCGGTCGGCCGTGATCTTGCAGTTCTGGAAGGTGACGCCCTGGATGGGGCTTCCCGCGAGGCCGTGAATGACGCCAACGTTCTGCACATCCCCCGAGACGTTGATGATCTTCACGTTGCGCACGACGGGCAGGGGGTTGGAATCCGGCTGCCTCGGCCCCACCATGCGCCACTCCATATTCATCTCGAATGCCTGCCGCGTGCCGTGCAGCGTGATGTTCTTGTAGGTGATGTTCTCCACCACGCCGCCGCGGCTGGGCTGCGATTTGAAGCGGATGGGAGCCCAGTTGCCGGAGTCCATCACGCAGTTCAGCACCGTGACGTTGCGGATTCCGCCCGAAGTCTCGCTGCCCATCGCGACACCGCCCTGGCCGTAGGCGAAGTGCGAGTTCTCGATCAGAATGTCTTCGGCGGGGCGGTTGACGCGCAGGCCGTCGGCGTCCTTGCCGCTCTTGATGGAGATGCAGTCGTCGTCGTCGTCGATGAAGACGTTGGTGATGTGCACATGCTTCGACGAGTCGATGTCGATGCCGTCGGAGCTGGGGATGTTGTGCTCGGCCGTGATCTTGACGCCGTCGATCTCAACATCCTGGCTATAGAGCACGAAGAGGCACCACACCGCCTGGTTGTGCAGGTTCAGCCCGCTGATGAGTACGTCCTTCGAGTTCTGGATGCCGATCAGGCGCGGACGCCCGCGGCGCGGGCCGGTCCCTGGGCCGGGCGCAGCGGGACGGGCCGCTGCGGCCATCGGCGGCGCAGGCGGAGCAGCGGCAGGTGCAGGAGGCGGAGTCACAATCGGAGCGGCCACAGATGCAGCTCCCGCAGCACCAGCCGCACCCGGCGCTCCCGGCGCAGCCGGCGCTGGCGGGCGGCGATAGGGATTCTTCTGCACCCACTCCTCGCCCGATCCGTCGATGGTTCCCTCGCCGGAGATGGTCAGCCCGGTGACTCCCTCCGCGTTCACAAACGACGCGGTGTACATCTCCTCGGTGCCCTCCCAGCGCGTCTGGATCTGCGGGTAGTCGTCCGGATTGGTCGTTCCCTTCAGAACGCCGTCCTTCTCCACCAGCAGGTTCACGCCCTGCCTCAGGAAGATCGCGCCGCTCAGGAATGTTCCCTGCGGAACCACGACAACTCCGCCCTTTTTGTTCGCGGCGCACTTGTCAATGGCCGCCTGGATGGCCTTGGTGTTGACCGTCTTGCCGTCGCCGACCGCGCCGAAGTCGGTAACCAGGAAGCGCTTTGTCCGGTGCGCCGGCTTGGCGTAGCTCTTCGCGGAGGTCGCGGCAATTTGGGCCGAGGCCAGGGTGGTGCCCAGCGCCAGCGCGGCCATCAGGATCGCAATTCTCTTCATCGTTAATGCCCCCATTCTCTACGGCCAACGATGCTATCAGTTGCGTCCCCCCTCTGGCGAGAGTTCGATTCGCAAACTCATGCCGCGCCGGAAAAGGTACGCACTGAGAGCTTCCTTAAACCAAGACGGAGAAGCCCGTGGCCTCTCCGTCCCGTGTCTTGTTCCTCGTTCCTGCTCAGGTTGCCAGCATCGGCCGCTGCCAACTGGTGATCTGCTGCCAGGTGTTGGGCAGTTGATAGTTCTTGGCGAAGTTCTTGACCGGTGGCCCGACGATCTGGATCTTGCTCAGGTCTCCCTGGCCGCGCGTGCCCGACTTGATGCAGAAGCTCAGGTAGCCGATCTTGTTGACGTCGACGCCCATCAGCTCGGCGCCCACGCGGTCCGCCGCCAGCCAGTCCAGGCTGGCCAGGCACACCTTCTGGCTGATCGCCGTGCCATGCACCGGCCCGGTGCCTTCCATGCCCTCGTAGCCGTCGATCACCGCCAGGTGCGGGTGCAGCACGCTGGACAACGTGTAGATGTTGTAGTTGATGCCGTGCGAGCCTCCGCCATGCATCAGGCGCTTGTCGGACCTGCCTCCGCCCGGACCCGCATTGGCAAGTCCAGAGCCCGTATCCTTGTGCGCCGCGCCGATCACAACGTTCTTCAGCGAGAGCGTGATCCCCACCAGGTCGTGCGTCTTCAGCTTGGCCGCCGAGATCACAAAGTTGTTCGCCGGGTCCATCATGATCTTGGCCACGCGCACGTCATGCGGCTGGAAGTCCTTCTCGTCGATGCACTGCACCACCGCGACCTTCTCGGCGTCCAGGTCCACCAGCTTCACGTTGTACTTCTTGGCCAGCCGGTTGTAGCCGTAGTTGGCGAAGCCGTCCATCACCGATCCGCCCGCCGGCGACTCCGCGATGATCACGTTGGTCTTGCCGATCGACTTCAGGAACTCCAGAATGCCTTCCAGGTTGTCTGCGTGCGTGGCGCACAGCGGCACGTTGATGATCACATTGTTGGGCTTGAGGATGACCCGCTTGTTGCCGATGGCCGCCGCAATCTCATCCTTGAAGGGCACGAGAGACTTGAAGGCGATGTCGGCGCGGTCGTTGCCGCCGGCCAGCGACACACGGCTGGCGCGTGAACGCGCCGCCGCCGGGGCGGGTGCGACCGGGGCAGCCGATGCCACGCTTAGATGCGACGCCGCAACCGCTGCCGCGCCGCCCATCAAAGATGTCTTGAGAAAATTCCTGCGGGACCTCTGGCACTCCATCATCTATCCTCCGCTTCTAACTCAACTTCTGTCTGAGTATATACAGCGGCGCAAACGGGTCACAAGGGAAGAACCGGCGTTGCAACCAGTCATGTGATGCAGATCACATCGCCGCAACAGCGCGCCTGGCTCAGTTCCCCGGGACCGCGCACATCGTTGCGGCGCAGATATTCCCGCGAGGACTTCCCTGCTCGGCAATGTTTGGTTCCACTTATCTGTGGCGGGGGTGCGATCCGTGCCTATGCGCTCTGGGGGTGCGGTCGTGGTAGGTCTGCGAATGGCGATGGCCGCCACCCGCCCCTCTCGATGCGTAGGCGGAAGCCGGCGCCAGAGCCAGCAGAGCTACCAGTAAAAACGCGAAAGTCAAGTTAACGTAGATCTTCATATCTGGTCCCCCCAGACAGTTCTCCGTCCAATTCACTTTGTATCAGACTACACACATGCAATGCGCCGGGCAATGGGTTGGTTTCAAATAAACATCTCCCCTGTGGAAAATGCACCATTCGTGGTTCATGGAGCGGCTCCCGGCGCGGTTCCACGGCGCGGTTCACAGAACCGCAAGCGCGCCGGCCGGTTCCATGCAGAAAGCCGCAGGCAAATCCGATCGCGGTTGCGTGGAATCGCGGGAAAGATATATCGTAGAGACAAGATGACATCCACCTTCAGCCGCTTCTCGTTTCCCATCCGCACCTGGCGCACAGGTGCGGGCCCGGCGGACTAGGCTCATCTGAACGATCTGCAAGTTTCAGTTGATTCAAAATCCATGCGAGCCGCGACCCAACCTGTCGCGGCTTTTTAGTTTGCGCCGTTGCGTTGTGCGTTTGTGCGGTTGCGTTGCGTTGAATGTTTGTGCGGTTATGTATTCGGAGGACGGACCGATGAGCGTGAGTGCCAGTTCGGAATCGCCGGTGAGTTCTGCTGGGAGCGCGCGCGCGGGCCGCTTCGGCGTCTATGGCGGGCGCTATGTGCCGGAGACGCTGATGGCCGCGCTCGAAGAGCTGGAGCAGGCCTACGCCGCGGCCGAGGCCGACCCCGCCTTCCATGCCGAGCTGGACGATCTGCTGCACCACTACTGCGGCCGTCCAACGCCGCTTTATTTCGCCAAGCGGATGAGCGAGCAGCTCGGCGGCGCGAAGATTTTCCTGAAGCGCGAGGACCTGCTGCACACCGGCGCACACAAGATCAACAACGCGCTGGGCCAGGGAATGCTGGCGCGGCGGATGGGCAAGCGGCGCGTCATCGCCGAGACCGGCGCGGGCCAGCACGGCGTGGCCACCGCCACCGTCTGCGCGCTCTTCGGTATGGAGTGCGTCATCTACATGGGCGAGGAGGACATGCGCCGCCAGGAACTGAACGTCTTCCGCATGAGGCTGCTGGGTGCCGAGGTGCGCTGCGTAAGCACCGGCTCCAAGACGCTGAAGGACGCCATCAACGAGGCCATGCGCGACTGGGTCACCAACGTCCGCGACACCTATTACATCCTCGGCTCCGCCCTGGGCGCGCATCCCTACCCCACCATGGTGCGCAACTTCCAGCGCGTCATCGGCCGCGAGGCACGTGCGCAGATTCTGGAGCAGGAGGGCAAGCTGCCGACGGCGATTGTGGCCTGCGTGGGCGGCGGATCGAACGCCATCGGCATCTTCTATGACTTCCTCGGCGACAAGGACGTGCGCCTGATCGGCGTCGAAGCGGGCGGGCGCGGCACTGCACTGGGCGACCACGCGGCACGCTTCCAGAAGGAGAACGGCGGCGTGCCCGGAGTGCTTCAAGGGACCTTCAGCTATGTCTTGCAGGATGCGGCCGGCCAGATCGCAACGACCCACTCCGTCAGTGCGGGGCTCGACTACGCCAGCATCGGCCCGGAGCACGCCATGCTGCACGACTCGTGCCGCGCCGAATACACCTCGGCCTCCGACGCCGAGGCGCTGGC
>JBEKRR010000055.1:0-16281 GCA_049518555.1 Acidobacteriaceae bacterium
CGTCACGCGCTTGCCGGTGTCCGGCTCGACGGCCCACACAATGTCGTAGATCGAATCGCAGTCCTGCAAAAACTGCGCGATCCGCTCCATCCCGTATGTAATCTCCCCGCAGATCGGGTCCAGGTCCATTCCGCCGCACTGCTGAAAATACGTGAACTGGGTAATCTCCAGCCCATCCAGCATCACCTGCCAGCCCACGCCCCACGCGCCGCCCACCGGCCACTCCCAGTTGTCCTCTTCGAACTTGATGTCGTGCTCACCCAGGTCGATCCCCATCGCGGCCAGACTTTCCAAATACATCTCCTGGATATTCTCCGGCGGCGGTTTCAAAATCACCTGCATCTGCGTGTGGCGGAATAGCCTGTTTGGGTTCTCTCCATACCGCCCGTCCGCCGGCCGCCGGCTCGGCTGCGCATAGGCAATCCGCGCCGGCTTCGGCCCTAGCACGCGCAGGAACGTGTCCGGCGTCATCGTCCCCGCGCCCACCTCCACGTCGTACGGCTGCTGCAACACGCATCCCCGCTCCGCCCAGAACCTCTCCAGCCGGAACAACAGCTCCTGAAACGTTAGCGCCTTCGTCTCTTCCCCAATCGCCCGCATCTTCCCTCTGTTTTCGTGGTCCACTCTAGTCTAAATCGAATCGCCGTTTTTCTCGCCACGAGTTGAAGTTGGCACTATCATTACTTCAGATATGCCAGAACAAATCGTCTTTCCGGACACAAACACATTCCTCCATTACAGGGCGCTCGACCAAGTCGATTGGCTGAGCATTCTGGGAGCGGATGCGGCCGTGATTGTCATTGCGCCGGTGGTCATTCGAGAGTTGAACCGCACGAAGGACTTTCCGACCTCTACGAAATCGCGCGAACGGGCCAGAACATCACTACGGAGCCTTAGCACATGGTCCGAACAACCCTCCCCAATCTTCATCCGCCCGTCGGTCGAACTCAAGCTATTAGCGAACGAACCACTGATCGATTTCAGGGCTAACAATCTTTCTCGCGATGTCTCTGATGACCACCTGATCGCAAGCATTCTTGAATACAAGCTTCTTGCAGCCGACCAAATCTGCCACTTAATCACTGCTGATCTTGGACTCAAGCTCAAGGCTAAAACTCGTGGTTTTTCCGTATTGCAACTCTCAGACGAGTTAAAACTCCCCGATGAATCCCTTGAAAGTGAAAAACGAATCAAGGATCTCGAATCCCAAATAAGAAAACTGCAAAACCGCATTCCGCTCTTGAAGTTGCTCTTTGAAGACGGCCAAAGCCATGTAAGTTTCGAGCTCAAGACACCGGAAGAATTGAATCCTCAAAGTCTAACGCGCTCGATGAACGATATACGTAGTAAATACTCCAAAATGGAAAGACGGCCCAAGAATACGACACCTGATTTGGGTATCGCAGCGTTCACAGCAGCGCTTGCTACTATCTCACCCGATATTCCAATGAAAGAAATGGACGAATACAATCAGCGTCTCGATAATTATTTTGATGAATACGAAGCGTATATACCAAAGCTTATAGATTTCAATAATCTAAAGCTGCGCACCTTCGAATTGAATGTGATTATAGTTAACGAAGGTACATGCCCAGCAGAAGACATTGAAATGCTCCTGCACTTCCCCGATGGGTTTTCGCTCTTCAACAAAGGGGAATTGCCTGATAGACCGAAACCGCCCGGAGCACCGCAGCGTCCTGTATCTGGTTTAGAGCTACTGAAGCGTAATCTATATGGCCTCGATTCACACATGTTTTTACCAAGTCTACTTCAGCCATCTTCTCGATTTAGCATGCCTGTTGTACGGAACGTAAGCCGCCTCTCCATTCGTCGAACTAAAAGTTACGATGTCAATGTCAGCGTCAGTAAGGCAAAGCATGGATTGATTGAGCATCTTGATCCGATGTATGTAGTTTTTGATTCATTTAAAGAAGCTAAGTCGTTCGTTATAGACTACAAGATTCATGCCGCAAATATTCCAGATGTAATCGTAGGAAAGCTGTCGGTACAAGTGTCAAAAGAGAAGAGGGATTAGGTGCGCTCACAGCAACCGGAACCCGCACCGCTACCCTAGACCGCGACGGAATCAAAAAGCTGCGAGCCAATTGGATCTACAAGATCGAGTCGGCTTAGCGGCCCAATCGCCTTCGCCGCCATCTTTGCGTAAACCGGGTCCTTCTCCACTCCGATGCTTTCATACCCAACGAAATTGCAGGCCGCAAGCGTCGACCCCGAGCCGGCAAACGGATCGAGAACCACACCTTCCCCCAACGGCAACGACGCGCGGACAAGCTGCCGCAGAAAGGACTGCGGCTTCAACGAAGGATGATTTGCAATCTTCCTCTCCCGCTGCGTCGCGGGGCTGGATCGGATCACATCGCCAAACGGCCGCTCTTCCGACGGACGCCGCCATCCACCCGTCTTCCACTTGCGCAGATTGTCCTGGACTCTTCCTTCAATTGGCTTTCGCGCGATCACCCACGGCTCCCACATTGAGCGAGGCATGACGCTCACGCCGTCAAACTCCGTATGTGCATTCTTTGGCCGGTCTCCGCCGCGCATCGTCATCGTCAATCGCACCACGGAGCCTCGTATTTCGAACCCTCCCGCACTGAACGCGGACGAAACAATATGCGCGAGAAGCGGATTGCTGGCAACCGCGATATTGCCGCCAGGAACAACAACCCGATAAAGCAGCCGCGCAAAATTCTTGAAATACACCAGCAAAAATGCCCTGTCGTCATCGTCCAGGACCGTAAACCGAGGCAATGGCGATCTCACATGCCCATCGAACGACGGCGGAATGCGCCACATCCCACCCCTGCCGCGGCGCAGCTTGTCCTGCTCCTGCGCGCTGTACTCTCGAATCCCGTACGGTGGATCGGTAATGACCGCGTGAACCGAATTCGTGGACTGAGTCGCCAGCCAACTCATGCAATCCGAGGTATACAGCTTTGCCTTGCCAATCCGCAAAAAGTCGGAGGTCTTCGACGACGCGATTGGCTCAATCTCCTCGAATCGGCTGATCGAATAGCGCCCTTTACTGGTCCGAATGAACTTCTGCGGCGTATTCAGGTTCAAGTAGGAGCGGACAGAAGACGGCGCGACCAACCCTAAATCTGCACGAACCGCCTCGTGTATCTCATCAAGAGACGCATCGCAGCCGATCGTCCCAAGATAGCCAAGAATAGAGTCCCGAATTCGGCCTGGCGGAGTTGTGCCCATGGCTCAACGTACACTGTTGACGTCTAGACGTCAAGTTTGTTTTGCCTCCGGCACTGCAAACGGAAACGGCAGCACCCGCACCGGCCTCACCGCGTGCTCTACGCGCTTTGGGCAGCCTCGGGAATAATCCTTGTGCCGCCACTCGATGCCTCCCGCCCAGGCGCCAGACTCCGGTAAGCCAGTGCAATCGTCAGTCCGGGAATGATCGCCGCAAGCGTCAGTTGCGCGGCGTGGTTCACCGCAAGCATTTGAGCGATGTCGACAATGTTGGTTCCCACCGCGAGGAAGAGGGCGAGCAGCGTGAGATTGCCCTTCTCCGGCATCTTGCACCATAAGTAGATGAATGGCAGCAGGCCAATTGTGTAGTGGTGCCACCAACTGATCGGGGACACCACGATTCCGAGCAGAACCATGATGACGAGGTCGCGGGTCAGGAGTCCATCGCGACGCCTCAAATAGAAGCGGACCAGCATCAGGCAGTACACCGCAATTGCTACATATCGAGAGACCGCACAGGCATACGGCGGAATGGTGAGGGGCGGGCTCTGCGGGACGGAAACATGACCCAGAAAGAGGTCCTGCACGTAAGCTGCAACCGACGAATTCGTACAAACCGGCGCGCCGCAAGAGATGCTTGGCATGACCTCATGCCAAAACTGCTGGTGCGTACTCCATCCCGCTTGCCACACCGAGAAGATCAACAGAGAAAGCATCCAGACGGCGTATGCCATCAGCCACTTCCATCGGCGATGAAAGATCAAAACGGGTACCGCCAACGCGGGAGTCAGTTTTATCAGCGTCGCCACCGCAAAGCAGAGGGCCGACAGCCATGGTCGGTTTTTCCATAGCAGCCACACGCCCGCCGCAAGCAGAAAAAGGATAAGACCGCCAATCTGTCCGCAAATTTGACTGATGAGAAGCGGGAAGTACGAGAACAGACCGACGCCAAGGATGAGTGCCAGCTTGCCGTCGATCGCGACCCCGCCCACATCGAGCGAGAGAAGCACCGCACCGATGATCAGAAGCGTCGTAACCATGTTCCATACAACATAAGCGGAAGCAAATGAGAGCTGCGCGAAGGGCTTCATCAGGACCGCGAAGAACGGAGGATAGAGGAAAGGCGCGGCGAACGGAACATGATAGCGAACGGCATCGGCGTGCCACACTGAGGACGCAGGGTCCTCGGTATTGAGGTTCATTCTGCCATCCGCAAACAGAGGGAGCTGATAAAGGCTTTGGGCGGGCCTTTCCGATATCGCTTTCCCGGCAAGATAATATGCGCTAAAGTCGAAGCCGCGATTCGAGGAGGATGGCCCCATCGTGCCCGGCAACTGCACCAGTTGCGACGTGCAGAAGACGGGCAGAAGGACCGCACACAGGACTACCTCCCGCCGCCCAAGGAACTTGACCCCCCGCAACAGTTGTACGCCGGCGATCGTGGCCAGCAACATGCTGAAGATACGGCCCCGTTCGCCGGAGAGAATGGGGTAGCGGGCCAAGGCATTGCCCGCGGAGACCAGGAGCATCGCAGACCAGAGAATGAACCATAGCGCCAGGGGGCGTACCCGCCCGCCCGCGCTCTTACGCGCTGCCTCGTGCACCGGCTCCGATGCTCCCTGCGCCTTGTTCGCCATTCAGCCCAAGTCTAGCCCACTGCCCCGCCCAATCACGCCCCCGCGAACCACCCATCTAACCCCGCTCCGCCCTGACAACCGGCCCGCTCACACCTTATAGCCCATCGCTTACAAACTCATAGCTTATAGCTCATAGCTTATAGCTCGAGAATCTAAAAACCCAGGTACCGGCTCGCAACAACCAATTCACAACCTGCAACTGAAGCCCCTACCCCAGTACCCGCGCCGTCATCAGCCGCCCCTCCAGGTGCCGCTCCAGCACCTCGATCGCAAACCGCCGCAGGTCCGCCGCCCGCGCCTTCGGCCATTCCTCCTCCGCCAGTCCCTTCACCGTCCCGCGAAAGATACGCCCCGCCATCGCCACCGACTCCGCGCTCAGCTCCTCGCTCCCGCCCACCCGGTCGTCCTCGCACGTCACCCCATCGCTCGCCGAGGAGGTCCACACCGTCCCTCCGCGCAAATCCAGCCCGCACGCCGCGCACCGCCCCAGCTCCGGCATCCATCCCATCAGCCGGTTCATCCACAACGCAAAATATGTAATCGGCATCCACACCCGTCCCACCTGCAGCTCGTCCAGCACCGCCAGCGCCAGCCGGAAGACCGCGTCCTCCGCCGCCCCCTCCGGCAGCGCCTCCTCCAGAACCTCCGCCACCATCTGCAGCGCCGCCGTCCGCGCGTGGTCCACCGGCCGCGACATCGGCGACGACAGGATCTCCAGCGCATCCAGCCGCACCAGCTCCTGCCGCGGCCGCTCCACATAGCTCGCACGCACATGCGTCATCGGCTCCAGCGCCCCGCCAAACCGCCGCCGGCTCTTCAGCGCATGGCGCGCCACCCCCTTCACCCTTCCCTGCTCCCGCGTAAACAGGCTCACCACCAGGTCGGCCTCGTGGAACGGCCACGTCCGCAGCACAATCGCCTCACCCACATGCTCCGTCATCGCGCCGCCTCACCCACACAGAAAAAACGCGCAGCCCAAAATTCGGCACCGCGCGTCTGTACTCACTTACCACTTACAACTTACCACATATCACTGTCTTTGCCTTACCGCCCGAAGTGCGCCGCATTCTTCGCCGCAAACTCCGCCCACTTCTCCGGCAGGTCGTCGCCCGCGTAGATCGCCGACACGGGACACACCGGCACGCACGCCCCGCAGTCGATGCACTCCACCGGATCGATGAACAACTGGTCCGCATCGCCGTACCCCGCCTCGTCCTTCTTCGGATGAATGCAGTCCACCGGACAAGCATCCACGCACGCCGTATCCTTGGTCCCGATACATGGTTCCGCAATCACGTAGGCCATAATTTCGATCTCCCTTGCTGTTGAAAAAATCTTGGCTTCAAAAGTAGCGCCTGACAAAAGCCAACCCTGCAACTTCTACGGTCACAATACTACTCCCAGCTCATCAACCATTCGCTTCAAGATAAAGATTCCCCCGCAGCCCCCTTCGATTCACAGAATTGTCCGTCCCTGGCGCAGTGGGTGCCCCATTCATTGCGCGTCCTTTGCGCGATGGGTGGGATTTGGGTGCCCCGTCCTAGCTTGCTAGGGCGGGATTTGGGTGCCCCATCCATTCCGCGTTCTCTGCGGAATGGGTGGGAGACCGCTTCATTCGCAGTAGAATCGTTCCATGCCCCCGTCCCCGCACTCTCCGCGCCCTCTCAGCCACGTCCTGCGCGCGCTCATCGAGGTCGGCTTCATCATCTTCCTCTTCTACTCCAACCTCCTCATGGGAGAGTTTAGCCGCTCTACAGGCCGCGGCAAGACCCTCGCCTTCGCCCTGCGCGACATCTTCACCATCACCAACTTCTCCATCGCCATCCTCGCCGCCACCGTCGCCTACCTCGTCTTCGAGTCCCTGCGCAAAAATCTCTAGCCCTTCGCCTTCCGCTTCGCCGCAAACTCCGCCGGCGTGGGGATCGGCGCCATCTCCCGCCCCGCGAACATCTCCTGAAACAGGTGCTGCATCTCGGCCTTCACCAGCCCATTGGTCGCAAACACCTCGCGCGAGTCCAGCGTAAATTTACTCCCATCGAAGTGCGTCACCGTCCCGCCGGCCTCTTCCACCAGCAGTATCCCCGCACTCGTGTCCCACGGATTCAGGTTGAACTCCCAGAACCCGTCCAGCCGCCCGCACGCCACATACGCCAGGTCCAGCCCCGCCGATCCCGCCCTCCGCACCCCATGCGACCGCAGCGTGATCTCCTGGTAGAAATGCACGTTCGGCGAGCTGTGCCGCTTCTGCGATGGAAATCCCGTCGCCGTCAACGCCTCGGCCAGCGTCCGTGTCTTCGACACATGGATCGCCTTCCCATTCAGCCACGCTCCCTTGCCCCGCTCCGCCGAAAACATCTCGTCCCGCAGCGGATCGTAGACCACCCCCGCCACAATCTCCCCATCCTCATCAACATTGTCATCCTGAGCGGAGGGCGCAGCCCGCAGTCGAAGGACCTGCGTCTGTTTTTGCTTCGCCCGCCGCTCCAGCCCCAGAATCACGCAGAACGCGGGAAACCCATGCGCAAAGTTCGTCGTCCCGTCCAGTGGATCGACGTACCAGCGATACTCGCTCTCCATCTGGTCGCGTGTCCCCTCTTCGCCAAAAATCCCATGCGCCGGAAACGCCGCCGTCAGCCGCTCGCGGATCAGCTTCTCCGTCGCCCGGTCGGCCTCCGTCACCAGGTCCACGTCGCCCTTGTACTCCGTCTCCACGCCCTTCTCGTAGAACCCGCGCAGCAGCGCGCCCGCCTGCCGCGCAATCCCCTCCGCCACATGCGCAAACTCAAACCGCTTCATCGTCTCTCCCGCAATCCGTCGCTATTACCACCCTATCAGCCCTGGGATTGCGCTCATAGCTCACCGCCCATCGCTCATCGCCGGGAGAAAAAACCACAACCCTGCCTAATTCGCCGGGTGCCCCATTCATCGCGCGTCCTTTGCGCGATGGGTGGGTTATCGTTTGCGGTAGCAAACGACCGTCTTTGTTGTCGGGTGCCCCACTCTCATTATTGATATGTGGTTTCTCCCCTCAATTCGCCGAAGGCCGCTCTACCTTGTCGATCACAATCACATCCGCCTGCGCTTTCACCGCCTCCAGCTTCAGCCCATCCTGCTCCTGAATCGCCGTAAACAGTCCCGGCGGCCCATTGGGGTTGTTGCCCGGAGGCGAAAACCGAATCCCCATGGCGCCGAACTGCGACTCATCCGGCGTCCACTTCAACAGAAAGTCGTAACGGCCCGCCAGTCCCGTCCGGTCCACCAAGGGGCGATCCAGCACGTACTGCATTGCAAGCAAGAAATCTGCAATCGTCGAGTTTGACACACTCAACTCAATTAAATTCGCCGAAAACTGCGTGAAGTTCTGGTCAGGCAGGCCGTTCGGATCGCCCTGACTCTTCGTCAGCTTTGGCCCACTCTTTCCCACCGTCAAAGCGTAGACGGGAAGCTCTCTCTTTTCGTGATGAAAGGTCAGTTTGAAGCGGTCTGCAAGCAGCTTTTGATACATCTCCTGGGTCTGCTTCATGTTGGGTTCACCCGCCACGTCGGGCACGCCGTCCGTATCGTATTTGCTCGTGCTTACCCACTCCGGCCCACCCGCAATCTGCTTTCCATGAACTCCATAGGCGTACGAGATGAGTGCAATTACCGTCGTATTGTGCGTAGAAACATGACGCCCTTCATTGCGAAAGTCGACGCCATCATTGTTAGGATCGCTCGGCTTGATCGTCGCAACCTCAAACTCCGGATGCGCATTCACCGCCATCATCTTGCTCGGCTCAGGCCCCGCCGCTGTATCCTGCGCCGCCTGCCCCACCAGCGGCATGCTCCCCAAGCCCAACAACACCGCCGCCGCCACTACTATCCATCCCGCCCCGCCAATCCACAACCTTCTTCCCCACACCGCTGAACGAATCATTGGCCCATCCCTCTGCAAACCACTACGCAATGTTTACTCAACCAGTTCTATCAATTTTTATTTTGAGTCGGCGAAGTATCCCGTCCGATAGCGCAGGTTGTACTTCTCGTCCGCCGCCGCGTCCGTCAGCTTCACCTTGATCCGCCGGAACCCGCTGTTGCCCTCTGCTGGCGCGTAATAACCCAGCAAATACTGCGTGCGCAGGTCGTCCGAGATGTGGCTGAACGCCGGCTCCAGGTCCTTCGGATCCACAACATAGTAGTACTTCCCGCCCGTGTCCTCGCTCATCTGGATCAGCGTGTGTTCGCCGCCCGTGTTGCGTCCCGCGTCCGCCGCAATCGGCACAATGATGATCGAGTAGACGATCGCTCCCGCGCGCTCGGCCTCCTCCACCGCCTGCTCGTAACTCTTCCCGCTCACCGAGTCGCCGCCGTCGCTGATCACCACCAGCACGCGCCGCCGCCCGGCCGCCTCCGAGGTCGCCCCCAGCCGCTGGCTCGCCAGGTACACCGCGTTGTACAGCGCCGTCTCGTCCCCGCGCCCAATCTCGCCCAGCCCCTCCTCGATGCGCTTGGCCTGGTTGGTAAACGGCACCACCTCGCGCACCGTGTCGGCAAACTCCATCAGGTCGATCTCGTCCTGTGGCCGCAGGATCGCGTTCACAAAGTGTTTCGCCGCCTCCCGCTCCAGACGCTCGCTGGTCACCACCGTCTCGCTCGCATCGATCGCCAGCACAATCGACAGCGGACTGGTCGCCTCGCGCTCAAACACCGCGACCGTCTGCTCCCGTCCGTCCTCGAAGAGCGCGAAGTCCTTCTTCTCGAAGCCGCCCACCGGCGCGCCGTGCGCGTCCACCACGTTCACCGCCACGTTCACCAGCCGCGCCTCCACGCGAAGCGTCCCCGCATCGATGCCACCGTTTTTCGATTGGCCCACCGGCTGCGTTCCCGTTCCCTGCGCCGCCGCGCCAGCCCCAGTCAGCGGCCCCGCCACCGGCTCCGTCGGGCCCGCATTGGGATGCGCCACCCGCCGCCGCACCACCGGCGCCGCCGTCGTCTGCTGCGTCGATGGAGCGCCTGTAGCTTGCGCCCTGCTCTGCGATGGGCCAGACGATTGCGTCCCGCTCGTCTGCGTCCCGCTCTGCGAAGAGTTGCTCTGCTGCGAATCCGTCGTCTGCTTCGGCGCAGGCGTCACGGGAGTCGGCTCCGCCTGCGTCTCCTGCGCCCGAATCTGCGCACAACCCAGCGCCAAACCCATCACCAAGCCCAGCGCCGTCGCTACCATTGCCTCACCAACCCTCATCGCGCGCCCTCGCTTTTGTGCAGCGTCCACCGAATTTTTCCTCGAAGAGTTAGACGCACTAGCGCGCAAGACGCCGAAGCTGGATCCGCCAATCCGCATCCGCTCAGAATACCTTCTATGCGATTCCGAAGCCACACACAGAAAAAGGCGGCCACGAAACCTCGTGACCGCCCATGTTCTTCCGGCTCGGATTCAGCCCACCGCTCCGATCAGCTCCTCGCGCACCACCTCATCCTGCACCGCCTCGCCCTTCGACTTCGGCAGCGCAATCGTCAGCACGTCCTCGATCCGGCTCGCATAGTGGATCGTCACCCCCGCAATCTGCTCCGGCGACAGGTCCTCATCCACCTGCTGCTTGCAGTCCGTCGGCAGAATCACGTCGCGCACCCCGGCCCGCTTGGCCGCCAGGAACTTCTCCTTGATCCCGCCCACCGGCAGCACGTTCCCGCTCAGCGTAATCTCGCCCGTCATCGCCAGCAGAGGATGCACCCGCGTCTCCGTCAGCAGGCTCACCAGCGCCGTCGCCATGGTCACGCCCGCGCTTGGCCCGTCCTTGGGAATCGCGCCCGCCGGCACATGGATGTGCAGGTCCGCCTCCTTCAGCAGGTCCTCGTCCAGCCCCAGCGCCTTCGCGTTCGACCGCACCCATGTCAGCGCTGCCTGCATCGACTCCTTCATCACATCGCCGATCTGCCCCGTAATCGTAAACGTCCCCTTGCCCTTCATGCGGTTGGCCTCGATAAACAGGATGTCGCCGCCCGCCGGCGTCCATGCCAGTCCCACCGCAACCCCTGCCCGCTTCGTCCGCTCGGCGATCTCCGTGTCCACGCGCACCTTGATCCCGCCCAGAAACTCCAGGATCACCTCGTTGGTAATCACCAGCTTCTCCGGATGCCCCTCGGCAATCCGCCGCGCCAGCTTGCGGCAGATCGTCCCAATCTGCTGCTCCAGCTTGCGCACGCCCGCCTCCCGCGTGTAGTGCCGCGCAAGCCGCGCAATGCTCTCCACCGGAAACTCGATCAGCGCCGGATCGATCCCGTTCTCCTTCGTCTGCCGCGGGATCAGGTACTTGATCGCAATTTCCACCTTCTCTTCCTCGGTGTATCCCGTCAGCTCGATGATCTCCATCCGGTCCAGCAGCGGTGCCGGCACCGGATCGAGCTGGTTCGCCGTGCAGATGAACAGCACCTTCGACAGGTCGAACGGCTGGTCCAGATAGTTGTCGCGAAATGTATTGTTCTGCTCCGGGTCCAGGACCTCCAGCAGCGCGCTCGCCGGGTCGCCCCTGAAGTCGCGCCCCAGCTTGTCCACCTCGTCCAGCATGAACACCGGGTCGTTGGTCTCCACCCGCTTCAGGTTCTGAATCACCTGCCCCGGCAGCGCGCCGATGTACGTCCTGCGGTGCCCGCGCAGCTCCGCCTCGTCGTGCATCCCGCCCAGTGAGATGCGCGCGAACTTCCGCCCCAGGGCCCGCGCCACGCTCCGCCCCAGCGACGTCTTGCCCACCCCCGGTGGCCCCACAAAGCACAGGATCGGCCCCTTCATGTCCGGCTTCAGCCGCCGCACCGAGAGATAGTCCAGGATCCGGTCCTTCACCTTCTTCAACCCGTAGTGGTCCGCGTCCAGAATCTCCTTCGCCTTCAGGATGTCCACCTCGCCCGCCGACGACTTCGACCACGGAAGCACCGTCAGCCACTCAATGTAGTTCCGCGTCAGCGAGTAGTCCGCCGCCATCGCGTTCATCCGGCTCAGCCGCCCCAGCTCCTTCAGCGCGTCCTTCTTGGTCTCCTCCGGCATCCCCGCCGCTTCAATCTTCTCCTTCAGCTCCGCAATGTCCTTCTGCGTCTCGTCCAGGTCGCCCAGCTCCTTCTGGATCGCCTTCAACTGCTCGCGCAGATAGTAGTCCCGCTGCGACGACTGCACCGAGTCCTGCACCTCGGTCTGGATCTTGTTGCGCAACTGCTGCACCTCAAGCTCCTTCGCCAGGTGCTTGTTGATCCGCTCCAGCCGCGCCCAGATGTCCGGCGTCTCCAGCAGCTCCTGCTTGTCCGTCGTCGTCAAAAACGGCAGCGATGACGCAATGAAGTCCGCCAGCCGCCCCGGCTCCTCGATGTTGATCGCAATCGTCTGCAAGTCGTCCGAAAGCGTCGGCGACGAACCCACAATCTGCTGGAACTGGCTCACCACATTGCGCTGCAGCGCCTCCGTCTCGGGCGACGCCGCGGGCTCAATCTCCTCCACCGTCTCGCACTCCGCGGTCATGAACGGAGCAATCTGCGAAAACTCGCCCAACCGCACCCGCTCGTTGCCCTCGGTAAACACAAACAAACTCTGGTTCGGCATCTTCACCACTTTATGCACCGTCGCCCGCGTGCCAATGTGGTGCAGGTCCGCCGCCTCGGGCGCATCCTGCCGCGCGTCCCGCTGCGCCACCACCAGGATCGTCTTCTCCTCGCCCAGCGACTGGATCAGCAGAATCGAGCTCTCCCGCCCCACCGTCAGCGGCAGCACCGCATGGGGAAACAGAACCGTGTCCCGCACCGGAAGCACCGGAATCGCCCGTCCGGCGCTCGCAACCCCTTCCAATTCAACGCCGGCCCTTGCCGCCCTTGGCTTGATTACACTTACAAACTCACTTGGCATCGTCTATCCTTGAGTGTCCTTATATCAGATTTCCTTCATTGGATGCACCGGCAAACCCAAAGTCGCACCCCAAACCCCGCCCGCACCTGCTCGACCGCGCCCTCACTTCCATTGGATGCGCGCTTCCACCTCAACGTCATCGGCTCACAAACCCTTTATCTTCAATCAAAAATAATCGCAACCCAGCCGTTCTCCCGCGTATACTTGCGCCATTATGAATCGGCCCATTCCCGTCACCCTCTCCGCAATCCTTCTCGGCCTGTTCGCCGCCCTACAAGTTCTCTTAGCATTCGTCGAGACTGCCGCAGGCTTCCTCTTTCTCCACAAAGGGTTCCCACAGCCGGCCCCTTCGCCCTATCCGCCCTCGTTCCTGCCCATCATGATGTTCGCCATGTCTCTCTTCTTCGTGGCGCTGGCCGTATGGTCGATCCTGACTCTAATCGGCCTTGTCCGTCTGCGCTCCTGGGCGCGCTACTCCGTGCTGGTGATCGCCGGCTGCGCGACTGCGATTGGCGCGATTCTAACGCTAACGTTCTTTGTGATGCCATTCCTTATGCCCGCCATGGCAACACAGCCCACGCCCAATCCCCATATGATGCAAGGAGCATTCCTCTTCATCGGCACACTCTTCGCCCTCTTCACCGCCATTGCCATTGCTCTGTTCAGTTATTTCAATCTCGCCAAAACCCGCGCGCTCTTCCAGCAGAACGCTCCCGTCAGCCTCGCCCCTCCCAACACCAGCACCGGAAGGCCGCGCCCTGCCGCCATCACCGTCCTCAGTTGGATACTCATTATCTCCACCCCGTTCTGTGGCCTCTATGCGTTCTTTCCCTTCCCTGCATTCTTCTTCGGCTTCATCTTTTACGGTCTGGCCGCCCACGTTGTCTTCGCCGCGTTTGCCATCGTGAGCCTTGCCATCGGCCTCGGCCTGCTACGGCTTCACTGGGAGGCGCGCATCGCCGCCATCGCGTGGTTAGGCTTCGGTTTTCTCAACATGTTTGCGATCCTCACCCCCTGGGGCTCCCGCAACTTCCGCTTATACATGGATAAGTTCGCTGTCTCTAGCTCCACAGCTCCGACACCTATCGTGTTTAACTCAACTGGGATCGTCATCGTCTCCTGTCTCATCGGAGCGGCGATCAATCTCTTTCTCCTCTGGCTGCTGCACCGCCAACGCGAAGCCTTCACCCTGGCTCCGCCAGCTCCTTCTCTGCCCGCCAACCTGTAATTCACAGGACAGCGAATCTCTTACGCGGCAACGTACCGCCCAAGCTCCTTCACCATCTCGCAATGCCGCCCCAATCCAGTCAGCGCCGCATCCATCTGGTTGGACGATTCAAAGCGCAGATCGACGAAGAAGACGTACTCCCACGGCATTCCCGGAACCGGGCGCGACTCGATCTTGGTCAGGTTCACCCCCGCCCGCGCAAACTCCTCCAGCGCCACAACCAGAGTCCCCGGCCGGTGCAGCACGATGAACGCCAGGCTCGCCTTGTTCGCCCCCTCCGCCGCCTCCCATCCGCTCTCCCGCACCAGCAGGTGAAACCGCGTGTAGTTCTCCGCGTGGTCCTCGATCCCCGCCGCCAGCACCTCGCCGCCGTACTGCCGCGCCGCCAGCTCCGGAGCAATCCCCGCCGTGTCGCTGGCTCCCATCGCCATCACCTGCTTCACGCTTCCCGCTGTGTCGTAGAAGTTCACCGCCTCGATCTCCGGATGCTCCCGAAACCAGCGCCTGCACTGCGACAGGGCCACCGGGTGCGACATCGCCCTCCGCACATCCTTCAACTTCACCCCGGGCCGCGCAATCAGGTTGTGCCTCACCCGCAGTAGGCTCTCCCGCGCAATCCGCACCGGCTCGGCCAGCAGCAGGTCGTAGTGCTCCGCCACCGAACCATGCAGGCTGTTCTCGATCGGCAGCACCGCCCCATCCACATCGCCCGCCGCCACCCGCTCAAAGACCTCCGCCGACAGGGCGCACGCCACAATCTCCATCGTGCCAGTCCCCACGCCGGACCCAGCGCCGCCCGCGCCCGCCATCATCTCCAGCGCAGCCATGTGGCTGTTCGATCCCAGCTCGCCCTGTATCGCAATCCTCACGCCCTACCCCCAGACCAATCTCTCTACACTGCACTCAACCATCTCTTTCCGGTACCTCGCAACTTATCACAGGAAAGCCCGTTCCATCGCCACTCCTCACCGCCGCAGCAGCACGTCCGCCGCAAAAAACCCGAAGAACACCACCGAAATCACCCCATTCAGCGTAAAGAACGCCGCATTCATCCGTCGCAGGTCGCGCGGCGACACGATGCTGTGCTCATAGATCAACAGCGCCGCCACCACCCCAACCCCCGCCCACGCCAGCCCTCCCATCCCGAACAGTCGCACCAGCCACGCCAGCAGCCCCACCATCCCCACATGCATCGCGCGCGCAATCCAGAACGCCGTCGTCATCCCGAAGCCCTGCGGCACGCTCTTCAGCCCCGCCGCGCGGTCGAACTCAAAGTCCTGGCACGCGTACAGCACATCAAATCCGCCCACCCACAGCAGCACCGCCGCCGTCAGCACCGTGATCCGCCAATCCAGCTCCCCGCGCACCGCAATCCACGCCGCCGACGGCGCAATCCCCAGCGCCAGCCCCAGCACCAGGTGCGACCAACGCGTCACCCGCTTCAGATAGCTATAGACCAGCAGCACCGCCAGCGTCGGCGCCGCCAACTCCAGCGTCAGCCGGTTCAACATCGCCGCGCCCAGCACAAACACCGCCGCCATCGCCACCACGAACCCCGCCACAAATCCAGCGCTCAACTTCCCTGCCGGCAGCGCGCGCATCTTCGTCCGCGGGTTCGCCGCATCCAGCCGCGCGTCCACCAGCCGGTTGAACGCCATCGCCGCCGACCGCGCCGACACCATGCAAAGCACAATCCAGCACAGCACCGCGGGCCGCGGCCATCCCCCCGCCGCCAGCACCGCCCCGGTCAGCGCAAACGGCAGCGCAAAGATCGAGTGCTCCCACTTGATCGTCTCCAGCGTCAGCCGCGCGCTCCGCCAAACATTCCCCATCCCTCCATCTTATCCAGACACATCGCCTCGCTACTTATACCGCTTGCGAATCTTGAACACCACGCTATAAACGCCCGACTCATCCCGCGTCGCCACAATCGACTCGTTGGGCGTCAGGTCGTACTGCGCCTGCAACAGTTGTTGCGCGGTGTAGTTCACATTCGTCGCATAGGTCACCGACAGTTGCCGCGACACCTGCTGCTGCACCGTAATCCGCGCCGCCGAGTTGCCCAGCGTCCCCACAAATGCGGGATCGATCTTCACGCTTCCTCCGCCGAACAGCCTGCCGATCCGGTTGCTCACCGTCTGGTTCAGCGCCCCGCCCAGCAGGGCGCTGTTCGTGGGATTTGCCCCCGCCTGCACCTCCTGCTCCTGGTAGAGCTGCGCCTCCTCCTGCGTTCGCCCCAGCGCCAGCAGCGCGAAGATGTCCGCCTCGCTCAGCGGCGGATCGGAGCGATACGCCGCCTTCAGGTTGCTCATCGTCCCCTGCAAGCCCACCGT
>JBEKRR010000056.1:0-15801 GCA_049518555.1 Acidobacteriaceae bacterium
GAGGCCATCTCATAAACACCACTCAGTCCGTGCAAAACGTCCCTCAGGCTAAAGCCCCAATATCTATTGGCTATTGGGCATTTTGCGGCACGGCTGAAGAGGCTGCGGAAAAAGGCTGTTTTGGCGCTACGAGCAAAAGACCCGGGGCTAAAGCCCATTGAATTCATTGGCTTTATTCAGGGGGCTGAAGCCCCCTGCTCCCTCCGAAAGGCAAAAACGGGAGTTTTTCGCAGCCTGTGAAGCCGTGCCCTTCCGAAACGGGTTTGCGGCATCCATTCGACTTCGCTCAGGACAGGCTCTGAAACCGTGCCCTTTCAAAACAGGTTTATGAGATGACTTCTAGCAGGTTTATGAGATGACTTCTAGCCACTAACCACTGTTCCTTTAGACTGGAACCTTGACCCGCGAAGCCCAATCCATCGCCGGGCCGGCGAGCCGGCCCACCCTGCGCCAGGCGCTTGAGTTCGCAGTCGCTTGGCTCTTCATCCATGTGCTGCGCGCTCTGCCGCGCCGCATGGCGCGCGCGTGCGGAGCTGCCATTGCTGCCATTGCGTTTGTATTGATGGGCCGGCTGCGCCGCGTGGGCCGGCAGAACCTGGAGCTCGCCTTCCCGGAGATGCCGGCCAGCCAGCGCGCGGCGGTGCTGCGCCAGGAGTATCGCCACCTGGGCTGGCTGCTGGCCGAGTTCTGCCAGATGTCCACCTACACGCGCGAGACTGCCAGCCGCTTCATTCGCACCGAGGGGCTGGACCACTACCTGGGGGCGCGCGACCGCGGCAAAGGCGTATTCGTGCTCACCGGCCACCTGGGCGCGTGGGAGCTGTCGAGCTTCTATCACTCGCTGGCGGGCTACCCGATGGGGATGGTGATCCGCCGCCTGGACAATCCGCTGGTGGACCGCCTGGTCAACCGCATCCGCTGCCAGCACGGCAACCGCGTGCTGCACAAGGACGACTTCGCGCGCGGGCTGATTGGGGCGATGCGCGCGGGCGAGACGGTGGGAATCCTGATGGACACCAACATGACTCCGCCGCAGGGGCTCTTTGTGCCCTTCTTCGGCATCGAGGCATGTACGGCCTCCGGGCTGGCGCGGGTCGCGCTGAAGACCGGCGCGGCGGTGCTGCCCGGCTTCCTGCTGTGGGAGGAGCGGGAGCGGCAGTACGTCCTGCGCTTCGGCCCGGAGCTGACGCTGGCCGACAGCGGCGACTCCGAGGCCGACGCGGCCTCGAACACCGCGCTGTTTACCGCGGTGATCGAAGAGACGATCCGGCAATACCCCTCGCAGTGGCTGTGGATGCACCGCCGCTGGAAGACGCGCCCTCCCGGCGAGCCGCCCCTCTACTAGAGCGGCGAATCGTGTGGGCGCGCGATTGACGGCTGTGGGCTGCGGAGGTGATACTCGAATCCCGAGGTGCATATGAGCGAGCTGACGACGACCGTAGGCACAGTCCTGCGGCAGAAGAAGGCGGCAGGGGTCCTGTCGATAGAGCCGGACGCCTCCGTCTTTCATGCCATCGAGATCATGGCGGAGAAGAGCGTGGGCGCGCTGCTGGTGATGGAGGGCGAGCGGCTGGTGGGGATCGTCAGCGAGCGCGACTACGCGCGCAAGGTGGTGCTGCTGGGACGATTGTCGAAGGAGACGAAGGTTGCGGAGATCATGAGCAGCCCGGTGATCACGGTCACGCGGAAGCAGACGGTGGGCGAGTGCATGCGCATCATTACGGACAAGCGCATCCGCCATCTTGCGGTGACGGAAGACGGCGCCGTGGTGGGCGTGCTCTCCATCGGCGACCTGGTGAACTATGTGATCACCGAGCAGCAGGAGACGATCCGCCACCTCAAGGCCTACATCTCGGGATAGCAGATGGAACCGTTTGATTCCTGCCGGCAGGAGGCTTAGTTCTGGTCGTCGGTTGAGTCGTTCTCTTCGACCAGCGAGGCTGCGCCGACGACGTCGAATGTGATGGCGTCGCCGCCGGTGGGCTGGAGGGTGACGCGGATGGGTTCGCGCTGCCAGACGGCAGGCTTGCAGACAGGTGTGGCGGGCGCGGGCTGGGGCCACTTGCCGATCTGCTTCTGGACCACGGCGCGGCGCGCGCCAAGCTGCGCGACGATGGCGAAGAGTCCTCCACGGGTCTCGGCGGTGCCGCAGTAGGCCGCGTAGTCGCGGAACCAGACCGCGTCGGAGACCTCGGCGTCGAAGTCCGGCAGGTGCAGCGCGGCGATGCGGCCGGTGGTGCGATCGACCAGCAGCCAGGGGCCGGGCTGCCAGCTCCAGCGCGGGGCCGCGTCACCGGGCAGCGCGTCGTTGAGGCGCAGGGCGCGGCGGATGGTGAAGCTACGGTCGGTGACGTCGTGGGCGTCGCCGGTGGTCCACTCCTTCTGATGGCCGTCGACGGTGAGCGGGCGGACCTTGAGCGAGATTTGGTCGGAGGGCTTGCCGGTTGCGGGCGCGGTCTGGGGCGGAGTGTAGGGGACGCGCCGCTCCGCGCCCAGCGCAATGACATGGACCTTGGCGGGCGCGGCCAGGGCGATGGGTTGAGAGAGGGGCAGGAGGCCCAGCGAGAACAGGCTGAGCGGCAGCAAGGCGAGAGTCCAATTCGGCAGATGCACCGCAGCGGAGCGAAAGTTCTGCATGCGCGGCAGAGTATCGCGGTTGGCCCGCGGAAGCAAGCAGTGTTTTCCGAGCGGCGGCCCGGGCGCGGAGTTTTGCAGAGGCGGCGTGTTTCCGTGGAACGGCGCGGAGTAGTATCGTTGTGGCAGACGCTTGCGGCCAACCGCGCGCGCGTTGCGGCTGATGTTGACCCACGCTCGACCAGCGAGACTGGGCCCGCCAACCATTCAGGCAATCAGGAAAGGAAACAAACGAACCATGTGGAAACCGAACCAGGCTGGACCGATCCCGCCCTCACCCCCTGAGCCGACACGTCCGTCGGCCCCGGCGCCGACCATATACGAGTCCAGCACACCAAGACCGGCGACAGCGACCGTCGCCAGCCCGGTTGTGCCGAGCGGCGAACAGGCCACCATCGGAAAGTCTCTGGTCGTCAAGGGCGAGGTCTCCGGCTCGGAGTCGCTGTACATCGACGGCAAGGTGGAGGGCACGATCAACCTGCCCGGCAACCGCGTCACGGTGGGGCGCAACGGACAGGTGGCGGCCAACATCCTGGCGCGCGAGGTGGTGGTGCTGGGCAAGGTGCGCGGCAACGTAAATGCCAGCGACCGCGTGGACATCCGCAGCGAAGGCTCGCTGACCGGAGATGTGACCGCAGCGCGCATCTCGATCGAGGACGGCGCGTACTTCAAGGGCGGCATCGACATCCGCAAGCCGGGCGAGGGGAAGAACGGCCCCGTGGCGGTTGCCGCAGAACCTGTCCCGGTCATCCACAACGCAACTTTGCCGCTGACGTAGCGCAGCTCGCAAACGCTCGCTCATAACAATGAATCCTGTGGCCCTGGCGAATCCGTCAGGGCCGCTTTGCGCCGGAGGCCGCGCAACTCACGGGCTACGGAATCAGGAGGAGCTTGCCGGTGGTCTTGCGGGACTCCAGGTCGCGGTGGGCCTGGGCAGCGTCGGCCAGCGCGTAGCTGTGTTCGAGGCGCAGCTTGAGGCTGCCGTCGGCGACCCAGCCAAGGACATCGCCCGCGCGCTGTACCAACTCTTCGCGGGTTGCGGTGTAGTCCTTGAGCGTGGGCCGCGTGATGTAGAGCGAGCCGCGCGCGGAGAGCTGGATGAGGTCGAAGGGCGGGACCGCGCCGCTCGACCCTCCGTAGAGAACGAGGATTCCGCGCGGGCGCAGGCAGGCCAGACTGCCGTCGAAGGTGGTCTTGCCGACGGAGTCGTAGACCACGGGAAGGCCCACGCCGTTGGTCAGCTCGCGGACCTTTGCGGCGAAGTCTTCGCGCGTATAGAGGATCGCCTCGTCGGCCCCGGCGGCACGCGCCAGCGCGGCCTTCTCCTCGATGGAGACAGTGGCAAAGACGCGCGCGCCCAGGCGCCTGGCCATCTGGATGAGAAGCAGTCCGACGCCGCCCGCGCCCGCGTGGACGAGCACCGCGTCATTCGGCTGGATCGCGTAGGTGGAGTACGCAAGGTAGTGCGCCGTCATCCCCTGCAGCATCGCGGCGGCGGCCTGGCGCGTGGTGACACCGTCGGGAATTGCAATCACGCGAGCGACTGGCGCGACCGCGAACTGGGCGTAAGTCCCGGGAACGCCGCACCAGGCAACGCGGTCGCCAATTTTGACGCTGCTAACGCCCGGCCCAACGCCAACGACGACGCCCGCCGCCTCCTGGCCGGGGATGAACGGCAGCGGCGAGGCGTAGCGACCCTCGCGCAGGTAGATGTCGATGAAGTTGACGCCGCAGGCCTCGATCTGGATGAGCGCTTCGCCGGGGCCGGGCGCGGGAGTGGGCAGCTCGCGGAGCTGAAGCACTTCCGCCCCGCCGGTCTGGGTAATCTGGATCGTTCGCATAATGCTTCGATGCTACCGCGCGCGCGGCGATGCAGGAAGCCCGTTGCAGCTTGGAAGACAGAGAGAGCCGTTGCGGAAGATGTTTGCTTTGGACACGCAAGCGACCTCAGCGGCTAAAGCCGCGTTGCACATCAAGCTTATACGGCACGGGTAAACCCGTGCCCTTAAGCAAAACAAGGTAGTTCCACATTCTGCAGAGTTGTTTAGGATTGGATCGCAGACAGGCCCGCCGCGGATTCGATCGCAACGCGCCGTGCGCTCGGCGCTGCTTTCTGAGACAATGGACTCCGCATGCAACCCGACAATCTGATCTCCCTCAAAGACGACATGGTGGCGTTTATTGCCGGCCACGGACTGCGCCGCTTCAATGGATACATTACGGACGAAGTTCCCACCGTGATCTTCGAGGACGAAGATCCCGATGCGTGGAAGGACTTTGTGGAGCACGCCAAGGCCGCCGGAGCCAGCTTTCTGACCATGAGCGAGGTGGTGCTGGAGAAGGCTGACGTCGCCATCCTGCTGAAGCAACTGCGCGACCAGACCTACCCCGACGCCGACGCAATCGAGATCGACGACGCCCAGACCCTGGTGAAACACGTTGGCAAGATCGGCTACCTGCAGCTTGGCTTCGCCCACCAGGGCGTGATGTTCCTGTTCGAGACCTCGACCGAGTGGTACGAGCAGTTCCAGGAGCTGATCGAGACCGTCACCGACCTGGGCGGCATCGTGGTTGACGACCACGACCACGACGAGGACTGACGCAAGTGCCGTCGAAGTTGCCGGACCAGGATTCGCCAGCGGTGCAAGAACAATCCAATCCAGCGCCGTCGCCCGCTTGGCTGCTGAAGGCAGCCGTGAATGCGCAGACGATACAGACCCTGGCAGCGCATCTCGGCTGCCCGCCTGCCATTGCGCAGGTCCTGGCCGCGCGCGGCATCGACACGCCTGCCGCGGCTGAGGCTTTTTTAAATCCAACGCTCGATGCGCTGCTGGACGATCCGGCGACCGATCCGGCGCAACTGCTGGGCATGAACGCTGCCGTCGAGCGCATTCTGCGCGCAATTCGCAACGGCGAGCCGATCCTGATCTACGGCGACTACGACGTGGACGGCACTACGGCGACCGTCCTGCTGAAGACGACCATCGAGCGAATCGGGCTGGCGATGGAACCGCAACAGCCGGCGCAGGTGAGCTATCACCTGCCCCATCGCATCCGCGAGGGCTACGGGATGCAGAATGCGATCCTGGGCGAGGCGGCTGAGGCCGGCGTACGCCTGGTGATCAGCGTGGACACCGGCATCCGCGCCATCGCCGAGGCCGTGGAGGCACGCGCGCTTGGCCTCGACCTCATCGTCACCGACCACCACCCGCCCGACGGCGCAGCCATCCCCGACGCGCTCGCTGTAATCAATCCCACGCAGCCGGGATGTCCCTATCCCAACAATAACCTGTGCGGAGCGGCGGTTGCGTTCAAGCTGGCGCAGGCGCTGCTGGACGCTGCTGCGCCGCTGACGGTGGAGGCTGAAGCCTTTCGCGCGCGCACCCGCGGCGTGCTGCTGCCGTCGTTCCTCAAGCTGGTGGCCATCGCCACGATTGCGGACTCCGTGCCGCTGACCGGCGAAAACCGGGCGATTGCGGCCCTGGGACTTGCGGCGCTGGCCAATCCCGTGCAGCCGGGCCTGCGCGCGCTGATGCAACTGGCGAAGATTCCGCTGGACCGCGCGCCCACCGCGACTGAGGTCGGCTTCCGCCTGGCTCCGCGCATCAACGCCGCCGGACGGATGGACATCGCGGACGACGTGGTGGAGCTGCTGCTGACGCGAGACGCGGCCCGCGCGCGCGAGCTGGCAGAGAAACTGGACCGCCTCAATCGGGAACGCCGCGACTCCGAGGCACGCGCGCTGGAGGCCATCGACCGCGAACTGCAACCTTTGGCAGATGCCGGCGGCGAGTACCCGCGCGAGTGCCTCATCCTCGACCATCCCGACTGGCATCGCGGCGTGCTGGGCATTCTGGCCTCGCGCGTGGTGGAGCGCACGGGGCGGCCGGCGATCATCGTCACCCACGCCGATGGCGACGCGCACGGATCGGGCCGCTCCGTCCCCGGATTTCATCTGCTCGACGCCATCACCGCGGCCGACGCCGTTGACCCGGGGGCGCCGCTCTTCCATCGCTTTGGAGGCCACGCCCATGCGGTCGGCTTCTCGCTCCCATCGGACCGGCTCCCGCTGCTGCGCTCGCGCATGAAGGCTTACGCCGCTGCTCATCTCACCGACTCGCTCCTCATCCCGCAGCTCGACTACGATGCCGAGCTCACGCTGACCGCGATCACTCCCGAGCTGATGGCCTGGGTCGCGCGCCTCGCGCCCTTCGGCATCGGCAACCCCGAGCCGGTCTTTCTCACGCGCAACGTTACGCTCGCCGCGCCCATTCGCCTCATTCAGGAGAAACACATCGCCCTGCAACTGATGCAGCACGTCCCGCGCGGGCAGAGCAATTCTGCTGCAATTCCGGCCCTCGGCTGGAGCCGCGATCCTCTCGGCTGGCCTGCGCGCTGCACCCGGCTTGCGCTGGCCAAGGGCTCCGCCGTCGACGTTCTCTACCGCCTGCGGCACAATGCCGGCCCCTACGCCAGCCCGCAGTTCGGCGGCCTCGAACTGGAGCTCGGCGGCCTGCGGCCTGCCAGCACAACGCTGCACTCCTAGGGAAGCTCTGAACAAGCTCTCAACATTCCCTCGGGGGCTAAAGCCCCATTGATTATTCACGCTTTACGGCGGGATTAAAGTCCCGCCCTTTCAAAACGAGGGCTTATTCAGAGATTCCCTAGTCTTGTCCAACAAAACCGTTCTGAGCGGGCCCGTTTTCGGCCCCAATCCGCCCACCGATTGCGCAGGAACATTTGTACGGGGCCGGGCAAGAAGTATATTGCTTCGTTCGGCGCGGCAAAACGTCTTATATACTGGCACTTGAAGACATGGCCTCTACTCCCACGTCAAATCGGGCAACGCAGTTTGCAATCTGGGGTGCAGCCCTCATCGTCCTGCTTGCGGCGGTCTATGCGGTCCGCACGCTCACGCGCGAGCGGGTCAGTGTGCGCGCCGCCCAGGTCAACTATCAGGACCTGATCAAGGCCTCCTCGACCAATGGCAAGGTTGAACCGCTGGACGACTTCCAGGCCCACGCGCAGGTCGCGGGCCAGGTGCAGGAGATCTACGTCGATGTGGGCGACAAGGTGAAGGCGGGCCAGTTGCTGCTGAAGATGGATGATGCGGACGCGCTGGCGCGGCTGGCCTCCGCCAACTCCGCGCTGCGGGCCGCCGAGCTGGCCGCCAGCGACATCGAACACGGCGGCACGCAGGATGAGCGCAACACCTACGCCGCCGATGAGAGTCGCGCCAAGCTGCAACACCAGCAGGACGCCACCGCGCTGGCCGCGCTCGAAGCGCTTCAGCAGAAGGGAGCGGCATCGCCGGCCGAGATCACCGCCGCGCAGGCACGCGTCCAGTTGGACGACAGTACGCTGCACAGCATTGAGCAGCACAGCACCCAGCGCTACGGCCAGGCCGACCGCGCACGCGCCCAGGCGCAGCTTGCCGACGCGCGCGCCGCCGTTGCCGCGGCCCAACGCGCCTGTGCCAGCGAAGACATCCGCACGCCCATCGCCGGCACCGTCTACTATCTCCCGGTCGCCCAGTACGACTACGCCACCACCGGCGACGACCTGATTTATGTCGCCGACCTCAAACATCTGCGCATCACGGCCTACTTCGATGAACCGGAGATCGGCAACCTTGCCGCGGGACAGCCGGTCACAATCACCTGGGAGGCCAAGTCCGGCGCCACCTGGCACGGACATATCTCCCAGCCCCCCACCACCATCATCAGCTATGGCACGCGCAACGTCGGCGAGTGCCTCATCGACGTGGACGATGCCGACGGCGTTCTGCAGCCCAACGCCAACGTCACCGTGAAAGTCACCACCGCGCAACACCTGCATGTACTCAGCGTTCCGCGCGAGGCCCTGCACTTCGAGGGCACACAACCCTACGTCTTCCGCATCCTGCACAGGAAGCTGGTCCGCACCAACGTCGAGACCGGCATCATCAACCTCACGCGAGTCGAGATCACTGGCGGCCTCGCCGAGGGAGACGCCGTTGCCCTCAACGCAACCACCAACCAGGACCTCAGCGACAGACTCGAAGTCACGCCAGTGTATTGATGAGCATGGACGCACTATTCTCCCCGATGCCTTCGTTCAAGCTCTCCCAACCCGGAGCCGTCAAGCCGGGAAGGTTGCTCGCTCCGTTTGTTGTTTCTGGACTTCTCTTCGCCGGTCTCCTCATCGCTGTTCCAGTCTTCCCCGCTCCGCTGCGCGCCGAGGTGCGGTCCGCGGAGACCGCTGCCTCCGATCGCGCGCTGGGAGCCGACGCAGCCGCCTACCATGCCTTGCAGGAGGGCCGCAGTGACGACGCCGCGAACCTGCTTCGCGCCACCCTTGCCGTCAACCCCGCTGACGCGCTTGCGCATCAGCTTCTGTGCCGCGTTTTCTACGCGCAGGATGCGGTCGACGAGGCCATCCGCGAGTGCGAGCTGGCCGTCTCCACGGCAGGCGCCGCGAGCAATCTGGCCAGCGACAACAACCTCTGGCTGGGCCGCGCCTACGGCATGAAGGCGCGCCGCGCCGGCCCCGTCGCCGGATTCACCCTGGCGCGCAAGGTCGAGGCCAGCTTCGCGCGCGCCGTCGAACTCAACCCCGGCAACGTCGCCGCGCTCAACGACCTGGGCGAGTATTACGTCGCCGCTCCGTTCATCCTGGGCGGCGGCCCCGACAAGGCCCGTGCGCTCGCCGCACGCATCATGCCCCGCTTCCCCGGGGCAGCGCACCGCCTGCTGGCGCGCCTTGCGGACTCCGACAACAACCTGGCCACCGCCGAATCCGAGTTCAAGCAGGCCGTCGCCGCCGAGAGATCGCCCGGCGCCTGGATCGACCTCGCCCAGTTCTATCAGACCCACGCGCGCCCCGACGACGCGCTGGCCGCAGTCAAATCCGGTCTGGCCGCCGACCGCACGCACGGCCCCGCGCTGGTGGACGCCGCCAGCATCCTGACCAAGGCGCGCCGCGCGCCCGAGCTCGCCGAACGCTGCCTGCGCGACTACCTCAGCTCCCGCGCAAAGTCCGACGCCGCCCCCGCCTTCAAGGTGCATCTGCAACTCAGCCGGCTGCTGGCGGCCCGCGGAGACAACCCCGGCGCAGAGCGCGAGGTTGCCGCCGCCGCCGCACTGGCCCCGGCCTTCACACGAAGCGCCAGAACGGCCCAGGGCCTATGATGCGCGAAGACGGTACCATGGACGTTGACCGTCTTCGAGAGAACCTCTCTGAACCCATGACCTCGCTTCCTCCAACTCGCCGGACGCCCGATCGTTCGCCGGCGCGCCGTCTCCGGCGTCTGGCGATCGCCCTGTCGCTCGCCGTCTGTATCTCCCTCGCGCACTCTGCCCAGGCGCAGCTCTCGCTCACAACGGCGGTCGATCTTGCGCTGGGCAGCAATCCGCGCGTGCAGGGGGCGCAGGCCGATTTCGCCAGGGCGCGCGCCCAGCTCTCCGAGGCGCACGACGCCTACGTCCCATCCATCAACGCCGGCGCGGGGATCGGCCAGTCGTACGGATACAGCCCGTATCCGCCCACGCTTTTCACCGTCACTGGCGGCGGGCTGGTCTACAGCGCATCGCAGTTCTATTACACCCGCGCGGCCCAGGCTGGAGTCGACGCCGCCCGGCTCGCGCTGGACGACATGCGCGAGGCCGTCGCCGAGGACACCGCCCTCGCCTTCGTCGCGCTCGACCACGACCAACAGCGCGAGCAGGTCGTCGGCCAGCAGCTCGGATTCGCCAACACGCTCGTCTCCATCGTCGAGAGCCGCGTCGATGCCGGCCAGGACGCAGCGATCGACCTCACCCAGGCCAAACTCACCGCCGCGCAGCTTCGTCTCGCATCGCTGCGCGCCGCGGACGAGACTGCGCTCGACCGCGAGCGCCTGGCGCGGCTCATCGGCCTGCCGCCCGCCGCGCTCAGCGTCGACAGCAGCTTCCCCGCCAGCCCCGTGCCCATCGACACAACGGTTGACACGACGGTCCACGGCTACGCCAACGCTGCCGTCGCCGCGGCCTTCGACAACGCCAAGGCCAAGCAGCAACAGGCCTGGGGAGATGCGCGCTTCCGCTTCCGCCCGCAGATCAACCTCTTCGGCACGTTCAACTACTACGCCACCTTCAGCGACTCGTTCGCGCAACTGCAAAAGGTCTACCAGGCGAACACCGGTCAAACCACCCTGAGTGCCAGCGAGGGCGCGTTCGGCATCCAGATCACCCTGCCTATCATGGATCGATCTCGCGCAGCCAGGGCGCGCGAGTCATCCGCCGACGCCGCGCACGCACTGCACGAGGCGCAAAACGCGCAGATCGCGGCGCTCGATGGCCAGTCCCTCCTGCGCCACTCCGTCACCGAGCTCGAGTCGCAGGCCGAGGTCGCCGGGCTGCAACAGCAGCTTGCCCAGCAACAGCTCGACGTCCTGCAACAGCAGCTCAAGAGCGGCAACCCCGGCGGCCCGCAGATGACCCCCAAGGACGAGCAGAACGCGCGCATCAGTGAACGCGAGAAGTACCTTGGCGTCGTCGACGCCGGCTACCAGCTACGCCAGGCCGAGATCCACCTGCTGCGCCAGACCGGCCAGCTTCTGACCTGGCTCAAGTCCGCCGCATCCGCCGCATCCGCCACAGCGCCCGCTACCTCACAGCTCCAAGCCACGCCGTCACCAGCCCCCACCACGCAACCCTGAGCCGCTCTACTTTGCCAGCAGGAACACGCCCGCACAGACGAAGAGCGCGGCCAGCCAGCGGCGGCGATTGACATTTTCCTTGAGGAAGATTTTGGCGGCGAAGGCGTTGCCGAGGAAGGTCAGCGAGGCGCTGGCCGGAGCAGCCAGCGACAGCTCGACGTTCGACAGGGTGAAGAGCAGCGAGAAGAAGCTGAGCGCCATCGAGAGCACGCCAAGCAGAAACATGGGGCTGGAGGCGACGGCGCGGACGGCCCCGCCGAGGCCGGAGCTGGCGCGGATGCGGTCGAGGTCGCCGATGCGCCGCATGGCGCCCGCGGTGAGCACGTCACCGGCGACCGCCGTGGCCGCGACCGTGAGGATGGTGGCCCAGGTCTCGATTGGGCCCGCGTAGATGTGGCCTGAGTGGATCATTTCGTCCCGCCCGTTACTGCGCCCTCGCCTGCGGGTATGGGTTCTTCCGTCGGGTGATGCGACTCGTGCAGGGTGAGCGACGGCCCGTTGGCAACAAATCCCACGCCGCAAACGATCAGCAGAATCCCGGCCCAGCGATAGGGCGTGATCGGTTCATGCAGCCAGAACCTCGCAAGAAACGCGACGACAATGTAGCCAAAGGCAGTCGACGGAAGCACAAAGGTGAGGTCGGCCCAGGAGAGCGCGGTCAGGTAGCTGGCGAAGAATCCGAGCAGGCAGAAGATCCCGATGATGACCCAGGGATTGCGGATCGCCGCCAGAAGCAGGCCCAGGTGCGCCAGCGTAACCGGGCCAACCTGCGCCATGCCATGCGAGAGCAGCGTGTCGCCCACCGACGCGGTCAGCATGACGGCGAGCAGGATCAAATAACGTTGTGGAGTGAGGGTGTGCTTCATCTGCCTTCTAGGCTATCCGAAGTGCGCCTGCGCGCGTGAAGCGTTTAGCTGGAGGATTCCTGGGCCTTGAGGGCGTTGGCTTCCTTGGTGGCGCGGGCGGAGCGGTTGCGCTGGCCGCGCAGCTTCATGAAGGAACGCGCCTCGGCGTAGAGCCGGGGAACGTCGCGGTGGACGATGGCCTTCCAGACGACGCGGAATGCCGCCTTGGGGCGGAAGAAGTACTCGTCATAAAACTTGTGCACCATCTCCATGACGTACTCGGCGGGAAGGCCGGGGTACTCGATGTGGGCCAACTGGTGGCCGGCGTCGTCGCTCATGGCGAGGTTGGTGATGAAGCCCTTCTCCTTGGCGAAGTCGTAGAGTTCGGTGCCGGGGAAGGCGTGCGCCATGGAGACCTGGATGGTCTCGCAGTCGAGCCGCTTGGCGAACTCGATGGTGTTGCGGATCGACGCTGCGGTCTCGCCGGGCAGGCCAAGGATGAAGTCGCCGTGGAGCACCAGGCCGAGCTTGTGGCAGTCGCGGGTGAAGTCCAGCGCGCGCTGGACGGTTGCGCCCTTCTTGATGTTCTTGAGGATCTGCGCGTCGCCCGACTCATAGCCGACGATCAACAGGCGGCAGCCGGCCTCCTTCATCGCATTCAGGGTTTCATAGTCCGTGGTCACGCGCGAGGTGCAGGACCAGGTGAGGCCGAGCGGCTTCAATTTCTCGCACAGCTCGATGGTGCGCGCCTTCTGGATGTTGAAGGTGTCATCGTCGAAGAAGAACTCCTTGACCTGGGGAAAGAGCTTCTTGGCGTTGGCCATCTCGGCGGCCACGTCGTCGGTGGAGCGCTTGCGCCATGCATGCCCGCTCAGCGTCTGCGGCCACAGGCAGAAGGTGCATTGCGCCGGGCAGCCGCGCGTCGAGTAGAGCGAGACGAACGGATGCAGCAGGAAGGGCACGTTGTACTTGGTGACGTCCAGGTCGCGCGCGTAGATCTCGGTGGCCCAGGGCATCTCGTCGAGCTGCTCCGGGGTGACCTGCGGCCGGTCGGGATTGTGCTGGATGACGCCGTTGGCGTCCTTGTAGCTGACGCCGAGAATCTCGTTCAGCGGCTTTCCGTTGGCGTACTCGACGATGGAGAAGTCGAATTCGCGGCGGCATACGAAGTCAATGGCCGGGCATTCGTTCAACGCCTTGTCGGTGGAGGTGGTGACCGGCGGGCCGACGAAGGCGATCTTGATGGCGGGGTAAGTCTGCTTGATGACCGTGGCCATCTTCTGGTCGCCCTCCCAGCCCATGGTGCTGGTGAAGAGGACGAGGAACTCATAGTCCTTGAGGATGCCAACGACGTCCTGCCAGCTCAGGTGGTGGGGCGGGGCGTCCACCAGGCGCGACCCCTCCAGCATGCCCGCGGGATAGGTGAGCCAGACCGGGTACCAGTAGGACTCGATCTCGCGCGTGGCGGGCCAGCGGCTGCTTGCGCCGCCATCGAACTTCTCAAAGGAGGGCGGGTTCAGAAAGAGGGTCTTCAGCGGCGTCGTCATTGCACCAATTTTACCATTTCTGGGCGGTAATCGCCGCATGGCAGGCGGTATATTCGCGGGGGAGTTGCGCCGCACAATGGCTGCAATCAACGCCAGTTCGCATGGCGAACTCTGCCGGCTTCATCCGCATCTAACGGCAAAGAGGAACATTGCAATGCCCCAGAGCATTCACGACCGTGCCGCCGAGCTGCACAATCTTGCGGCACATGCCCACTCCGCAGCCGCGGCCTCGCATGGACAGGGCAGCCCCACCGCGCATGAGCTCTCGCGCCGGGCGCACGAGTACTCCGGCCTTGCCTTCGAGGAATCTCGCAAGGCGGCCGAAGCTCAGGTCGAATCCCCTGCCCCGCCTGCCGCACGGAGCCGCGACTTCATCTGATATTGTTTTCGCACCATGAAAATCACCCGCCGCGCCGCTCTCAAGTCCTCCGCTCTCGCCGCCTCTGCCCTAGCCCTGCGTGGCCCGCGCCTCTTCTCGCAAGCCTCCAGCGCGGTCGACGCGCACATCGACATTCTGCCCGGCGAGCCGATTGCCACCATCTCGCCGGAGATCTACTCCCACTTCATTGAGCATCTGGGCGGGGTGATCTACGACGGCGTGTGGGTCGGGCCGGAGTCGAAGATCGCCAACACCAACGGAATCCGCCAGGCCTTCATCGACACCATGCGCGCCATCAGGGCCCCACTGCTGCGCTGGCCGGGCGGCTGCTTCGCCGACTCGTACGACTGGCGCGACGGCCTGGGCGCAGCCGACAAACGCCCCGCGCGCACCGGATTCTGGGGACAGCAGGACCCCAACCGCTTCGGGCTGCACGAGTTCATGCACACCTGCCGCGCCATCGGATGCAAGCCGTACCTGGCCGCCGATCTGCGCTCGCTGCCCGCGCGCGACTTCACCCAGGAGATCGAATACTGCAACGCGCCGGCCGGGCTGGTGCCGTCCAACTCCGCCGCGCCCGCCACGGCGGACGCGCTGGCCGCCCAGCGCGCTGCAAATGGCGATGTAGAGCCCTTCAATGTGGATCTGTGGGGCGTGGGCAACGAGAGCTGGGGATGCGGCGGCAACCTACTTCCCGAGGAGTACGCGGCGATGTTCCGCAGATTTACCGCGTGGACGCCGACCTACAACAAGCAGCCGCTGCGCTTCGTCGCCGTCGGGGGAAACGGGGACGACGTGGACTGGACGCGGCGGCTCTTCAAGAGCCTCTACGCCAACGCCGAGCGGCGCAACCTCTTCGGCCTCTCGGTGCACTACTACACCTCGGGAAGTCCCACGGAGTTCGCCGGCGGCGACGCGCTCAAATTCAACGCGGACGACTACTACGACCTGCTGACGCGCGCCAGTCTCATGGAGCGCATCGTCACCGGCCACTGGGCCGCAATCACCGAGACCGCCCAGCCCGGCCAGAACGCCGTCAAGCTGGTGGTGGACGAGTGGGGCGCGTGGTACGGCCAGGGCACATCGCTCGGCCACGGCTACTACCTGTCGCAGCAGTCCACCATGCGCGATGCGCTGCTGACCGGGATCACGCTGGACATCTTCCAGCGCCACGCGGACAAGGTCGCCGTCGCCGCCGTCGCGCAGTCGATCAACTGCATCCACTCGCTGATGCTGGCGCAGGGGGACAACTTCTGCGTCACACCCAGCTTCCACGTCTTCCAGATGTATATGCCGCACCGCGGCGGGCAGGCGGTCCGCGCTGAGTTTTCCGCTCCGGCGATTCGCAACCCGCTGGCCAACGCGCCCATCCCGGTGGGCGGCAACAGCTACACCGGATCGCTGGAGGCAGCAAAGCAGCTCGCGGGACTCAGCGGGTCGGCGTCTATCTCGCCGGCGAATCCCAAGCTGCTCACGCTGACCGTGGTAAATCCGCACATCGACCTGCCCGTCACCGCGGAGATTGCAGTCGCGGGCGCGGTGATCGGCGGCTATATGGGTACGGTGCTTGCTGAGGCCGACGTTCACGCGCACAACGACTTCGCCCATCCGGACGCCGTCCATCCGTCGCCGGTCATCGCGGCTACGCCCAGCGCCGGAAGGCTGACCCACAGCTTCCCCCCAGCGAGCGTCACGACGCTGCAGATCACCCTGGCCTGA
>JBEKRR010000057.1:0-15535 GCA_049518555.1 Acidobacteriaceae bacterium
GGCAGGGCTTCGGGGTGCAGCGAGCAAAGGCCCAAGGCTAAAGCCCATTGAATTCAATAGCCATATTCGTGGGGCTGAAGCCCCACGCTCCCTCCGGAAAAACAGACAACGGCAAGGGCAAAGAACAGACAACCGCAGGTTCCTTCGGCTTCGCTCAGGACAGGCTCTTCGACTCGCTGCGCTCGCTCAGGATGACACTTTCATCCCACTCATGCGCAAAGAGTGCGCATGAATGGGGCACCCGCAAGGGCAACCGCAGGTCCTTCGACTGCGCAGCTCGCAAAGAACGCGAGCTGCTCCGCTCAGGATGACAGCGGAAACAAACAAAGATGAACAACAGACAGTGGCCGGTTAGAGGGGCTTGGACATGATGATGGCGCGGCAGGGCGGGACGCCGGGCTTGAGCTTCTGGGAGGGCTGGAAGTCCTGGATGGCGGTCTCGACGTAGCCGAGTTTGCGGTAGATGGGGGGCAGCTCGGTGCGCCAGGCGATGACGCTGATGTCCACGGCCACGCATCCTTTGGCGCGCAGGTAGTCCTCGCCGGCGGCCATGAGGGTGCGTCCGTGGCCCATGCGCTGATGCGCGGGATCGACGGCGAGCATTCCGAGATAGCCGCGCGGGAGGCGCAGCTCGGTGTAGATGCTGCCGATGAGCTGGCCGGAGGCGTCTTCGGCGAGCAGGAACTCGCCTTTGCGGAAGTAGGCAGAGAGGCGGTCGAGATCGGTGCGCGTGCCCTCCAGAAACGTCTCGACGGTGAAGGCTGCGTTGATCATGGGGACGAGGCGCGGAATGTCGGCTTCGGTCGCCAGGCGGATGCGAAGGGAAGGGGTGGATTGGGAGTGGGGAATAGGTTCGCCGGTCATGGGATGGGAGGGTGAGGCAATGCTAAAGCATTTCACCGATAGTGTAGAGGATTGCGCCTCGAACAAAATGCGGGGGTCCCTCCACTGCGGCGGCAAAGTACGCCGCCTCCGGTCGGGATGACGGTAGTTTTGTTTCGGTCGGGATGACGGTAGTTTTGTTTCGGTCGGGATGACGGCAATTAGATTGGAACCATCCATTCTGATTCTGCTCAAATTTCTACAGCAAGACGAGGCCGCCGTTGACCCTGGGATTGCGGTCAACGGCGGCTTTGTCAGAGCGATCTGGAGCGATCACTGCGTTCCGGAGCCTGCGTTGCGCAGCGGATCTTTCTGCGCGGACCTCTCTTCCAGCGCGGCCTGCGCCGCCGCGAGGCGGGCAACCAGCAGACGGAAGGGCGAGCAGGAGACGTAGTTGAGCCCGACGCGGTGGCAGAACTTGATGGATTCGGGATCTCCACCATGTTCTCCGCAGACGCCGACCTTGATGTCGGCGCGTGTGGCGCGTCCCCGTTCGGTGGCCATCTTGACGAGCTGACCCACGCCCGCCTGGTCCATCGAGGCGAAGGGGTCCTGCTTGAAGATTCCGGCCTTCATGTAGGCAGGCAGGAACTGGTTGATGTCGTCGCGGCTGATGCCGTAGGTGGTGGAGGTGAGGTCGTTGGTGCCGAAGCTGAAGAACTCGGCCTCCTCGGCGATCTTGTCGGCGGTGAGGGCGGCGCGCGGCAGCTCGATCATGGTTCCGACCTTGTAGTCCACGGTGACGCCCTTCTCCCGGAAGACCTCGGCGGCGACGCGGCGGACGATGGCGGCCTGGTTGCGCATCTCCTCGATGGTGGCGATGAGCGGGATCATGATTTCGAGGTGCGGTTCGCCTCCTTTCTTCTTGATGATGACGGCGGCCTCGATCATGGCGCGCACCTGCATTTCGGTGATCTCCGGGAAGGAGATTCCGAGGCGGCAGCCGCGCAGTCCGAGCATGGGGTTGGCCTCGTGCAGCTCCTCAACCCGTGCCAGCAGCGGGCGCAGGGCCTTGAGCTTGGGCGAGCGTGGCTTGGTGTCTTCCAGACGGGCGATCTCCACCAGCAGGTCCTCGCGCTTGGGCAGGAACTCGTGCAGCGGAGGATCGAGGGTGCGGATGGTGACGGGCAGCGGCCCCATGGCCTTGAAGAGGCCAACGAAGTCGGCGCGCTGCATGGGCAGGAGCTTCTTGAGCGCAGCGCGGCGGTCCTTCTCGGTGGTGGCGAGGATCATGGCGCGCATGTGCTCGATGCGGTCTTCGGCAAAGAACATGTGCTCGGTGCGGCAGAGGCCGATGCCTTCGGCGCCGAAGAGGAGGGCCTGCTTGGCGTCGCGGGGGATATCGGCGTTGGCGCGGATCTTCAGCCTGCGCAGCGGGTCTGCCCAGCTCATGAAGGTGACCAGGTCGGCGTCGTCGGGCTGCACGGGGAGGGTCTTCAGCTTGCCGGCGATGACGCGGCCGGTGGTGCCGTCGAGGGAGATCCAGTCGCCGTGGCGATAGGTGTGGCCCTTGACGCGCAACTCCTTGTGCGCCTCGTCGACGACGCAATCTCCCGCGCCAGCCACGCAGCACTTACCCATGCCGCGGGTGACGACGGCGGCGTGCGATGTCATGCCGCCACGCGAGGTGAGAATGCCGGATGCGACCTCCATGCCGGCGATGTCTTCGGGGGTGGTTTCGCCGCGGACGAGGATGATGTCCTTGAAGGCGCCGGTGGCGCGGGCTTTGACGGCTTCCTCGGCGGTGAAGACGATCTGGCCGACGGCCGCGCCGGGCGATGCGGGAAGGCCGGTGGCGAGGACTTCAATCTTCTCGCCCTTCTCCACCAGGCGGGGCACGAGGAAGTCGTAGATCTGGTCTGGCTCGACGCGCAGGACGGCCTCTTCCTTGGTGATGAGGCCCTCCTTCACCATGTCGATGGCGACGCGGACGGCGGCCAGGCCGGTGCGCTTGCCGTTGCGGGTCTGCAGCATGTAGAGGCGGCCGTCCTGGATGGTGAACTCGAAGTCCTGCATGTCGCGGTAGTGCTGTTCCATGCGCTTGGTGCAGGCGTTCAACTGTTCGTAGACCTTGGGCATGGCGCGTTTCAGCTCGCTGATGGGCATGGGCGTGCGGATGCCGCTGACGACGTCCTCGCCCTGCGCGTTCATCAGATACTCGCCGAAGAAGGCGTGCTCGCCGGTGGCGGGGTTGCGGGTGAAGCCGACGCCAGTGCCGGAGGTGTCGCCCATGTTTCCGAAGACCATGCACTGCACGTTGACGGCGGTGCCCAGCCAGTCGTCGATGCGGTTGATGCGGCGATAGGTCTTGGCGCGCTCGCTGTTCCAACTGCGGAAGACGGCGTCGCGGGTGGCTACCAACTGCTCCAGCGGGTTCTGCGGGAAGTCCTTGCCGCTCTCCTTCTTGATGAGCTTCTTGTACTCGACGATGATCTCTTTGAGCGCCTTGGCGCTGAGCTGATAGTCCAGCTTGACGCGCTCTTTCGCTTTGGCGGCGTCGAAGATGTGCTCAAACTTCTTCTTGCTGATGTCGAGGACGACAGAGCCGAACATCTGAATGAGGCGGCGATAGGAGTCGTAGGCGAAACGGGGATCGCCGCTTCCGCGCGCGAGGCCCTCGACCGAGCGGTCGTTGAGGCCGAGGTTGAGAATGGTGTCCATCATGCCGGGCATGGAGAACTTGGCGCCGGAGCGGACGGAGACCAGCAGGGGGTTCTCGGGCGCGCCCAGCTCCTGTCCCTGCAGCTTCTCCAGGCGCTTGAGCGCGGCCAGCATCTCGACGTCGATCTGCGGGTTCAGTTTTCCGCGCATGTACTCGCGACAGGCCTCGGTCTGGATGGTGAATCCCGGCGGGACAGGCAGGCCGGCGTTGGTCATCTCGGCCAGGCCAGCGCCCTTGCCGCCCAGCACATCCTTCATGCTGCCATTGCCCTCGGCCTTGCCGCCGCCGAAGAAGTACGTGTACTTGGTTGGGGTCGAGGTTGCGCCTGCATCTTTTTTCACAAGCGGTTGTTCCATCACGCCTTGCTTCATCAGTAAATCCTCCATAGGGCAGGGTATTGCGAGGCGGACCTGGGAGAGGATGGCGGCAGGCAGACTCAGTCCTTGTGAACAACCGTTCATTCAACTGACTGAGTGCATGCGGCCCGTCCAATCATCCGGCCACCGTGCGGGGTTCCATGCGTCTAAGCTGCGTCTCGCGACAATTTATATTCCATTATTACACTCGACTAGCGAGGGCGGGTCTGTCTGTGCGCCGCGTCACATACATATTGTATTCAAAGGATTTCTGTTGCGTATCTTCGTGCATGAACTTTAATTCTGTGATAGGCGGACGTATTCGCTGATGGCGATGGAAAGGGCGGGGATTTTGTGGGAGAAAGGGGTGGGCGGATGTGCGGGTACGAGCGGTATCGGGGTCCTTCGACTCCGCCGCTCACAATGATGCCGTGAGCGGCTTCGCTCAGGATGACAGCTTCCAGATTGCTGGGCAGGGTCAGTGGCCGTAGTCTTCGGCGTGGCGAGGGACCTTGCCGCGGAAGAGCCAGTGGATGATGACGAAGTACATGGTGGCCAGCAGGATTCCAATCGTCCACCAGACCAGGCCGACGCGCAGCGTATGGGAGCCGGCCAGCGCCAGCGCGATGGTGATGTCCCGCCCGCCCGTGCCGACCGTTGGAAGCAGCACGGGGAAGAGTCCAACGACGGCGCCGACCATCATGGTGGCGAGGTAGGCCGAGGAGCCGAGAAACGCGGTGAATGAAGCGCGTCGCCCAGTGGCGCGGAAGACGAGCGCGAGGCTGGCCAGCACCGCGCAGGGAATTACAAACAGGATGGGGTGAGCGCGGTAGTTCTCCAACGAATGAGGACGCGCCAGCACGGTGAGCGGCAGGCCCGCAGCGGTGAGGGCCAGCAGCACGGCCCAGGCCTTCAAGGCGAAGGCGCGCGCGCGCTGTTCCAGTTCTCCCTCCGTCTTCAGGGCCAGATAGAGCGCTCCGTGAACGGAGAGTGCGACCAGGGCGAGGACTCCTCCGGTGACGGTGTACCAATCGAGGATTCCGGGATGCGGGCCTGGTTTCCAGTTGGTCCAGAGCGGGAGGAAGAAGTAGTTGTCCGCGCCGAGGGGGACGCCGCGAATGACGTTGGCCAGCGCCGCTCCATACAAGATGGCCAGCAGCACGCTGGAGAACGTGAAGACCGCGTCGAAGAAGGCCCTCCACAGCGGCTCGCCGGAGTGGCCGCGCAACTCAACGCTGAGGGCGCGCAGGATGAGCAGCCAGAGGACGATCATCAGAGGCAGATAGAAGCCGCTGAAGGCCGAGGCGTAGAGCAGGGGGAAGGCGAAGAAGAGCGTGCCTCCGGCGGCCAGCAGCCAGACCTCGTTGCCGTCCCAGAAGGGGCCGATGGAACGCATGGCTTGCTGGCGTTCCTCTTCGCTGCGGGCGACGAAGAGATAGACGATGCCGGCGCCGATGTCGAAGCCGTCGAGGACGACGTAGGCGACCAGCATGACGGCTACAATCCAGAACCAAAGAGTTCCCATCGAATCTCTCCTATGCAGTCTTGCTGCCGTTGACAGGGCCGTCCTGCGACACCGCCTGCGGCCCGTCCTGAATGAAGTTGTAGACCAGCACAATCCACAGGATGGAGAGCACCGCGTACATGCCGAGGAAGCCCAGGAGCGTAAACAGACTGCTGCCCGCGCCGACCAGCTTCGAGTAGCCCTCGGAGGTGCGGACGAGGCCGTAGACCAGCCAGGGTTGGCGGCCGATTTCGGCGGTCATCCAGCCGGCGGTGTTGGCGATGTACGGCAGCGGAAAGCTGAGCAGAATGGGCCAGAGAATCCAGCGCGAGGTGAAGAGCTTGCCGCGCCAGAGCATAAACGCGGCGACCGCCATCAGCGCCAGAAAGTACGTCCCCAGGCCCGCCATGATGTGGTAGCTGTAGAAGAGCAGAGGCAGCGCGGAGGGCCACTGGTCGCGGGGAATCTGGTTCAGGCCCTGCACTTCGGCGGCCGTGGTCCCATAGATCAGGAAGCTGAGGACCTTGTTGACGACGATGGGATTGTCGATCTTCTGCGCCTCGATGTCGGGCTGGCCCACGAGAACCAGCGGCGCGCCCTTCTCGGAGTTGAAGAGGCCCTCCATGCCCGCCACCGCGGCGGGCTGGTTCTTCGCCATGTACCTGCCGTGCAGGTCGCCGGTGGGAAAGATTTGCAGCACGCAGGAGAGGACCCCGGCGATGACGCCCAGCTTGAGGAAGGTGCGGCCGTACTTCTCGTCGCGGTGTTGCAGGACATAGAGCGCGCCGACCGACGCCATGACAAACGAGGCCGTCACCACCGATCCGCACATGTTGTGCGCGTACTGCAGCCAGGCCCAGGGATTCAGCATCAGGCCCCAGAAGCTGCTCACCTCGAAGACGCCGCCGGGCAGAATGCGATAGGCGACGGGATGCTGCATCCACGCATCGGTGACGATGATGAAGAAGCCGGAGATCCAGGAGCCGAGAAAGACGAGAAAGGCGGAGGTCCAGTGCATCCAGCGCGAGAGCCGCTTCTCGCCGAAGAGGAAGAGGCCGAGGAAGGCCGATTCGAGGAAGAAGGAGAAGATGCCTTCCATGGCCAGCGGCATTCCGATGACGCCGCCGGTGCGGCGCGAGAACTCAGCCCAGTTGGTGCCGAACTGGAACTCCATGGGGATTCCGGTGACCACGCCGAGCAGGAAATTGACGGCGAAGATCCTAGCCCAGAAGCGGGCCGCGACGTCGTACTTTGCGTCGTGCGTCTTCAGCGCCAGAGACTTCAGCACGACGATGAGCAGGGCCAGGCCCATGGTGAGCTGGGGGAAGAGATAGTGATAGGTGACGGTGAATGCGAAGTGGATTCGGTGGAGACTTAATGCGTCCATGGTGCTCCTCGTGGGGGCCCGGGTGTGCAATCCATTGTGGGGCTTGGCTTCGTCCGGCGCAATTCTTAATTGCGTGCGAGGAGGGAGTGCCGAAGCGCGCCGGGGACCCCGTCTGGGGCACCCGGCATCCGGCTCAGGTTCTACCACCAAGTATCAGACGGCCTCACCCCACCCAAGTTTATCCCGCCATGCTGGAGTAGCATTTCCACCACATCCTTGTGGTCCTTGATAGCCGCCCAGTGCATCGGCGTGGTGCCGTTTTGAGTCTTTGCATTGACGTCGGCCCCTCTTGCCAGCAGCAATTCTGCGATTTCCATGTGGCCATAAAAAGCCGCCGAGTGCAAAGGCGTATTGCCGTTGCGGGTTCTGGCATTGACGTTGGCCCCGCTTGTCAGCAGCAACTCAGCCACGTCTTCGCAGCCCTTTGTCGCCGCTGCATGCAAAGGCGTATTGCCGTTGTCGTCCTTGGCATTGACATCGGCGTGATTGGCTAGCAGCAACTCCACAACATCTTTGTGATCATTAAAAGTCGCCCAATGCAAAGGCGTCGAACCGTCGGCGGTCTTTGCATTGATGTTCGCTTTATTGGAGAGCAGAAACTCCGCCACATCCTTGTGGTCATTGGCTGCAGCCCAGTGCAAAGCCGTTGCACCGATCCTGTTCTTGCTGGACACCAGATTGGGATGGCCTTGGAGCAGCGCCTGAACTTTTGTCAGATCGCCCCTCGCGGCCGCGCCACGAAACTCGCTTCCCACATCATTGTTTCCCCTGTCTTTTCTGTGGCAGGACGTGGCGATACTGATGCAAGCCAGCGCGAACAGCGTTATGGCGACGCGGCGGGGAAGTAGCGAATGGCTGAGACGCTTAGACAAAGAACGCATATCTGTGGGTTCTCAGAATTACCACAAAGTATATGCGATTCAGCTAAGTTCAAAGCGCTCACCACGAAAAAGTTGGATTGGGTGAGTCCTACTCGATAGGATTACCAGGGCGCTTTCGGACACCGGCCTCAAGATGACACGCGGTTGCGGATACAATAAACCGAGGGCGCGCGGTCGCGTCCTGGAGCGCGGGACGGCCCACAGCGGGCCCTCCCGAACGCGGGCGAGTAGCTCAACTGGATAGAGCACCAGCCTTCTAAGCTGGTGGTTGTGGGTTCGATTCCCGCCTCGCCCACCAGATTAGGATTCGCGTGATGCTGCAAGGTCCTTTCGCCGGCACTGCGGCGTTTTGATCTTGAATGATTTGCCGTAGCCTAAGCCTCGCTGGAGGAAATACGCATGAGTGACCGACTTGACCTGACGCCGCTGGTCAACGCGCAGCGCCGCCTTGCGGAAGGGCTGCTTCGCTACCAGAAGGACATCAGCGACACACAGATCCGCGATGGACTGATTCAGCGCTTCGAGTTTACCTATGAGATCGCGCAGAAGATGCTGAAGCGCTATCTGGAATCGACCTCGGCGACGCCCGCTGAATATGACGCGATGCCCTTTGCCGATCTTATCCGCTCGGCCAACGAGAAGGGCCTGCTACGGGGCGACTGGAAGGCATGGAAGAGCTATCGCGAGATGCGCGGCAAGACCAGCCACACCTATGACGAAGAGGTGGCCCTGCAGGTGGTCTCCGGCATTCCGGAGTTTCTCGCCGAGGCGGAGTTTCTAATCGGGCAGATGCAGAGGCACAGCGCAGGATGACTTCCCACGCAGACCCGCCGACCGGACTTTTCGTCACCGCCGCAGAGTGGCAGATTGTGCAAGCGATTTTGCTGCGTCATGTGCCGGGACGCGAGGTCTGGGCCTTCGGGTCGCGTGTTGTGGCGAATGGCGGGAGCCGCGTCAAGAAGTTTTCCGATCTTGATTTGGCCGTGAAAGGCGGCCAGTCGCTGCCACTGAGTACACAGGCTGCGCTGGCGGAGGATTTCACGGAGTCCGACCTGCCATACAAGGTTGATATTGTCGACTGGGCGACGGCCTCAGAAAGGTTTCGCGCCATTATTGAATCCTCGCATGTGGTCCTCATTCCAGCCGGCTAAGACGACTGCCAGCGGCGGCGCGGGGCGAGTAGAATTGGTGCTATGAGCCTCTATTTCGCCGCCGGATCGCCCACCACCGAATTCACCCCCGCCGAGATTAAAGCAGCCCTCGCCAGCGCGTTCGACAAGCTGGGGCCGCGCAAAAAAGTGCTGGCTGTGCCGCCGGACTTCACCCGCATGCATGCCATGGCGGGCACGCTGACCGAGTACGCGTGGAACTACTACGGCGACGCGCTGACGGACGTTCTGCCCGCTCTGGGCACGCACAAGGCGATGACCGACCACGAGATCCAGACGATGTTCGGCCCCGTGCCGCGCGACCTGTTCCGGGTACACGACTGGCGCAACGACATTGTGACGCTGGGCGAGGTCCCCGGCGAGTTTGTGCGCGAGGTCAGCGAGGGCAAGCTGGACTTCGCGTGGCCGGCGCAGGTGAACAAGCTGCTGCGCGACGGAGGCCACGACCTGATCCTGTCTATCGGCCAGATCGTCCCGCACGAAGTGGTGGGCATGGCCGGCTTCAACAAGAATGTATTTATCGGCACGGGCGGGGTGATGGGCATCCATCGCAGCCACTTCCTGGGCGCGGTGTACGGCATGGAGCGCATGATGGGCCGCGCGGACACTCCGGTGCGGCGCGTGCTGAACTACTCCAGCGACCACTTTGGCCATCTGCTGCCGCAGATTGTCTACGTCCTGACCGTCGTCTCGAAGAACGCGGCGGGCAAGCTGGTGTTGAACGGACTGTTCATCGGCGACGATACGGAGTGCTTCGAGCGCGCGGCGGAGCTGAGCTTGAAGGTGAACTTCCTAATGATGGACCGCGAGATACACAAGGCTGTCGTCTACCTGGATCCGGAGGAGTTCAAGAGCACGTGGCTGGGCAACAAGAGCGTCTACCGCACGCGCATGGCTTTGGCCGACGACGCGGAGCTGATTGTGCTGGCGCCGGGGGTGCATGAGTTTGGCGAGGACCCGACGATCGACATGCTGATCCGCAAGTACGGCTACTGCGGCACGCCGGCCACGCTGGAGGCGGTGAAGAACGATGCGGCGCTGGCGGGCAATCTTTCGGCGGCGGCGCACCTGATCCATGGGTCGAGCGAGGGGCGCTTCAAGATTCGCTACTGCCCAGGGCACCTGACGCGGGAGGAGATCGAGGGCGCGCACTTCGAGTACGGCGACCTGGCCGAGTACACGGCGAAGTACGATCCGGCGAAGCTGGCCGACGGATGGAACACGGTGGATGGCGAGGAGATCTTCTTCATCTCCAATCCCGGGCTCGGCCTGTGGTCGTACAAGGGGCGCTTCAAGGATTAGCCGGCCGCTCGGCGAATGCTTGATCCCGCTCAACTGACTTTCGCCTCGCTCAACTAAAGTTACGTCAGTTACCATCGCGGATTTGCCGCGCCTGCTCGCGCCACAGTATGCTGGGAGCGGTGCAGAATCGGTTGGAACCGCGGGCCGCAGAGTTTGAAACAGGGAGAAGGAATGAGCAACGTAGTAATAGAAACACTGGAACTACCGAAGTATTCCATTGGCGTGGGGGACCGTTTTGCCCACCAGGCGAAGGCGCAGCTTGCGGCGTGCATCAAGGCCTCCGGCGCGGGCGTGGAGGTCGTTCCGGTGTGGAACAAGTCGAACCGCGAGCACACCATCATTGGCACCGAGCCGGTGCAGACGCGCGAGGCGGCGGACGCGGCGGTGAAGGAGATGGGCTGGAAGAATCCGTATTTTTTGGACGCAGACCACATCAATCTGAAGACGGTGCAGCGCTTTCTGGATCCCTGCGACTTCTTTACCCTGGATGTGGCCGACATGATCGGCCAGCCGGCCAAGCCGGAGGACGTTGCGGCGTTCGTTGCGGCGCACGCGGAGTTGATTGGGACGGTGACGATTCCCGGGATTGCCGAGCCGTTCCATACAGACAAGGCCTTCGTCGAGGGAGTTGCCGACAAGTTTCTGGCGGCGGTGCAGAATGCGGGCGAGATCTATCAATTCCTGATCCAGAACAAGGGAACGGGCCGCTTCGTCCCAGAGATCTCGATGGACGAGACGGACCTGCCGCAGACTCCGGTGGAGTTGCTGATTATTCTGGCGGCGATCTCCGACCAGAAGATTCCCATCCAGACGATTGCGCCGAAGTTCACCGGCCGCTTCAACAAGGGCGTGGACTACGTGGGCGATGTGAAGCAGTTTGCCAAGGAGTTCGAAGAAGACCTGGCGGCGATTGCCTACGCGATCAAACGCTACGGGCTGCCGGCGAACCTCAAGCTGAGCGTGCATTCGGGGTCGGACAAGTTCTCCATCTACAAGGCGATCCACGACGGCGCGAAGAAGTTCAACGCGGGGGTTCACCTGAAGACGGCGGGGACGACGTGGCTAGAAGAGCTGATTGGGCTGGCCGAGGCGGGCGGCAACGGGCTGGCGATTGCGAAGGATATCTACAGTGAGGCGCTGGAGCACAAAGACGAGCTGACCGCGCCCTACGCGACGGTGATCGACATCGACGAGAGCAAGCTGCCGACGGCGGAGGTGGTCAACGGATGGACCAGCCAGCAGTACACCTCGGCCCTGCGTCACGACCAGAAGAATCCGGCATACAACCCCAGCTTCCGGCAACTGCTTCACGTCGGCTTCAAGATCGCCGCCAAGATGGGGCCACGCTACCTGGACGCGCTGGAGGCCAATGAGGCGACGGTGGCGAAGAACGTGACCGCGAACCTGTGGGAACGCCACATCAAGCCGGTCTTCCTGGGGCAATCGGGTAAGGCTTAACTCCGATCGACACCGATAGGACCGATCAGGAACGATCAAAGGCGAAATGCGGGGATTCTTCCCCTTCGACTACGCTCAGGGTCAGAATGACAAGCAAATGGAATGACTGGCAATAGGGAATGACAAACAGTTCGGAAATGACAAACACAGAATATTAAGGAGAAGGTCATGAGTCTTGGTTTCACAATCCCCGAAAAGGGTTCGCTCGATCTACTTTCGCTTGGCGCGCTGGTCCACCGGCTCGATCCCGGGATCATCCCGTTCCGCAAGGCGACGAACTTTGCCATCCACGTCAGCGGCGGCGAGTTCAACGTTGCGGCCAATCTGTCGGACTGTTTTGGGCAGAAGACGGGGATTGCCAGCGCGATTGTTTCGTACCCCATCGGCGACCTGATCGCAGAGCGGGTGCGGGGCATGGGGGTGAAACCGTACTTCAAGCGGTTTGCGCACGACGGCGTGCGCGGGCCGAACATGGCCACGGTATTCAGCGACCAGGGATTTGGCGTGCGCGCGCCGATTGTCTTCTACAACCGCTGCAACGAGGCGGCGGCGCAACTGAAGCCGGGCGACTTCGACTGGAAGGCGATCTTCGGCGAGGGCGTGAGGTGGTTCCACTCGGGCGGTATCTTTGCGTCGCTGTCGGAGACGACGTCGGAGGTGGTGATCGAGGCGATGAAGGCCGCGCGGGCCGCGGGAGTGATTACGTCGTTCGACCTGAACTACCGCGAGAAGCTGTGGAAGACGATGGGCGGCATCGAGCGCGCGCAGAAGGTGATGAGCGCAATCGTGGAGAACGTCGATGTGCTGATCGGCAACGAGGAGGACCTGCAGAAGGGGCTCGGGTTCGCCGGGCCGGAGGTCGCGGCCAGCGCCAAGGCGGCCAGCTCCAAGCTGGACACAGGCACGTTCCTGGGAATGATGGAGCAGGTGGTGAAGCGCTTCCCGAAGACGAAGGTTGTGGCGACGACACTGCGCGAGGTGCACAACACCAACCACCACAGTTGGAGCGCGGTGGCATGGGTGAACGGCACGGCAGTGACCGCGCCGACGGCGGAGCTGAAGGTGCTGGACCGCGTCGGCGGCGGCGATGGATTCGCGTCGGGATTTATCTATGGGCTGCTGAACGGCAAGTCGCCGGAAGAGGCGGTCAAGCTGGGATGGGCGCACGGCGCGCTGATCACGACCTTCCCCGGCGACACCACCATGGCGACGCTGGACCAGGTGGTTGCGTTCGCCAGCGGCGGATCGGCGCGCATTCAGCGGTAGCAGACAGTTTTCGGACGGCGGCGTTGCACATTTCGGAACGCCGCCGCCGGGAACGGGCCGATTGCAACAGGCGTTATATGAAACAGGATTCGTTTCGCACGCAGTAAGGAAATGGAGAGATTATGAGCACGCAACAAAGTTCCTTCGATCTGGCAGAACTGACGAAGATGTACAACTTCAAAGGGAAGACAGTGGCCATTACCGGCGGCGCGGGAGTTCTGGGCAGCGACATTGTCTATGCACTGACCGGATGCGGCGCGGAGGTCGCCATTCTGGACATTGTGAGCGAGCTGCATCCAGCGACGATCGAGCACCTGGGAGAGCGGATGAAGCAGGTCTCGGTGTTCAAGTGCAATGTGCTCGACCGCGAGAGCATCGCAAAGACGGCCGAGGACGTGATGAAGCGGCTGGGCAAGCTGGATTGCCTGATCAACGCCGCGGGAGGTAACAAGCCGACGGCCACCACCAGCGCTGAGTTGAAGTTCTTCGATCTTCCCGCCGACGCATTGCGCTGGGTGTTCGAGCTGAATGTGATGGGAACGATCCTGCCCTCGCAGGCCTTCGGCAAGGTGATGGCGGAGCAGGGGTATGGCACGATCCTGAACATCTCGTCGATGAACGCATTCCGTCCGCTGACGCGCATTCCCGCCTACTCGGCGGCAAAGGCCGCGGTGAGCAACTTCACGCAGTGGCTGGCCGTACACATGGCCCAGGAATACTCGCCCAAGATCCGGGTGAACGCAATTGCACCGGGCTTCTTCCTCACCGATCAAAACCGCTTTCTGTTGACCGACAAGGAGACGGGCGAGTGGACGGCGCGCGGCAAGACGATTGTCGGGCACACGCCGATGGGGCGCCTGGGCGTATCCGCGGACCTGTTCGGCGGCGTACTGTGGTTACTGTCGCCGGCGTCAGAGTTCGTGACCGGCGTGGTGATTCCGATCGATGGCGGTTTTTCCGCGTTCAGCGGCGTGTAGACAACAGGACCACAACAATAAAAGAGTGCTTTGAGAGAATGCGGCAGAGATGCCGCATTCTCTTTGCGACGAGAAGAACGCGCGGCGTACTTCGTTCCGTCTTTGTCCGTGCGCGGTGGCTTGCAACACACTCATTTGATGGCTGTAGCAGCGGGCGCTTTGTTGCTGCTGCGAAGAGCGTCGCGATGTGGTCTCCACCCGCGCAAACCGGGGCTGTCGCAGGGTATACTTTGTAGACAACATCGGCATTTCATGCGGGGGGAAAGACCAATGAGCGCGAGCAGAAATCAAAAGCAGAAGAGCGGCAATGGAGCGCATGTTCTGGGCAACGACTACACGGTGCCAGCGCCGCGCGCGGAGTGGATTGCGAAGCGCCGCGCCGAGGCTGCGCGGAGCGGCGACAGCAACATGAGCCAGATGCACTTTGCGCGCAAGGGGATGATTACCGAAGAGATGGCGTATGTGGCGCAAGTGGAAAAAATTGCGCCGGAGTTTGTGCGCGACGAGATTGCGGCGGGGCAGATGATACTTCCGGCCAACATCAACCATCCGGAGCTGGAGCCGATGGCGATTGGCGTGGGATCGCTGTGCAAGATCAATGCGAACATCGGCAACTCGGCGATGGTGTCGAACGTGGACGAGGAGCTGCGCAAGCTGCATACGGCGGTCCACTACGGGGCGGACACGGTGATGGACCTTTCCACCGGCGGCGACATTCCCATGATTCGCGAACAGATTCTTCGCCACTCGCCGGTGCCGCTGGGCACGGTGCCGATCTACGAGGCGCTGGCGCGAGTGAAGAAGCTGGAAGACCTGAACATCGACATCTACCTGGAAGTGATCGAGGAGCAGGCGCAGCAGGGCGTGGACTACTTCACCATCCACGCCGGCGTGCTGATCCAGTATGTGCCGATGGTGGCCAAGCGGATCACGGGAATCGTGAGCCGGGGCGGTGCGATCCTGGCGCAGTGGATGACATCGCACCACAAGCAGAATTTTTTGTACGAGAACTTCGACCGCATTACGAAGATCATGGCGAAGTACGATGTGAGCTACTCGCTGGGCGACGGGCTGCGGCCGGGATGCCTGGCAGATGCCAGCGACGAGGCGCAGTTTGCCGAGTTGAAGACGCTGGGCGAGCTGACGCGGCAGGCGTGGAAGAGCGATGTGCAGGTGATGATCGAGGGGCCGGGACACATTCCCATGGACCAGATCAAGATGCAGGTGGACAAGGAGGTCGAGCTGTGCGACGGCGCTCCGTTCTATGTGCTGGGGCCGCTGGTGACGGACATCGCACCGGGGTACGACCACATCACCTCGGCGATTGGCGCGGCGATGATCGGCTGGCACGGCGCGGCGATGCTGTGCTACGTAACGCCCAAGGAGCATCTCGGCCTGCCCAACGAGAAGGACGTGAAGGACGGGATTATCGCCTACAAGATTGCGGCCCATGCAGCCGACGTGGCGCGCCACCGGCCCGGCGTGCGCGATCGCGACGACGCAATCTCGCAGGCGCGCTACACCTTCGACTGGGACAAGCAGTTCGCGCTCTCGCTGGACCCGGAGACGGCGCGCGCCATGCACGACGAGACGCTGCCCGACGAGTACTACAAGGAGGCCGCGTTCTGCAGCATGTGCGGGCCGAAGTTCTGCAGCATGAACTGGTCCAGCAAGGTGGACAAGTTCAACGA
>JBEKRR010000058.1:0-15469 GCA_049518555.1 Acidobacteriaceae bacterium
CGCCACCCCCGCGCCGAAATAAGGAGTCCGTCATGTCGCTTAACTTTCACTACGCAGTTCATACCTACGTAGACAACTGGGTTGTCTGCGATAGAGAAGCCAGAAAGGTGCTGGGGTTTGAGAGTAAATCAATGCCAACTGACGAAGAGGCATGTGAGCAACTCATGAAGGTGGCGAATATATACAGTATCGCCAGGAACTTCAGAAAGGAGGAAGTTGGGTGTGCAAGGCTCTCTCCTGTGTGGACTGCCCTGAAGGAGATCAGACAGCCATCATGCGATAAAGAAGCCATGAGTTGCGTCGATAAGCTGGTCGAAACATTAAAACCGACGTACGGCCATGAGTTAACATCAGCCGCGTCGAAGTTTCTTTGGATGCGCTTTGCACACCCAATCATCATCTACGATTCGCTGACATGGAATTGGATGTGCGATCACGGTGGATGTTCGAGAACTGGAAATTATGGCAACTTCTATGACGCATGGCGGAAGAACTTCGAGGAAAATCAAAAAGAGATCGGTACAGCCTGCGAGGAGCTGCTGAATGCAAATGTAACGAGATTCTTATGTCCGAGAGAGGACGAGGAAAAAGAGTTCGAGCAGGCGGTAAAGAGTCGGTGGTTTGCAGAGAGGGTCTTCGACTTCGCTATCGTGAATGATGAGAGTCAGAGGCGAAGCCTGCCGAAGGATTAGCTCAGCTTCCGATCTTCCGTACAATGTGAAGTATGGCGGACAATGAACAACTGAGTGGAGCAGGAAGCTCCGAACGGCGGGAAAACGAGCAGCTTCGCTACAACCCCGCTGAGCTTGAACCCAAATGGCAGGCGCGCTGGGACGCCGATCCGTCGCTCTATGCGGCCGAGGGCCACGACTCCGCCCGGCCCAAGTTCTATTGCCTGGAGATGCTGCCCTATCCCAGCGGGCAGTTGCACATGGGCCATGTGCGCAACTACGCCATCGGCGACACGCTGGCCCGCTTCATGTGGATGCGCGGCTCGAACGTGCTGCACCCCATGGGCTGGGACGCCTTCGGCCTGCCCGCCGAAAACGCCGCGCTCAAGAACAATACCCCGCCCGCCGAGTGGACGCTGGCGAACATCAGTGCCATGCGTCAGCAGATGCGGCGCATGGGCCTCAGCTACGACTGGGCCACCGAAGTCACCACCTGCCTGCCTGAGTACTACCGCTGGAACCAGTGGTTCTTCCTGAAGATGTACGAGCGCGGCCTCGCCTACCGCAAGAAGAGCAAGGTCAACTGGTGTCCCCAGTGCCAGACGGTGCTGGCCAATGAGCAGGTGATCGACGGCCGATGCTGGCGCCACGAAGACACGCCGGTCGAGCAGCGCGATCTCACCCAGTGGTTCCTGCGCATCACCAAGTACGCCGACGAGCTGCTCAACGGCCTCGACCGGATGGACGGCTGGCCGGAGAAGGTCCGCACCATGCAGCGCAACTGGATTGGGCGCAGCGAAGGCGCGTTGGTCGACTTCAAGGTCAGTGAGTCAACGGAGACAATCTCCGTCTTCACCACGCGCATCGACACCATATTCGGCGCCACCAGCGTGCAGCTTGCGCCGGAGCATCCGCTGGCGAAGAGCTTTGCCGAGAGCAATCCACAGTTGGCCGCGCAGATCGACGAGATGCTGGCGCAGCAGAAGGCCGCGCGTGAGGCCGGCGACCTCGGCGCGATCGAAAAACACGGCGTCGACACCGGGAAATTCGCCGTCAATCCCTTCAACGGCGAACTTGTGCCGATATGGGTTGCAAATTATATTTTGGCCGACTACGGCACCGGCGCCATCATGAGCGTCCCCGCCCACGACGAGCGCGACTTCGAATTCGCCAATAAATACGGCCTTCCCGTGCGCCGCGTAATTGTTCCCAATCAGGCTACAAATGATTCGCAGCAGCTTCCGTATCTCGCCGAAGACGACTCGTCGCTGGCCAATTCCGGCCAGTGGACCAATCAATTCTGCGCCGAGGCGCAGCAAAAGATGGCCGCATTCGCCAAGGCCAATGGATTTGGCACAGCAACCGTTACATATCGCCTGAAGGACTGGGGCGTCAGCCGCCAGCGCTACTGGGGCACGCCGATTCCCATGGTCTACTGCGCCAACGGCCACGGCAGTCCTGGGCCTGGCAAACCAGCCATCGAGCCCGGAGGCGTAGTTCCGTTGCCCGAGAGTGCATTGCCCGTCGTCCTTCCCGCGCAGGTGGAGATCACGCAGCAGGGCGGCTCGCCGTTGGGCCGCGTCGCGGATTTCGTCAACACCGCGTGCCCGGTCTGCGGCGGCCCGGCGCGCCGCGAGACCGACACCATGGACACCTTCGTCGATTCCAGTTGGTACTTCTACCGCTACACCGACGCGAAGAATGCGGCTGCGCCCTTCGATTCCGCGAAGGCGAATTACTGGTTCCCCATCGACCAGTACATCGGCGGCGTGGAGCACGCCATCCTGCACCTCATCTACTCGCGCTTTTGGACGCGTGTGATGCGCGACCTCGGCATGGTCCACAATGACGAGCCCGCCGCGCGACTGTTTACGCAAGGAATGGTGATTAAAGACGGCGCAAAAATGTCGAAGTCGAAGGGCAACGTCGTCTCGCCCGACCTCATGATCGAGCGCTACGGCGCGGACGCCACGCGCATGTACGCGCTCTTCGCCGCGCCGCCCGACCGCGACCTGGAGTGGCAGGAGGACGGCGTCGCAGGCATCAGTCGCTTCCTCGGCCGCGTCTATCGCCTCACCATGAAGTACAGCCGGTCCGCGAATGACGTGCCCGGCTCTGCTCCTGCGGATGAGGCGAAGCTCCTGCGCACGCTGCATCAGACCATCGCCAAGATCACCGACGACTTCAGCGGACGTTGGCACTTTAACACATGCATCGCCGCCATCATGATTCTGGTCAATGAAATTGCGGCGGCAGAGCCGTTGATGGATGCGGGAAAAATCTCCGGCGCAGCCATTGCCGAGGTCTTCCGCACGCTCACGCTGCTGCTCGCACCCTTCGCGCCCTTCCTCGCGGCGGAACTGTGGGAGCAGCTCGGCGGCGAGGGCGCGGTCTTCCGCGTCGCGTGGCCCGTGGCCGATGCGGAGCTTGCGCGTGAGGCCGAGATTGAAATCCCCGTCCAGGTCAACGGCAAGCTGGTGACGGTCATCAAGGTGCCTGCCGGAAGCGATGAAGCGACGATTCAGGCCGCGGCGCAGACCGACGCCAAAGTCGCCGCGCGAATCGCGGCGAAGACCATCGTCAAGGTGATCGTTGTGCCAGGCAAGCTCGTAAACATTGTGGTGAGGTAGATGGCACTCGACCGCGCCGCGCCGCTTCGCGGGACGCAGTCGTTTGTGCATACTCTCGCGGCCTGTTGGAAGCGCCCCTCACTGACTGCGCTGGAGGTGATGTGGCGCTGGGCGTTCGGCGCGCCTGCGTTGGCATTGATCGTCTACGAATCGCTCGGCGTGTGGCGCCAGGCGCAGGTCGATCCATCGGCGCTGCGGCAGATCTCGCTGCTCGACCCGATGAGCGCCGCCGCGACGCTGACGCAGGCAACCATGCAACTCCTGCCGCCGGCCCTGCGCGTGGCCCGGTGGCTAGCGCCGCTGCTTCTTGTGGTCTGGATCGTCGTCTCCTCGCTGGGCCGCGTCCTGGTGCTGCGCCGCTGCGATGCGCATCTGCATGCACGGCCCGTCACGCTCATGTTGCTGCAGGCAGCGCGCATGGCGGCGTTGCTGGGCGGCTTTGTGTTGTGGTTCGCATCGCTACAGGCGGCTGCGGTGGTTGCGATCTCGCTGCCCATCGCCTCGGGCCGCGACCCAAACCTAGTGCTCTACTGCGCGCTCGTCATCGTTGCGACGCTGGGAATGTTTACCCTCTGGGCGGTCGTCAGTTGGATCTTCTCGGTGGCCCCGCTGCTTGCGATGCTCGGCAATCTGGGCGTGGCCGCCAGCCTGGCCGCTGCGTTTCGCCTTGGGCCGCTCCGCTCCAGGCTGATCGAGCTCAACCTGGTCATGGGAATCGTCAAGATAGCGCTCATCGTTCTCGCGTTGGTGGCTTCAGCCTGTCCTCTGCCCTTCGAGAGTGTGGCGACGCAGCAGTTCATGGTCTGCTGGTATGCCATGGTCACCCTCCTCTACCTCCTTGCATCGGACCTCTTCCACGTCGTGCGCCTGGTGGCGTACCTGGAACTCTGGAAGTCCTGCGACCAAGCCGCTCTGCCAACTCATCCCTGCTGAAGGTTCCAGCCGCATCCTTTCTCATTCCGTAGCTCTGTTCTCGCGTCCGTTAACCTTCCCGCAGGATTATTTCCAAGCGTCCATCGGCTCTGCTAGCATGGCGGGCGACATGAAAACCTTCGATTCCAACCGCCGCGATCTTTTGAGACTCAGCAGCATGGGTCTTGCCGCCTCCGCCTTTACCGCTCTTCCCGCGCTGGCCAAAAAGCCCGCCGCCCCTGCGCTCTCGCCCATGCTCTTCGACGTACGCACCTTCGGCGCCACCGGCGATGGCAAGACGGTCGATTCGCCCGCCATCAACAAAGCCATTGAAGCCGCAGCAGCCGCCGGTGGAGGCACCGTCTTCTTTCCCGGGGGGAACTACATCTGCTTCTCCATCCGGCTGAAGAGCCACGTCGATCTGTATCTCTCGCAGGGCTGCGCCATCATCGCCGCCGACTCGCCCAAGCCCGGCGAGACCACCGGCTACATGGGCGGCGCCTACGATGCCGCCGAGCCAAAGAACCCGTGGGACGCCTTCCAGGACTACGGCCACAACCACTGGCATAACTCGCTGCTCTGGGGCGACGGTATCAGCGACTTCTCCATTACCGGCCCCGGCCTCATCTGGGGCAAGGGACTCAGCTACGGCCTTGGCCCCGGACGTCCTCCTGCCGGTTCGGGCGCTTCCGGCCCCGGCTTCGGTCCCGGCCGGCCCGACGCACCCGCGGGAGCAGGCGCAACTGGCGTGTACGGCGGTACACGCGCAGCGGGCGCACCAGGCGCAGGCGCGGCTAGCGCACAAGGCGGAGCAGCTGCACCCGGTGCCGCAGGCGCCGCAGCGGGCGCAGGCAGGCCCGGTGGAGCAGGAGGAGGTGCAGCGGGCCGCAACGCCCGCGGCAACTACACCGTCTTCCAGGCCGAGCAGCCCGGCGTCGCCAACAAGGCCATCGCGCTGAAGAACTGCCGCAACGTCAACCTGCGCGACTTCTCCATCCTCAAGGGCGGCCACTTCGCCATCCTCGTCACCGGCGTCGACAACCTCACCATCGACAACCTCAAGATCGACACCGACCGCGACGGCATGGACATCGACTGCTGCAAGAACGTGCGCGTCTCCAACTGCACCGTCAACTCGCCGTGGGACGACGCCATCGTTCCCAAGTCCAGCTTCGCCCTCGGCTACAACCGGCCCTGCGAGAACATGAACATCACCAACTGCTACGTCGCCGGTTGCTGGGAGTTGGGCAGCGTGCTCGACGGCACATGGAAGCGCAGGGCCGGGGCCGGTGGCACCGGACGCATCAAGTGCGGCACCGAGTCCAATGGCGGATTCATCAACATCGCCATCTCCAACTGCGTCTTCGAGGGCTGCCAGGGACTGGCGCTGGAGACGGTCGACGGAGCGCTGCTCGAAGATGTCGCCGTCACCAACATCACCATGCGCGACATCGCCAGTTGCCCCATCTACCTGCGCCTCGGCGCGCGCCTGCGCGGCCCCAAGGGAGCTGCCGGAACAGACCAGAGCACCGTGGTCGGAACGCTGAAGCGCGTGCTGCTCTCCAACATCGTCTGCCACAACACCGCGTCGCGCTTCGGCTCCAACATCACCGGCATCCCCGGCTACCCCGTCGAAGACCTCAAGATCTCCGATGTCTTCATCGAGTGCGTCGGCGGAGGCACTCCCGATCAGGTCAAGATCGATGTCCCCGAGCGCGAGAACGCTTACCCCGAGCCGGGAATGCTTGGCCCGCTGCCCGCGTATGGCTTCTACTTCCGCCACCTCAACCGGCTGGAGATGAGCCATGTCGAGGTCGCGCCTGTTGCGCCCGACGCGCGCCCAGCCATCTATCTGGACGACGTGCACCGCGCCGACTTCTTCGCCATCACCGCGCCCAGCACGCCGCCCGCCTTCTCCTTCAACAAGTCCACCGACGTGCGCGTGCTGCTCAGCCGTGCCGCGCCGGATTCCACCACGCCGTAATATCCGCGGGTTCTCCGCAAGCCTGTTAACATAGCCTTGTGTGCAAAGCGCAGGCCGCGATGGCCTGCGCGCATATCGCGGAACCAGAGTGGTGTCTCCCGGGGGCAAGTACTTCGAGTGGATTTTTCATCAAGAAAAATCCACATTGAATACTCTTTGCTTAGGGCACTGTTACTCTGGTTCCGCATGTAAAGGCGGGCGCGGATTGCTCTATTGGCTGCTCTATCAGAAGCTCTTTCCATACTTCAGGGTCTTCCGGATCTTCCGGTATCTGACCTTTCGCACGGTCTTTGCCAGCCTCACGGCGCTGCTCATCGGCATGATCATCGGCCCGTACGTCATTGAGAAGCTGCGCGAGTTCCAGATCGGCCAGTACGTGCGCGACGACGGCCCCGAGACCCACCTCAAGAAGGGCGGCACGCCCACCATGGGCGGCGTGCTCATCTGCATCTCGATCCTCATTCCCACGCTGCTCTGGGCCGATCTCTCCAACCCCTACGTCTGGGTGGTGATGCTCTCCACGCTTGTCTTCGGAGCCATCGGCTTTGCCGACGACTACCTCAAGGTCGTGCGCCGGCAGAGCAAGGGGCTCACCTTCTGGCAGAAGATCGGCCTGCAGTTCGCGGCCAGCGCCTCGGTCGCAGCCACGCTGGTGCGCCTGGACGTGCGCGGCAGCTACTCCACGCGCCTCATGGTTCCCTTCGCCAAGAACTTCCGCCCGGACCTGGTCTGGCGGTGGATGGGCCACGTCCCGCACGCGCACTGGCTGGCCTTCCTTCCCTTCATCCTCTTCGTGGTGCTGGTCATCACGCTCACCAGCAACGCCGTCAACCTCACCGACGGCCTCGACGGCCTGGCCATCGGGTGCACCATCATCGCCGCCGGCGCCTTGGCCGTGCTCACCTACGTCTCCGGCCATGTCGTCTTCGCGGACTACCTCGAGCTGCAGCGCATGCCCCTGGTCAGCGAGCTCACCGTCTTCTGCGGGGCGATGGTGGGGGCTTCCATCGGCTTCCTCTGGTACAACGCCCACCCCGCCGAGATCTTCATGGGCGACGTCGGATCGCTCGCCCTGGGCGGCGCCATCGGCACCGTCGCCGTCATCATCAAGCAGGAGCTGCTGCTGCCCTTCATCGGCGGCGTCTTCATCCTCGAAGCCGCCAGCGTCATCCTCCAGGTCGGCAGCTACAAGCTGCGCGGCGGCAAGCGCATCTTCAGGATGGCCCCGCTGCACCACCACTTCGAGCTGCTCGGCTGGAGCGAGTCCAAGGTCATCGTCCGCTTCTGGATCATGGCCCTCGTCTTCGCCCTCTTCGCCCTGACCACGCTAAAGTTGAGGTAAGGCGACAATATGGAACAGGGATCAGGAAGTGCAGGGTAGTTGCGAAATGGAACTGAAGAATAAACGCGTGTTGGTGGTTGGCCTGGGCAAGTCCGGGAAGTCCGCGGCGCTGTTTCTGCGCGACTGCGGAGCGCGGGTCACCGTCTCGGATGTGCGCAGTGCGGAGGCGCTGGCAGGCGAGATTCCCGCGCTGCTCGACGCCGGAATCATGGTCGAGACGGGCGGCCACGGCCTGCTCACCTTCCGCCGCCAGGACCTCATCGTCGTCTCGCCCGGCGTTCCCTACGACACGCCGGAGCTGAAGCAGGTGCGCGCCTTCGGCCTGCCCATCATCGGCGAGCTGGAGCTGGCCATCCGCTTCCTTCAGGGCCAGGTCGTCGCCATCACCGGCTCCAACGGCAAGACCACAACAACCGCCCTGCTGGGAAAAATCTTTGCCGACTCCGGCGTCCCTACCCTGGTCGGCGGCAACATCGGCACGCCGGTGATCGATCTCATCGCGCAGAGCACTCCGCAGACCGTCAGTGTCCTCGAGGTCTCCAGCTTCCAGTTGGAGACGGTGGTGGAGTTTCGCTCGCACATCGCCGTGGTGCTCAACATTACGCAGGACCACCTCGACCGCCATGGCACATTCGAGAACTACGCCGCCATGAAGGCGCGGATCACAGCGCAACAGACCGCGGAGGACTTCTTTGTGCTCAACGCCGAAGACAAGCCAACCCAGATGCTAGCAGCGCGGACCAGGGCCCAGGTCTTCTGGTTCAGCGGGCGGCGCGCAATCAAGCAGGGCGCGTTTGTGCATGGCGAGAGCGTCGTCTTCCTTCCGCGCGAGAACGCGAAGCCGGAGCCGGTGATGCCGTTGGCCCAGATTCCGCTCAAGGGTGCGCACAATGTGGAGAACGTCCTCGCCGCGGTCTGCGCGGCCCGGCTGGGCGGGGTTGCGGCGGAGTCGATCCGCGCCTCGGTCGCCGGCTTCAAAGCCGTCGAGCACCGCCTGGAGTTTGTGGCCACCGTGCGCGGCGTCGCCTTCTTCAACGACTCCAAGGCCACCAACGTGGACGCGACGAAGAAGGCCCTGGAGGCCTTCCCCGGCGGTGTTCATCTGATTCTCGGCGGCAAGGACAAGAACTCCGACTACACCGAGCTGGCAGATCTGATCCGCGCCCGCGTCAAAATTGTTTACACAATTGGTTCGGCGGCGGAGAAGATCGAGCGCCATCTGACGGGAGTCGTCAAGATAGTCTCAGCGGGCACGCTCGACTCGGCCGTGCGCCAGGCCGCGCAGCTTGCCGTCGCCGGCGATGTCGTCCTGCTTGCGCCTGCCTGCGCGAGCTTCGACCAGTTCACCAGCTACGAGCATCGCGGACGCGTCTTCAAGGAGCTGGTGCAGGGCCTCGCGGGCGGTTCAGTTTAAGCAGGGAAGCGGGCGGAATGGCAAAGCGCGTTGGCGTCGACAAATGGCTGTTCGGCACCGTGCTGCTGCTGGTGCTCTTCGGACTTGTGATGGTCTTCTCGGCCTCGGCCGTGATGTCGCAGGCCGAATCGGGATCGCCCTACAAGTACGTCGCCAAGCAGGGAATGTATGCCATCTTCGGTATGGTTGCGCTCTTCGCGTTGATGCGCGTGGACTACCGCCGCTATAACAGCTATCCCTTTGTCGGCTGCGCGGTCGCGCTCACCACTATGCTTCTGGTGGGCGTCCTCGTGATGCCCGCGCTGAATCATACGCATCGCTGGTTCCGGCTGGGCAGCTTCTTCACCTTCCAGCCGTCGGAGCTGGCAAAGCCCGCGCTGGTGCTCTTTCTCGCATACTTTCTGCAGACGCGCATCCACACCATGGACGACTGGAAGGGGACCATCCTGCGCGCGGCACTGCCTCCGCTGGCCTTCATCGGCCTCATCCTGAAGGAGCCGGACCTTGGCACTGCGCTGGTCTGCGCCGCCGTCACCATGGCCATGCTCTATCTTGCCGGAATGCAGTTGAAGTGGTTCGGCGTGGGTCTGCTGGCCGCTTCGCCGGTGCTCTACTACATGCTCTGGATGGTGCCCTTCCGCCGCGCGCGCATGGAGACCTTCATCCATCCCGAGCTCGATCCGCTGGGCAAGGGCTTCCACATCACACAGTCGCTCATCGCGGTGGGTACCGGAGGGCTGAGCGGGCTGGGCCTGATGGAGGGCCGGCAGAAGTTCGGGTTCCTGCCCGAGGCCTGGACCGACTTCATCTTCGCCAATATCTCCGAAGAGCTGGGACTGCTCGGCGCGCTGGCGCTGGTTGCGCTCTTCTGCGTTCTCGGTTATCGCGGACTGCGTGCCGCGTTCCTCTCCACCGACCCCTTCGCCCGCTTTCTCGCCTTTGGACTCACCAGCGCAGTACTGATCCAGGCCTTCTTCAACATCAGCGTCGCCCTTGCTCTGGTGCCCACCAAGGGAATCACGCTGCCGTTCATCTCCTTTGGCGGAACGTCGCTCTTCTTCACCCTGGCCGGAATGGGTGTGCTGTTGAATATTACGCGTGAGATCGATTGATGCAGGAGACAGGGAACAGGGAACAGGGAACAGCGAACCCGCTGCGGGTTTTAATCGCAGGCGGTGGTACCGGCGGCCATGTGGTTCCCGCGCTGGCCATCGCGCGCGAGCTGCGCGACACGCACAACGCCGATGTGCGCTTCGTGGGCACGGCGCGCGGGCTGGAGACGCGCCTGGTCCCTGAGGCCGGCTTCCATCTCGATCTGGTGCGCTCCGGCCAGTTGAAGAATGTCAGCCTGGCCACGCGGCTGCGCACTGCGATCGATCTGCCGCTGGGCGTGGCGGAGTGCGTGCGCCTGCTGCGCGCGTTTCGCCCGCACGCCGTCGTCGGCGTGGGCGGCTATGCCAGCGGCCCCGCAATGCTCGCTGCGATTCTGCTGCGCCTTCCCACGCTGGCCTTTGAGCCCAACGCCGTTCCAGGGTTGGCGAACCGGATGGTCGGGCGATGGGTCAGCGCCGCGGCTGTGAACTTCGAGCAGACCCAGCGCTACTTCCGCAACGCGCGCGTCACTGGGATTCCCGTGCGCGCTGATTTTTTTGCGATTACGCCGAAATCCGCCGCCGCGCCGCCGCGGCTTCTCGTCTTCGGCGGCAGCCAGGGCGCGCGTGTCCTGAACGAGACAATGCCGAAGATTGCGCGACGGCTGCTCGATCAGTTTGCAAATCTGGAGATTGTGCATCAGGCGGGCGCGCGCCATGCAGAATCGACCGCCGCGGCCTACGCGCGCGCCGGTTTGGCTGGCCAGCAGCGCGTCCGCGTGCAGCCGTATCTGGACCAGATGCCGCGCGAGTTTGCCGCCGCTGATCTGCTCCTCTGCCGCAGCGGCGCCAGCACCATGGCGGAGCTTGGCGCGGCAGGCAGGGCTTCGCTTCTGGTTCCCTTTGCGCTGGCAGCCGACGACCACCAGCGGCGCAACACGGAGGTCTTTCTCCAGGCCTACGCGGCACGCATGTTGACCGAGGCAGAGTTGCTGGCTGGTCCTGAGCGCCTACTGGATGAGCTTGCGCGCCTGCTCGCAGATCCCGAGGAGCTGCGCGCAATGGGCGAGCGCGCACGCACGCTGGCCCGGCCAGATGCGGCGCGCCAGATCGCATCCACGATTGTGGAACTCGCGCGCAGAGCTTGAAAAAAGATTGCGCTTGTTGCTGCGCGATATCAATCAATAGAGCAAAAAACAAGGGCTGAGGATTTTTTCCCTCAGCCCTGAGTGATTCATCGGTGCTGTTGTTTACCGATGTCCGCCACCGCCTCCGCCGTGTCCACCGCCTCCGCTGGCGCGAGCGCCACCGCCGCCGGAGTAGCTGCGTGCGCCTCCGCCGTAGCTGCCACCACCGGAGTAACTGCGTGCGGCCGGAGCGCCGGAGTTGCCGCGAGCTCCGCTGTTATAAGTCGCGCGGGGCGCTGCCGATGCGCCGCGGCTGGCGAAGCTGCGGCCGTTGATGCCTGCGCTGCGGTTCTCCGCGACTGCCCTGCGGTTCAATCCTGCGACGGTGCCGCGCGCGAAGGCCGCGCCGCCGGGCCGTCCGTCGAATCCTTCAACCCGATGGCTGTAGACGAACTCATTGTGGAAGCCCAGGTGGTTGTACTCGCCGTTATAGAAGAAGCGTCCGCCACGCCAGTAGCCGCCCCAGAAGCCGACCCCGAAGTAGCCGAAGCCGTAGTTGATGCCGCCGTAGTAGCCCACTCTGCGTCCCCAGTAGCCGGGGTTCCAGAAGTAGACGCCGCCGCCCCATCCCCAGTAGCCGGGGGTCCACAGCGCGCCCACGTAGGGCGGGTAGACCCAGTCGCCGTCCACCCAGTAGTAGCCGTCGTCCCCGTAGGCCCAGTAGCCCGGCGTCCAGATGTATCCGTACCCGGGGCAGATTGGCTGCGCGTAGACCGGAATCATCGGAGGCGCGAAGCCGACCGAAACGAACACCCGCGCGTTTGCCGCGGTCGGGGTGAAGAGAAGCGCTCCGGCGATCGCAACCGCAAGAATCGTGCTCATCAAAACTCGCGTGATCTTCATCGTCATCTCCTTCTTCTGCCGGTCCTTCGCTTGCCCGATGCAGCTTTCAAACGGCGGGTTGCGCGGACTGTAGCCAGTCGAATTGATCCGGCCCGCTACGTCAGCCTCGATGCAGCGGGCCTGTGAACTTCTGTTGAATTAGACCCAAGATACGCCATTTGGTTGCGCTCCGCGAGCGCGGATTCTCCATGGCAAGGAAGCGCAAGTCTGCCCCCGCTTGGTAGAGTAAAGGAATGAACGACAATGCGGAGTTGACGGCCCTGCCTGCCGGGTTCCAGTGGGGAGCGGTGCGCGCGGGAATCAAGGCCAGCGGCAACCTGGACCTGGCAATCGCTGTGGCGCGCGACGCAGGCGGAGCGGTTGGCGCGGCGGTTGGCGCGGCCATGTTTACCACCAACCGTGTGGTTGCCGCCCCGGTGACGGTGGGCCGGCGGCATCTCGCGGCCACCGGCGGACGCGTCGCTGCGGTGCTGGTCAACTCCGGCAACGCCAACTGCGCCAACGGTGCGCCCGGCATCGAGGGCTGCGTCGCCACCTGCGTGGCCGCGGCAGAGAGCTTCGGCTGCATCTTCGACGAGGTCTTTCCCTCTTCCACCGGAATCATCGGCGTTCCCTTTCCCGCGGAAAATATTGTCGCCGCAATGCGCGAATTGAGGGACTCAATCGGCAGCTCCGAGCAGCACGCGGAGTCCTTTGTGCGCGCCATGATGACCACCGACACCCGCATCAAGACGGCACGCGTGGTCGTCACCGTCGCATCGGTCGATCCCGCGCAGGCCCACGGCAACGCCGCCGAGGTTCGCATCTGGGGCGCGGCCAAGGGAGCGGGAATGATCCATCCGCAACTGGGCGCGCCACCTGCACCGCCCCACGCCACCATGCTGGTCTATCTCTTCACCGATGTCGCGGCGGAGACAAACGAACTGCAGGCGGCGCTTGCCGCGGCGGTCGAGCCCAGCTTCAACTGCATCTCCATCGACGGCGACACATCCACCAACGACACCGTGCTTCTGCTGGCCAGCGGCGCGAGCGGGTTGCCGCTGCGCGGCGATCTGGTTCCGAAGTTCGACGCGGCCCTCGGCGAGGTATGCCGCTCGCTCGCCCGCCAGATCGTCGCCGACGGCGAGGGCGTGCGCCACACTGTCACGCTCGACATTCGCGGCGCGGCGACTGCGGCGGACGCCAAGCTGGTCGCCAAGGCCATCGCGCACAGCCCACTCTGCAAGACCTCATGGTCCAGCGCCGACCCCAACTGGGGCCGTCTTCTGGCGGCGGCGGGCTACAGCGGCGCAGCCTTCGATCCCGAACGCGCGCGCATCTGGATCGGCGACCAGCCGGTCTTCGAGTACGGAGTCCGCGCTCCAGCCTTCGACGAGGCCGCCGCCCACCAGGCAATGACGCAGCCCGAGTACACCATCACCATCGACCTGGGCGAGGGCAAGTCCGACTGCCTCTTTCTGACCTGCGACCTCACGGTGGAGTACGTCCGCATCAACGCCGACTACTCGACATAGCGGCGCGGCACGGTGCGCGCGCCCAAAAAGAGCAGCGCCGTCGCCGCCAGCATCGACACCAGCGTCAGCCCCAGTCCGGTGCTCAGTGTGGTGCGGTCGCTCACCATTCCGATCAGCCGCGGCGATGGCGTATCACCCAGCGCGTGGATCAGAAACAGCTCCACAGCAATGGCCGTGGCGCGCACCGTGGCCGGAACGGCGTTCACAATCGCTGCGTTCAGCGGGCCGGTGCTGAGGAAGATCGAAAACATCGCCAGCGCCAGCGCGGGCAGCATGGTCGCGCGCGGCCCGAAGAAGCACACCACTCCAAACGGCACCGTAATCAGCGCCGACCACGCGGAGACGAGATAGAGCGCGCGATGATTGCTGCGCAGCCAGAGCTGCGCCATCCATCCGCCCACCGCCGTTCCGCCCAGTCCCGCGCACGCCGTAATCCCGCCCAGGGTGAGTCCGACCGTGTCGGGCGAGAAGCCCGCGCGCTGCAGGAAGCTGGGCATCCACGCCGAGATTCCGCCCATCGAGAAAGTCGTCATCGCCATGCCCAGCGTGGCGTACAGGTACGGCGCGTTGCTCGCCAGCGAGATTGCCTGCGCACGGTGCTCGCGCCCCGTCGGCTTCGCGTCCGATGCTCCGCGCGCCGGTTCTCGCAGAAAGATCAGGATCAGCAGGGCGATCAGCAGCCCCGGAACAGCCGAGACGTAGAACGGCATCCGCCAGCCCCAACGCGCGCCCACCATCTCGGCGATGAGGTAGCCCAGCGCCGCGCCCACCGGGATCGCGGTGTAGAAGATGGTGAGGATGCGATTGCGCTCTTCTTCCGGATAAAAATCGGCCAGCAGCGCGGGCGCGTAGATGCCCAGGCTGGCCTCGCCGATTCCCAGCACGGCGTGGCGCAGAAGCAGCGAATCGAAGGCATGCACTGTGCCGGTGAGCACGTTGACCGCGGAGATCATCAGCGCGCACAGCACGATCAGCGGCTTGCGCGGCAGCCGGTCGCCCAGCCATCCGGTCAGCGGCGCGGCGCACATGTAGGTGACGAAGAACCAAAGGGTCAGCGAGCCCAGCGCCGCGTCCGACACGTGGAACTCGTGCTTCACCTGCTCCTGCACGCCAGGCAGGATGTAGCGGTCGATGTAGTTGACGAAGTTCAGCGCGGTCAGCAGCGCCAGCGCGGTCGCGGCACCCGCCACCGAGGGCAGGCGGCGCGCGGCGTGCAGATGCGGGTGCGTCAGATTGGGCGGCGGCTCGTGCATCTCTGCCGAGAATAGCAGGCGGCAACTCAGCTCGACTCGCTTACTTCACCTTCGGCCTCGGGTAGCTCGCTTCCACCACCGTGGAAATCCCGCCGCGGGGGCGGAACTCCCCCGTCACCCTGGCCCACACCGGGTTGCATGCCTTGACCACGTCGTCCAGCACGCGGTTGACCACATTCTCCTGAAAGATGCCCAGGTTGCGGTAGGTGAAGAGATACTGCTTCAGGCTCTTCAGCTCCAGGCAGAGCTTGCGCGGCATGTAGCGGATGGTGAGGTGGCCGAAGTCGGGCAGGCCGGTCTTGGGGCAGACGGAGGTGAACTCCGGGTCGTCAACCACGATCTCGTAGCCGCGAAACTGGTTCGCCCAGGTGTCAATGGAGGGGAACTTCGCGTCCAACCCCGCCGCGGCGTGCGTGTCGGTGTAGCCCGTCTTCTGCGTGTGCATGGGTTCTATTCTAGCCGCGTCTAGTCGCGGCGGCCCAGGGTTGGGCGGTCGCTGCCGTCGGTGGTGGAGGTTCCGGTGGTGGAGTTGGGGTCGTTGTTGGTGCCGCCGGTGCGGCGCAGGGTGGGCCCGTTGCTGTTTCCCTTGTCGTTGAGCTTGCGCCGGTTCTCGATGCGCGCCAGGCGC
>JBEKRR010000059.1:0-15298 GCA_049518555.1 Acidobacteriaceae bacterium
GCCCCGGGCCTTTTGCTCGTACCTCCAAACAAGATTTATCCCGCAGCCTGTTCACACGTGCCGCAAACGCCAGCCGCCACCGAGCACGCAGACTTGCCGCCGGCATATTCATGGTGCAACTTCGCCCGCCCGATTCAATGGGCTGCGTTCATAAACCAGTCCACAACTCGCCCGTATGCAGCCGTCAGTCCGTCTTCCGGACTTTCGCCGGGCCGGATGAGCGAATGGTCCGCGCCTTCGATTCGATCGAAGACCGCTTTTCGTTGCCTGGCCGCCAGTTCGGCTCGCATCGCGTCAAAGGCTGCAATGGGACTCCACTGGTCCGCCGTGCCGTGGACCAGATACAAGGCTGCGTGGGATTGGAGGCATTCCTGGGTCAGCGAAGTTTTCAGCAGGCTCGACCAAAACCGGTAAGGCTGCCCCCAGCAGAATTCCGTCGTGCTGTTCGGATCGCGGAGAATCTTCGCCCAACAGCCATAGACTTCGGCCTCTGGATCAAGGCCCTTGTGTCGCACATAATCTGCCACCGTGAAGAGATGGTTCGGTCCTCCACCTGCAATGGATGCCGCATAAGTGACCGACGGCATCACATTCGTGACGTGGACGGCGACCACACCGCCCTCCGAACCGCCGATCACCAGTGTCTTCGTTCCGTCGATGCCCGGCAGTTGGTGCGCCGCCTTGATGGAAGCGGCGATCGCCGCGCTCCATCGCTCGAGCGTATGCTCCGCCAGAAACTCCGGGCGGCAGGTCTTCTCATCCTCAGGGTCGGCCGGCCTGTCCAGGAACTGGACGCCGGGCTTCTCTACTGCAAGGACCCTCGCGCGGCCTCGCGCGACGCCGGGCAGCAAAGAGAATGCGCCCTGCATAATCCGGCCGTCCTGCCCGTCCCGGCGCTGGAACAGGGAGGAACAGCCTGAGCCTTGCACATAAACGATCAGGGGGACCGGGCGCTCGCCCGTCCTCTCCGACAAGTAGAAAGTGATGGTCCTGCCCAGTTGATCTTTCGTGGTGTAGCGATGAAAGGCGGTTCCGGGAACAGGCCCGCCATCGCTGACCGCCGCATAGCCCGCCGTGGCCGAGACGAGAAGAAGACCCAAAATCCACCGTCGCATCATGGTGGCAACCTCCTGCTGAGTCGCCGGGTGCCCCATCCATCGCAGTTCTATCGCGATGGGTGGGTTTACGGGCGCGGGTGCGGGTGCCCCACATCGGGGTCCCCAGCGAGCTTTGCTCGCTGGGGTGACACATCTCGATTCTGAGATGTGGGGTCTTTCCCGTCGAAATCCGGACCGCCCTACAGCGCGAGTTCGCCCCGCTCGTCGTTCCGGATGCGGATCGCCTCGTCCATCTTCGACACGAAGATCTTGCCGTCCCCGATCGTTCCCGTGCGCGCTGTCGTCAGGATCGTCTGCACCGCCTTCTCCACCATCTCGTCCGGGACCACCATCTCCAGCTTCACCTTGGGCAGCAGGTCCACCGAGTACTCACGCCCGCGGTAGAACTCCGTGTGCCCCTTCTGCCGCCCGTGTCCGCGCGCCTCCAGAATCGTCATTCCCTGCACGCCAATCTCCACCAGCGCGTCCTTCACCGCATCCAGCTTCGATGGCTGGATCACTGCTTCGATCTTCTGCATTTAATTCATCCTCTCGCTCTGCCTTCAGGCAAGCTCTAGCATAGTACTCCACGCCCGGTTACGACTGCCACCCCCCAACCATGAAAGTGGTACACCGCCGAACCCAGGAGTGCATCCCTCCCATTGTCTTTGCATCGTCCGGCGGGTGCCCCATCCATTCCGCGTTCTTTGCGGAATGGGTGGGAACCAGCGTCAATACTGTCCAATCAACAAACCCCAATCAATGCGCCCATTCGTAGCCTTCCTCCCCATGTTGCGACAGGTCCAGGCCTTCCCTCTCCTCGGCCTCGCTCACGCGCAGTCCAATCGTCTTGTCCACGACGAACAGGATCACCAGCGTGCCCACAATCGACAACCCCCATGCAATCCCCACGCCCATCGCCTGGTTCAGGATCTGGTGCGTGTTGCCCTCCAGCACGCCGGTCGCCTTGCCCGCGCCGAAGACCGGGTTGATCGCGCTGCGCGCAAACAGCCCCGTCAGCAGCGCGCCAATCGTTCCGCCCGCCCCATGCACGCCGAACGCATCCAGCGAATCGTCATACCCGAACCACGACTTCACCGTCACCACCATATAGAAGCAGCACACACCGGCGATCAGTCCAATCGCAATCGCCGCCATGGGCGACACAAACCCCGACGCCGGCGTAATCGCCACCAGTCCCGCCACGCAGCCCGAGATCGCGCCCAGCGCCGATGGCTTGCCGTTGCGGATCCACTCCGCCGCACTCCATCCAATCGCCGCCGCCGCCGCGCCAAAGTGCGTCGCCACAAACGCCGAAGTCGCCAGCGTTCCCGCAGCCAGGGCCGATCCCGCGTTGAACCCGAACCAGCCTACCCACAGCAGGCACGCCCCGATAAAGCTCAGCACCACGGAGTGCGGCTGCATCGCTTCCTTGGGATAGCCGATGCGTTTTCCCAGATACAGCGCCGTGATCAGCGCCGAAACCCCCGACGTCACATGCACCACCGTTCCGCCGGCAAAGTCCATGCACGGAAACCTTCCCGTGCCCGAGTTCAGCAGCCCGCCCACCCCCCACACCATGTGCGCCATCGGGCTATAGACCACAATCGCCCACAGCACCATGAACACCAGCATCGCCGAGAACTTCATCCGCTCGGCGAACGCGCCCGTAATCAGCGCGGGCGTGATGATCGCGAACATCAGTTGGTACACCATGAACGTCTGCAGCGGAATGGTCGGCGCGTACGAGCTCGGCTCCAGCCCCACCCCTTTCAGAAACACGTTGTGCAGCCCGCCGATAAACGCATTCCCGCTGCCAAAGGCCAGCGAGTAGCTCACCACCGCCCACAGCAGCGTGATCACCGCCATCATGGCGAAGCTTTGCATCATCGTCCCCAGCACGTTCTTCTTGCGCACCAGTCCGCCGTAGAACAGCGCCAGCCCCGGCCCCGTCATCAGCAGCACCAGCGCCGCCGAGGTCAGCATCCACGCGTTGTCGCCCGAGGTCTGCGCCGTGGCGATCGCCGCCGTCTGCGCCGCCACCTGCTTCTCTAGCTGGGCGATGCGCGCCTCCGAGCTCGCCGGCGCGCTCGCCACATCCGGCGCCACCAGCATCATCGCCGGCATCGGCGCCTGCGCCTGTGCCCTCATTCCAACCATCGGCGGACAGCCCGCCACCACCCCTACCGCCAACGCCAGAGACACCTTCAGCCACATTGAACGCATCGCCCCATCACCTGTGTTTAGACTCGGCCCACACACAGACACGTCGCCTCCCGCTCACGCATAGAGACCTTCCGCCCGAGAGACCTCGCGCAAAGCGTCTTTGCGCTGGGTACGGCTCCGTGCATCCTGCGACGCAATCTGTGCGATTTTTGCTGCCGTCAGTACTCTACACAATCAACGCATAAGCAAACCATTAAATCTCGCGGCAACATTCAACGCAGTCATTTTGGCTCGGCACCCCACACGCCGTCATTCTGGCGCAGCCGCCCAGAGATTGTCATTCTGACCCTGAGCCTAGCGAATGGGGAAGAATCCCCGTATTTGTCTCGTTTTGCTTAAGGGCACGGGTTTACCCGTGCCGCAATGCACGCGCATTTTGAAGACTTGCGCTTCCTTGATCGCGATGCGATCAAGGAAGCGCAAGCAGCCCTCACCCGCCCTGCCCGTAGCTCGCCCCCGGCCCGTGCTTGCGGAAGTAGTGCCGGTCCAGCAGCGCCTGGCTCACTCCGCCCGCCTCCGCCTTCAGCGTCAGCGTCCGGTAGGCCATGCGCGCCACGTACTCCAGAATCACCGCGTTGTGCGCCGCCTCCGCCGCGTCCCTGCCCCACACAAACGGCCCATGCCCCGCCACCAGGCACCCCGGCACCCCCAGCGGGTCCGTCGCCGCCCGCCCCGCTGTCGCCGCAAACCGCCGCACAATCGCCACGCCCGTCTCATGCACGTATCTCCCGCCAATCGCCTCGTCGCTCAGTGGCGCGGTGCATGGCACCGGCCCGTAAAATGTGTCCGCGTGCGTCGTCCCCAACGCTGGAATCTCCATCCCCGCCTGCGCAAAGCCCGTGGCAAACTCCGAGTGCGTATGCACCACCCCGCCGATCGCCGGAAACTCGCGATACAGCAGCGTATGCGTCGCCAGGTCCGACGACGGCCGCAGCGTCCCCTCCACCACCTTGCCCGCCAGGTCGGTCACCACCATCAGCTCCGCCCGCAGCTCGTCGTACTCCACCCCCGACGGCTTGATGACGATCAGTCCCTGCCCGCGATCGATCCCCGACGCATTGCCGAAGGTGTACAGCACCAGCCCCCGTCTCACCAACTCCAGGTTGGCCTCCAGCACCGCCGTGCGCAGTTCCTTCAGCATCATGATTAACAGAATAGCCTTTGTTCTTGCCTCTGAGATAGGTCCGGGCTTCAGCCCGGACAACAAAACCGGCAAAAAAACGGGGCTTTAGCCCTGGGTCTTTTGCTCGTAACGGCAAGAAATCCATTTTCCGCAGCCCGTTTAGCCCCTGAGGTCAGCTTTTCACTCCAGCCACAACCTAGCCCGCCGCCCCCCTACCGCATCTGTCTCTCTTCGCGCGAACTCAGCCGCACAATCCGCTCCACGGCATACGGAGCTCGATGGCTCGGCGTGTGGAAGTGCCTCACCTGCAGCTCCCCCAGCAGCCCGATCCCCAGCATCTGGACCCCCGCCAGGATCAGCACCCCCGCAATCACGAAGATCGGCCCATGGGCCAGCATCACGCTGTGTCCGGTCATCAGCTTCAGCGCCAGCAGCCACGCGGCCAGTCCGCCGCCCGCCAGCATCGCCACTGCCCCAATCGACCCGAAGAAGTGCAGCGGCCGCGTCATATAGCGCAGCAGGAACCGGATCGTCAGCAGGTCGAAGCACACCCGCACCGTCCGCGACAGCCCGTAGTGGCTCTGCCCGTGCTGCCGCCGCGGATTCGAGATCGGCACCTCGCAGATGCTCGCCCCGTACCAGCTTGCCAGCGCCGGAATGAACCGGTGCATCTCGCCGTACAGCGGAATGTTGTGGATCACGTCCCTCCGGTACGCCTTGAACGTCGTCCCGAAGTCGTGGATTCCCACCCCCGACAGCCGCGCCACCATCCAGTTGGCGCAGTGCGACGGAATCCGCCGCAGCAGCAGGTTGTCCACGCGCTGCGTCCGCCATCCGCTCACCACGTCGTACCCCTCCTCCAGCTTCGCCAGAAACCCCGGAATCTCCTCCGGCGCGTGCTGCAGGTCGCCATCCATGGAGATCAGCATCTCCCCCTGCGCGTGGTCGAAGCCCGCCGCCAACGCCGACGTCTGCCCGAAGTTCCGCCGCAGCTTGATCACCAGCACCCGGCTGTCCACCGCCGCAATCTCCTCCAGCAGCCGGTACGTCCGGTCGCTCGATCCATCGTCCACAAACACCATCTCGAACGAGCTGCCCCCATGCTCCATCACCAGCTTTACCCGGTCGTAGAGCGCGGTCACGTTCTCTTCTTCGTTGTGGAACGGAACCACAATGGAATATTTCGGCACACCAAGATGATACGCCCGCCAAGTCGGGTGCCCCATCCTCGACGCGCGGTTTCATCGCGCGGCAGGGTGGGGTCCGGTGCCCCATCCTCGACGCGCGGTTTCATCGCGCGGCAGGGTGGGATCCGGGTGCCCCATCCTCGACGCACAGTTTCATCGCGCGGCAGGGTGGGGTCGCCCGGGGAACCAGCCGAGGTACGCAATTCGCGCCCCCCGCCGTTTTTGCCTCGACGGGCCATCCGCCGCGGCTTGAGAATAGAGCAGCAGAAGCCATGCGCCGGGACTCCATCCCCCCGGCGCAAGAGCGGTTTCACCGCAGGTCTTTACAGGAGCGAAGAATGTTTGCGTGGTTTTTCCTCAAGAAAAACCACTTTAATAATTCTCGCGCGATATCAGTTGCGGTGAAACCGCTCAAGGAGAGGGCATGAAGCAGATCTTCTGGATTCTCATGATCGTGTTTGTGGCCATCTTTGGCCTCGTCTGGCTCACCCACAGGGCCAGGACGCGCGCCTTGAACAGCGGCGCGGTCGTCGTGCGCAACCAGGCCGCCGCCAACTCCAAACCCCAGGCCCCCGCGGGCCAGACGTCCCAGCCCGCCGCACCCGCCGCCCCCAGCTCGTCCGCCGCGCCCGCCGCCGCCACCGCGCTCACCCCGCCCTCCGCCGACTCCATCCCCCGCAATCCCCCCAACGGCATGGTCTTCGCCGGCTCCGGAAAGTATCAGCTCTACCGCCAGGGAGACATCACCTGGCGCGTCAACACCCAGTCCGGAGACGCCTGCATCCTCTTCGCCACCGACGCCCAATGGCGCAACCCTCAGGTCTACAGCCACGGCTGCGGCCCCGCCTGAAGCCAAATCGCGTTGAATCGTACAAGAGGTTGTCCGCCCATGAGAACTCTCGCGTTCCTCTCCGTCGTCTTCGCCCTCTCGCTCTCCAGCCAAACCGCCGCACAGCCCGCCCCTCCGGCAAGTCCGCCGAGGTCCGATACGCTTACCGCCCGCACGGTAACGGCAACGGAACTGCTGCCATCGAACCAGGCCTCCTGCACCCGCCTCCGCCCCCACGGGGAGGTCGGTCTCCTGCACGGTCTTGCCACCAGAGGAGGGAGCAGGAGCGAGGAGCTTGTGTTGGGCGTCCTCGATATCACTGCCCCGTGCCTCGTCACGCAGGTGGAAGCCACGGTGCCAAACGGACAGCAGGTCGGAATTCAACTCCTGGCCGCTGCGGACGATGCGTGCACGGCAACGCCCACCTTCAAGTCCGATCCAAAGCCCGATTACATCTCGACCATTATCTCCTTCCTGAAGCCGGCTGCCGTTTTTGCTACCAAGAGTTTCACAGTTACCGAGATCGTCAAGCCGCCCGAACAACAGCGCCTCTCTCTTCCGCCGGCCGCCAACGGAACCATGACGGTTGCCATCGCCTGCAAGCCGAAATCGGACGCGCAGCCCCCGCAGGACTCAAAGGCCCCGCAGACACGCACGGTCGTCGTTCACTACAAGGACCCGCCACAGTTCTCCGCCTCCGCGGGAACGCTGGTCTCGCTCTATGGCAAGCACGTCTTCAGCGTCTCCACATCGCAGACCGGCGTCAACTCCTCCGGTGTTGCAACCACCCAGAACACCATTTCGCTGACCACCTCAAACGTGCAGTTGGTTCCCATCGGGTTCCTCAACACCTACATCTCCGGCACAAACCGGCTTCATCTGGACCTGCAGGCTGGCCTGGGCATCAACCCCAACGGCAGCAAGAACGAGGTGGAGTACTTCTTCGGTCCGGCCCTCACATCCCATGGAATCTACTTCGCGCCGGGGCTGCATATTGCCCGCGCCTCCTACCTCGGGGGCGGGTTCTCGCTGGGAGAGGTCATCCCCTCCGGTGTCACTCCGCCCGTCAATTACCGGACCACCTATCGCTTCGCCTTTGCCATCTCGTACTCGCCACCCGTCAAGGGGGGTAGTTAGGCACTCGCGATCTTCGCTGGATCGCGGGCATCTTCGCCCAAGTCCAGGCCGCTGCGTCCACCCGCGCGTCCAAATAGACTCTTCATCCGTCCATGCAGTATCGTGATTATGCCGCGCCGCTCCCGCGCCCGCTCATCCGGTTCCCACTCCACCCAATGAAAGGCAGCCCAATCCCATGTCATCCCGCAAAGTAACCCGCCGCGAATTTGTCGGCGCATCCAGCTTCCTCGCCCTGGGACTTCCTGTCGTTCTGGGCCGCTCCTACTCCGCCTTTGCCGCGCCCGCCGCCGCGCCCGCCGCCGCCTACACGCCGCCCCGCTCCCCGCGCACCACGCTCAACTTCAACCTCGACTGGAAGTTCATCGGCGGAAATCGCTGGGACCCACAACAAGGCAAGCTGGTTCTGGAGGAGGTCCCCGGCGACGCATCGGCCCCCACCTTCGACGACGCAGCATGGTCCACCGTCGCCACGCCGCACAGCTTCAACGACGTCGACAGCTTCCGCAAGCTCATCTCCCACGGCGGAGGCGACCAGGGAACCTACAAGGGCCTCTCTTGGTATCGCAAGCACTTCCGGCTCCCCGCCCTGCCCGCCGGCCATCGCGTCTTCATCGAGTTCGAGGGCATGCGCCAGGCCGGAGACATCTTCCTCAACGGCCATCCGGTCGGCCTCTACGAGAACGGAGTCACCGCCTACGGCATCGACATCACCGACGCCCTTGCGCCCGCCGGCCAGGAGAACGTCCTCGCCGTCAAGGTGGACAACTCCGGCAACTACCGTGAACGCGCCTTCTGCGCCGCCAACCCCAAAAACGCCGACGGCACCCCCTGCGTCGGCTCGCCCTTCGAGTGGAACGCCAACGACTTCAACCCCAACCACGGCGGCATCAACCGCTCCGTCTGGCTGCACGTCACCGGCCCCATCCACCAGACCCTCCCGCTCTTCTACGGCCTGGAGAGCCAGGGCGTTTACATCCACGCCAACAACTTCAACATCGCCAAGAAGACCGCCGACGTAACCGTCGACGCCGAGGTTCACAACACCTCCGGCGACCGCGCCACCGTCGGCCTCTCCGCCGTCATCGTCGACCACAGCGGTCGCGTCCGCGCCCAGTTCGAGGGCGACCCCGTAGACATGGTGGACGGCGAAAAGTCCGTCCTCTCAGCCCCCGGCCCGCTCGCCAACGCCCGCTTCTGGAGCGTCGAAGACCCCTACCTCTACGATGTCTACTCCATCCTCAAGGTCGGCAATAAGGTCGTCGATGTCAACCGCATCGAGACCGGATTCCGCAAGGCCGAGTTCAAGGGCGGCGCGGGCACAGGCGGCCTCTACATCAACGAGAAATTCGTCTACCTCAAGGGCTTCTCCCAGCGTTCCGCAGACGAGTGGGCCGCGGTCGGCGCGGGCTACCCCGTCTGGATGCACGACTACACCGCCCGCCTCATCCGCGACTGCCACGGCAACTACATGCGCTGGATGCACGTCGCGCCGCAGAAGGTGGACGCCGACTCCTACACCCGCTACGGCATCGTCCAGGTCTGTCCCGCCGGCGACAAGGAGCGCGATGTCTTCGGCCGCCAGTGGGACCAGCGCATCGAGGTCATGCGCGACACCATCATCACCTTCCGCAACAACCCCGGCATCTTCTTCTGGGAGGCGGGAAACACCGTCGTCACCCCCGAGCAGATGCAGCAGATGGTCGATCTGCGCAAGCAGTACGACCCCGACGGCGGACGCGTCATCGGCACCCGCGGCGACTCCAACAACGCCGCCAACACCGCCACCACCCCCATCGCGGAGTACTACGGCGTCATGATGGCCCAGGACACCGGCGTGGAGAACCTCCCCGGCCCCACCGCCATCTTCCGCGCCTACTCCGCCGAGCGCCGCGACCGCGCCCCCATCATCGAGACCGAGGACTTCCGCAACGAAGGCTCGCGCCGCATGTGGGACGCCTTCTCCCCGCCCTTCTACAAGGCCAAGAAGGGCCCCAACGACACTTGGAAGCGCGACGGCTTCCTCTACAACTCGGAGGACTTCGCCCTCGACGGCATCAAGCAGTACTACTCCTACTGGATCAACCGCATCTCCAACCCAGACCCCGCCCACTCCCGCTGGTCCGCCTACTGCTCCATCTACTTCACCGACGAGGACGCCGACGGCCGCCAGGACTCCACCGAGGTCTGCCGCGTCAGCGGCAAGGTGGACGCCATGCGCCTGCCCAAGGAGATCTACTTCGCCCACCGCGTCATCCAGAACCCCCAGCCCGACCTGCACATCCTCGGCCACTGGACCTACCCCGCCACACAGCCCGACGGCTCCGCAACCGTCAAGACCGTCTACGTCATCGCCAACACCGAGTCGGTCGAGCTCTTCGTCAACGGCAAGTCCCTCGGCGTCAACTCCAAGCCCGACACCGGATGGGTCTTCGCCTTCCCCGCGGTGGCCTTCGCCCCCGGCAGCATCAAGGCCATCGGCCGCAACGACGGCAAGGTCGTCGCCCAGCAGGAGATAACGACGGCAGGCCCGGCGGTCGCCATCCGCCTCACCCCCATCCTCGGCCCGCACGGCTTCCAGGCCGACGGAGAAGATGTCGCCCTCATCGACTTCGAGGTCGTCGACGCCAAGGGAGTCCGTTGCCCCACCGACTACGCGCGCGTCGACTTCACCTGCACCGGCCCCGCCATCTGGCGCGGCGGATACAACAGCGGCATCCTCGATTCCACCAACAACACGTACCTCAACACCGAGTGCGGCATCAACCGCGTCGCCGTCCGCTCCACCCTCATCCGCACCACCGACCCCGCGCCCGGCCCCATCACCGTCACCGCCTCTCGCGACGGCCTCAAGTCCGCGCAGATCGTCTTCACCCCCACTCGCGTCGCCCTCGCCAACGGCATCGCCGCCGCCATGCCCCAGCACCCCAAGGCCCCCGCGGAAGACTAACCCACCCACGCAACCATTCGGGTGCCCCATCCATTCCCCGTCCTTTGCGGAATGGGTGGGTTGCCTTTTTGTTTGTCATTCCCGCAGGGAATCTGCTTCTGCACTTTATGGGTGCCCCACGTCTCGCTCTTGAGACGTGGGTTCTCGTCGTTGTTTGTTTTACATTGTCATCCTGAGCGCAACCCTCAAAGAGTTGTCATTCTGACCCTGAGCTTGCGAAGGGGAAGAATCCCCGCATTGGTCTTGTCTTGCGGGTGCCCCATCCATTCCGCGTTCTGCGCGGAATGAGTGGTAACCCCCTCACCTCTGAATCTCTATCTCCCCCGCCCCCAGCTTCTTCGACACCTGCTCCGGCGTCGCCAGCTGCGTGCTGTCCCATCCTCCGCCCAGCGCCTCGATCAGTTGCACCGACGCCGTCATCTCCTGGGTGTGCAGCGTGGCCAGCGTCTGCCGGTCTGCCAGCAGCGTCCCCTGCGCCGTCACCACGTCGATGTACGGGTCCACCCCCGTCTCGTAGCGCGCCGTCTCCAGCTCCAACACCTTCTGCGCCGACTGCGCCGCCTGCTCCTGCTGCCCGATCTGCCGCGACAGGATCCGCTCCGCCGCCAGCGCGTCCTCCACCTGCTGGAACGCCGTCAGCACGGTCTGCCGGTATCCCGCCACGTCGCTGTCGTAGATCGCCGTGTACTGCCGCACCGCCGCCCGCCGCAGCCCGCCGTCGTAGATCGTCTCCGACACCGCCGGCCCCACCGACCAGAACCGGCTCGGCCAGTCGAACAGATGCCTCAGCGTCGAGCTCTCGAGGCCCCCGCCCGCGCTCAGCGTCAGCGTCGGATAGAACGCCGCCTGCGCAACTCCGATCTCCGCGTTCGCCGCGGCCATCACCCGCTCCTGCGCCGCAATGTCCGGCCGCCGCTCCAGCAACTGCGACGGCACGCCGATCGGCACCGCCGGAGGCACGGCGCTCAGCGCCTTCACCGCAATCGAGAACGCCGAAGGATCGCTCCCCGTCAGCACCGCGATCGCGTGCTCGTACTGCGCCCGCGCCACGCCCAGGTTGATCAGCGCCGACTGCGCATTCTGCATAGTATTCTGCGCCTCCACCACCGAGATCTCGTCGCCCACTCCGGTCTCGTACTCTGAGCGCGTCAGGTCCAGCGCCTTCTGGTCGTCCGCCACCGTCTGGGTCAGAATCGCCGCCAGCGCGTCCTGCCCGTGAATCTCGAAGAAGTACTCCGCCAGGCTGGCCTGCTCGCTCAGACGCACATTCTCCAGGTCCGCCGCGCTCACCTGCGCGTTGTACTGCTGCGCCCGGATCTGGTTGCGAACCCGTCCCCACAGGTCCGGCTCCCACGACAGGTCCACCGGCAGTATGGTCAGGTCGCTCTGCGATCTGTTTGCCGGAGTCGTGCCCGGCGCCCCCGCGTTCGCCGAGGCCTGCGACCGCGCGTACGACGGCCCTGTCCCCACCGCGGGATAAAGCTGCGCACGGGCCTCCGCCACCAGCGTCCGCGCCTCCATGAAGTTCGCGAAGTACACCTTGATCGTCTGGTTGTCGATCGCCAGCTTCTCTTCCAGCGCGTTCAGCTCGTCGTCCTTGTAGATCTCCCACCACTTGCCCTTCAGCATCGCGTCCTGCGGCTGGGCCACCTTCCACTCCCCCGCATCCGCCGCCTGCGCCCCTGTTGTTCCGACTGCAGCCGTTGTTCCGCTCGCAGCCGCGTTGGTCGAAGTCCCGCCTGCCGCCGTCCCGCCCGCCGGCTGTGCCGCGCCCGGCGACTCCTTGTAAGCCGCCGGAGGCGCCTGCGTCATCGCCGGAGGCTTCTGGTACTTCGGCCCCACCAGGCATCCGCTCAATAGCAGCGCCGCCAGTGCCATCGAGATTGCTGCGCGAAGAATCGTTCTGCTCATTGTTGTACTTCCATCGTTAATAATTTTAATCCGAAGTCGCCGCAATCGGCCCTCCCGCGGAATCCAGCCCCGGATGTCGCCGCGCCGCAACCCACAGCCGGATCCGGTCGAACGTCATATACACCACCGGAGTGGTGTACAGCGTCAGCATCTGGCTCATCACCAGCCCACCCACGATCGTGATCCCCAGCGGACGCCGCAGCTCCGATCCCGTCCCCGTCCCGAAGGCCAGCGGAAGCGCCCCGAACAGCGCCGCCATGGTCGTCATCATGATCGGCCGGAACCGCAGCATGCACGCTTCGAAGATCGCCGCCTCCGGGTCCATTCCCCGCTCCCGCTCCGCCTGCAACGCGAAGTCAATCATCATGATCGCGTTCTTCTTCACAATCCCGATCAGCAGTATGATGCCGATGATCGAGATCACATTCAGGTCCTGGTGGAAGATCATCAGCGCCAGCATCGCGCCCACGCTCGCCGAGGGCAGCGTCGAGATGATCGTCAGCGGATGCACCAGGCTCTCGTACAAAATCCCCAGCACGATGAACACCGCCCCCAGCGCCGTCACAATCAGCATCGGCTCGCTGCTCAGCGATTGCTGGTACGCCTGCACCGTCCCCGCGAAGAAGCAGCGCACCGTCGACGGAATGTTCATCTTCTGCTGCATCTGGTCGATGGCCAGCGTCGCGTCGCTCAGAGACATGTTCGGCGCCAGGTTGAACGACACCGTCACCGACGGAAACAGCCCCGTGTGGCTCAGCGACAGCGGGGTCGTATTGGCCTGCGCCTTGGCCACGCTGAACAGCGGCGTGTTCCCGCTCACCGTCGGGTTCCCCGCCGATGGATGCAGGTACACGCTCTTCAGCCCGTCCGGCGTCGCCCAGTACTCGGGCGCAACCTCCAGCACTACGTAGTACTGGTTCAACTGCGTATAGATCAGCGACACCTGAGACTGGCCGAACTCCGAGTACAGCGCCGAATCCAGCGAGCTGGCCGTCTGCCCCAGCCGCGCCGCCGTGATCCGGTCGAAGGTCAGCCGCTGGTCCAGCCCCCCGTTCTGCTGGTCGCTGCTCACGTCCTGGAAGCCCGGCAGCCGCGTGATCGCATCCAGCAACTTCGGCCCCCACACCTGCAGGTCGCTCACGTTGTCCGACTGGATCGTGTACTGGTACATCGCGTTCGCCCCGCGTCCGCCGACCCGGATGTCCTGCGACGCCTGCAGGAACGTCGATGCCCCCGTAATCTGGTTCAACGGCCGCCGCAGCCGGTTGATCACCTCCGCCGCGCTCACCTTCCTCTGCTCCACCGGCTTCAGAATCACAAAGAAGCCGCCCGTGTTGGTCGTTCCGCCGCCCGTGAACCCAACCACGTTCTGCACCGCAGGGTCGTCCTTGATTCGCTGCTGGATCTGCCGCAGCGCCGCGTTCATCGCCGGGTACGATGCGTCTTGCGGCCCGCGCATCTGGCCCCCCAGCGAGCCGGTGTCCTGCTGCGGGAAGAACCCCTTGGGTATCTTGTACGCAATCACCACGTTCAGCGCGATGATCAGCGCCAGCGTCGTCAGCACCAGCCCCGGGTTCTCCAGCACCCAGTGCAGGCTCTTCCGGTAAAGCCCCAGGCTCCATTGAAAGACCCTGTCCGACGCCTTGTACATCGGCCCGTGCTTCTGCTCCTTCTCGCTCTTCAGCAGGTGCGCGCACATCATCGGCGTCGTGGTCAGGCTGATCGCCATCGACACCACAATCGCCGTCGACAGCGTCACCGCGAACTCGCGGAACAGCCGCCCCACGATCCCTCCCATCATCAGCAGCGGGATGAACACCGCGATCAGAGACATGCTGATCGTCATCACCGTAAACCCAATCTCGCGCGCCCCCAGCAGCGTCGCCGCAAACGGCTCCATCCCGTCCTCGATGTGCCGCGTGATGTTCTCCATCACCACGATCGCGTCGTCCACCACAAACCCCGTCGAAATCGTCAGCGCCATCAGCGACAGGTTGTCCAGGCTGTACCCGCACAGGTACATCACCGCGAAGGTCCCCACCAGCGACGTCGGCACCGCCACCGCCGGGATCAGCGTCGCCCGCGGGCTGCGCAGGAACACGAACACAACCAGAATCACCAGCACGATCGAGATCAGCAGCGTGCGTTCCACGTTGAACACAGACGCCCGGATCGTCGTCGTCCGGTCCATCACCACCGTGGTGTTGATGCCCGTGGGAATCGACGCCTCCAGCGATGGAAGCGCGGCTTTGATCCGGTCCACCGTGTCGATGATGTTGGCGTTGGGCTGCCGGAACACCTGCAGCACCACCGCCCGCTTGCCGTTCAGGTAGCCCCCCGCGCGCACGTTCTGCACCGAGTCCACCACGTCCGCCACGTCCGACAGCCGCACCGCCTGCCCGTTGTGGTACCCCACGATCAGCGGCTGGTAGTCCGCGGCGTGCGAGATCTGCCCGTTCATCACGATGTCCGCGCTCACCTCGCCATTCGTGATCTGCCCCCGCGCCAGGTTCGAGTTCTGCAATCGCAGCATCGACTGCAAGCTCGCCATCGTCATCCCGTAGCTCGCCAGCTTCGTCGGGTTCACCTCCACCCGCACCGACGGCAGCGCCCCGCCCCCCGCGCCCACCTGTCCCACCCCCTGGATCTGCGACAGCTTCTGCTGCATGATCGTCGACGCGATGTCGTACAGCTTGTCCGGCCCGTACACGTCGCTGGTCAGCCCCAGAATCATGATCGGAGCGTCCGCCGGGTTCACCTTGCGATACGTCGGGTTGCCCGGCAGGTTGGCCGGAAGATACGTCCGCGCTGCGTTGATCGCCGCCTGCACATCGCGCGCCG
>JBEKRR010000060.1:0-14752 GCA_049518555.1 Acidobacteriaceae bacterium
GAACCCGCGCAAGTAGTCGGTACAGATATTGCCTTTGGCTTTATCGTCTCGCTCATTGGCAGCGGCGCACATTGGTTCTCGCACGCCTCCAACCCGGAGTTGCTGATGCACCTGATTGTTGGTGGCGTCGTCGGAGCCATCGCCGGAACCATCTTCAGCACCCGCGTTCCGCGCCATCAGTTGCGTTTTGTCCTCTGGGTCTGGCTGCTCGTCCTTGGCGTCCAACTCCTCTTCAACAGCTATAAGGCACGGGCAACCCCATATAAGCTGACAGTTAGCCAGTCTCGACCATTTCATCAAAGCTAGGATGCACCGCGTTGGCTCGCCCTGATTGTGATTTGCTGATTTTGACGGATTGTTCTGTATTGGGTTAAGACAGCTTCAGCATGACGGGAGAGCATCTGCCTTGGAAACAGATGGTTCCCCCTGGAACGCTGTACCAGCACAATCGAATAAATCAAGAGCATAGCGGTTCACGAAGATCTTAGAAATCTTCATCTGTAGTCGATTCTGTAGCTGTAGAATCCCCAGAGAACCGCAGGGTTCCATAGTGGGCCATTTCTGAGGCGAATAGAAACTATTGTAAATACAGAGGAAATTGGTCGGGGCGGTCAGATTCGAACTGACGACCCTCTGCTCCCAAAACAGATCATTTCGTTTATTGAAGTCTGTTGAAATCGATTGAAAATAAGTGATTTCGATTGAACTATTTACCGTGAATGACCTGAATCCTGTTGATCTTTGTGGCTTTTGAGTGCTTTGAAAGTTACAAAATCGACTACAGCCTCATATGACCTGATGAGCCAGCGAAGAGCAACCGCTGTGACCGTTTCATCTTTAAACACTGCCGTCTGCTCGACCATCAGGACACACTCTTCGCCGACTTCGGTCGCCAGTACTACGTCGATAGCTATATCGAAGGCGGTGTCGATTACATCTTCGGCAACGCCGCCGCCGTCTTCGAGCGCGACGAGCTACACTCCAACGGCCCCGGCTATATCACCGCGCAATCCCGTACCTCCGCCGACCAGACCACTGGCTACGTCATCCTCAACTCCCGCGTCACCGCTACGCTCGATGCCGCAACCCACCAGACCATTTACCTCGGTCGTCCCTGGCGTCCCTACGCGCGCGTGGTCTTCATTAATACGGAGCTCCCCTCTAACCTCAACCCCGCGGGTTGGAATAATTGGCCCAATCCCGCGAACGAATTTACCGCCTACTACGCCGAATCCAACTCGACCGGGCCCGGCGCTTCACCCACGACGCGCGTCCCCTGGTCGCACCAGCTCACCTCCTCCGACGCCGCGCAGTTCCTCCCCGACGTCTTCCTCGCCGGCACTGACCACTGGAACCCCATCGCCGCCGCTACAGTATTGGGACAAACCAAGGCGCCACCCTCCACTCCTTCGCCACAAAATGCATCGCCCTCCCAGGCAAAGCCCTGAGCAGGCCTGCCCCAAGAGTTCAACAGTGTCAGACAGTGATGCATGAGTGCTAGAATCCGGCGTGGTGGAGGCAAGTCTTGAAGACGTCCTCATGGTGTTTGATGTACTGCGTAGTGGCATATATAACAACTGCGTTCGCTGCACAAGCGCAAGATACGCGCACAGTGACTGAGCCGGTGATTCCAGAGACTTGCCTAACCCTGAAAGCGGAGAAAACCGGCGAGGCTGAGAAGCTTGCGGAAAAGTTTGAGAAGACCACTGATACAGCGCGTATCCAGCAGGCGCTGGATAGTTGCAGGCCCGGCATGGCCGTGGAACTTGCAATGGGGAAAAATGCAAATGCGTTTCTGAGCGGAGCACTAGAACTGCGCGAAGGCGTAACCCTGCTGATTGACAAGAGCGTGGTGCTCTATGGATCGCGCGACCCGAAGGACTTTGACCCCAATCCCACTGACTCCACCACGAAGCTGCTATGCGGAACTATGAGTAACGTGAGTACGGCCTTCATCACTGCGCAGAATGCAGCTAAGGGCAATACTCCGCCTGCGGCGACTCCCCAGGGGCGTCCCTGCAAGCCGCTGATAAGCGTGAACGTGAAGAACGCGGCCATCATGGGGGACGGCGTGATTGACGGGCGCGGTGGCGCGAGGGTCGTTGGACATGACTACAGTTGGTGGCAGATGGCGCGTGCGGCCGAGCCGAAGCAGTTGCGTTACTACAGCACGCGGCTGATTGTGGCCAGTCACGCCGACAGCTTTGTGATCTATGGCATTACGTTGCACAACTCGCCTAATTTCCATGTGGCAGTGAACAACACCGACGGCTTTACCGTATGGGGCGTTCATTTGCAGACGCCGACGGTACGTGGAGCGGACGCGCGCAACACCGATGGCATCGACCCTGGAAGTTCAACCAACATCACCATCACCAAGAGCTGGATCGACAATGGCGATGACAACATCGCTGTGAAGACCGGCGTGACGCACATGAGCGTGCTCGACAACCATTTTTACAACGGACACGGGATGTCCATCGGCAGCGACACCTACAGTGGCGTGAGCAACCTGTTGGTGGATGGGTTGACCGAGGACCACACCAGCAGCGGCATTCGCATCAAGAGCAACCAGGCGCGCGGCGGGCTGGTGCATGACCTGACGTATCGCAACATCTGCATGCGGAATGTGCAGATGCCGATCGCGATCAGTCCGTTCTACAACAACGGGACGCTGGAAGGCTTTGTGGATCCGGGTATACCGGGTGACAGAATTCCTGACTATAAAAACATTACATTGCAGAACATATTTGCCAGCACACCCGGCGACGTACTGATAGCAGGCAAGGACGCTGCCCATGTAACTGAGGTGCGACTGGACAACGTCACGATCAAGGACATCAAGCCTGAGCAGGTGCATACGCAGTTCACCAGGGCAGTGGTAAGCCACGTGAACTTTGAACTAAAGGGTGCAGGGGTTGTGACGACACAGGCACCGCCTCCGTCTGCGGGCGCAAACACCGCGTACAGCGGGATGGATGTGTTGAATCCGCCTACTCTGCTGCCGCAGTGCACGGGGCAGTTTCAGCCAATGCAATGAAGGCCGGATAGCCATAGGAGCCAAAAAAGAACCGCCCCGTGGGCAGCTCTCTTTGGTGAAAATGCTTTTCAGTTATACGCAGCGATTTCGACTCCGCGCCTGGGTAGAGTTCAAACCGTTAGAACTCGATGCGAGCTGTCAACTGCACCGCCTTGCGGGTTGCGGCTGTGTCGGCAGTGACCTGTCCAAAGGCCGCGTTGCCAAATACGGCACTGGCCACGGCAAACTTCGTGTGATTGGTGACGTTATACATCTCAGCCCGGAAGTCGAACTTGGAGGCTTCGCTCAGGTGCAGCGGAAAGCTGCGAACCAGAGCGATGTCCAGATCGTAGTTGCCCGGTCCGTAGATGTTATACGCTGCCGTACGCGGCGTATTGCCGAACTGGTAGGCAGGCGTTGCGATGAAGGCAGTGGAGTCGATGAAGTAGCTAGCAGGATTCGTTGATTGGTTGTAGTTGGCGGCAGTAACCCCTTGCCCCCACTTTCCGTTGATGCGAGCCGGACCGCTGAAGGCTGGATTGAAAGTCGGCATGCAGGAGCCCGCCGGAGAGGAGAAGGCAGACTGTGCAGGATTGGTTCCGCAGCTTGAGGAGGTAATCGCCAGTGGCGATCCGGAGTATGCCTGGAAGGTCTCGGAGAACTTGAACCCTCCGAGAACTGCACGCTCCACTGCGTTTTTGGCGAGCACTGTCCTTCCCACGGGCAGGTCCCAAACGCCAGTCACCACAAAGTGCTGCGGTTGATCCGAAGTAGACAAGCTGCGCTCGATGCGATCCGCCGGCCACGACATGGTCGGCTCATTGGCAATGGTACCTTGCGGAATGGGATAGCCCGAACGGAAGGTTCCGCCATCGTCGATCGACCGCGAGAAGGTGTAGTTCACATTGAACGTCACCCCATGCGAGGCGCGCATATTGCCCGCGATCTGTAGCGCGTTGTAGTTGGAGTTGGCCACATAGCCGAAGGCGTCTGTAACGCCCTGGAACGGGAACGGCTTCAAGGCGGCATTCAGCTGCTGCGTAGTGACAAAGTTGGCGGGGCATGTAATCCCAAGACTGGCATTGGCGCAATCTGTCGTCTCATTCGCGCCTGTGTCGGTCAACTTGGTCCCGAGAGAAAGATACTTCGGATCAAGCTGATCGGCCCAGTAGCCGCGAGCGTTGCTTCCATCTGCGGGAAGGAAGTGACCCTCCGACCCTACATAGGTGACCGTAACGGCAACTGCATTGGTCAACTGCTGCTGAATGCCGAAGGCCCAGTTGATGTACTCAGGAGCGCGTCCCCCCAGATAGGGATCGGGGTAGCCCATCGACGACGGAGCTGCCGTATAAGTGGCCGTCCCTGTGGCGCCGCAGGTCGCTGGACCGGTCAACGTCGTGTAGCCGGTGCCATACTGTGCGCCCGACGCAGTACCGCAGGCAAGCGAGTACGTCGGCAACGCACCATTGGTGCCAGTGAATGGGGCCGTACTCAGCAACGAACCGCTCGCAGAGAAGGACGGGGAGGCAGAGAATCCCAGAATGCCATTGTTCACCGTAGCGCCGCCCGTGTTTGTGGCCGATCCGCCGACTGCGCCGCCGTGGGTAAACATGATGCCGTAGCTGGCGTGGATCACTGTCTTCGGCAGAACCTGATAGGCGAGCCCAAGGCGTGGCCCGAAGTTCTTGTAGTAGTTGTTCACTGGCGTGGGCACAGCAGCGCTCGCAAACTGCAACGCTCCGTTCACACCAGTTACCGGATTAAGCAGGTTGGGGTTGAAGAAGCTCATATTGTTATGCACTTCCGTGACACTCGGGAAGAAGTCGTAGCGAATCCCAACATCGAGGGTCAACTTCGAGTTGACTTTCCAGTTGTCCTGCACATACGGCGAGATGGCCCGGAAGCGCGCGCCAAACTCCTGCTGCACATATTGCGTAAAGCTGGGCTTGTCGATCTGTCCAATCAGGAAGCTAGCGTAGGCCGCGCCGGTATTGGTGATCGTCGAGAAAGCGTTGTTCAAACCTTCCGTCTCTGTCACCGTATTGGCGAGGGTCAACGGCGTCGAGTTGCCCGTCGCCGAGATTGTGTTGTACAGCAGCCATGCGCTCTGTCCGCCGACGGTCAGGGTGTGATTGCCCTTTACCCACTGTAGGTTGTCCAGCAGCGTATAGTTCTCGGCGAGTGTGACGTTGGGAGTCGTACCACCCCAGTTCGTCGGAGCATTCGTTCCGCTGAAGGTCACAATCGGGAACGACTGCTGAGCCGGTCCTGTCGGCTGCCCCGTGATCCCCATGGTCGTCGCGGAGTACTGCGGAGCCTGGTTCGCATCGAACGTAGGTCCGTTATAGCGGGCATAGCCGTACTTCAACTGGTTGACCAGGTTCGGGGTAAAGAGGTGAGTCTCTTCAATGATGCCCACCGCAGTCTTGGGGGCGTAGACCTGTCCGTAGTTATACGGAATCGGTCCAACATTGCGGCCCGCCGTGGTCTGACCGACAGGAACAGAGCTGGCCTGCCGCCCGATGGCAGCCACCATAGTCAGCGTGTCCTTCGCGCCGATGGTGTAATCGATGCGGTCTGTCGTAGTCCAGTTGGAGAGTCCTGTTGCGTTCGGAGAGATATAGTTGTTGCCCACATTTGCTCCGATGCCGGTTGTGGGAAGGAAGGCCTGCATAGCCAGCGCAACGGACGAGAACTCCGAAGAGGGAATGACATCCACCGCGGCGGTTCCACCGGGCCCGAGAGTTGCGCCACCAGGATCCGTAAGGCTCGCCACACCACCCGCGACAAACCCATAGCGGTACCGGCAGGGCTTCTGACTTACGTTGTTGGCCGTGCATTGCGTCTGTGTGTTTGGGTCGTAGATGCCAGGCCCCATCGGGTTAGTCAGATTCGCGGTAGTTGCTGCGCCAGCGACGCCCTGAAAGTTGCCGTGCTGCTGCGCCAGGGTCGGGAAGCTCATCGGCGTTGGGGTTCCAGCAGCATAGCGAAAGCCGTTGTAGTTGCCGAAGAAGAAGAGCTTGTCCTTCCACCCTGGAAGCGGAACCAGCGGACCACTCAGTGTGATGCCGTACTCATTGCTGTGCTCAACTGGCTTTGCAGGCAAACCTGTCGCCGGATTCGGCACCGGCCCGAAGAATCCCCATGTGTCCAGCGAGGTGTTACGGAAGAACTCATACACCGATCCGTGGTAGTCCTTGCCACCCTGCTTGATGGTGTAGTTCTGAATGCCTTGGCCTTCGTAGATGGCCGAGTAGCCGCTGGTCTGCACCTGGAACTGATCGACAGCGTCGACCGAGATCGCCGTCCATACATAGCGCGGGTCGCCGTTGCCGCCCGCGCGCACAAACGGAATACCATCGATGTACACATCGGAGACCGCGCCGCGACTGCCTGAACCGTTTACAACGCCGGTATTGGTCGTGGGATTGCCCGTGGTATTGTTGCCCTGCACCCCAGGCATCAGGAACGCGAAATCGGTGGCGCGTCGCTGGTCCGGGTTGCCATACGCACCCATTTCAATCGGCAGCGCCGAGTACATCTCCTGCTCCATCGTCGCGCCCAACACTGCGTTCGAGGTCTCAAGCTGCGGCGGCAGCGTAGAGACCGTCACCGTCTCCGATGACGAACCAACCGTCAGTACAGGGTCGTAGTCACTGATCTCCAGTGAATTCACCTGCACATCTGTCTGTGTCAGCTTCTCGAAACCTTTCGCCGTCACCGTCACTACATACACCCCGGCGTCGAGCGGCGAAATATCATAGAGCCCCGAAGCGTTCGACGATCGCGTCGCGCTCACCCCGGTCGAGACCTCCGTCGCCGTCACCGTCGCATTCGTCACCACGGCACCCGAAGGATCCTTCACCGTACCCTTGATCTCGCCTTTGCCCGACAGTTGGGCTCGCGCAACGCCTCCAGCCAAACCAGCAAAGACCAGTAGGATTGCGAGGAAGTTGAAAACGTACTTTACGGAAGCTGTTATCGATTGCCGCTTAGCAGTTGCTCTGAACATGGATTTCACCTCAAATCGAATTGAAATCGTATTGCTGTAAGAGTTTGGACTAAATATAAAGCTCAACTCCAGAAACACCCACAAACGGCCATTTTGTGCTGTAAAGCCTGCTCCCAAAGGGACACTCTTGTCAACGGGCATCAATTGCTTCGGCCCTTGTTCGCTTGGATGCTACTTCTGTGTAGCAGGATGGAGGGCTTAGCTGGACTTCCAGTCGAAAGCAAAGAGCGATTCCGTGTCATCCTGGACTCGACCACATAATCGGGATCGTTCCTCGCCGATTTCTCGGGCACTCCTTGCTCCCCAACTGATGTGCAGGAAAAACGGGATTTGCGGTAACTTCGCATTAGAGAGCGCCCTGCGCTTTCGAAAGAAACAGCCAACTGCTGCCGTCTCCGGTTTGTTCGACAGAAACCCAGACTGGGTCTCCCAATAACTGCCCCCGAAAAATATCCGAAAGTGAATTTGGCGGACCTCCAACGGAGTTCCAAGTGGAAGCACAAAAAGCAGATAAACTCCCCCAACGACCGTTTTGTAACCCATTCAATTTATGGGAGTTATGGAGACGGCTCCATCTGTCCCAAAACAGATACAGTCGCTTGTTGAACTCTGTTGAAATCGAGTGAGAATAAGTGATTTTGATTGAATCATTTAGCAAATACCTGCCGATCCTTGTTGATCTCTGTGGCTTTTGGGTGCTTTGACAGCTACAAAATCGACTACACTCAAATTCAACCACGGAAATTACCGTGAGGATCCAAAATGGCAGTTGCCTCCACAGTCACGAAGCAGCACGCACACGAACTGATCGACCGCATGGCTCCGGGCCAGGTCTCCGCCGTTGTCGGTCTGCTCAAAATCATACTTGATCCGGTGGATCGCGCCATCGCCAACGCGCCCTTTGACGACGAGCCGGTGAGCGAAGAAGAGGCCCGCGACATCGCCGAGGCACGCGCCTCTTACGCGCGCGGAGAGGTCGTTTCTAACGAGGAAGTCCTGGCCGAGTTCGGTCTGACCACTGAGGATTTCGAGCGCATGGGATAGACTCCTCTCGAACCTGAACCGCATCATCCCGGACAGTGAGCATGGATCGCAAAAAGATCGCCTGGCGGGACCAGGCCAAGGCCCAGTTCCGCGCCATCGACCAGCCCACCGCCCTGCGCCTTCTCCACGCCCTGGCCCACTTCGCCGCCACCGGCGAGGGCGACGTAAAACGCCTCCAGGACATCGAGCCGCCCGAATTGCGGCTGCGCGTCGGCGATTATCGGCTCCGCTTCCACGACTACGGCCATACCCTCTACGTCACCGCCGTCAAGCACCGCCGCGAAGCCTACCGCTGATTTATCTTGCAGGATGATTTCTTTGATACAAGGGTTTCATGCTGCGTTCGTTGAGGCTCCTGTTCGTTCTGCTTGTTAGGTCTGCCCGTTCTCGTCGTAATCTACTTTTGGAGAACTTGGCCTTGCGGCAGCAGCTCGGAGTCTTGAAGCAGAGGCATCCTCAGCCGCGGTTTGCCGCTCCGGACAAATTGTTTTGGGTGACGCTGCGCTGGCTTTGGCCCGGGTGGAAACAGGCATTGATCCTCGTTCAGCCGGAAACTGTCGTTCGCTGGCATCGCGATGGGTTCAAGTGGTATTGGACTTGGCTCTCGCGGCATCGAAACCGCGCTGGAAGAAAGTGCATTAACAAGCAATTGCGCCAACTCATCTTCCGCATGGTAGCCGAGAACCCGACCTGGGGAGCACCGCGCATTCATGGCGAGTTGAAGATGCTGGGCTTCGATATCTCAGAGCGAACGGTGCTGCGCTGGATGAGAAAAGCACCAAGAGACCCTGAGCCGGCAAAGCGATGGACCACGTTTCTGAGCAATCATCGTGAAGCAATTGCAGCGATGGACTTCTTTACCGTTCCCACGCTGACCTTCGACGTGCTCTACTGCTTCTTCGTCATCGCGCATGACCGGCGGAGGATTCTGCATTGCAACGTCACTAGGCATCCGAGCAGTGCTTGGGTTGTCCAGCAGTTGCGCGAGGCATTTCCTAACGATTCTGCGCCGGGGTATCTGATCTTCGATCGTGGCTCGCAGTTCAATGAAGAAGTTGTTGACACCATGAAGAGCTTCGGTATCCAACCAAAGCGGACCAGTTTTCGCAGTCCGTGGCAGAACGGGGTCGCAGAGCGCTGGGTCGGCAACTGTAGGCGCGACTTGTTCGACCATGTGATTGTTCTGAATGAACGGCATCTGAAACGCCTAATGAGCGAGTAGGTTCGTTACTACCATGATGACCGGACGCACCTCGCGTTAGAGAAGGAGACCCCGGCGGGACGTAAAGCCGAGGGCTATCACGGTGCAGGTTGCAAAGTCATTTCCATGCCAAGGCTCGGCGGCCTGCATCATCGTTACGATCTGGCCGCCTGAGCTTTCGCTTCGAACACCTTTCAATGAAGTCGACGAAAAACCACGGGAGAACCGTGCCCGCTTACTCGTTGCATCGACTCTGGCCCGTTTCCGTAGGTCTCTCTCGTCACCGAAAAGCCTTCTCCAATCGAAAAGTACTGCAAAGCTAGACTCTGAGTCCATTCATCAGACCCGTTTTGCCCCCGGATGGAGTTTTGGCGAGGCACAGCGTCTTGATGAAGCTCTCGCACCGACCGTTCTCCCACGGGCAGCCCGCATGGCTCATGCTCAGCACTGCGCCGCTGCTCTCCAAGGAAACTTGTCACAATCTAGTTTTTCTGCACAATTCACAGGAGTTCCGCAAGAATAATCAGAAATATGATCCTCTGAAGATCCGTTTGGAACTCCACTGGAAAAACTCGGAGGCAGCGACTGTCTCAAAATTGACTACAGTGCTGTAGGCGAAAAAAGCAGATGCGCTGGGCGAAATCGCGGCATCTGTTTGATTCTTAATGAAATGTACTGGTCGGGGCGGTCAGATTCGAACTGACGACCCTCTGCTCCCAAAGCAGATGCGCTACCAGGCTGCGCTACGCCCCGACTTCCTTCAATCTTACCCCACTAGACCGCACAATTCACGAAGGTGGTGGGAGTGGAGTTTGGGCTGCGAGACCGGTGCGAAGATGCTCACGGAGCTCAGGCGCAACTCCTACATCGGCACGCAGGCGGCGCGTGATGGACTGGTTGACTGACGATTGCAGGCGTCTCGGTCATGTGACGAGTGTAGCTGGACTAAGGCGAGATCGGTGTAACATGGGCCTCGAATTCGTTATGGAGGAAGATCGATGTCAAAACTGCCATATTTCGCATGTGCCGCTTGCCTCCTGCTCCTCGGGGCAAAGCCGCAAAACGAGATGTTCGCGAAGTTCAATTCCGTCGAAGCATATGAGATCCGGCCCGGAATGCTGGCCATGCCGAAATATGCTGAAGACGGGCAAGTCTGCGAGATCGACGTGGAGAAACGCAACATTTTGCCGAACCTGGCTAGAATCGGCGACAGCTTCTCCCGCGAGGAGATTTACCAGATTATCGCCGACCTCGTCCCACCAAATGAGAGAGGTCCTAAGACTCCTTTCTACGGAAATTCACCGGATCCGGACAATCATGGTTTGAGTCGTACTCATACGAGAACGTAGAAATCACCGCATACGGCGACGGCAGAGACAAATGTAATCTGGGCACAGTTGGCCTGAGGTTTCAGTGGACCAAGCGTAAATGCCAGTAGCCCTGGCTCTTACGACTGTGCTGTCTCGATGGCCAGCGCGACGCGGAGCATGGTTTCCTCGTTGAAGTGGGGGCCCATGATCTGCACGCCGATGGGCAGGCCGGCCTTGGTTTCGCCGCAGGGCACGCACATTCCGCAGATGCCCGCGAGACTGGCCGCGACCGAGTAGATGTCTTCGAGGTACATCTGCAGCGGGTCGGCGGTCTTCTCGCCCAGCCTCCACGGCGGGGTTGGCGTGATGGGCGCAATGATGGCGTCCACCTGGGCAAAAGCGGCAAGGAAGTCGCGCGTCATCAGCGTTCGCCCCTGCTGCGCCTTGCGGTAGTACGCGTCGTAGTATCCGGCGGAGAGCGCGTAGGTGCCGAGCAGGATGCGGCGCTTGACCTCCGCGCCGAAGCCCTGGTCGCGTGTCTCGCGGTACATCGCGGAGAGCGTCTGCGCGCCCGCGTTTTCAGCCGCCACCCTCAAGCCGAAGCGCACTCCATCGAAGCGCGAGAGGTTGGCCGAGGCCTCCGCCGTCGCAATCACGTAGTAGGTCGGGATGGCGTACCTGGTGTGCGGCAGCGCGATCGTCTTCACCTCGCAGCCCGCGGCGCGCAGACCGTCCAGCGCGCGCTCGATGGCGGCGCGAATCTCCGCGTTCAGTCCCTCGCCGAAGTACTCCGCCGGGACGCCGATGCGCAGGCCTGCAACGGGCTTCGCCAGTGCGCCGACATAATCTCCCACGGGCCGGTCGGAACTGGTTGCGTCCTTCGCGTCTTGACCGGCGATAACGCTGAGCATCGTGGCCGCGTCGCGCACGTTGGTGGCGAACGGCCCCACGCGGTCCAGCGACGAGGCGAAGGCGATCAGGCCAAAGCGCGAGACGCGCCCGTAGGTGGGCAGCACGCCGACCACGCCGCAAAACGCTGCCGGCTGACGGATGGAGCCGCCGGTGTCCGAGCCCAGTGACGCCACGGCGAAGCCCGCCGCAACCGCCGCCGCCGAGCCGCCGCTCGACCCGCCCGGCACGCGATCCAGCGCACGCGGATTGTGCACCGGCCCATAGGCCGAGTTCTCGTTCGACGAGCCCATGGCGAACTCATCGCAGTTCAGCTTGCCCAGCAGAACCGCACCGGCCGCCTCCAGCCGGGTCACCGCTGTGGCATCATAAGGCGGCATGTAGCCTTGCAGAATCTTCGAGCCAGCAGTGGCAGGCGAGCCCTTCATCGTGAGCACGTCCTTGATCCCCACCGGGACCCCGGCCAGCGGCGGCAGCGCCTCGCCCTTGGCGGCCATCGCGTCAATCTTCGCCGCCTGCGCCATCGCGCGTTCGCGGCTCAGCGCCAGAAAGCTGTTGATCCCTTTTCCGCTCGGCCCGTCTTCCGCCGCGATCCGCGCATAGTGCTCCTCGGCCACAGCCGTCGCTGTTGCCGCTCCACTGGCAATCGCTGCTCGAACGCTCTCAATCGTCATCCCGCCCAATTCCATCTCCTGCCTCGAACCTCGAACCGACATCTCACCTCAAAACCGCCCCGCATTTTCCCTTCACGCGCGTGAGCGCGTCGAGAACCGCACGAAGTGCCTATCTCTCAATCACCTTGGGCACCTTGAAGAAGCGGCCATCGCTCTCCGGCGCCGAGGCCATCACAGCCGCGCGGTCGAGCGACGGACGCACCGCATCCTCGCGCAGGCTTGCGCCGGTCGATTTCACCTCCGCGCCCAGCACCTCGCCGACCTGGGCCATCGCCGGAACGCCAGTGGTGTCCAGCTCATTCAACTGCGCGATGTAGCCCAGGATCGCGCTCAGGTCGCGCCTCATGCGCGGCACCTCCTCGGCGGTCAGCTCCAGGTTCGCCAGCTCCGCCACACGCAACACCTCGTCCATGGTTACGCCCGCAACGTCAGCCATCCGCACCGTCCTTTGTTTGTCATTCCCGAAGGGAATCTGTTTTCGCTTATACGACCTGCGCTCAGTCTTACTTCAATTCAAAGTGTATCGCGGCGACCGGCAGGCCGGAGATGCGCGCCAACTCGCGCTCCAGCACGCCGCCGAGCGAGATCATCTGCCGCATCCACACCGCGCCGGCGACCTCGACCCGCACCACGCCCGCCTCGTAGCCAACCACCGCGCCGTGCTCGGCCATGGCGTGTCCGCAGGCCACCGTCCACGCCGCGGCCAGCCGGTCTTGCTCGCGCATGCCGCTTAGGCTCGACCTCAAGCTGCCGCGCAACAACTCCCTCATCGCCTCCATGTTGCCCTGCCTTGGCGCGCCGTCGCGCCCTTGGGAATCTCTAAATCAGTCTCTGCGAATCTCTGAATCAGTCTCTGTTTTGAAGGGGCGGGACTTCAGTCCCGCCGGTAACGCCATAGTGTGAATGGGGCTTTAGCCCCTGAGGGAATGCCAAACCCCTGTTCAGACCTTCCTTACTTCTTCTTCACCGGAAAGCGGTAGACGACTCCGCCGGAGATAGCAAAGAACTCGCGCGTCCCCGAGCCGAACTCGTCCAGGATCAGATCGGGCGAGAGCCGAACCGCCCAGTTCTTGGAGCGGTTCATGTCCACGCTGCCTCCCAGCGCAAAGATCGGAGCGGTGTGGTCGGCGTAGAGTCCGACAAGACGCGCGTTGGAAGCCGCGCTGATGCCCGGCGTAGGCCCGGCGCCGGAGGTCCCTGCGTCGAAGACTCCATACGACGGCCCGGCGTATGCGTGCAGGTCGAGCGCCGCGTGCTGGTTCTGCATCCAGCGATACTGCGCGCCGAAAAGCACCATGTTCATGTACACCAGCGGACGGTGAATTCCGTAGATTCCCGCATTCGGCAGCACCGGCGACGTGCCCGCCTCGCCGCGAACCTCCGCCGCCAGCCCCCACTTACGGGTCAGCCAGTAGGTGCCTTCAATCTCGCCGCCGCCGAAGTCCATGCGCCGGGTCAGGTCCTGGCCGGCCATGAAGTTCATGAAGTTCAGCCCGCCGTACACCTCGTATTTATTGTCGTAGGTGACGGGCGCCGCCGGGCCGAGCTTGGTCTGCGCCTGCGCGCAGACAGTTGTCAGCAGGCCGGCCAGCATCGCTGCCATCGCAATCTTCTTCATCATCATCCTGAGCATTGATCTCCAAATCTTGGTCCCCGGCGAGCGTTTCTGCTCGCTGGGGTGAAATTCTGGGCCACCCGCGAGCGTTCTTGCTCGCTGGGGCAGAAATCGTGTGCGGCACCATCGCGCGTCGTGCGCGTCGGCCCTGACACTGGCGCGAGCGCAGGACCCAGACACCTGGTCCGGAGATCTGCCTCGCAACGCTTCCTTATCCAAGATATAACGTCCGGGCAGATCTAGTTTTGGGAGGGGCGTTCGAGGTGGTCGACGACGAGGACGCTGGCCGGGGCTTTGGTGGATTCGAGTTTGAGTCCAAGCTGCTCCTGAACGGCGGTGAAGATGGAAGGAAGTGTGTCAGCCTGAGCTCCCTCCGAAGCGCTGGTTGCGCTGTTGTCGGGGCTCCATCGCAGCGTGAAGTCGTAGTTTCCGGTAAGACCGGTCCGGTCGACGACCGTGCGCCCCAACTGGCGCGAGAGCATCGACAGGAAGTACGGGATCGTGCATTCATGGGCCGCAATCATGCCCATACTCATCTGAACGCCCCCACCGCGCCTTGCGCTTGCGGGAACTGCGGGGTCGAACACAAACTCCTTGAGCTTCGGCCCGCCCTTGGCGACGGACATCGCATAGACGGGCAGCTCCCGAGTCTCTCGGTGGGCGACGAGCCCGAAGCGTTCGGCGAGGATCTGCCGAAGCATCGCCTGGAGCTGATCGGAGTCGAGTTTGGAGAAGGCGGCAACGTCGGGCCCTGCAACTTTGGCCTCGATGTCGAAGACCTCCGAGTTGGCCCACGCAGGCTCGCCGACGCTCTCGCCCTCGTGCAGCCCATAGGCTTGCAGCAGCAGCGTATGGACAGGAACGTTGGTGCCGCGAAAGCCGTCCGCTGTAAACTCCGTGATGATCAGGCCGTGCACCCCAAGGCTGGTCTTGTTGGGCTTGACCGAGATCACGTCGAAAGACGGCGG
>JBEKRR010000061.1:0-26878 GCA_049518555.1 Acidobacteriaceae bacterium
GGATCGGCGGTCCAGTCGGTTGGCGTTGCTTCATCGACGCTCTTGTTCAGTCCCGTGAAGTTGACCTTCCAGTCGTTGCTCAGGTCGGCGAGCTGCTTCTCCGGGGTGGGCGCAGGCTTGGCCGTGGACGGCGTATCGCTGAAGACGAAGACGCGCGATCCGTAGGCAACCAGTTGGATGGGCTGGGCCGTTGCCGAAGCGCCCGATGCGACGGCTGTGTCGCCATCCCACTCTTCGGCGAACTTGTGGCTGGTGGCGAAGGTCGCGGAGGTATCGATCGGCTGGTTGGATGTGTTGACCACCAGGTAGATGTCGGCGTTAGCCAGCTTGCGGCGAATAAATGAGTGACGGTGGCGTCGTCTGTGGCGCTGATCTGGAAGTCGGGCTTGGCGGCGTTGTGCAGGGCCTGGGCGAGGCTGGCCTCATCGGGAACAAGAACGATCTCGGAGGTGTCCGCGCCCGCATCGCCCAGCGGTTTGCCTTCGGGGGTGAGCGTGGGCAGGTGGCCCACGGCGATCGCACTGCCGCCGGACTTGACGTACGCTGCGATCTTCTTCAGCGTTTCGACAGGAATGCGCTGCATGTTCGGCAGAATGAGGACCTGGTGTGCGCCGATGCCAACCTTGTTGATCGCCTTGGCGTCGATGTAGTCCACGTTATAGCCCGCCGAGAGGATGGTGGACATCATCGCCGGAGTGACGTAGCGGCCCATGTCCGCGGTCACCGAGGTGCGTGCCGGGGCGAAGGTGGCCCACGCGTCGTCGGTGGGCAGCAGGATGGCCACCTGGTTGGCGGGCTTGCCCTGGCGCATCAGGTAGCTCATCCGCCCGATGTATGCCGTCACGGCGGGCATCACCGGGTGCCAGGGGTTGTGGTTGTTGAACGACGCCGCGGCGTAAAGGCTCCATCCCGGCTCCGGCACCTCGCCCGGCGGAGCGGAGTAGCCCCAGCCGTGGCAGATGATCTGGTTCTCGCCCATGATGAAGTCGATGTCGGCCTCGGTCTTCATGTCCAGCGGGATGGCGCGGTACACCGGCGAGTGCAGCCAGGTGAAGGTCTCGCCGGAGGTGACCACATGGTTGTAGACGTGGTTGGCGGAGGTGGCCCAGCGCAGGGTGGAGAAGGCGCGCCACTGCGGGCCCTCGCCCTCCGCCAGCGACGCAAGGTTCTGGCTGGAAAAGTCCACGGCCGGTTCGCCGTAGGTCTGTGAGCGGAACTTCGTATGATGCGCCACCGCCCAGGCGGTCATCTGGCTCAGGTAGTTCTCATCGATCAGCTCGGTCAGGGTCTGCCCGTAGTCGTGGCGCACGGTGTCTGCGGCAACGCTGCCTCCGGCGGCCAGCTCCGGCAGGTGTGGGACCAGGTCGTAGCCGCGCCGTTTCTGGAACTCGGCGGGCAGGTTGGGGGTCCAGTCCGCGCCATAGGCCTCCAGCGAGTCGGAGAAGATGGCGTAGGGCGGCGTCGTGCCGAAGGCGCCGATCAGCGGCTCGCCGACGTCCTTCAGGTAGTTGGCGACCGCAACATGCGAGAAGGGATCGAGAACATATCCCTCGGCGCCCACCGCTGCGCGCTTCACCTGCTGCTTGGTGTGGCCCAGGATGAAGAACAGTGCGGTGCGTGGCTTGTCTGCAGCGGTGACGGCGGCGGAGCTTCCGGTGACGACGAGCGGCTTGGCGGAGGCTGCGTCATAGGCGGGCGGAGGCGGGCCGGCGTTGCGTCCGCCGCGGCCAGCAAATGCGCCGCCCGGTTCACGGGCAGGCCCACCGGCAGGCGCAGCGGCAGGAACAGCCGGCGTTGCGACGATCTCGGCGATGTCGGCCGCGATGAGGGATTCGCCCTCGGCGAGTGATGGCACGGCGACCGAGCTTGCGCCGGCCGGCACCGCGACCTGTGCCACGCGGATGCGCGTCACGGCCTCGGCCAGCGTCGTCTTGGGGCCGCCGTAGGGCCAGCCGGAGCAAAGCGTGAGGTCGATGCGCAGCCCCAGCCTGCGGCCCTCGGCCTGCGCGTAGTTCACGTCGTCCAGCATCTCGGGCGAGAGGAAGGGAAGGTTCTTGAGTCCCTTGGCCGGGTCGTCGAGCACCTCGGCATACTCGAAGGCGATCTCGGCGCCCTGGATGCCGTCGGCCTTCATCTGCTGCAACTCGCGCAGGATCTCCGGCTTGACCACGGCCGGGCCAAACCACCACCAGCGGACCATGGGACGCGCCTGGTTCGGCGGATTGAGGAAGTGGGCGTGCAGGGCTGCGATGGAGGAGTCCAGGGGGCCCGCGACGGATGCCGCACTCGTCAGCGCGACGGCAGCCGAAGGCTTCGGCGCGGTGGCGGCTGAGGGCTTCGGCGCGGCGGGCTTCGCCGTGGCCTGCGCGCTGCACGCGGGAGCGAGCGCCAGCGCGAATACGATGGAAGGTAGCAGAGAGGCGAGAAGCGTGCGAGTGGCGAGGGTGCGCGTGGATTGCAGGAGCGAATGCTGGTTCATGGGGTTCTCCAAGCTGGCGGTTGGGACGGTTGCAAACTGGATCGTCGGTTCCTGTGCGGCGGGGTTCGATTGAGAGACGGCTGCCGCGTGTCGTGAGTTTCGGCGCTGCCCATTATTCACGATTGCCGGTGGTTTTGTCTCTGCTCCGGCCGCCGAATCAAGGTAGTTTATTGGGGCCGCATCTTTCAAGGCGTATCCTGTTGCGAGGAAAACTGGTTTTGGGGATGGAGAGTGCGATGCGGGTTGGCTTGATGACACGGGAGTATCCGCCCGAGGTGTATGGCGGCGCGGGCGTGCATGTGGAGTACCTGAGCCGCGAACTCGCCCGGCGCATCGAGGTCGAGGTCCACTGCTGGGGCGCGCAGCGGCTCGACGCGGGCAACCTGCATGTGCGCGGCGAGCTGCCGCCGCCGGAGGTCTCGGCGGGGTGCGATGCAAAGTTCACCGCCGCCGTCGACGCGCTGGCCCTGAACCTGGCGCAGATGAAGGAGCTGGGCAAGATCGATATCGTGCATACGCACACCTGGTATGCGGCGATGGCGGGCTTTCTGGCCAAAAAGCTCTATGGGATTCCCTTTGTGATGACAACCCACTCGCTGGAGCCGCTACGCGCGTGGAAGGAGGAGCAGCTCGGTTCCGGCTACGCCATGAGCTCCTGGATGGAGCGCACGGCGATCCTGGATGCGGACGCCATCATCGCGGTGTCAAACGGTACGAAGACAGACATTCTGTGCGCCTACCCCGAGGTGGACGCCTCCCGCGTGCATGTCATCTACAACGGAATCGACGTCGCCCAGTACCGCAAGACCTCGTCGACCGAAGCGTTGGTCAAGTACGGCGTCGATCCGGCTGCGCCCTACGTCCTGTTCGTCGGGCGGATCACCCGCCAGAAGGGCGTGGTGCATCTGGTGGACGCGGTGAAGCACCTGCCCGCCGGGATGCAGGTGGTGCTCTGCGCGGGCTCGCCCGACACGCCGGAGATGGAGCAGGAGATGCGCGTGCATGTGGAGGCAGCGCGCGCCGCGGGTGGAAAGATTGTCTGGATCGAGATGATGGTCAGCAAGCCCGAGGCCATTGAGCTTTACTCCAACTGCCGCGTCTTCTGCTGCCCTTCGGTCTATGAGCCGTTCGGGATCATCAACCTGGAGGCGATGGCCTGCGGCGCGCCGGTGGTGGCCAGCGCGGTGGGCGGGATTCTGGAGGTGGTGGTGGATGGCGTCACCGGGCATCTGGTGCCCTTCGATGCCGATCCACTCACCGGCTTCCCGCTCGACGCCGGCCGCTTCTCCCGCGATCTGGCCGCGCGCATCGCCGAGCTGATGGCCAACCCATCCCTCTGCGCGCGGATGGGCGCAGCCGGCCGCAAGCGCGTCGAAGAGACCTTCGCCTGGGAGGCGATCGCCGCCCAGACCGTCGAGCTGTACCGCGGGTTGCTCAAGCAGCGAACCGGCAATAGGAATTAGGGAATCTCTGAATAGGCCCCCGTTTTGAAAGGGCGGGACTTTAGTCCCGCCGCAAGCGGCCTATTTCCAATGCGGCTTTAGCCGCTGAGGGAATCTTGATAACTTGTTCAGACCATCCTTAGAGTATTTTCCCACTAGTGCTATAGAGGAATACTGTTTGTCATTCTGACCCTGAGCGTTGCGAATGGGGAAGAATCCCCGCATTTTGCTGGCAGCGCGATACAGTACACCATCGCTGAACTGCTCCGGGGCTTATTTCAGGTCCGCCTGCGGGATCTGCGTGGGGTCTTCCTTCCTCTGCAAAGGCGTGGGAGGCAGGTAGAACGTGGCGAACGGGTCGGGCTTGGCCGGGTCGAAGACCGGCACCGAGGGATCGAGGTGCCCGGCGATGTACAGCTTGTTCTCGCGGATGCCGTTGACGATGCAGCGGGCCAGCTCATACGCTCCATAGCCGTTGAAGTGGGTGTTGTCGGCGTATTCCCTGGTCTGTCCGGGGAAGGTATTGGCCGGGAAGTACATGAAGGCGTGCTTGCTGCCCTCGTCGCCCATGGCTTCGAACAGCGTCTTGCTCATGGCGGTCAGGTCGATGAGATAGGTGTGGGTATCGGCGGCCACCTGGCGCGCGGCATCGGGATAATCGCCCAGCGAGTTGGTGATATGGCCGCTGGCGTCGAAGTTCCTGCGGTGCTGCGCGGTCACAATCACCGGGATTGCATTCTTGGCCCGCACCTGGGTGACGAAGTCGGTGAGGATCTGCTTGTACTTGTCCAGCGGCACGGCGCCGGGCTTCTGGTCGTTGTGGTTGAACTGCATGAAGAAGAAGTCGCCGGTCTGGATGACGGACATGATCTTGGCGAAGCGCTGCTCGCCCTGGAACGACGCGGAGGTCTCGCCGGACTCGGCGTTGTTGGCGATCACCATGCCGGGCAGGAAGAAGCGCGGAAGCTGCTGCCCCCAGGAGGCCCAGGGCTCGCTGTCCTGATCGACCATGGTGGAGTCGCCGGCCAGATAGACCACGGCATCGGCATGGCTCCCAGTCAGAGGCGTAATGGAGAAGGCGTGGAAGCTGGGGTTGGTGCCGTTGAATTCGAGGGTGAGCTTATTGTCCCAGTCGAGGTTGCGGTCGCCGAACTCGCGCGGCTTCAAACGCACGCGGTTGGGCGTCCCGTCGGGGTTCTTGAACTCTGGTACGCGGACGTTGACGTCGAAGTCTTTTTCCAGCGTGGCGTTGGCCTTGACGGCAACTTTCTCCAGCATCAGCCGGCGGGCCTCGGCGCGAACCGTGACCACCGTCTCCGCCGGGCCGCCGAACAGGATCTTCACGCGGTAGTTGCCTTCGGGCACAGGGATGGAGAAGAAGAAGGGCTTGTCGGACGAGCAGGTCCCGTTGTCCACCTTCGGGGCGGTCTTGAGGTCCCAGCCGGCCGAGGTATCGGAGTAGAGGGTGTTGGCGAAGAGAGAGAGCCCCCCGTTCTTCCCTTGGCCGCAGGCGAAGGTCACCGTTCCCTTCAGCGCCGGCGGGACTGGAAACGTGGGTTGCTGTGGCGGGGCAGGACGCCGCGGCGCGGCTGGCGCTGCCGGCCCGGCTGGGGCCCCCGATGGCGCGGGCGGTGCGGCCGATGGCGCCGTCTGGGCGCGGGCGACTGGGAGTATGAGAGCAAGGGCGAGAAGAGGGCCGGAAAAGCTGCGCATGAGGTTTCCTTATGGTGTGGAGTGAATCTGTTTCAACCGGAAAATCGTAGCACCTGTTGAGCAACGTGGTCGAGGGAACGAACGTCGCGGAATCGCGCAGCTACTTTGTGGCGGCGCAGGCGCAGGCGGCGAAGCTGTGTGCGGTGTCGTGCTCCAGCGTGCAGGCGTACTGCGGCCACGCGAACTGGATTGTCCGCGAGATGTCGCCGGGGAAGTAGTTGCGCAGTGCTGCCTGGCTGGCCGGGGATTTGGCAGAGGGGTCGGACTGGAAGCCGCGGACCAGCTTCGCCAGCGAGGCCGCGTCGAAGGCCCGCTGGTGGTAGATGGTCGAGTAGGTGTACTCCGGTGCCCATTTGGCAGCGACGCCGGTGAGGTTCGACGCCATAAAGACGGTGTAGTCGGCGAGCGTCGCGGTGACGGGGTCAATGGAGGCCAGCGTGAAGGTGGGCCGGTTGCCGTTGACCGGGCTGATGGAGGCGACAATCTTGACCGGGACGCCGGACATGGCTGTGATTGGCGCCTGCGGGCCATCGTCCGGCGTCAGCAGGCGCATCTCGTCGGCGTGGGTGTGGCCGAAGAGCGCCAGCCGGACCACGTCTGCGTTGTGCGCCAGCAGCTTGGCCAGCGACTCGTTGGCGAGAAACATCTGCGGCCTGGCCCCGGCGCAGACGTTGGCGGAGTTGCGCGCGGTGGCGTAGAGATTGACGCCGGGCGGGATGTGGCCCATCACCCAGACCTGCTCGTTGTGCTGCCGCGCGGCTGCAATCTGCCCGGCGAGCCACTCCAGTTGCGCTGCGGCGGGAGCTGCATCCGGCTTGCCCGCGCAGGTGGAGTACTTTGCGGAGAAGTAGAGGTCATCGACAACCAGCAGGCGCGTGTGCGGCACGCCGGCCAGCGGAACGCTGTAATAGCCGCCCGCGGCGAAGTCGCTCAGAACGGCGGCGCTGTCTTGATCGGAGAGGCTTGCGGAGAGGGATTCGGCGACGATCTTGGCGGTGTAGCCGAGGAACGCGTCGTGTGCGGCGTCGAGCTGGTAGTCGCCGCAGCCGGAGTCGTTGTTGCCCATCGCAATGTATAGCGGAACGCCGGGCAGCGCCGTGCGCAGCGTGGAGACAATGGTGCGCACGGTCTTCTCCGTAAACGCCACATACTCGGCCTGCGTTGCCGTGGGCAGCAGCGTCTGAAACTTGCAGTCGAAGGAGTGGGCGAGCATATCTCCGCTGAGGGTGATGAACCGGGCGTGGGATGCGTCGGTGTGGATAGCGCGGAGGCTGGACCGCCAGAGCACGTAGGGTGTGTCGATGCCGCGCGTGGGGCAGGCCTCTTGCAGCGCGGCAAACTCCTTCGCCTGCGTGGGCGAGTCGGGCGCGGAGAGGATCGCGGGCCACTCGGCGGCGGGCGCCGCGTTCAGCCTTGCGGCCTTTGCAGGGTCGGCGAAGGGATCGAGGTGAATGTCGGATAGAAAGAGTGCAGGAACGGTGCTGCGGGTTTCAGTCGCGGTTGCGGCTTTGCCCGGGGCGGGCGACTGGGCGATGAGACCAACCTGCGCGGTCAGAGTGCAGGCGGCGAGCAGGCTGAGCAGGCTGCGGCGAAGGATTTGCATGGGGATGGGTTGCCTATTCCTTGACGGGTTGTAGCAGCGATTCGTAGGCGGCGATCTGGGCGAGCGTGAAGGCGTGCATGTCGGCCCCGGCCTGCCATGCGTGGGTCCACTGCACAATCCATTCGAGCGCAGTCTCCAGGCGCAGGTGCGGAGTCCATCCCAGGTCGGCGCGCGCGCGGCTGGTATCCAGCTTCAGGGTGCCGGCCTCATGCACGCCGGGGTCAGGATCGAGAATCCATTCCGCTCCCTCGCCCCAGAAGCCCGCCATCTTCTCGGCAATCCACCCAACCGGCCGTGCGTCGTCCTCCGATGGCCCGAAGTTGTACGCTTTCGCGTACCGAGCGGCCCGATCGCGCTTGGGCGCAAGGAGCTGCTCGGCCAGGCGGATGTAGCCGTGCAGCGGCTCAAGAACGTGTTGCCAGGGGCGGATGGCCTGCGGCCGGCGGATGCGCACAGCCTCGCCGGCCAGGAAGCCGCGCACCAGGTCCGGTATGAGCCGGTCAGCCGACCAGTCGCCTCCGCCGATCACATTGCCGGCGCGCGCACTGGCCAGGGCGACGCCGTGCTCGGCGAGCTTTGCAACAGGGAAGTACGACTGGCGATATGCCGCGGCCACCAGCTCCGCGCATGCCTTCGAGCTGGAGTAGGGATCATATCCGCCCAGCGGGTCGCTCTCGCGGTAGCCCCAGATCCACTCCTTGTTCTCGTAGCACTTGTCTGTGGTGATAACCACCACGGCGCGCACCGTCGGCGTGCGCCGGATGGCGTCCAGAACTCGCGCCGTCCCGATCACATTCGTCTCGTAGGTGAGGATGGGGTCGTCGTAGGAGAGCCGCACCAGCGGCTGCGCGGCCAGGTGGAAGACAACCTCGGGAGCAAACGAGTGCAGCGCGGATTCCAGCGCGGCTGCGTCCCGGATGTCGCCGCGCAGATCGTCCAGTCCCGCGCCGGCGCGCGCCACGGTAAACAGGTTGGGCTCGGTCGCGGGGTCGAGCGAGTAGCCGCGGACCTCGGCCCCCAGCCGCGCCAGCCACAACGCCAGCCATCCGCCCTTGAAGCCGGTGTGGCCGGTGAGAAAGACTTTTTTGCCGTGCCAGGAGAGTGCGGGCTTGTCGGTCATTTAGACAGGATAAACGAAGCTGCGGGAGAAAGGCTTAGGCATTGGACGGACGAGTCTCCTAAAACCGGATCTCCTCGCGCGCGATCTCCCGTCGGTCCTCCGCCAGAATGGTTGCCCGCTCCAGCACGTGGGCCAGCTCGCGCACATTGCCCGGCCAGTCGTGCTCCATCAGCCTCGCCGCCGCGCCGGCCGAAAGCCGCTTCACCGGCAACTCCTTGCCCAGCTTGCCCAACAGGTGCGCCGCCAGCGGCAATACGTCCTCCATCCGCTCGCGCAGCGCCGGCACCGCGACCGGAAAGACAGCCAGCCGGTGATACAGGTCCAGCCGGAATGCGTGCTCGTCGACACGCTGCTGCAGCGGCTCGTGGGTCGCCGCAATCACCCGCACCTCCACGCGTATGAGCTCGTTGTCGCCCACGCGTTGCAGCTCGCCCGACTCCAGAAAGCGCAGCACCTTGGTCTGCAGCGCCAGCGGCATCTCGCCAATCTCGTCCAGAAACAGGGTCCCTCCGTGGGCCGCTTCAATCCTCCCGGTGCGCGACTGCACCGCCCCGGTGAATGCGCCCCGCGTGTGCCCGAAGAGCTCGGCCTCCAGCAGGGTCTCGGGAATCGCCGCGCAGTTCAGCACCACGAACGGCTTGTTGGAGCGCGTACTCAGCTGATGCACCGCGCGTGCCACCAGCTCCTTGCCCGTGCCCGTTTCGCCCTCGATCAGCACCGTCGACGTCCGCGGCGCAACCAGCCGCACCAGTCGCGCCAGCTCCAACATCAAAGGACTTTCGCCCACCATCTCCGGCAGCGGCATTGGCAGCGCGCGCGGCACGATCTCCAGCCTCTCCTCGTCGAAGACGAAAGCCTGCAGCGGCCGCTTCGTCGCAACCATTGCGGGGCCCTCTGTCTTGTGTCCAACCGTTGCCGGCCGGATTGATTTCGGGCCAGCCGTATTTAGTCCAGCCGCTTCCGGCCTGGCCACTTCCGGCGTGGCCGTTCCCAGTCCGTCCTCTTTCATCCCGGTTGTGCGCCAACTCGTCTCGATCCACGCCGCGTTGCGCGACCGCAGCACCGCCGCCACCTCCTGCGCGGCGGCCGCGCGCCTGTCCCCTGGGGCCAGCCGGTCCGCCGCGGAGATCTGCGGCACCGCCACCGGTGACAGCGCCCATGCCGCGCTCTCGCCCGCGCCGCGGGAGCCATGTGCGTCCTGCTGCGCCTGGCGCAACGCGTGCAGCAGCTCGTTTCTGCGAGGGCTGCGCCCCCCCGCCTCGTCCACGATTCCATCCATCCGCAGCAGCTCCATCACCGGATGCCGGATGCGCATCTCTGAGGCAAACTCACCCACCTCCAGATCGGGCAGCGCGCTGTCCAGCAACATCGCCTCTGCGCCCTCGGCCTCCAGCAGTTCCATTGCCTCCGCGCCGCCTGCCGCCTCGCGCACCTCCCAGCGAAGTGCCGTCAGCTCCTGCCGCAGGCGCGCCCGCAGGTCCGCATCCGCGCTGGCCAGCAGCACTGTCCTCACCGCCGCCTTGTTTCCGATGTTCTCTCTGCCCAGTCCGTACCCCATAAAACTTTCCTGTCGGCTACCGCTCTCTGTCCCGGTCACTCGGGAATCTCTCGTTGCTCAGCCAAAATCGCCGAAGTCTCTGCCTCCGCTCGCCCTCAATCCTGCCTCCGCTCGCCCGCGATCGAGCGAAAGCAAGAATTCGAAGGAAGAGTTTGAAGGGAAAGGATGTCGCGCTCTCTTTGGGCGAGCGCAGCGTCTAGGCGTACGCGGGCCTGTGAACAGGGCACGACTGGCCGGCCGCCCGCGTCGCGGGATTGCGACTCAGGCCTCCCAGCCTGTATCCCATTCCGCGCACCGTCTCGATCAACTCCGCTTGTGCATCATGAGCTTCTCCTCCATCCAGCTTGCGCCGCAGGTAGTTGATGTACACATCCACCACATTCGTGCCCGACTCCGCCGGCATCTGCCACGCCTCGGTCAGCAACTGGCCGCGCGAGACGCACTCGCCGCGATGCAGCATCAAAAACTCCAGCAGCGCAAACTCCTTCGCCGTCAACTCGATCGTCCGCCCCGCGCGCGCCACCGTGTGCTCGATGCGGTGCAGTTCCAGGTCGCCATGGCGAAGCACCGGGTCGGCAAACTGCTCGCGCCGCCGCAGCAACGCCCTGCATCGCGCCGTCAGCTCATAGAAGCTGAACGGCTTCAGCAGGCAATCGTCGGCGCCCATGTCCAAACATTGCACCTGCACATGAGGGTCGCTGCGTCCGGTCAGCACCAGCACCGACGCGTCGTCATGCCGCGCACGCATCTCCGACAGCACCTCCATGCCATCCAGTTTCGGCAGACTCAGGTCCAGCAGCACCAGCTCCGGATGCTCCGCCGCGGCCCATGCCAGCGCGGCCTCACCGTCTTTCACCCACTCCACCCGATGGCCTTCCGTCTCCAGGCCGGCCTTTAGAAATGCCCCCAAAGAAGGATCGTCTTCCACAACCAGTACTCGCATTAAAATCCCCCAAATATCTCAATTCAGCAACCAGACTCAGGGAAGCAGGATACTTCTCAGCTGCCGTCCAATAAGTGCCTGGAAGGTGCTGATCTCTAGAATCCACTTTGTAAGATGACTTTTCTACAGATGGAATCAACTTGATGGGTAACAATTTGGTGTCCAGTCCCGAAAAGGGAATTCAAATATGCAAGATGATTTCCAGTGAGCAATCTTGAACACACGACTGCTCCCTGAATTTGCTTGGACGTACAGACAATAATGAGCAATAAGTAATTCCGCCGCCCACATGAGAAACAATGGCCTCAGCAGTTGTCCCCAGCGCCATTGCACTGAAGCCGGTCTGCGAGGCCATTGCACCAACCAAAGCAGCTTGCGCCGCCTCTATGGATAGCGGTACAGCGTCACCCGAACGATGTTGTTGGGACGCAGCACCAGGATCTCTCCCTGTGCGTCGTCGTCGCCCGCGATCTGGCGTGTCACGACGAACTTGCCGTCAACGAACTTGCCCTCCTGCACATCTCCCAGTCCCACATTGCCTGGGCCGGGCGTGGTGGGCGCGAAGTCCACGCGCATTCCGCCGCCGCCAAAGTAGTACTCGTCGGGGCCGGTTGCAATCAGCACGGCCGCGGCCTCCGGCGGAGCTTCATTGGGGTTGACGGGTGCGACTCCGGGTGGCGGCGGAGATCCCACAGACTGTCCCCTGGCCTGCGGCGGAAGCCGCGAATTCCGTCCCGTATAGGTGAACGTCAGCGTGTAATTGCCCAGCTTGACGCTCTTGGGCGCGTCTCCCTGGCTCATGCGCACCGCGGTCACGGAGTCCGTGCCCTGCCGCGCCAGGATCATCGGTGCAAGCTGCTCCAGCATGGAGTAGGTTCCTGCCAGGTCCGCCCCGATCGGCCGGTTGCCGTCGATGCCGAACGGCGAGAAGCCGATGGTGTTGTACTTGCCCACGGCAACAATCGCGTTGGCCGGGTTTGTGCTCGTCTCGGGAATGAACAGCGGGTTGCCGTTGCGCGTGAACCGTTCGCACACCTCGTCGAAGTACTCGAGATAAAGATCAGGCGCCAGGATGTCCACGCTGGGCGCGCCCGCCCGCCATACGTCATGCACCTCCGGCAGCGGGCCGCCGCTGGGGAAGCTGCCCGGCCACGCATGGTTAGGCTGTTGCAGCCATCCGTTGACGAACATCGGAATGTTGTACGCGGCCTTGCCCGTCTCCACCACCTTCTGCAGATACAGCGCGTAGTTCCACGCCATGAAGATCTCGTCCGACGGCCAGTGTAGGCTCTGCCAGCTATTGCTATGTTCCAGTGCACTCATCGGCGGCGTGGTGGTCTGGATGGGGATCACTACGTCCGCCGGCTTGCCCGGCCCAAAGACCTCCTCCCATGTGCCGGACTTCTTATATCCGTTGGCCGCCCACACATCGCGGAACTCCGGGATCAGCGAGTCCTTGTGCGCCTCCAGGTACTGCATCAGCTTGGCCGGAACCGGTCCGGCGAAGGCGCGGTTGGCGGCTGGCGAGCGGTCGCGCGTGTCGCGCAGCACGCCCACCTCGTTCTCCACCTGGACCATCAACACCGTGTGCTCGGTCCCATCCACCTCGCCGACGTGCTTCATCAGCGCGCCGAAGGCCTTTGCGTCGGCGTCGCGCGTCTCGTCGCCGAAGGTGCTCAGCAGCTCCAGCGGCCCGGAGAGGGAGACGGTCTTGCCGTCATTAATCTGAATGCGCGGAAACCGCTGATAGTCCTTCTTCACCCAGTACGGCGCAAAGCTCGACGTCCCGTTCTTCCAGCTCGCGAACCAGATCAGGACCACGTGCATGTGGTTCTCGCGCGCCTTGGCGATCACGCCATCCAACTGCACGTAGTTGTACTGTCCCTCGACCGGCTCAAACTGCGCCCACGTCACGCCGATCAGCGCCGTGTTCAGGTTTCCAGCCACCAGCTTCGGCCAGATCGTGTCCATGTTCTCCAGGCTGGTGGCGGCGTTGTTGCTCAGCTCCCCGCCCATCGCCAGGTACGGCTTGCCATCCACGATCAACTGCGTCGCATTCCCCTGCCGTTGCAGGTGAGGCGCACCGGAAGCGTTCTGCGCCGCGCCGGCCGTGTCCTGAGCGCCGGCTGTGTTCTGGGCGGCGGCGGCAGCCTCTTGCGCCGCGCAGGCTAGGGTCATCGATGCAACGCACAGCAGTACAGCAAACGCAGACGTCAATCTCACACGCATTTCTCGCCACCTTCTGTCGGTTCCTTGGATTTGTTTCTCTCGAACCTGCCGTACGGGAAGCTGATTCGGCCAGTCCGCCAAACCGCGTTTCCAGCCGCGAGCCATTCTACCCCCGAACGGTCCGCACGCAAATAAAGCGGGATGCAATCCTATTGGAAAGCCAGCGAATCCGACTGGACGACCGTCTTCACCGCTCCACTGCAAACTCCAGATGCGAGGGCCACTTCGCCGAGCCGTAGATCGTCACCGTCTCCGCCCTGTATGCGCTCTTGGGCGCGACCATAATGTTCGGCACAAAGGTCTGCGGATTGCGGTCGTAGAGCGGAAACCAGCTCGACTGCACCTCGACCATGATCTTGTGTCCCTTCAAAAAGGTGTGGTCCACGCCGTGCAGGCTCCAGCGGAACTCATTGACCGCACCGGGAGTTAGCGGCGCGGGTTGCTCAAAGCTGTGGAGATAGCGGCCGCGAAATATCTCGTCCGCAACCATCAGTTGATAGCCCGCATTCGACGCCGGCGAGCTTGCTCGCTGGGGTGGGGCTGAAGGAGTTTCCGCCGAGTTTGCTTGCTGGGGTGAAGCTGGCGCGCCGTCCGGATAGACATCGATCAGCTTGACGATCCAGTCGGCGTCGCTTCCCGTGGTCGATGCAAAGAGGTCCGCCGTCACGTCGCCGGTGATCGTCACATCGTGGTCGAGCGCAGGCAACGTGAAGCTGGCCACGTCCTTGCGCCCGGTGACGAAGCGCTGGTCCTCGACCATCCATGTGTACCACCTCGAGCCCCGAGCGTAGGTCGGCTGGATCGGCCGATGGCGATAGGGAACGGGGTCCGCCGGATCCGACACATAGGACGCAGCGACCGTATCATCCTTGGCCGTGGGAGCAGTAAAGCTGAGCTTCTTATCCGGTTCCAGATAGAGCCGCGCAGGCTCAAAGCCAGCCACAGGAGGCCAGGCGTCGTACCGTTCCCACCGATTCACGCCGGTGCGAAAGCTGGCCGCGCCGGCGAGGTCGAAGCCCGGCCTGTCCTTCAGGTATTTCTCGAAGAAAGGGGCCTCAAACCTCTTGCGAAACTCGCTCCCCGTCGGCTCGCCGAAATCCAGTCTGCCAAACTCCGAACCCAGTCGACGCGCCGTGCCCTGCCAGCCGCCGTGGTCCCACGGCCCGAGCACCAGGAAGACCTGGTGCTCGTGTTTCTTCAGCGCGGCGTACTCGGCCTGGGTGCCCCACATGTCCTCCTGGTCCCAATAGCCGCCGACCTCGAGCGTCGGGACTTCAACCCCGCCAAGACGATCTTCCACAGCCATCGCCTGCCAGAACGCGGTGTACGCGGGCTGAGTTAGAAAGGCCTTCGCCGTAGGCAGATCGCTCATCTTCGGGACCGTCGCCACCGCCCCGGCGAAGTTGACGTGGCGCAGGAAAAAGTCATACATGTCCTGCTTCATGTCCACCCGCGCGTCGGTCTTCTGCGCCTCCATCTCCTGCACGTAGTCGAAGCCGTAGCTCTGGCGGAAGGCGCCGTTGTGGAAGAAGTCGTCGCCCATCCACACGTCGGTCATGGGCGCCTGGGGCGAGATGGCCTTGACCGCCGGATGTGCGTCGATGCCTGCCATCATGGCGAAGACTCCGATGCGGCCATTGTTTCCCGGCACATTCTTCAGCAGCCAGTCGATGGTGTCGCGCGTGTCGGTGGTCTCGTCCACATCATTCTTGCTGTTGTGCGCGACGATGGGGCGGTTCATCACGAAGCTGCCCTCGGACCTGTACCGCCCACGAATGTCTTCATAGACGAAGATATATCCGCTGGCGGCCAGCTCGGGCTTGTCATGGTTGACGCTTTCGGAGTCGAAGTCGTCCACGCCGTAGGGCGTGCGGGCGAGGAGGAAGGGAAGCGACTCGCCGGGCTCGATATGGGCCGGCCGCAGGATCACCGCATGGAGCCGCACGCCGTCGCGCATGGGCAGCATCGCCTCCTGGCGGGTGTACTGGCGGAAGTGGTTGAGCCGCGTGCCCGCGATGCTGAAGCGCCTCTCCTCGACCAGCGTGCTGCCATCGCGGTCGAGCACAAACTTCAGCCCGGAGACGGCTCCCGTGGCATCGCGCAGAAAGACCACATGCGCCTGCGGCGATGCGATCTGAAAGCGGTCCGCAGACCCAGGCAGCGCGTCCGGAACCAACCTCTGACGCGCCCGCTGCTCGCTCTCCTCGTAGAGAACGCCGCCGTCGAGATAGACCGCATTGATCTGGTCCGGGTTGGAGGTGCTGCGGTACTGCCCGACATACTGGGCGAGATCGGCGTCCGTAGCTGGATTGATGTTCGAAGCGGAATTCACGGCTGCGGCAGAACGGGCGCCCGCGGCCTGGGTTGGCCGTGTGCCGGTAGAGACCGCCGGAGCCTGCGCGCACAGAGGCCGGCCAGCAAGACTCAGCACCAATAGAGCAGCCGAGAGAGTGGACAGCAGAGCAGAGGAGAGACGACGGACACAACAACGCGGCAGCGCGCTCCCGCACGGGAGATTGACTGGGAGAGCACTCTTGCAACACGCATGAAACAAATTCACTGGACCGGACTCACTGGATCGAACTGGTTCGGAAGACTACGCCGGAGGCGCTGGACTGGCCGTGTTCTGGAAGCCGATCTTCTTGTGCGCGCCGTCGCAGAAGGGCTTGTTCTCGCTGGCGCCGCAGCGGCACAGCGCCACGGCCGGCTTGCCGGTCAGGTCCCACTGTTTGCCATCGAGATCGCTCAGCGCAAACGCTCCCTCGACCAGCAGCGGGCCATTGGGGCGAACGGTAATCTTTACAGGTTCAGACATAAATTGACTCACTCCTCGATCGGATTAGGCCGGACAGCGACAAGCCTCAGCATAGCAGCAGAGACCGTCTCACATCTGACGGTCACGCGTACTTCCAGAGTTGCACGGACCGGAGCGAAGTTCGGTTTCGGCGAACGAAGCTACATCAGATGGATCGCGTCCACGTCCACGATGAGGCTGTGGCGCGGGACGGCGTGGGCTTCCGCGTAGGCGAGCAGAGCGCGCAACGTGCGGCCGAGTGCGTCGCGCCGCTCGGCCTTGAGCACGAAGTGGAAGCGGTAGATGCGCTTCAGCCGCGCGATGGGCGCGGCGGCGGGTCCCAGTACGCGGACCTTGTCGAGATGCGTGGAGTCGAACCAGCGGCCCAGCGTGGCAGCCAGCGCTGCGGCCTCCTCGAGCGTCTGCCCCTGCACGATGACATTGGCAAGCACGCTCGATGGAGGATAGTGCATCCAGCGGCGGAATTGCATCTCCCTGGCCACAAAGCCTGCGTAGTCGTGCGCGGCGGCGCACTGGATGGCGTAGTGCTCGGGGTGGTACGTCTGCACCAGCACGCGGCCGGGAAGCTCTCCACGGCCGGCACGGCCGGAGACCTGCGTCAGCAGTTGAAAGACGCGCTCGGCGGCGCGGAAGTCGGGCAGGCCGAGCGCCGAGTCCGCGCCCACCACGCCCACCAGCGTGACGCCATGGACGTCGTGGCCCTTGGCAATCATCTGCGTGCCGACCAAAAGATTGATCTCGCCTGCGTAGAACCGCGTGAGCAGGCGCTCCATGTCGCCGCGCCCGCGCACGGTGTCGCGGTCCATGCGCCCGATGCGTGCGTTGGGAAAGAGTTTCTGCAGCCGCTCCTCGCCCTGCTGCGAACCCGCGCCGAGGTAATAGAGGTGCTCGCTCCCGCACTTCGGGCAGAGCTTCGGGACCGACCGCCGAAAGCCGCAGTAGTGGCACTCCAGCCGGTCGCCCGCATGCGCGTGCAGGTCCGTCTCAGCGGCTGGCTTGTGGTAGGTCATGGCGATGGCGCAGTTCTCGCACTCGATCTTCTCGCCGCAGCTTCGGCAGAGCACGGTGAAGGAGTAGCCGCGCCGGTTGAGCAGAACCATCACCTGCTCGCCGCGATCGAGCGTGGCCTGTGTCTCGGCGACGAGTGGGCGGGAGAAGATGTCTTCGCGGCCGGTTTCGCGAAATTCGATTCGCATGTCTACCAGTTCGACGGTGGGCAGCGGGCGGTGCATCACGCGGGTGAGCATCTCGATGCGCGTGTAGCGGCCGCGCTCGGAGTTGGCCCAGCTTTCCAGCGAGGGCGTCGCCGAACCGAGCACTACGACCGCCGAGTTGAACTTGGCGCGCATCACCGCGACATCGCGCGCGTGGTAGCGCGGCGTCTCCTCCTGCTTGTAGCTGCCGTCCTGCTCCTCGTCGACCAGGATGAGGCCGAGGTTGACCATCGGCGCAAAGACCGCCGAGCGCGTGCCGACGACGATGCGGGCCTCGCCGCGGCGGATGCGGCGCCACTGCCCGGCGCGTTCGTCCGGCGTCAGGCCGGAGTGCAGCAGCGCGACCTGCGAGCCGAAGGCCGCGAACATCTGACCCGCCATCGCGGGCGTGAGGCCAATCTCCGGGACCAGCAGAAGCGCGGACTTGCCCGCGTCCAGCGCGCGCTGCATCGCGGCGAAGTAGACGGTGGTCTTGCCCGAGCTGGTGATGCCGTAGAGCAGCATTGGTCTAAATCCGCCCTGCGCCATTGCGGCTGCAATGGACGAGAGCGCCTCCATCTGCGCCTCGTTTAGCGCGTGTTCGTGCGCGTTCTTCTTGCCGTCGGCGGGAAGGCCGCCGAGATGAAAGTCCTCGGGTACCTCTTCGATCGCGACCAGGCCGCGCTTGACCAGCGTCGCCAGTGTGGAGGCAGGGACGCCGAGTTCGCGCAGGGCCAACGACTCGCGCAGATCGACTACGCGCATTCGCCCGCCCGCAGCGGCAATCTCGGCAAGGATCGCGGTCTGGTTCGCATTCAACTTCGGAATGCGCGCATCCGGAACCAGCACGGCGATGCGCTCGGTGCGGCGCGCGTCGCGTTCCTCGGCAATCGACTCGCGGGTGAGCCACTTCTTACGGACCATGCCGTCGAGCAGGGCCTTGTTAGCCTTTGTCGCCGAACGTACTGTAGAGGCCCGTGCGGTTTTGCCGTCGGCCAGGTAATTCAGCGCCGCGGACTCGCGATCCTGGTCTTCCGCCGACAATTTAGAACGGCGCGAGCCTCCCTTCATCGACCCATCGAGCAACGTCGCGCCTTCCTGCAAGACGCGCTGTCCCGCCTCGGCGATGCGGTAGACAAAGTGGCGGCGCACTTCGGCGGCCAGCGGCAACATGCCGCGCAACACTTCGCCCAACGGCGCAACGTAGTACTGCGCAATCCACTTCGCCAGATGCATCAGCTCATCGGAGAGCAGCGGCTCGTCGTCGAGCACCTGCTGCACCGGCTTGATTGCCGCAGCGTCCGTGGGCCGATCGTCATGCACGCGCACGACGACGCCCATCAACCGCTGGCCGCCGAAGGGAACCAGCACGCGCGCGCCGACTGCGGGCACGGCCTCGTTTATCGCGTATGTGAAGCAGCGGTCGAGCGGCACGGGCAGCGCAACGTCGCAGAAGTCAGGCATCGCATCTGAGAGTACAGCGCAGCGCCGTGCGACGCCACACGCAGAGGATGCGCCAGTCAAAAACACCCCGCGCGATGCTATTCTAGTAACGGTCCACAGGGCCTTTTGCGGACAATCAATTCGACAATCGAAGAGGTGTTTGGATGGCGACGGCGACGATCGATAAGGCGGTTCTGGCTGGTGCGGCGGAGTACAAGGTGGCGGACATCGGCCTGGCGGAGTTTGGCCGGCGCGAGATGGACATTGCCGAGCAGGAGATGCCTGGGCTGATGGCGATCCGCAACAAGTACGCCGCGGGCAGGCCGCTGGCCGGCGTGCGCGTGATGGGGTCGCTGCACATGACCATTCAGACCGCCGTGCTGATCGAGACCATGGTGGCGCTGGGCGCGAAGGTGCGCTGGGCGAGCTGCAACATCTTCTCGACGCAAGACCACGCGGCGGCGGCGATTGCCGCGGCGGGCGTTCCCGTCTTCGCGTGGAAGGGCGAGACGCTGGAGGAGTTTTGGTGGTGTACCAATGAGGCGCTGAGCTTTCCCGATGGCAAGGGCGGAGTGCTTGGCCCGCAGCTCGTGATCGACGACGGCGGCGACGCGACCCTGCTCATCCATAAAGGCTACGAGATGGAGAACGGCGACGCGTGGGTGAACTCGCCCTCGGGATCGACCGAGGAAGACGTCATCAAAGCGCTGTTGAAGAAGGTCCATGCGGAGCATCCATCGCGCTGGCGCGATGTGGTGAAGCAGTGGCGTGGCGTCAGCGAGGAGACCACGACCGGCGTTCACCGTCTGTACAAGATGTTCGAGCAGGGCAAGCTGCTGGTACCTGCGATCAACGTGAACGATTCGGTGACGAAGTCGAAGTTCGACAATCTGTACGGCTGCCGCGAGTCGCTGGTGGACGGCATCAAGCGCGCCACCGACGTGATGGTTGCGGGCAAGGTCGCGGTGGTCTGCGGCTACGGCGACGTGGGCAAGGGATCGGCGGCGTCGCTGCGCGGAATGGGCGCGCGCGTGGTTGTCACCGAGATCGACCCGATCAACGCGCTGCAGGCTGCAATGGAGGGCTACGAGGTCACGACCATCGAGGAGACGCTGGGACGCGGAGACATCTACGTTACATGCACCGGCAACGTGGACATCATCACCGTGGAGCACATGAGGCGGATGAAGGACCAGGCGATCGTGTGCAACATCGGGCACTTCGACAACGAGATCCAGATGGAAAAGCTGACCGCCGTTGCCGGGATCAAGAAGCTGACCATCAAGCCGCAGGTGGACAAGTACACCTTCCCCAGCGGCAACAGCATCTTCGTGCTGGCCGAGGGACGGCTGGTGAACCTGGGTTGCGCGACGGGCCATCCGAGCTTTGTCATGTCGAACAGCTTTGCGAACCAGACGTTGGCGCAACTCGACCTGTGGGCGAACAAGGACACCTACAAGGTCGGCATCTACATTCTGCCCAAGAAGCTGGACGAAGAGGTTGCGCGGCTGCATCTGGAGAAGATCGGCGTGAAGCTGACGACGCTGACCAAGAAGCAGGCCGAGTATCTGAGCGTTCCCGTGGAAGGGCCATATAAGTCGGAGCACTATCGGTACTAAGTTTTCGGCGCTACGACCGGGATTTCTATTTGTCGCGCAATGGTTGTTGATAGACTGAAGTTTCCGAACACACTGCATCAAGAGAATTCAATCAAAGGAGACTCCTTGAAGCTGGGCGCGTGTCTGTTGCTTCTCTCGGGATTTTTTATAGTGCTCGCCGCGCTGGCGCTGCTGACCTCCCTCGCGCAGCGGTCCGCCTTTGTTGGGGCGGGATTTGGCGTCGAGGCCCTCGGCCTGTCCCTGCTCACCCATGCATATAAGGCCACGCGGAGGGAGCACCGATGAACCTGGAGCTGGGCCTGTTCGCGATCATGCTGGTCCCGTTTGCGGCGGCCGGGCTGGCGCTGATCCACCAGGGACTGGGACGCTCGCGCAGCGCGGCCCACGCCATGCTGGCGAGCCTCTGCGCGCTGGCGGTTTCGGCGATCGTCTTCGTTCTCCTCGGCTCTGCGTGGGCAGGTTCTGTTGGTGCGGCCACCCACTCATTTACACTTGGCGGCGCGCATTGGGACTGGCTGGGCGCTGCTCCTTTCTTCGCGCGCGGCGTCAGCTTCGATGGATCGGATGCAGCCGGCCTGGACCGGTCGCTGGTGCTGTGTCTCGAACTCTTCGCCGCGGGACTGGCGGCGATCATTCCGTTGAGCGCGGGCACCGACCGTTGGCGGCTGGGGCCGATCTGCCTCAGTAGCGCGCTGCTGGGCGGGCTCATCTTTCCCATCTTCGCGCACTGGGCGTGGGGCGGGGGATGGCTGGCGCAGCTTGCGGCGAACTTCGGAATCCCAAACTTCACCGACGCGGGCGGCGCGGGCACGGTGCAGGTGGTGGGCGGACTGGCCGCGCTCTCGGTGGCGTGGATCGCGGGGCCGCGGCGCGGCAAGTTCTCCGACGACGGCATGGCGGCTGCAATTCCCGGGCACAACATTGTGCTGGTGCTCTTCGGCTGCCTTCTGGCCCTGGTAGGTTGGATTGGGCTCGATTGCGCGGCCTCGATCCTGTTCTACGGAGCGGGCCCGCAGCAGGTTGTCGGCGTGGTGATCAACGCGATGCTCTCGGCCTCGGCCGGATGCATGGCTGCGCTTGTGGTCACGCGGGCGCGCTACCACAAACCGGACGCATCGCTGAGCGCGAATGGCTGGATCGCCGGGCTGGTGGCGGGCAGTGCGGCCTGCGCGATGGTCTCGCCGGTGGCGGCAATCAACATCGGTCTGGTAGCGGGCGTGCTGGCAACCTACATGATCGAGGTCTTCGAGCTGCATCTGCGCGTGGACGATCCCGGCGGAGCGGTCTCGGTGCATGCGCTGTCCGGAATCTGGGGACTGCTCGCGTTGGGACTCTTCGGGCACTTCTCCTCAGGCACGCGCGGAGGCCACATCCTGGCGCAGCTAGTCGGTGTCAGCGCGCTGCTGGGCTTCATGCTGCCGTTGATCCACGGGGGAAATCTACTGCTCAACCGCTTTTCGACCTATCGCGTGGACGACGATGGACACTGGCAAGGAATGGACGTTCGCGAGCTGGGCGCGGGCGCTTATCCCGAGTTCGTCATTCATGCCGACGAGTTTGTGCCGAGATAGAGCTGGCTCAGGCTGATTCGGACGGGAATTGCCGATTGTTCGCCGTTTGATCGCTGTTTTGTTCTCCCCCCCTGCCACCCCCCCTTGCGATGGAATTGGCTTGTAAGCGGATCGTTCTGTTGTGGTTATGGGTATAATATTCATAATGGATATTTTAGACGCAAGCGGTTTGGAATCATGCGGCTGCGCGGTGTGCTGGACGGCAAAATATTCATTGCAGATACGTTACGGGTAAAATCCTCTAAACATTCGGGTTAGGGATGAAAAACTGGCGGATTTTCGGGTTTGGCTTGTAAAATATTCATTGCGAGCAGGTTACGGGTAAAATCCTCTAAACGTTTGGGTTATGGGCGGAAAACTGGGGTTTTTCGGGTTGAGTTTGTAAAATCTTCATTCTGTTTGGCTTTCTGATAAGGCGTTGATCGGAACGGTTTTGGTGGTGCGTTAAATGCGAAGGCCCGGCTGGTTGGCCGGGTCTGTTTGTTTACTACTGCTTTAATTATACGCCGTGGGGCATAACTACTATGCCACTTGCTGGGAAGTGATTTCTCTTTTGTTTTCTGTTGGTTGAGGCGATTTTCGTGGGTCGAGGGGCTTGACACACGATTTTACGGGGAAATTCGGGGGAAAAATCTTCGGGAGTGGGAGGGGATTGCTGCCGCCGAAACCCAGGTCTCAGAATCGAGACCTGGGGCGCCCGATTTTGTGACTCTGTTCAGATCAGACCTTGGCCACCCCCAGGGTGGTATATCAATATGTCACTCAAGATTGGGCAAAAACTTCGGGAGCAAAGTCTCGACATATTCACAGAGTTCTGAGAGTGTTGGAAGCATCGCATTGACCCGCGAAAATGCTGCCTTACAGATAGCTTCCTCGCTGGTTGGGTCCAGTTCATCATTCGTTTCCACTCCAAAGATTCCGGCGAAGTTTGGATCGCCCGACTGCAATATGTAATAGGGATAGGCAGCCTCTGTTCCCATCCAGGCTGCCTCGCAAAGGACAACGGGGCCTTGGCTGAGCAGGAATTTATGCTTGTCAATGTTGTTGAACTCATGGAGAGTCCACAGCGGCTCGTTTCCGCCTTGGTAAGGCTTGAGACTATCAATGAATTTCTTCGCGTCTTCCCTCATACCCTCTACTTTTAGAGCCTTTTCGGCTTCATAACGCTTGGCACTATCGGAGATCGGAAAACAGAGCCGTCTATTGGGGACTTGTCCTGGGCTGCCCACCGTGAAAAGCTGATAGGCCAAGTGATCCAAGGCACTCCTAAGGTTTTGGATCACATCTCCCGCTGCGGCAAGGGAATCAAAGGGAATAACAGGAAGTCGTATTCTACCGCCAGATGGCTGTCCAGTCTGCGAATTAGGCTCGCCGATTCCTATCCATATCGACTTGCCCCGGTAGGGGATGATACCCTTTTCGAGATCGATGAGATGCTTTTTGGCCCGTTCGACCTTTACCCTAACCAAAATCAATTTGTCGCTTGCGGAAGGTGCCATGCCCCATTATATCCGCCAAAGATAGTCACGCAGGGCCGTTCGGGTTTTGTTGGTGTCAAATAAATATCCCTATGACCATTAACCCCCGTTTCCCGCCCAATTTTTGGGCAATCGCGGATTCTGCCCAAAAAGTATCGCCATCTGGATTGACGCTGGCCTACGCTGGACCTGTACACCATCGCCGAGTTACTGCGATCTAGGGCTTCTTGAGTGAAAAATTTCCCGATTCCCTGCTGACTGTGCAGAATGAAGATAGCGGTATACTTTAGACCAGCGTACACGGAAAGGGATCACCATGCTCCGCTTTACCATTTCCCTCGCACTCACACTCACTCTCCTGCTCACCTTGTCCGCCAGCGTCCTCGCCCAGTGGCGCAATGTCAATCCAACTATTACTGCTCCCACAGTTTCCGATCTGCAGCAGCTATATGTTGGACATAAGGCGTATCTGAATCTCTCCACGATCAACTGCTTGCACACCATTGTAGACGTGGTTTCGATTACCGCCATTTACGAGCCAGTTCCTACCACAACAAACGCTCTCGGCGAGCAGGTGCCTACGTCCTCACAGGCCCCTCGGGTCAATATTGTCGTAAGGTGCCCTGACGGTCATATTGGGGAGTTCGATGTTTTGCAGCACTTCGTGAACTCAGCTCTTCTCCCGCCCGATGCGTTGTCTCCAGCGGAGCAAACCGGCTTTCAGAGTAAGGTTCAAGCCCTTATGGGGAAGACCCTCTACTCCCTCGACAGCACCGTGCTGTACCCTATAACCTCTACCCTAGCCGACCTCGAATTCCCGCCAGCCAAGAAGTTATATCTTGCTCGTGGTACACCAATGCTCGTAACTGCCTCTAAGACATGGAACAGTCGCAATAAAACCCTTGCCCTCCTTAAGCTTTCATCTACCACCGGTGAGTTCTTTGTGGTATTGTCTGCAATGGAAGGCAGTGAGACTGTTACCAATCCCATACTGGGGCAACTCACTACTGTTCCAGTTACCTGCGGGCAACTGGGTGGTAAATCCGATCGCGAAGTCATACGTTGCGAACGAGGAACGCCTGACAAAATCAACGATTATGGACGCGGGGGCGAGCAGTGGGTGTATTCCTTGTCCGGCGGAGGTGAAGAACTTATCTATTTCACGCCCGACGGTAAATATGAGGATCGACAAATTCTGGCCCCGTGAGGTCCTTACTGCGGGTGGCGCACACCTGAGTGATTCATCATAAACCTGGGTGCTCCTGGAAGCCCGTGTCTCAGAGGCGAGACATGGGGCACCCGCGGGCGCTTATCCCGAGTTCGTGATTCACGCCGACGAGTTTGTGCCGCGATAGAGCCCCGAAACGGCCTCAGCCCTAGTGGTGGCGGGCGACGAGGAGGAGGAGGATGAGGATGAGCAGGGGTATGACGATGAGGGTGGCGACCAGAAGATTGCGGTGCGCGGGTGGCGACTCCTTGCGCTTCCAGGTGGCGGCCTCTTCGCGGTTGGCGACTCCCACCTCGTCCTGGTGTTCCAGGTCGTGGGCGAACTCGCGGGCGCTGACGTAGCGGTTCCTGGGATCGCGCTCCATGGCGCGGTAGAGAATCTCCTGAAGCTGCGGGGTGATGGTGGGCTCGAGCTTGCTGGGCGGCGGAGGGTGGTTGAGCAGGCGGTCGTTCATGACGGCGAAGGGGTTGGGTCCGGTGAAGGGAACCGTGCCGGTGAGCATCTCGTAGAGCATGACACCCAGGGAGTAGAGGTCGCTGCGCGCGTCTCCGCGCTTGCCGCGGACCTGCTCCGGCGAGACGTAGTCCGGCGTGCCCAGGCCCATGGAGAAGTTGCCGAAGGTGAGCCTCCTTGCGCCGGCATTGGCCGCGATCCCAAAGTCGATCAGGCGGATGTTGTCGTGGGTGTCGACCATGATGTTCTCCGGCTTCATGTCGCGGTGGACGACGCCGTTGGCGTGAATGTACTCCAGGGCACGGCAGATGCCGATGGTCAGCTTCACGGCGCGGTCGATGGGGAGCTTGGGCTGCTGCTGGATGACCTGGCGGAGAAGGCATCCGGGGACCCACTCCATGACCATGTAGACCTGGGAGCGGCCGGGGTTGGGGAAGACCTTCATGACGGCGGGATGGTGCAGGCGCGTGCCGATGTCGGCCTCGCGTTGGAAGCGGTCGAAGAGGGCGGGGTCGCACTCGACCTCGGGGTGGGGGATTTTTATTGCGACCTGCGTGCCGGTGCGGGTGTCTGTGGCGCGGAAGACGGTGGACATGCCGCTAGTGGCCACCAACTCTTCGAGGCGGTAGTGGTCGAGCTGGTCGCCGGCGTGAATGGTGAGGTTGGGAGCGAACATGTAAAGCGGAACCAGAGTTACTGTAGCTTTGGGAAGAGTATACGATGCGGTTTTCTTTGAGAGAAAACCGCGCGGGGCTTTTTCGCCTCGGATAGACCTACTCTGGTTCCGCTCTATAGCAGCCGGTACGGGCGTCCACGGTATAGACCCATGCGCTCTACTGAGCGTACACGAACCAACTGGACGCTGACATTATCGTACCCTCCGGCGGCGTTGGCTGCGGCGACCAGCGCGGCGGCGGCCTGATCGAGCGAGGGCGCGGAGGCGACGATCTGCTGGATCTCGGCTTCGGAGACGTAGCCGTGCAGGCCGTCCGAGCAGAGCAGAAGGATGTCGCCGGGCATGATGTTGACGGTGATGGTGTCGGCGGCGACGAAGAGCTCGCTGCCCAGGGCTCGGGTGAGGATGTGGCGATTGGCGCCGACGGAGGCCTCGGCACGGGAGATGAGGCCGAGACGGACCTGCTCGTCGACCATGGTGTGGTCGTGGGTGAGGGCGGTGAGATTGCCGTTGCGAGCGAGATAGCAGCGCGAGTCGCCGACGTGGGAGACGACGGCGGAGTCGAAGCGCAGGGCGCAGAGGACCAGGGTGGTGGCCATCTGCGATCCGCCGGGAAGGATGGCTCCGCCGGGATCGGAGTAGCGCGCGTCGGAGTGGTGTGGAGCGGCATTTCCCTGGTCGAAGACCGCGTGGTTGGCCTCCTGCACCAGGCGGGGAAGAAGCGAGACGTGCATGATGCCCTTGGGAATCTTGCGGAAGCCGGCCTGGACGGTCTCGACCGCGAGGCGGGATGCGACTTCGCCGCGCTCCTGTCCGCCGACTCCGTCGGCCAGTGCGAAGAGCCATCCCTGCGACTGGACCTGCGCGGGCGAGACGGGAAGAACGTGGCCGAGATAGTCCTCGTTGTGGTCGCGCGTCAGGCCGGAATCGGAGAGTTCAGCGAATTCGAGATCGAGCATAGGAGACCGGCCGTTCGGTCGGTGGGGTGTACGGGGAAGGGAAAAATTCGGGCGTCCGGCGAGGCTGCGTACGCTTCGCCGGACGCTCTGAGTTTATGCCGCTGGACGCTGTTCCAGCAGGGTCGGCTTACCGTGGGCCTTGCCGATGCTGAGGAAGTGGAACCCTCCGTAGATGGCCCAGACAATGGCGATGCCGAAGGCCAGCAGAGGCTCCATCTTGGTGCCGTAGCCCATGAAGGGCCCGATGAGATAGAAGGCCATGCATGCCAGGTTGGCCAGTATGCCGAAGACAGGAATGATGCCGTGGCGGAGCACGTTGTACTTGGGGTGGTTCGCGTAGGCGACCATGCAGGTGA
>JBEKRR010000062.1:0-14482 GCA_049518555.1 Acidobacteriaceae bacterium
GAGGAGGTGTAGTAGGTGTCGTATGGGGCGACGACTGGGGTTGGGGTTGGAGTTGGTGTGGGAGTAGGGGTTGGGGTGGGGGTTGGGGTTGGAGTTGGTGTGGGGGTGGTGACTACGATGGTGGCGGGGAGGACGGGGCGGAGGATGAGGGAGTGAGCGGAGAGGATGCGGTCGTGGATGACGTACTGGACGGCGGGGTCGGCACGCAGGGCGGCGAGGGTGGCGGCTTCGCTGGCGGCGTCGGAGGCGGTCTCGAGGACAGTGATGCCGAAGGGAGTGTTGCTGCGAACGATGTGAGCACCGGCGACGCTGACGCGGGCTTCGGCGTCGGCGGGGATGGAGCTGCGGTAGGCGACGAGATAGCGGTGCGGGACGGGGACTCCGATGGGGCTGGGGAGCTGCTGGGAGTGCGCGCGCAGGCCGGAGGAGAGAATCATGGCGGTGAGAAGGAATGCGGCGAGAATGAGAAGAATGCGGAGGACGGAGAGCAGACGCAGGGTGCGGAATGCGGGGTTGGAGGCGGCGGGATGGAGTGGGGAGAAGATGGCAGACCTCGGCGAACCGGGACTCCTTGCGTGGGAGTCCTGCTGATTGGTGCATCGGCGATTATTCGGGGTGGGTGAGAGGGCGCGGGGGCGGGGAGACGTTACCTGTGTTCCATTCCGGGAGGGGGGATGCGGAGGGGGATTGGCGAGGACCGACTTCCATGACGCGAGAATCGATTGGGGCGTACCCATGATGAGGTACTGGCCCTATTGATGTGCACGCGATCCGCATCGGCGATTCGGTTGGAATCGCGGTAGAATCGTGAGTGGGCCATGTTGTGATCGGGGGGTGTGCATGGCGCGACGCAATGGATCGGGGAGTGGGGCCCAGAGACCAGCGGGCGAGGTCCTGCGCGAGGTGACGGCCTCGAGCGCGGCTGCGGTCAACGAGGCGATTGGAACGGAGAGCGCATTGGGCTCAGGCGCGGTGAGCGGTGCGGCGGTGCGCGAGGCCACATCTCAGAGTCGAGACGCTCACCCCAGCGAGCAAGCTCGCCGGGGACCCCGAGATGTGTGGCACCCAACTGATGAACCCACATCTCAGAGTCGAGATGCTCACCCCAGCGAGCAAGCTCGCCGGGGACCCCGAGATGTGGGGCACCCGGGTGGGATGACGCGCGAGCAGTTGGTGGAGTTCTACCGGCTGATGTACCTGTCGCGGCGGACGGACGACCGCGAGATTGTGCTGAAGCGGCAGCAGAAGATTTTCTTCCAGATCTCGTGCGCGGGGCATGAGGCGCTGCTGGTGGCGGCGGGGATGGCGATGCGTCCCGGATACGACTGGTTCTTTCCGTACTACAGGGACCGCGCGCTGTGCCTGGCGCTGGGCAATACGGTGGAGGAGCAACTGCTGCAGGCGGTGGGCGCGGCGGAGGATGTGGCGAGCGGCGGGCGGCAGATGCCTTCGCACTGGTCGAGCAGGAAGCTGCACATTGTGACGCCGAGCTCGGCGACGGCGACGCAGTGCATGCACGCGATTGGATGTGCGGAGGCTGGGCGGTACTTTGCAGCGCATCCGGCGGCGGCGAAGAAGCACACGGGGGACTATCGCGAGTTTAAGGATGTGACGTTCCAGGGCGACGAGGTGACGTACGTGTCGCTGGGCGAGGGAGCGACCAGCCAGGGCGAGTTCTGGGAGTCGCTGAACACGGCGAGCAATGGGCGGCTGCCGGTGGTGTATGTGGTCGAAGACAACGAGTACGCCATCTCGACGCCGGTGGAGGTGAATACTCCGGGGGGAAACATCTCGCGGCTGGTGGCGAATTATCCCAACTTTCATCTTGTGGAGGTGGATGGGACAGACACGCTGGCGTGCTACCGGGCGATGGTGGAGGCGGTGGCGTACTGCCGGGCGGGACGCGGGCCTGCTTTAGTGCATGGGCATGTGGTGCGGCCGTACAGCCACTCGCTGAGCGACGACGAGCGGCAGTACCGCAGCGAGGAAGAGGTGCAGGCGGATAACGCGCGCGACCCGCTGGCCAAGATGCAACTGTGGCTGCTGCGGGAGGGGATCCTGGACGAGGAGGGGATCAACCGGCTGGAGCAGAAGGTGGACGAGGAGGTGCATCGGGCGGCGGACCGGGCGATGCAGGCGGTGCTGCCGAGCGTGACGCGGGAGGCGATCCTGCGGCACCAGTACTCGGAAGAATTGAAGCCGACAGACGCGCGGTTCGATACGCAGCCGGAGGCGACGGCGGACGCGAGCGAGCGGACGATGGCGGAGCTGATCAACCACTGCATGAAGGACGAGATGCGGAGGGACGAGCGGGTGGTGGTGTTCGGCGAGGATGTGGCGGACGCGACGCGCGATGAGGCGCTGCGGGCGGGAGAGATCAAGGGCAAGGGCGGAGTGTTCAAACTGACGGCGGGATTGCAGACGGAGTTTGGATCGGAGCGCTGCTGGAACACGCCGCTGGCCGAGGCGAACATTGTGGGGCGGGCGATCGGCATGGCGGTGCGCGGGCTGAAGCCGGTGGCGGAGATCCAGTTCTTCGACTACATCTGGCCGGCGATGCACCAGATGAGGAATGAGCTGGCGGCGATCCGCTGGCGGTCGAATGGGGAGTGGAGCTGCCCGCTGGTGATACGCGTGCCGATCGGCGGATACCTGACGGGAGGGTCGATCTATCATTCGCAGTCGGGCGAGAGCATATTTACGCACACGCCGGGCGTGCTGGTGGTGATGCCGTCGAATGCGCTGGACGCGGCGGGGCTGCTGCGGACTGCGATCCGATGTGACGATCCGGTGCTGTTCCTGGAACACAAGCGGCTGTATCGCGAGACGTTTGGGAGGGGGGCCTATCCGGGGCCGGAGTACGCGATTCCGTTCGGCAAGGCGAAGGTGGTGCGGGCGGGCAAGGATTTGACCGTGGTGACGTATGGCGCGATTGTGCCGCGCGCGTTGCAGGCGGCGGAGAAGCTGGAGCGCGAGACGGGCGTGGATGTGGAGCTGATCGACCTGCGGACGCTGAGCCCCTACGACTGGGAGGCGATTGCGGCGTCGGTGCAGAAGACGAGCCGGGTGATTGTGGCGCACGAGGACATGCTGAGCTGGGGATACGGCGCGGAGATTGCCGCGAGAATTGGCGAGGAGCTTTTTGATTCGCTGGACGCTCCGGTGCGACGCGTGGCGGCGATGGATACATTTGTGGCGTATCAGCCGCTGCTGGAAGATGCGATCCTACCGCAGGCGGAGGATTTGTATCGGGCGATGGAGGAGATGGCGAGGTATTAGGGGCGCGTGGCTAGCAACCGCAGGTTCCTTCGGCTTCGCTCAGGACAGGCTCTTCGACTTGTTTGGCGCGGGGCGCGCCAAACTTCGCTCAGGATGACGGATTACCCCCCGGGACAAAGCCGCCTTTTCTTATTGCGACTTCTCAGTGGGCTAAAGCCCACTGCTCTCTCCGAAGAACAGACAACGGCAAAGGCGAATACGGGATTCTTCGCTGCGCTCAGGATGACAGCAAAAGCGGTAAATACAGGAGCCGCGGGCTAAAGCCCACGCCTCCTCTTATCTATACAGGCGTTTGGCGGCACGGCTGAAGCCGTGCCCTTCCGGTTCGTGCCCCGCAAGGAATGCAGAAGTAGCACATGCATAATGCGGGGGTCTCTCCACTACGCTGCGCTTCGGTCGGGATGACGGGTTTATTGCTTCGTTGTGGGAGACGGTCGTGCTTCGCACGATGCCCACCCATGCCGCATAGAACGCGGCATGAATGGGGCACCCGCAAGGCAAAGACGAAAGGCATGATTCCTGAGCTGTAAGCGATCAGCCATACAGCTATCAGCTAAGGCGATGGATATAGCATCCATGGTTCGTTCCTGAAGGGTGGGGTTAAGGGTGGGCGGGGAGGCGGGGGATTTGGATGTGGTCTGGGGGGAGGCCGGCGTGGTAGCGGTCGACGATGGCGGTGTAGGCGGCCTCCAGATGGCGGGTGAAGGACTGGCAATCGAAGAGCGGAGCGGTGGGGTGGTTTTGTTGCAGGCGCTGGCGAAGGGCCTGGAGGCGTTCGGGGTGGTGAGCCAGAACGACGGCGAGTTCCTCGTACTCCGACTCCGTTGCCGTGATGAGTTCGGGCAGGCCGGTGGCGCGCAGCAGGCTGGCGGCGACCCGGCTGGCAAAGGTCTCGCCGGTGCGGGTCAGGACCGGCAGGCCGGCCCAGAGCGCATCGCTGGCGGTGGTGTGCGCGTTGTAGGGCAGGGTATCGAGAAAGAGGTCCGCCAGGCGGTGCCGCGCCAGATGCTCGTCCACTGGCAACGACTTGGCGAAGACCAGCCGCTGGGGAGCGATGCCGCGGCGCGCGGCTTCGGCGCGCAGATTTTCGACGGCCCAGGGATTTTCCTCCAGCAGCCAGAGGACGCTGCCTTCGACGCGCCCGAGGATGCGCATCCAACTATCGAATACGGCGGGCGATATTTTGTAGGCTTTATTGAAACAGCAGAAGACGAATGCCGATTCCGGCAGTCTCTCGCCGGCGCGCGAGCAGGGCTTTGCGGAGATGGCACGCCGGGAGTCGTTGACCTGATAGCTGTCCGGGAGATAGAGGATTTTTTCCGAGTAGTAGCGACGGTCGGCATCGGGAATCAATGTAGGGTCCGCGATCAGATAGTCCATATAATCGGCGCCCATGGTGCCGGGATAGCCGAGGTAGCTGACCTGGATGGGGGCGGCCCGCTCGGCAAAGATGCCGGCGCGATTGTCTTGCGTGAACCCCTTCAAGTCCACTGCAATATCCACTTCGAGCTTGCGGCTGAGTTCGGCGACCTCCCGGTCCGGCATTGATCGCACATCCACAAACCGGTCCATCGCCGCCGACACCCGCTGGTTCATCTCATCGAGCTTCAGCGGGCCAAAGGAGAACCCCAGGATTTCAAACCGGCTGCGATCGTGCCGCTCGAACAACTCCGCTATCAGATAGCTGGTGGCGTGATTGTGAAAGTCCGCGGAGAAATAGCCGATGCGAATCCTGTCGCGCCGTGGCCGGCGGGGAATTGCCGCGGCGGAGGAACGCGCCGGATATTTATCGCGCGTTAGAATCTCGGCCGCCTGCCGCTGCACCGCGGGAGAACCGCTGATGGCCAGCATCGCGAATGGATGCGCCGCTTTCAGCCCACGGCCGATGAGAGCTTCCAACTGCTTGCACCCGCTTTCAATATCCTCCCAATCGCAGAGGAGCCTCTTCATATAGAGCCGCATTCCGCGCAGATAGTCCTGGTCCGGCTTGAGGAGGATGGCTTTGTCATAGCTCTCCAGAGCTGCCCGGTACTGCTTGAGGGCCATGAGAGCATTGCCCCGGTTGCAGCGGGCATCCACATAATCCGGCTTGAGGAGGATGGCCCTGTCAAAGCTCACGAGCGCCGCCTCGTGCTGCAGCAGTGTATTCAGCGCACTGCCTCGATTGTTGTGGGCTTCCGCATAGTCCGGCTTGAGCCGGATGGCCTTGTCGTAGCTCTCGAGCGCCGCCTGGTACTGCTGAAGAGCATAGAGAGAATTGCCGCGGTTGCCATAGGCCTCCGCATAATCCGGCTTGAGCCGGATGGCCTTGTCGTAGCTCTCGAGCGCCGCCTGATATTGCTGAAGAACAAACAGGGTATTGCCACGGTTACAGTAGGCCTCCGCATAGGCTGGCTTGAACCGGATGGCCTTGTCATAGCTTTGGAGCGCGGCCTCGCGCCGCTCGAGAACATTCAGTACACTGCCGCGGTTGTGGTAGGCCTCCGCATAGTCCGGCTTGAGCCGGATGGCCTTGTCATAGCTCTCGAGCGCCGCCCGGTACTGCTGAGCAAGATAGAGTGTATTGCCACGGTTTAAGTGGAACGCTGCACCCCCCGGTTGTTGCTGAACCGCACTGCCGACCGGCCCAGGCGCGGGCGCGGATTCTGCTGCCAGGGATGCGAGGGCGGAGTCCCATGAGCCGGCGATCCTGTTCCAATCGAAGGTGGACCTGGCCCACTCGCGCATGGGCTCTCGCGCCGTCTCGTTCGGAGGGTCCAAAAGCAACTTCACTGTTTCCCGGACAAACTGTACCTTCTGTTCGGGGTCTTCGATCTCGAAATGGAACCGGTTGGATAGCCTCCAGGCGTCCACGGTCTGTTTGGAGTGGATGAAAACCCCTCCGTGTTGCGATTTCTCTCCCATGGCGGCGAAATCGGTTGTGATGGGGATGGCCCCCGCGGCCATGGCCTTGGAGAGCGAGATGCAGTCGATCTCAGTGAACTCTGAAGGATAGGCAAAGATGTTTGCCTTATGGTAGAGCCGGGCAATCTCGTCGTGGCTCAATCTTCCCAGCTCCTCGACGCCAAGTTCCTTCATGCGTTCCTGCATCTTAGTTTTCCATTGCAGCCTCTGTGCGTCCGCTGCATACATGGAATCCCACACGCCCCAGCCATAGGCCCACTGCGCTTTCACGTTCGGGACCTGCTTCCTGATCTCCTCGAAGCAATCGACGAATGCCTCGAGGCTTCGGTCTGCCGACGAGGTGTTGACGAGCAGCAGCGGGTCACGATCGGCGGCGCCCTCAAACAGTTTCGCGTCGATGCCATTGGGGATGATGATGAACTTCTCGTCGGGAATACCGGGATACAGGGAGCGTTGGAACCTGGATTTGACGAATATCCCATGGATCCTCCGAAGTCTTTCCGGAGTGAACTCTTCCTCGCCAATGGTGTCATGCAGATCCGCGATCACCCTGTCTGAATTGATTTCGTACGTCGCGAACTGGGGATACCGCCATAACACCGTGACATCCTGCTTGTCGCGGTGGTTCCACATCCAATAGGGCTTCCACGAAACGCCGTCGAAGTCCTCTTCCCGCGCACCGCAATAGGCATAGACGGTGACATTCCATCCGCGCCGGTGCAGCAGCCGGGAGAGCCAGATGACGGCTTCCTCCGCCCCTCCTATGCCTTTTTCCCTGGCCGTCCGGGGATTCCAAATCTCATTTAGCGGGAAGCAATAGAAGACGAGGTCTTTGCCGCTGGATTCCGTCTTTACGAAGTACGCGTTGCGAAGGTTGCATACCGCCGGATGCGAATGAAGGCCGGGCGGCAATGCGTCAAGCGCGGCCTTCATCTCCGCTTTGCCCGTTATCTTCGCGATCCGCACAACCTCTTTCTCGACGGACTCGAACCCCCCGGTTTCCTTACTGGATTCATCATCCGGCTTGAGGCGCAGGGCCTTTTCATATTTATCGAGAACCGCCTGCATCTGCATGAGGGCGTGAAGAGCGTTGGCCCGGTTGCTACAGGCCTGCTCATAATCCGGCTTGAGGAGGATTGCTTTTTCATAGCTCTCGAGGGCCGCCTTGTGCTGCTGCAGAATATTCAGCGCGCTTCCGCGGTTATGGTGGGCTTCCGCATGATCCGGTCGCAGCAGGATGGCCCTGTCATAGCTCTCCAGGGCCGCCTGGTATCGCTGAAGAGCAAACAGAACATTGCCACGGCTGTAGCAGGCCTCCGCATAATCCGGATTGACTTGAATGGCGCGGTCGATCAGTTCAAGCGCGTTGGCATATTGTCCTTTTTGCGACGCGATGACCCCCAGAAGATACAGCGCGACCGAATGGCCGGGAGAGAGTTGCAGGATCTGCCGGCAGAGGGCTTCCGCCTGGGGCAGTTGCCCGGCCTGGTGGTGGGCCGTAGCTTTCTGGAGCAGAAGGTCCACAGAGGAAGGACCGGAAGTTGCCGGTTGCCTGGAGAATGACCGCTTAGCCTGGCTGCGAAAAGCATTCTTGCGACCCCTCTTCATGCGTTCCTATCCTCGAATCCATTTGCCGAACAGTGCGTGCGCTCAAGGGCAACCAATTGCTGCGATGGAGGGTTGCGGCGGGCAGTGGATGATCCCACGATCATCTTACCCTTCGTTGCTCCACCCCAGCGAGCAACGACCGCTCGCCGGGGACCCCGAATGCGCTGCGGAGGAAAAACAAGAAGAGGCGCTCAGGATGACAAACGAAGTGGTAAAGGCATGAGGCGCGGGCTAAAGCCCGCGCCTTTACTTATATAGATTGGCGTCTTGCGGCACGCGTGAACGCGTGCCCTTCCGGTTTGTGCCCGCACGGAATGCGGCGGCAGCACGGGTCTTGCGGCACGCGTGAACGCGTGCCCTTCCGTACGTGCCCCAGAGGGAATGCGGCGGCAACACAGACAACAAAGGCGGTTGGCGCTTTCGCGCGAATAACCCACGCTCCACCCCAGCGAGCTCGCTGGGGACCCCACCCTGCGACGATGAAGCCGTCGCGAGGATGGGGCACCCGGCAAAACCAGTGTTGGTGTGGTCCTTTGAACAGGGAAGGCCAACGGCAAGGCAAAAACAAAAGGCATGATTCCTGAGCTGTAAGCTATCAGCTATCAAGCTATCAGTTAAGGCGATGGAACTAGCATCCCTGGTTTTGCTCTAGGGGTCTGCGACGTGCCGGTTTATGCTACGTCGGCGGTTTGGGTGGCGGCGAAGAGGCGGAGGAGGTTGGCGCCGAGGAGCTTGTGGAGGCTGGCTGGGGAGTGGCCGCGGGCGAGCAGGGCGGCGGTGATTTTGGGCAGGTCGGCGGCGGAGTTGATGCCTTCGGGGAGGGCGCAGATGCCGTCGAAGTCGGTGCCGAGGCCGACGTGGTCGATGCCTGCGACGCGGATGATGTGGTCGAAGTGATCGATGAGCGAGGAGAGCGGGGGGCGCGGGAGGCGGGCGGCGAAGTCGCGGTCGATGCGGCTGGCAATGTGGTACGGGACGGGCGTGCCCCTGGCGGCGTACTCGGCGGCGAGGGACTTGTGCGCGGCGATGAGGGCGGGCTTCTGCGCGGCCCAGGCCTGGCGGTAGGGCTCGTCGATGAAGGCGGGGTAGAAGTTGACCATGCAGACACCGCCGTTGGCGGCGAGGGCGCGGAGTTGCGCGTCGGTGAGGTTGCGCAGGGAGGCGGTGAGGGCGCGGGCGGCGGAGTGCGAGACGAGGACGGGGGCGCGGGTGACGGCGAGAACTTCGTCGAAGGTGCGGTCGGAGACGTGGGAGAGATCGACCATCATGCCGAGGCGGTTCATCTCCGCGATGACCTGGCGGCCGAAGGGGGTGAGGCCGGCGGGACGGGAGGGGCTGGAGGAGACTGAGTCGGGGCGGGAGTCGCCGGAGGATTCGGCCCAGTCGTTGGAGTTGGTCCAGGTGAGGGTCATGTAGCGGACGCCGAGGGCGTGGTAGAGGCGGAGGAGGGCGAGGGAGTTCTCGATGGCGTGGCCGCCCTCGATGCCGAGGAGAATGGCGAATTTGTTGGCGGCGCGGGCGGCGAGGATTTCTTTGGGGGAAGTGCAGAGGGCAAGTTCGGCGGGATGGCGTCGGACCTGCTCGCGGACGGAATCGAGGAGGGTGAGGGTGCGGAGGGCGTAGCGCGCGCCGGGACATTGCGCGGGATCGGGCCAGAGGGCGAAGAACTCGGCGGCGAGATTGCCTCGACGGGCGGTGGCGAGATTGAGATGGCCGGCGGGCTGGTCTGCGATGGCGAGAGGCGAGGTGAAGTCCCATGACTCTTCGACGAAGCGCTGCGGAGTGTCTGCGTGGGCGTCGATGACGAGGGCAGAGGCGTGGACGGCGGCAGGGTCGGGCGGGATGGGGGTTGCGGACGGGATGGCGGGCGGGTTCGGCATCCTGCTTAGTGTAGTGCGTCGGGGGAGTGGGATGAGCGATGACGGCACGAGCCGACAACGGCGAAAACTATGGGAGAAAGGTTCGGGCGGATGTGGCTGAGTGGAGTTCGTCGGGGTTCTTCACGCTCGAACGACGCGCTCAGAATGACAGCAAAAACGGGCGTGGCAACCTGTGTGTGGGACCGTTCTGCGTGGAGAAAGCTATCGGGTGAAGAGGTCTTTGAGCTGCTGGAGGAGGACTTCGCGGCCGGTGATGGAGATGGATTCGGTGAGGGGGAGCTGCTTGGGGCAGGCTTCGACGCAGTTCTGGGCAAAGCCGCACTCCTGGATGCCGCCATCGCCGGCGAGGGCGCGGAGACGGTCGGCCTTGAGGACGGAGCCGGCGGGGTCCATGTTAAAGAGGCGGGCCTGGGCGATGGTGGCTGCGCCGACGAAGTTGGTGCTCTCGCTGAATTGGGGGCAGACCTCCATGCAGATGGTGCAGGAGATGCAGTTGGAGAGCGGGTAGCGGGCCTCCTGGGTCTGGGGGAACTGGCGCGGGCCTGGACCGAGGTCGTAGGTGCCGTCGATGGGGACCCAGGCCTTGACGACCTTGAGGTTCTCGAAGAGGACGCTGCGGTCTACGGCGAGGTCGCGGACGACGGGGAACTTGGAGAGCGGAGCGAGGTGGATGGGCTGATCGGGAGCTTCATTTTGCAGCGTATCGACCAGGGTGGAGCAGGCCATGCGGGCGCGGCCGTTGATCAACATTGCGCAGCTACCGCAGATCTCTTCGAGGCAGTTGGAGTCGTAGGTGATGGGGGTGGTGGGCGCGCCGTCGGCGGTGACGGGGTTGAGCGCGATCTCGCCGAGTACGGAGGTGATGTTCATGTTGGGGCGATAGGGGATGGCGAAGCGCTCGGTGCGCGGGGGGGCGTCGGGAGTGGACTGGCGGAGGATCTCGACGTGGATGGTGGATGGCATGTGGTGTTCCTTTGATCAAAGACAAGGGCGAAAAGATGCAACGGCGAATGCGACAGGTAAAACAAGCAACGGCGAAACATTGGGAGAAAGGTTCGGGCGGTAGTGGCGCGACGAGCTTTCTCGGGGTCCTTCGCGCTCGAAAGACGCGCTCAGGATGACAGCAAAAACGGACAAAGGCAACAGCAACGACAGATATTCTGGCTACGCCAGAATGACGAACAAAAAAGCAATCATTTGGGTGGTGCTTTACGGCACGGCTGAAGCCGTGCCCTTCCGTTCTTGCCTCAGCGTGCGGTTGAGGCGGTTTGGTTAGGCCGAGGCGTCGTACTTGCGGGGGCGGGGTGGGATGAGGGTGGTGTCGACCTCCGCGTAGGAGAAGGCGGGGGCGTTGGTGGTGGCGTCGTACTTGGCCATGGTGGTTTTGAGGAACTGAGGGTCGTTGCGATCGGGGAAGTCGGGTTTGTAGTGTGCGCCGCGAGACTCGTCGCGGAGGCGCGCGCCCTGCACGATGACGCGGGCGAGATGGAGCATGTTGTGCAACTGGCGGGCGAAGGCGAAGCTGGTGTTGGCCCACTGCGTCTTGTCGGAGAGGTTGACGTTGCGGTAGCGTTCGAGGAGTTCGACGAGCTTGGCGTCGGCCTCGTCCAGGCCGGCGTTGTAGCGGATGATGGTCGCGTGCTTGGTCATAGTTTCGCCCAGCTCGCGCCAGAGCTTGAAGGGGTTCTCTGTGCCGGGGTTGGAGAGCAGGGCTGCGTTCTTTTCCTGCTGACGCAGAAGCTCGGCGGCATGGCCACCGTCGCCGGGCGCGCCCGAGAGGGACTTGGCGTAGGCGATGGCGTTGGGACCGGCGAGGAAGCCTCCGTTGATGCAGGAGAGGAGAGAGTTTGCGCCGAGGCGGTTGGCGCCGTGGATGGAGTAGTCGGCCTCGCCGGCGGCGAAGATGCCGGGGACGTTGGTGTGCTGATTGAAGTCCACCCAGAGGCCGCCCATGGTGTAGTGCATGCCGGGGAAGATCTTCATGGGAACGTCGCGCGGGTCGTCGCCGACGAACTTCTCGTAGATTTCGAGTATGCCTTCAAGTTTACGGTTCAATGTCTCATGATCAATGTGAGTTAGATCGAGATAGACCATGGGCTGTCCGTCCAGGCCGAGGCCGAGATCGTAGACGACGCGGTGGATGGCGCGGGTGGCGATGTCGCGGGGGACGAGGTTGCCGTACTTGGGGTACCACTCCTCGAGGAAGTAGAAGCGGTCGGCCTCGAGGATGCTGCGGGCGACGCGCTTGTCAAGCTTGTCGCGGGGAACCCAGACGCGGCCGCCTTCGCCGCGGGCGGATTCGGACATGAGGCGGAGCTTGTCGTCGCCGGGGATGCAGGTGGGATGGACCTGGATGAACTCTCCGTTGGCGTAGATGGCTCCCTGCTGGTAGAGGGCGGACTGGGCGGAGCCGGTGCAGACGACGGAGTTGGTGGACTTGCCGAAGATGGCGCCGATGCCGCCGGTGCAGATAATAATCGCATCCGCGGGGAAGGTCCGCGTCTCCATGCTGCGGAGGTCTAGGGCGCAGATGCCGCGGCAGACGCCGTTGGCGTCGAGGACGGCGGAGAGGAACTCCCAGCCTTCGTACTTGGTGACGCGGCCGTCGGCCTCGTGGCGGCGCACCTGCTCGTCGAGGGCGTAGAGGAGCTGCTGGCCGGTGGTTGCTCCGGCGAATGCGGTGCGCTGGTAGAGCGTGCCACCGAAGCGGCGGAAGTCGAGCAGGCCCTCGTGGGTGCGGTTGAAGGGGACGCCCATGCGGTCGAGCAGGTCGATGATGGCGGGGGCGCGGGCGGTCATGTCGCGGACAGGGGTCTGGTCGGCGAGGAAGTCGCCGCCGTAGACGGTGTCGTCAAAGTGCTTGTAGACGGTGTCTCCCTCGCCCTTGAGGTCCTTGGCGGCGTTGATGCCGCCCTGCGCGCAGACCGAGTGCGAGCGCTTGACCGGCACGATGGAGAAGAGATCGACCGTGCCGCCGGCCTCGGCGATCTTGATGACGGCGGAGAGACCGGCGAGGCCTCCTCCGATGACGATAATGCGGGGTGCGGGCATTCGATTGACCTCAGGGGCTAAAGCCCCTTTCTATCTTTGAGCGACTTGCGGCACGGCTGAAGCCGTGCCCTTAACAAAACATTTCAAGCTCTGCGTTGGTGCGGTACGCCTGTCCCGGGGGCTAAAGCCCCGATTTTGCGGCCATCTTGAATGTCCGGGCTAAAGCCCGGACCTATCTCAGAAGCAAGTGCAAAAGCAGGTGCAGGTGCAAAAGCGAATCGTTGGGAGAAAGGTTCGGGCGGTTGTGGCGCGACGAGCTTTCTCGGGGTCCTTCGACTACGCTCAGGACAGGCTCTTCGCGCTCGAAAGACGCGCTCAGGATGACAGCAAAAACAGGCAACGGCAAGTGCAAAAGCAAAAGCAAACAGCAAGAACAAACAACGACGAAATACGGGGATTCTTCCACTTCACTGCGTTCAGTGTCAGAATGACAAATCAAAAAAAACGGAATGACGAATCAGAAATTATTGCGAAGTTGGGGGTTGAGGTGGAGTGGTGGCGGGAGCGGGTTGGGTGAGGGTGGGGGGTGAGGTTGGCGCGAAGGCGTCGGCGGGGGCGTTGGCGTACTTTGGGTTGCCGACGAAGGCGTAGATGCTGCTGAGTCCAAGGATGCAGAGGGCGGTGCCGAAGACGGCGCAGAGCTGGCCGAAGCGGTGGCGGGCGCGCGTGCCGGGAGTGATTCCCCACTTGGCGGCGAAGAGCCAGATGCCGTAGGAGAAGTGCCAGCAGGTGGCGACGATGGCGAGGATGTAGAGGGCGAGCATCCAGGGATTGTGCAGCTCGTGCTGGACCTTGGCGAAGGCCGCGCCGGGATGCTCCGGCAGCATGACACCGGAGAAGCGCTGACGCCAGACGTGCTGGATGATGTAGGCGAAGGCGATGAGGCCGGTGATGCGCTGGGTGAGGTATCCCCAGTTGCCGGCCCAGGGATAGATGTTGACGGTGGCGCGGCCGCGCAGGGCGATCCACAAGCCGTAGAGGGCGTGGAAGGCGAGCGGGATGAAGATGAAGGTCCACTCCAGGACGCGGACCAGCGGGAGGGAGTTGAGCAGGCGGACCTGCTGGGCGTAGGCGAGCGGGCCGTTGAGGGCTTCGACGTTGGAGAGGATGTGCTCGATGAGGAATGCGCCGACGGGGACAAGGCCGGAGAGGGAGTGCAGCTTGCGCCAGAGGAAGGAATGGCCATGGTCTGGGCGGAGCGGCTGGACTTTCTTGATTCCGCGCACGGACGCGTGCGATGGGGCGGGCGGGGCGGATGTTGCCATGGGAGCTGCTCCTGTGGACGCCTGCCAGTTGAATGCGCACAAGCTGATTGTGAGTGTGCGCACAATATGGCGGCAAACGATTATTTCGCGTGGAGATGAGGGAGTCAAATCGGGGGCGAGAGGTTAGGGTGCGGAAGAATAATTTGTGCACGAGAGCTATGAGCTGTGAGCTATGAGCTATGAGCGAGCTCCAGGCGCGCGAGCAGGGCGGTGATGGCGCGGCCTCGGTGGTTGAGGGCGAGGCGGCCGGCGGGGGGAAGCTCGGACATGGTGCGGCCGAGGTGGGGGAGGAAGAAGAGGGGGTCGTAGCCGAAGCCTCCGGTGCCGCGCGGTGCGGAGAGGATGAGGCCCTCGACCGTGCCCTCGGCGGTGTGGAGGAGTTCGCCATTGCGGGCGAGGGCGAGGACGCAGCGGTATCGTGCCTGGCGGCGGGATTCGGGGACGGCGGCGAGGGCGGCGAGGAGGGCGGCGTTGTTGCGGTTGTCTGGCGTGTCG
>JBEKRR010000063.1:0-13980 GCA_049518555.1 Acidobacteriaceae bacterium
GTGGAGACGGTTGAGGGTTAAATGCGAAGGCCCGGCGGTTGGGCCGGGTCTGTTTGGTTTTGCAACCTGATTTAATTATACGCGGTGGAAGGAAACTAGTATGCCAACTATTTTTCTGGGGGAAATGGTTGATGGGGTGTGGGTTATGGGGATCATTGGGGTTCGAGGGGCTTGACAAGGGGATTTGTTGGGGGGGTGAGGGTGGAACGCGAAGAAAAAGGCCCGGGGCTAAAGCCCCTTGATTCCAAGAGGCTTATTCAGGGGGCTGAAGCCCCCTGCTCCCTCCGAAGAAGCAAGGGCAAAGGCGCGAGATTTGTGGGAGAAAGGGGTGGAGGGTTGAGGCGGGCGCGAGTTCGTCGGGGTTCCTTCGACAAGCTCAGGACAGGCTCTTCGACTGCGTTTGGCGCAAGTGCGCCAAACTCCGCTCAGGATGACGGACAATAACTAGCAAAGGCAAGGGCGGAGATTTGTGGGAGAAAGGGGTGGAGGGTTGAGGCGGGCGCGAGTTCGTCGGGATCCTTCCCCTTCACTTCGTTCAGGGGCAGGATGACAAGCAAAAAACAGGCAACGGCATATCCCGGGGGCTGAAGCCCGTTTCCTCGGCGGGGGGGGGATTGGATTGCCCAGGCTAAAGCCTGGGCCTATCTCAGAAGCAAAGGCAAATGCGGGGGTCCTTCGCTGCGCTCAGGATGACAGCGAAAAACAAACAACGGCGCAAAACAGACAACCGCAGGTTCCTTCGACTTCGCTCAGGACAGGCTCTTCGACTGCGTCGGGCGCAAAGAACGCGCCAAACTTCGCTCAGGATGACAGCAAGAACAAACAACGGCGCAAAACAAGCAACCGCAGGTTCTTCGACTTCCCTGAGCATGCAGCCGGAACGAGGCGAAGAACGTCTAAAGCGGAGTAAAGTCTGAGATACAGATGACGAACGTGAAGCAGTCCGCCGAAGTTCGATTCCTTCACCGCCTGACGGCGCCGATTGCCGTGCTGGCGATGGCTGCGCTGGTTGCCATTGTCACGACTACTGCGACCGCGCAGGCCCCGGCTGCTCAGACTTCGACCGCTCAGCCGCCTGCTGCGCAGCCATCCGTACAGCCGTCCACGCCACCGGCTGCCCAGCCGGCTGACCAGAGTTCCGGTTCCGAGGCAGGCCCCGCGATCGACAACGGGACGATCGTGATTCCGAAGAAGAAGGAGGCGGAGGAGCCACCTCCGCCGCCCGCGCCGGCGGAGCCGAAGATCAAGAACCCGGGCGGGGAGACCTACGCGCTGCGGGTCGACGTTCCCATCGTCAACCTGGACGTGAGCGTGATTCTGGACAAGAACCACCAGTTCGTGCCGGGGCTGAAGGCGGGGAACTTTCTGGTGCTGGAAGACGGCGTGGAGCAAAAGGTGGACACGGTGCGCATCGGGCAGACACCGATCACAGCGGTGATGCTGCTGGAATTTGCCGCCAACGACTGGCGCTTCATCAACGATATGCGCAACGCCGCGGCCGGGTTCTTCCACTCGCTGCGCCCGGACGACTATGTGGCTGTGATGACCTACGACTTGCAGACCCACATTCTGAGCGACTTCACCAACAACAAGGAGGTGATTGCCGAGAGCCTGAACTCGCTGACGCTGCCGGGGTTCAGCGACACGGACATGTTCGACGCGCTGTACGAGACGCTGGACCGGACGAGCCGGATCGAGGGGCGCAAGTACATCATCCTGATCGGCACCGGGCGCGACACGTTCTCCAAGATCACGCTGGACAAGATGCTGGCCAAGATCAAGGCGACGCCGAACGTGACGATCTTCACCATCGGCACCGGGGCGCTGCTGAACGAGATGAGCTCGGGCGGCGGAATGCGGGAGATGAACTACCTGCAGGCGCAGAACCAACTGAAGACCTTCGCCGAGATGACCGGGGGGCTGAGCTTCTCGCCGCTCTTCCAGGGCGAGCTGCCCGCCGACTTTGCGCAGATCAACAACTCCATCCGCAACCAGTACCTGCTGACCTACCGGCCGACCAATGCAGCCAACGACGGCAGCTATCGCAAGGTGAAGGTGATCCTGGTGGACAACGAGGGGCACCCGCTGCAGATGCAGGACGAGAAAGGCAAGCCGCTGAAGTACTCGGTGATTGCGCGCGACGGGTACAGGGCGCGGCTGCCGGTGGAATAGGGCGGCTGGTCTGTGAAGGGTAGAGATTCCCTCCGGGGCTAAAGCCCCTTGAATTCATTGGCTTTTTTCAGGGGGCTGAAGCCCCCTGCTCCCTCCGATAAGACAAAAACGTGAGTTTTTCAGCAGCCTCTGAAGCCCATCCCCTTCAAAGCAAGGACTAATTCGGAGACTGAAGATTACTTAAGTGCGGACGAGGGTTGCGGCAAGCAGGGCGATGACGATGCCGTAGAGTTCCGACTTTACTTCGAGCGAGGCGAGGGTTTTGGCGGGGTCGAGCGGCAGGTGCAGGATGGTGGCTGCTCCGCCGGGGACGGTGCGGCCACGGCCGTGGAAGGCGACAGGATCGAGGACGCGCGTCTGGCCGGTGGCGAGATCGACGCGCGGGGGGAGTGGGGATTCGTTGACGAAGAGGAAGTCGTCGAGGAGGTAGTCCTGCTCGATGGGCCACCAGGTCTCGGGGTTGCGCAGAGGGAGCTTCGCGGAGGTGCCGTCGGAGTATGCGACCGATACGGTGCCGTGCGTCATGCGGCTGCACTGCGGGAGGGTGGTGCCGGCGAGGAGGAGGTAGATGCCGCTGGCGCGGCCCGCGAGGGGAAGACTGGCGGAGGGCGCGTCCTGCTTCCAGTAGGAGAGGAAGAGGCAGTTGGGGGCAGAGCCGGAGGGAGTACGGAAGGGGACGCCGATGGGGGTGTGGAGCAAGCCGCCCGCGGCGCGGAGACCGGCGTCGTCGATGGTGGCGCGGTTGTCGGCGTTGGCCCAGCCGCCGAGGTCGTTGTTGGGGAAGGCGAGGGAGCAGTAGGGAGAACGCGGCTCGTCGTAGGCGCGGAGGAAGATGTCGTTGATCTGATTCTTTAGCAGGGGAGTGAGGTCGAGCGGCTCGGTGTGCGCGGCCGCGGCGAGGGCTGGGACGGGGGCGAAGGCGGGAGCGGCGGGCTTGGAGTCGAAGGAGATGGGGAGGGCCCATCGGCAGTCGCCGTTGTGAATGTTGGCGAAGACGGTGTGGAAGCCGGGGGATGTGACGCGGCCATCGGTGAGCACGTGCTGCGGATCGTCGATCTGGGCGAGGGTGATGCCTTCGGGGAGGGCGAGAGGGTCGCCAATGCGATAGGTGCCGCTTTGGAGGTCGTTTAAGTAGAAATCGTCAAATAGGCCGCCAGATTCCAAGCTGATGTCGGCTCGGATGTTGTACGTTCGCTCTGCGGGGAGTTGGATGATGACCTGCGGCGAGCCGACGGCTTCGGGGTTGAAGGCGCACTGGACCGGTGAGCCGTTGCATGTGACCTTGGGCAGTGTCGTAACGTTCCGAGGCACGGATAAGATCAACGTAACGGGTACGACCTTGGGAAAGCGGCTGGTGAACATGCATATCTGTATGGTGGCAGATAAGGCTGGTATCTCGAAGTACTTTAAGTCGAAGTCCTTGTGGTGGATGGTGGCGCGATCCCAGCCGAAAGGCAAGTCCGGGTGGATGCGAATCTCGTTGGCGATCAAGTTGGGCCGAACGCCAAAGAGGCCCTCGACGAGGGCGCGGGAGGTGATGCCGATGGGATCGCCGAAGTCGCGCTGCGACTCCTGGCGGTGGACGTCGAGGGTGGAGGTCATGTGGAAGTCGCCGGGGCAGAGGCCCATGAACATGGAGTCGAGCAGCGCGCCCTTGAAGATGCGGAAGGCCTCGTAGGCGATGCCCGCCTGCCACAGCGCCAGAGCCATGTGGGCGTTCTCGGCCAGTAGAAGCAGGTTGAGCGACCACATGTAGGGCAGCCAGTCCGAGCAGGCTAGCAGGTAGGGGACGTCAGCGTAGGGGTTGCCGGTGTCGAATCTGTAGGGGTCGTCGGAATTTTTGCAAGCGCAATAGGAGTAAGGGTCTACGCTAGAGTCGTGAATGGGGACGTGGCGCAGGGCGTGGAGACGCTCGGCGCACATCTGCCAGGCCTGGCGCGGCGTGGGGACTTCGCTGTCGATGGTGTGGTAGACGGTCCAGAGGGCGGGGTTGGAGTAGACGGTCTGCGGCTCCATCAGGTCCTTGGACTCTGCGAAGGCACCCTGCTCAGGCAGCCAGAGGAGCTGCTGCATTCCTTCGAGGATGAGATTGGCTTCGGTCTCGTAAGGGGTGGGGTCCTCGCCGAGGGCGCGGGCGAGCGCGGCGGCGAAGCGGAAGGCGAAGATGTTGTAGGCGGAGGAGTGGGCCGCGCCGCCGCCGTTGTACTGCAGGTTGTCGCTGGCCCAGATGGCGGCGTAGGCCTCGTAGAGGGGGAGGGTCTTGCCGTCGGGGGTGGTATACGTCCGGCGGAAGAGACGGTGCTCCCATGCGAGGTGGCGCTGGAAGGCGGGCCAGATCTCGCGGGCGAAGTCGAGGTCGCCGGTCCACATGAGGTGGCGCATGAGGACATCCATGAAGACCATGTTCATGTCGTAGTGATTGCCGGAGAGGTCGCCGTTGGAGTGGAGCATCTTCTCCTTGCGGGTGAGATGGAAGTTGGGCGTGTCGTCCCAGGGGCCGATGGCGGGATCGGCGGTGGTGATGGGAGTGAGGTTCTGGCGCTTGAGCCAGTGGCGGAAGTGCAACACGGCGCGGTCGTGGTTGCCGAGGGCGTCGAGCGAGTAGGGGCCGCGCCATCCGGCGAGCATGGTGCGCCATGCCACGCCGCCGTGCAGGACACACTGCGCGTGCGCGTCCCAGATGGTTTCGGCGGCGACACTGATGGCGGGGCCGAGGGTGTTGAGGTACTCGTCGGGAGTGTCGAGGGTGAGGGATGCGGCGAGGGAGGTGAGCTGGGCGCTGCGGGCGGCGAACTCAGCCTCGGGATTGTGCGCCGACGCACCAGCCTCATTGCGATAGATGCAGATGTAGAGGGCTTCCTTCTTGATCTCGGCAGAGCCGATCAGGATCGGATGGATTGTATCGTTTACGTTCCATGAAGGATCGGGGCCGGCTGTTGGTGGCAGATTCCAAGCCTTGAAATCAGCGGCAGCAACTATGATCGGTGCGTCTACTGAGTTTGGCGTAATGCAGAGCGCCATGTCCGCAGCTTTACTTCGAACATTTGCAAAGATGAAGCGAGTATCCACTGAGGCGTTAAGTCCTCCATAGCCGACTCGATTGTCGAAACACTCTTCCTCGGTGACCTGGAAGAACTGGGAGACGGGCAGGACCTCGCAGCCGATGTCGCCGTTGCGGCGGCCACGCTTGCCGCTGACGCCGCCGAAAGCCCAGGCGAGGCGCGTGCCGGAGGGAAGGTTGCTGCCCTCGACCTTGAGGATGATGCCGGAGCCCTCGGCTGCGGTGATGAGTTCGGCGCGGATGGAACCAGCGCCGAGGAGGGAGTCGCGGAGTTCGTAGATCATGCGGCCGGGGCGGTAGCGGGCGACGACTTCGTCGGCCTGCGCGGCCCACTTGGACGCGGTGCCGCTGGCGTTTGTCGCGCCAGCCGCGATGAAGCCGAGCTTGAGATTGCCGCCGTGGCCGGGGAGGTAGAGGGAGAACTCGGGCAGGTCGCCGGCGTCGACGCGGAAGTCGGCGGACTGGGTGGTGGAGCAGGGCGCGTAGAGCGGGCGGTTGAAGAACTCGCCGCCGTTGCGGATGACGAACTCGCCGGCGACGGGGCGATAGCGCAGCGGGCGGGCGGTCATGGAGCGCATGAGGGGCACGATTCCGCCGGAGATGATCTCGGGCGGCGGCATCAGGCGCGCGGCCTCCTGAATGTTCCGCTGCGCGGCGGCCGCGGCGGCGGCTGCGCTGGGGGCCGTCTGCGCGAGGCCCTTGAGGGAGGCTGCGGCCTGGGCTGCTGCCGCACTGGAGACGGCGAGGAAGTGACGACGCGACCATTCGTTGCTGAATTTCATTGTGCTCACCTTCGCGGTCTGAAATGTGGGGGAATGGTATCAATCTGGCGCCACGATGGTAAAACGCGTGCGCAACCGCGATCGCGAAGCGATCGCGGTTGCGCAGTCTTTAAAATGTATGCTTTTCGGCACGGCTGAAGCCGTGCCCTTCCGATTGATCATCTTCTGCATTGGGAAGCCGTGCCCTTCCGAATCATGCGGCATGGAGATGTTGCGGCTAGTGGGAGGAAAAGGTTTTGCCGGGGGCGTTGCAGAGGGGCTCGAGCGGGCAGCCGGCGCAGCGGGGCTTACGGGCGATGCAGAGGGCGCGGCCGTGGGAAATGAGCTGGTGGGAGAGGTTGATCCACGCGGACTGCGGGATGATCTGCATCAGGTCGCGCTCGACTTTTTCGGGGGTGGTCTGTTTGGTGAGTTGCAGGCGGCGGGCGATGCGCAGGACGTGCGTGTCCACGACGACGCCGTCGGCGATATGGAACCACGAGCCGAGGACGACGTTGGCCGTCTTGCGCGCCACGCCGGGGATGCGCAGGAGCTCGTCCATGGTTTGCGGGACTTTGCCGTGGAACTCTTCGGTGATGACGCGGCCTGCGCCCTGGATTGACTTCGCCTTGTTGCGGAAGAAGCCGGTGGTGCGGATCAGTTCCTCCAACTCGGGCAGGGAAGCGGCGGCCATTGCCTTGGGCGTTGGGAAGGCTTTAAAGAGCGCGGGAGTGACCAGGTTGACGCGAACGTCGGTACACTGGGCTGACAAAATTGTGGCGACGAGGAGCTGCCATGCGCTCTTGTGGTGGAGGGCGCAGACGGCGTTGGGGTAAGTTTGCGCGAGGGTGTTGAGGATGGCGGCGATGCGTTGCGGCGCCAAGGGATTTGCGGTCTTGCCGGGTTTGGATTTGCGGGCGATGGGTTCGGTGGCGGCGATGGGTTCGGTGGCGGCTTTGCCGGTGGGCGATAGGGGCACGCGCGGTGTGGCTTTGGCCGATCTTTTTATGGATTGTTTTGTGGGCATGGCGGTTGATATTCGAGGATAACAGATGGGGAAGGCGGTAAGGCGTGCGGTTAGGATTAAGGATGGGAAGCCGATTTCGCGGAGTAATATTTCAACGGAAATTATTCTTTTTCAATCCTTTGAAAAGGTGATCAATACCATCCCCGATCCCCAAAATCTAGGGGTCACCCTCAGCGGGGTTTGGAAACGACATCGGGATCGTAGCCGCTCGCCATCCGCCGGGGTAGACCAACCCAATTTCTAAGCATCCTCTGGCGCAACAAGTTTCTTCACTCGATCATGAAACGCGAGATATACTTTTGGCGTCCACTCCGCGAACCAATCACAGATCTTCTTCCGATTCCCTTCAATAGCAGGATCTAGCTTCTCTTCCAGCACGATTTTGGAGCATGTCTTATCGGGCATTTGGCGCCACTGTAAAGGCTTTCCAACCGCCGCATCGATTTCCTGAACTTCCAGTTGTAACTGTTCAAAGGCTGAATCTTTCCAACCTGCAGGTTGAACGATCATCTCAAGCACCACACTCTGGTTCTTCGGCGTCAGGAGCATGTTCACATGGAATCCAGATCGACCTATGGCGATGCTGGACCAATGGCCTGGTCCAGGCTTTTGAAGCCGGAAGGGGATTTTCTCGCCCTTCAATCGGTGATGAATTTCCTGCCAGAAGGCGATACGCCATTCTCTTCGCTTACGATCCCCTTCCGTAAGTCCAGCGTTGGTTTGCTTCATGGCCACATTGGGGCGGCAGACAAGATCGAGCATTGGAGCGGCGGCGCTCGCTCCAATGGTGTAAGCCTTCAACTCAGCAAGGTAGAGGGCAACCGTGTCGGGCGTGTTCTCGTTCAGCCAGTCGATTACCTGACGGTGATCGTCCGCAACTTCTTCTGCGATCCAGATCCCTGTCATGGCCTTGTGGGTTGCGGCATAGGTCAGTAGTTTGGCCAAATGGTCATGATTCGTCCGCCCGTATTGGTTTTCAATAACTACAATATGTTTCTCGTCGCCCACGAGATTCGCCACGACGTCACATGAGAAATTTGATCCCTTCTCTTCCCGCCTGGGATTCTCGATCTCGACTTCCAGATCTTGAGCAATAAGCTCAATGCCCTCTTGCGTCGTCAACCAATCGGAGAAGTCGGGCTCCTTCGACCAGACCGACCGAATGTTTTCAACAGGTGTCCGCTTGGCAATGGAAAGCTTCGTCATGGAACGCCTCAAAGTGCAACTTGTCCAGACGGAAAGTATCTCATGCCGAGTACCCCAGCCGGGTGGCCCCGGTTCCTCACAGTTGGGAACCGGGGAGGCATGAAGGCTTATGTCGGAAAAATATTACTCCTCGTAAACGCCGTTGTAGTCATTAAGCGCGACTCTGGGACGTGGAGGCTCGGTTCGGGCGGCGGTGCGGGCTATCCGAGGCGGTCGAGCATTTCGGCGGGGGTGAGGCGGACGCAGGTGAAGATGGGGGTGTCCTTGAGGGTGTAGAGGCTGATCTCGGTCTCGCGGAGCTGCTGGACGAGGTCGAGGAAGTCTTCGGGGAAGTTGGTCTCGAAGGCGACGACGAACTCCTGGTCGTCGAGGCCGAAGGAGTAGGTGGTGTTGAGCTTGACGCGCGGGTAGAGCAGACCGATGCGGATGTGTTCGTCCATGAGGCGCTTGCGCTCGGACATGGAGAGCAGGTACCAGGGGCGCGTCTTCCAGAAGGGGTAGATGAAGATGTACTTCTGGCCGCCGGGACGGATGGCTCCGCGGCCCTCGCCCTCGCTCTCGTCGGGGCGGCCGATCTGGTACTGCGAGCGCTTGGTGCTGGCGAGGAAGTTGTGCGGCGAGTTGAGGTAGCCGCCGAGGGGCGTGCGCAGGAGTTCGGAGCGCATGCGGTTGAGCTCGTCGACGGCGTAGCCGATGGTCCAGACGCAGAAGTCGACGTCGCCACGGGTGCCGATGGTGGAGTAGGTGAGGGAGAGGAACTCGCCGGGTTTGTTCCATTTTTCGAGGACGGCGATGAAGGCGGATTTGTGGGCGTTGCGGACGGATTCGGCGAGGCGGCGCCACTCGGGGAGGAGCTTGTAGAAGCTGAAGCAGACGATCTGACGGCGGGCGGGCGGGGCTGCGGAGTCGAGCTGGGCCGCGGCTGTGGATTCGCTGCCGGCGGGACGGCCCGAGGGCGCGGGCGGCGCGGAGGAGGAAGCCTGCGCGGAGGGAGGGAGGGGCGTCTGCTTGGGACTGAACGGCTGGGGAACCCGGTGCCGCGGTGGGAGGAACTCTGCCATGGCTCGATTGTCTCTCGAACCCTCTCAACTGGCAAAGGCAGGGTGCGACGGTTTGCGGTGGAGGCGGAGCTTTCAGGAGGGGTTTTTGGGGACCGACTGGCGAAGACAGTTCCCGTTGCGGTTCCTGGGGCGGTTTGGCTGAATAATTTTTATTTTTGAGACAGTTTTGCGGGCTATTCTGGGAAATTGGTGTTGCAGAACAGGAATTCGATCTGAAGTTTTTGCTGCGGCTGCCGATGAGCCTGAGAGATATGGGGAAGTGGAGGTGCGCGGGTGAGCGATGCGAGTCGAGTTGGGATGAGTTCGAACCTTTCGCATGTAACCCCGGTTGAAGCGGCCGGTGGCTTGCCTCCGTCTGCCCGGCCTGGGCTGACTGAGCCGGGCACGCGCGCTGCCAAGCCGCTGAGCAGCGGGGCCGGGGAGATTGCGGACGATGAGACGCAGGTGAGCCTGGCCGGGAGGCTGATCTCGCAGGCGAGCACGGGAAGCGATGTGCGCTTCGAGAAGGTGGCGGCGCTGCGGCGGAGGATCGAGGCGGGAACGTACGAGGTGGCCGCCGAAGACGTTGCGGAGAAGCTGATGGACCAGATGCGGAAGAAGTAGAGGCCCGCGCCGGGTGGGGCGAGGGAGTGGGTTGCGGTGGTGTGGCAGGATTGTGCGCGTCTGCGGGAATCACTGTTCCGTGGACTGAAAATCTGACCTCAGCGGCTGAAGCCGCAGTGTTGATGCGGAATCTACGGCACGGGTAAACCCGTGCCCTTAAGCAAGACAAAACGAATTTGGACTATCTGACCTTCGACTGCGTTGCCCGCAAGGAGCGCGGACAACTTCGCTCAGGATGACAGATTTGGTGCGTGGCGGGAGGTTGACGGAGGGAATAAACTGTGGGTAAAGGAGTGCGCGATGGCGGAGGCGGAGCGGATAACGGCGCGGCAGCGGGCGATCCTGACGGCCATCGTGGAGAGCTACATCGAGACCGGCGAGCCGGTGGGCTCGGGGACGGTTGCGGGGACGATTGCGCGGGTGCGGGCGGGCGGCGGACATGGGGCGACGGGGCTGAGTTCGGCGACAGTGCGCAATGAGATGGCGGAGCTGGCCAATGAGGGGTTGCTGGAACAGCCGCACACGTCGGCGGGGCGGGTGCCGACGGCGCGGGCGTTCCGGCTGTATGTGGAGCGGTTGAGCGGAGGCTCGGGAGCGCGGCTGCTGGGTGGGGCGCAGCGGTTGCATCTGGAGTCGCAGATCGATTCGAGCTTTGCCGGAGTGACGGGGACGCAGGCGATGCTGGAGCGGACGAGCCATGTGCTGGCGACGGTATCGAGCGGGGTGGGCGTGGCCGTGGCGATGGTGGCAGGCGGCGACACGCTGGAGCATGTGCATTTTTCGCGGCTGGGGAAGGGGTGCGTGCTGGCGGTGGTGGTGACCAGTTCAGGGCTGGTGCGGGACCGGATGCTGACGATGGAGGCGGACGTACCGGCGCGCGAACTGGAGGCGGCGGCGAACTTCCTGAACGAGCACTTCCGCGGATGGAGCATCGAGCGGGTGCGCGCGGAGATTGGGCGGCTGGTGGAACGGGAGCGCAGCGAGGTGCAGCGGCTGCTGACCTCGGTGGAGCAGTTGTGGGCGGGCGCGGTCCCGGAGGGCGGAGCGGGCGTGCAGACGGTGTATGTGGAGGGCGTTGCCAACCTGCTGGGCGCGCGCGGGGTGGGAAGCGCGGAGGATGTTGCGCGGCTGCGCGAGGTGCTGTCGGCGCTGGAGGAGAAACAACGGCTGGTGGAGCTGCTGGACGCGTATATCGACGCGAAACAGGAGTCGGTGCGGGTGATCTTCGATCTGGAGGAGCACGCGCCGGAGATGGCCGGGCTGGTGTTGATTGCGGCGCCGGCGCGGATGGCGGGCGATGGGCACGGAACAGTGGGCGTGATCGGGCCGAAACGCATTCATTACGAGAACACGATGAACGCGGTGAGCTATATCGCGCAGGTCTTCGAACGGATGCTGCATCCGCCGGCGTGAGGAGCTGGAGCAACTTTAATGGGTTGAGAGAAGGTAGTAATGTGGTTCCATCGTTCTGAGGAGTATGCGATGCGTTTGAACATTGCGGTTGCGGTGTGCGGACTTATTGTTCTTGCAGGTTGCGGGGGCGGTTCTTCAAACACTTCTTCTCCCTCTTCCAGTGTCAAGCCTCCGGTGGCGAACGTGGGCGGGCCGTACACAGGGACGGCGGGGACCGCAATAAGCTTCAGCGGGGCGGGGTCGAGCGATCCGCAGGGCGAGGCGCTGACCTACGCGTGGAGCTTCGGCGACGGCGCGACGGGAACGGGTGTGAGCCCAACACATACCTACGCGGTGAATGGGTATCCCGTATCGACGTATACGGTATCGCTGACCGTGACGGACACCAGCGGCCTGGGCACGGCGGCCAGCACCACGGCGACGATCGATGCGCCTGCGCCATTGCCGGACGGGTCATTGACCGGCGTGGTTTCGAGCGGGACTTTGAACGGGACGGTCCCTGTTGCGTACGCGCATGTTTATCTGTTTGCCGCCAATACGACGGGCTATGGGAAGCCCTCGGTCTCGCTGCTCAATGCGACCCAGACGGGGACCTCGGACGCTGTGGGCGCGTATGTGACGACCGCCTTCAATGGCACCTTCAACATGTCCGGCGACTATAGCTGCACGAGCGGGCAGCAGCTTTATCTGTATGTGCTGGGGGGCGATGCGGGAACGGGGCAAGACGCGCTGCTGGGGATGATGGCGGCGATCGGGAGCTGCCCGAGCAGTACGGGGCCGGCGCTTTTCGCCACGGTGAATGAGGTTTCGACGATTGCGGCGGCGTACGCGCTGGACGGGTTTGCGACGGACGCGACGCATGTGTCGAGCTCGGGGACGGCCCTGGCGCAGGTGGGCGTGGCGAATGCGTTTGCCAACGCGGCGAACCTGGCGGGTCTTACGACGGGCGCGGCGCTGCTTACGACTCCGGCGGGCAATGGGACGGTCCCGCAGAGCGAGATCAATACGCTGGCGAATGTTCTGGCGGGATGCATCAACGTTGGCGGGACTCCCTGCAGCACGCTGCTTCAGACTGCGACGGCGGATGGGACTGCCACGGGTACGCAGCCGACGGACACGGCGACGGCTGCGATCAACATCGCGCACAACCCGGGGGCGAATGTTGCGACGCTGTATGGGCTGGCGAGTTCAGGGGGCTTTACGCCGGCGCTGGGCGCGCAGCCGAATAACTTCGTCGTCAGCCTGCAATACACAGGCGGCGGATTGAATCTGGATGAGAATATTGCTATTGACGGCGCCGGCAACGTATGGATCGCCAACGGCGGAGCACGTTCTGTCTCCGAACTCTCCAGTTCTGGTTCATTTCTTTCCGGCGCCAGCGGCTATACAGGTGGTGGCTTGTATGGCCCCGGCCCCATCGCCATCGATGAGTCGGGCGACGCGTGGACCACAAACGACGGCGGCAATATCGTTACCGAGCTATCGAGTACGGGCGTTGTTCTTTCGGGGTCTACCGGCTACACGGGAGGTAGCATATATGGCCTCGCGGGCATCGCGATCGATGGATCGGGCAATGCATGGGTTGTAAGCTCTCAGGGCAACAGCGTCACCAAACTATCGAGTACGGGGTCCATCCTGTCTGGCCCCAGTGGCTACACTGGCGGAGGGCTGGATTTTCCCCAGGGGATTGCCATCGATGCATCTGGCAATGCATGGATTACAAATGCTATAAGCAACACTATTACAAAGATCTCCAATTCGGGTTCGTTCCTTTCAGGGGCCAACGGTTACAGCGGAGGAGGCTTGAATGCCTCCTTCGACATTGCCATCGATACATATGGCAACGCGTGGGCCACGAACCTTGGGGGCAGTGCCTCCGAGTTCTCCAATGCCGGGGCTGCGTTATCGGGCAGTGCCGGGTTCACTGGAGGCGGGCTGAGTTCTCCGAGCGGCATCTCCGTCGATGGCTCTGGCAACGTGTGGATTGCTAACATTAACGGTACTATCACCGAACTATCGAGTTCAGGCACTGTTCTATTTGCGGGCAGCTCTGGAGGCTACATAGGGTCAAGCAGTGTTGCAATTAATGATGCTGTCGACGGCTCCGGCAACGTCTGGATTACAAATCCAATGTCCAACGGCATTGATGAGATGGTGGGTGCGGCGACGCCGGTGGTGACGCCGCTGGCTGTGGGAGTGAAGAACAATACGCTGGGGACACGGCCGTAGGGGGAGCGTAAGTGGACAGGCAAAGACGAAAAGGCTGAGAGTTTCGGGGAGAAAGGGTGGAGCGTTATGGGTGGTGCGAAGTCCGTCGGGGTCCTTCGCGCTCGAAAGACGCGCTCAGGATGACAACGTTGGGGTGGGCAGGAAAGTAACCGCAGGTCCTTCGACTGCGCCTCTCGCGATGAAACTGCGAGAGGCTCCGCTCAGGATGACAAGCGCAAAACAGGCAACCGCAGGTCCTTCGACTGCGCGACTCACGATGAGACCGTGAGTCACTCCGCTCAGGATGACGCGTAAAGCAGGCAACGGCATATCCCGGGGGCTGAAGCCCGTTTCCTCGGCGGGGGGGATTGGATTGCCCAGGCTAAAGCCTGGGCCTATCTCAGAAGCAAAGGCAAATGCGGGGATCCTTCGCTGCGCTCAGGATGACAGCGAAAAACAAACAACGGC